>NZ_CP056032.1:5081193-5794290 GCF_013375035.1 Spirosoma sp. KUDC1026 | reverse complement strand
TGCTTACCGATCAGAAGCTGGCGAACGCCGACTGGCCGCGTGAAGCCATTGATGAGTTTTTTTACCTGTCATCGCCGAGCAACGAGACCCAGGATCTGGAGCAGATGATTTTGGGACTGTCGCATGTCATGCGGTCGCGGCAGATTGACCGGGTGGTGGCGCTGGACGACTTCGACGTAGAGAAGGGTGCACTTGTTCGCGAAACCTTCCGGATCGACGGCATGGGGCAGACCACCTCCCGCTATTTTCGGGATAAGCTGGCCATGCGGATGCGGGCAGCCGCGGCCGGAATCCGCGTGCCGGAATTCAGTGCGCTCTTTCATGACGAGACGGTCACGAAATTTATCCAGCAAACCGAAGGCCCCTGGCTGATAAAACCCCGCTCCGAAGCTTCGGCAACGGGTATTAAGAAAGTACACTCACTGGACGAAGCCTGGTCAGTTATTCACGGACTGGGGGACCGGCGTTACCAATATTTGATTGAATCGTTTAAGCCAGGGAGCGTGTATCACGTCGACGCCTTGTCGGTCGAAGGAAAGGCAGTGTTTACCCGCGTAAGTCAGTACCTGGCAACGCCCATGGAAGTGTCGCACGGGGGCGGGGTGTTCCGGACCATGACGCTGCCCGTCGATTCGCTGGATGGGCAGGCCGTACAGCAGTTTAACAATAGAGTGCTCAAAGCTTTCGGTATGCGTTACAGCGCGTCGCACTCCGAATATATCCGCTGCAATCACGATGGGGAACTGTATTTTCTGGAAACGTCCTCGCGCGTCGGCGGAGCACACATTGCCGAGATGGTCGAAGCTGCGTCGGGTGTGAACCTCTGGCGGGAGTGGGCAAAGCTGGAAACGGCCATGGCTCGCAAAGAGCATTACGTACCGCCCGTCGACAGCGGGCAGCAGGCCGGGCTGATTGTTTCTCTGGCACGCCAGCAGTGGCCCGATATGGGCGGGTTCACGGATGCCGAAATCTACTGGCGCATGAATAGGGAGTACCACGTTGGCCTGATTGTGCAGTCCGACGACCGTGACCGGATCCGGCAGTTGCTGGACGGCTACATGCACCGGATTTACCAGGAGTTTCACGCATCGGCACCCGTTCCCGACAAGCCTACTAACTAGTCAGGGCTGTTGGCTGGGTTCGATGAAATCCCAGAGATTACCGTACAGATCCTCAAAAACGGCTACGGTGCCGTAGGGCATAGTTGCGGGCTCGCGGACGAAACGTACGCCCTGCTCAGTCATGGCCTTGTAGTCGCGCCAGAAATCGTCGGTGTACAAAAACAGAAACACGCGCCCGCCCGCCTGATTGCCGATGAACGCCTGCTGCTGTTGGCCGTCGGCTTTCGCCAGCAACAACGTGAAAGAGCTATCGCCCTGCGGAGCAATGCGTACCCAGCGTTTGGTTTCGCTGAGTTGGGTATCTTCTACCAGAACGAACCTGAGTGTGCTGGTATAGTACTGAATGGCCTCGTCGTAGTCGCGGACGAGCAGGGAAATCTGGGCAAGGCGTTGCTTCACGGGGTATCGATTTTGTTGAGCAAACCTACCATCATTTCTTTGAAGTAATTGCCATTATAGGGACCAAACCAGTTCATGTCGCGGGTTTCGTACGTAGTCCGGTCGTAATACCGATCGGGCGTTACGTAGCCGATATAACCTCCATCGAAGCTGGTAACCATCAGGTTAAGTCCTTTTTGTTGAGCGGCTGGCTGGAGTTCGGCCGCCAGTTCGCCCGAAAAATCGCAGGGGGTACCCAGCAAAACCGTCTGCCCGATACGTAGTGCCTTAAGGTCCGATGGATAATCGCCGTAGAGAGCGTAAAATAACCAGGGCCGCACCCGCCAGTTGCCAATTACCCGTGCGTGCGGTTCTCTCAGACTCAGGGGTAAAGTCTCCACAGCGAGCATACTGTCTGGCTGGAGTTTGATTTGCGGAACGCTGCGTTCGACACGTAGCGCCAGATCACCGGCGTAATTACGAATCTCCTGAAAGTCGGTTGTGCCGCGTGCCTGCGGGCCCGTACTACCCACAGCGCCGGCCAGAAAGACCGCAAAGTCTGCCGACTTTTTCTCCAGCCGATCTACCAGCGAGCCTGGATAGTCGCGGCTCAGGTAATCGCCGTTACGCATGTCGAATAACGTAGCGTGGCCCGCGAAGGAACAAAGCAGGGCCGATTGCCCTGACGCTTTTTGCAGTTTAATCATCCGGAACTGTCCGTCCAATGGTCCCGTTGGCCCAGACGATTCAATCCGGTTGTAGATATGATCCGTCGCGTCGACCTGCGCGTAACCGATCTGCACGGGAGCCATGTTCTGCTGCGCCTGCTTGATCGACGCCAGAATGCCGTTCGTAATCTGATCGACAATTCGTTCGTCGTATTTTCCCGCAATCAGTCGACCCACTAGCCCCGGTATCCAGCCCCCCGTACTATTGTGGGAGTGAATAGCTCCGCTGTAAACATTCTCCCAGCGTAGCCCCACTTCGGGCAACCGCTGTTTGAGCCGTTCGACAATGGGTGGGGGAGTAATGAGCAAATCCAGTCCAACGACGGCTGCTTTGGTGGTGCCGTTATCCAGGATAATCGTCCGAACGTAAATGGAGTCGCTGACAATGCGCCAGTGTTTGCCAAGTCGGTTGCCGTAGCCCCCCGTCGGCGTAGTGTACCCTGGCGTGATGTTGACTTTAGCCCAGCCCGCCCGTAATGGAGCCCGTCCCGCCAGTGGTTTTGGCAGCTGCGCCAGCCGTTGTTTGGTCTGCGCATAATACGGCATCTGCTGATACGGCGTCTCATCGACGGGTGCCAGACTAACGGCCAGAAAAAGAAGCAGGAAAACGACCAGTCCGAGCAGGCCCTTTACCAGAACACGAAGAAATTTCATACGGCTACCCCGGCCCGAATTAGCCGGGCCGGGGTACAAAGGTAATGGCTTGGTTTAGTCTGGAAACGAAAAGGCACCTGAGAACGTCCCAGGTGCCTTTTGATGTTCTACCGGTCGCCCGGCTCCTCAAACTAACATTATAAACTTTCCTTGTACTAGCCCGCCGTAGCGGTTTTCGAAGGCTCCGCAAAGCATAGCTTTGCGGAGAAATATGGTTACTGACTTTGTCGTCAGATTTACAGCAATCTTATTTCTGAATACAAACAGGCTGCGAACCGAAATACAAATACATATACGCTAACCGCTAATGTCTGGATTTGTTGAGTTTGAAAAATTTGAAAGATTTTTTCAAGAAAGAGGATAGATTTGGTGTAAGTGGTTGATTATGAATAGATAGTAGAACTGAATACTGTTAGAAATTATTTTCTGTTGCGGCCAAAGATCTTGCATTAAGTCAAGAGATTCGTAGAAAAGGTTTATGTCTGCTGTTGCTACATAAAAACTACTGAGCCGTTCACGGGTTAATTTCATAGACGTATCGTCTATCATTCTTACTCAACGTTACTATATGGAAGTTTCTAACGCATCAAATAGCGAGGGAGACAAGTCACCGTTCGTTAAACGGACACTGATTGTCATTTCGCTGGTTACGTTAACTGTTCTGATACTGGCACTGGCGTATATCGGTCTGCAGGTGCTTTTTCTGGTACTGGCCAGTGTCCTCTTAGCTCTTCCGCTCCGTGCCGGAACCCGCCTGCTCAGCCGGAAAACGAAACTACCGGAGGGTGCTTCGCTGGCTGTCGTGCTGCTAAGCGTCGTTGCAGTTATCTATGGCGTCATCGCATTGCTATCTGGGGCAATCTCACAACAGATAAGCGATTTACAGGAGCAACTGCCAGAATTAATTGAAAATGCCCAGCAACAGCTTTCGCAGTCGAAACTGGGTCAGCGTATTGCCAGCGACTTATCCGCCGATGACATCAATATCCAGAAAATGGCTAGTCAGGGCAACTGGTTTGGACGGGCGTTCGGAGCGGTTTCGTCGGTATTTGGCGTCCTGAGCAATCTGTACATTGTCTTTTTTGTTACGCTGTTCATTGCCGTAAGCCCGGATACGTACTATCAGGGTGTCATTCTGCTGGTACCGATGTCGGGTCGGGAGCGGGCGCACGAAGTCATGGCGAACCTGGGCGATACGCTGCTGAGCTGGCTGACGGGGCAAGTATTTTCCATGACGGTAGTAGGCGTGCTGACCGGTATTGGCCTCTGGATTCTGGGTATTCCGCTGGCGGGTGTACTGGCCCTGATGGCGGCCTTGCTGTCGTTCATTCCGAACTTTGGCCCGGTCCTCGCGCTGATTCCGGCGGCTCTGGTAGCGCTGGTAAACGGTCCTGAACAGGTACTGTACGTAGCAGCGCTCTACGCCGGAGTGCAGGCCGTTGAAAGTAATCTGATTACCCCCCTTGTGCAGCAGGAGCTCATCGAAATGCCCCCGGCTCTGATTCTGGTGGCGCAGGTGGTCATTGGCACATTTGCGGGCGCAGTTGGCGTCATTTTTGCCACGCCTGTTGTGGCCATCATTATGGTCCTGGTGAAAATGCTGTATATCCGCGATGGCCTGGGCGATACATCGGTTAAGGTATGATCTGAACGTATCGGACTGGTCAACAAGCAGGAAGGCGCACCAACAGGGGCGCCTTTTTGCTGAAACAGGGCCAGAAGTCTTGGGGTATTATTACCTTTGCCGTTCCCCTGGCTTCATCAGAGCGTGCGGATGCGTTCGATAAACGATAAAAGTTGTCGGCGCTTTGCCCGCTGCATAAATTACCGATTGCTCATTCATTTTTACGCCGGTAATCCGGTCATTACCCATGTATGTACTGAAATTCGGCGGTACCTCGGTTGGTACCGTAGAAAGCATCAAGCAGGTTATCGAGATCATTGACAAACAGCGCCGTGCCGAAACCGTGCAGGCAAATAATGAGATTGCCGTTGTGTTTTCGGCAATGGGGGGCGTTACCAATCAGCTTATTGAAATTGGCCGCATGGCCGCAACGGGCAGCATCGATTACCTCGAACTGGTGCGTCGAATTGAAGATCGCCATTTCAATGTCATTAAAGCCTTGATTCCGGTTAAGGAGCAAAGCAAAGTGTTTGCTACGGTGCGGGGCATTATCAACGAGCTGGAAGATCTGCTGCGGGGCGTCTCGCTCATCCGCGAACTGTCACTCCGCACGCTCGACCTGATCACGAGTTTCGGCGAACGGCTGTCGACAACGGTTATTACGGAGTGCGTAAAAAGCCGGGGCATACCGGCGCAATACTGCGACGCTCGAACGTTGATCAAAACGGACGCCCAGTTCGGACAGGCTGAGGTGAATTACACGTTGACGAATCAACTGATTCAGGATTATTTCGCCAAATCGACGGATATTCAGCTGATCACGGGATTTATCGGCTCGACCGAGAAAAATGAAACGACTACGCTGGGCCGGGGTGGTTCTGATTATACAGCGTCGATTATCGGTGCGGCTCTCAACGCTAAAATCATCGATATCTGGACGGATGTCGACGGGATGATGACGGCTGACCCGCGGAAGGTACCCAATGCGTTCAATATTCCGACCATTACGTACGCCGAAGCGATGGAACTGTCGCATTTCGGCGCGAAGGTGATTTATCCACCCAGCCTGCAGCCCGCTTTCGCCCGCAACATTCCGATTCGGGTGTTAAATACGTTCAATCCGGAGCACGACGGAACCCTGGTGAGCCGCACGGCCGAACGGCGGCAATACACCATAACGGGTATTTCAAGCATTGACTCCATTGCACTTGTCAACGTTCAGGGATCGGGTATGATCGGCGTGGCGGGGGTGTCGGCTAAGCTGTTTGGCGTACTGGCGGCCCATCGAATCAGCGTTATCCTGATCTCGCAGGCTTCGTCCGAGCACTCGATCTGTTTTGCTATTGACCCACGCGGAGCCGAGGATGTAAAGATTATTCTCGAAACCGAGTTCGCCACTGAAATTCAGCACGGGTATATCGACAACATTGCCATTGAACGCGATCTGTCGGTCATTGCTACGGTAGGCGAGGGGATGCGCAAAAGCTCGGGTATTGCCGGAAAGTTGTTTTCTGTACTAGGTAAGAATGGGGTGAACATTGTTGCCGTCGCGCAGGGATCTTCGGAAATTAATATTTCGGTGGTCATCAACCGGAACAACCTGTCGAAAGCGCTTAACGCGCTGCACAACATCTTCTTCCAGTCTGAAGCGCGGATTCTAAATCTGTATCTGGTAGGAACGGGCCTGATTGGCCGGACGCTGCTGAAACAGATCTGTGATCAGGCGGCCTTCCTGCGGGACGAACGACTGCTGAAAGTGTGCGTCGTCGGGATGGCCAATACCAAAAAAATGCTGCTCGATCCCAAAGGAACATCACTGACGGACTGGACTGAGCGCCTGCTGACCGAGGGGGTTACGACATCGTTACCGGCCTTTGTCGAAAAAATTAAAGATTACAACCTGCCCAACAGCGTATTTATCGACTGCACATCCGACAAGGACATTGTTCAGTTTTACGAATCGCTGCTGGACGCCAACATCTCGGTCGTTACGCCGAATAAAGTAGCCAACTCGGGACCGTACAGCGAATACCGTCGTCTGCAACGTACCGCCCTGAACCGGGGCGTCAAGTTCCTGTACGAAACCAACGTAGGCGCTGGCCTGCCCATCATCAACACGGTGCAGGGGCTAATGACCTCCGGCGACCAGTTCCTGAAAATCGAAGCAATCCTGTCGGGAACGCTGTCGTTCATTTTCAATACGTTCCGACCCGGCGTGTCGTTTGCCGAAGTGGTACGGGAAGCCAAGGAAAAAGGGTATACCGAACCCGACCCGCGCGATGATTTAAGCGGTCAGGACGTAGCCCGGAAAATTCTGATTCTGGCCCGCGAAGCCGGTTTTCCACTGGAACCAGAGGACGTAACGATTAATAATTTGCTGCCGGAATCCTGTCTGGCGGCTCCTACGATTCCGGCTTTCTTCGACGAACTGGAACGTAACAACGACTACTTCGAAAACCTGCTGACCGAAGCGGAAGCAACGGGGCAGAAGCTGCGGTTTGTAGCTAGTTTTGAAAACAACAAGGCTGTTATTGGCCTTCGCCCAGTCGGGCCGGAGCATCCGTTCTACATGCTGTCCGGCTCTGACAACATCGTTTCATTCACTACGGAGCGCTATAAAGACCGGCCACTGGTAGTAAAAGGGCCGGGTGCCGGTGCCGAAGTGACAGCCTCGGGTGTATTCGCTGATCTGGTTAGCATCGGCAGCTATCTGGCGTAAACTAGTTGCGCCTAACGCAAAAGGGCCCGGTTTTGAAACCGGGCCCTTTTGCGTTAGATGGTCACTTGCCTTAGAACACCCAGTTGCGGTAAGGGATGTTCCAGCGGACGGCCAGGCTGGCGACCTGATCGCTGTAGCGGGCGGGCCGATACTCACTGTCCTGAAAACGATACAAATACCGGGCTTCCAGAAACACATTGTGCCGGATCATGTAGGAGCCCCGAATATCGCCGTAGGTAATAATGGTTTTGCGACCCTGACCAATGTGGTTTCCATCCTCACCGATGCGGGTGTTGTAATCCTGAAGAATATTACCACCGTAATTTCGGTCCGGCGAAGGATCGGCACCATACATCATTATCCCGAAAATACCACTAGCGGATAGCTTCTGACGCTGAAAACGAACAATACCCAGGCCTTCCATAAAATTCGCACCCAGCGGGTGAGCCAGGGGCTGGCTGTAGTGAACATAGTTGGTTTGACCAGGGCTAACTGTCGAAGAGCCACCGTGTGAGTAGGTGTAGGGCCGGGCAAGGTTCATTTCCAGCTGTAAATCCAGGTTCGGTACGTCGAACGCGTCGATGTATTTACCGCCCAGCTGCACGGCGAACTTGTTGGTCCAGCTGCCCCGGCCGCGTGTTAACTCACGTAGTACAAACTCATCCAGCATGACCTGTCCGTAGACCAGAAACTGCGACAGGAAATTGACTTTAGCATCCAGACCAATCAGGGCGTTGTCGGCGCTGCCCTGGCTGGATTCGACGTAGCGGTAGAAAATGATGGGGTTCAGGTAGCTCAGATCGACCCGGTCGCGGCTGAATACTTCGGCTTCAAACAGACCAATGTTGACGTGGTCGCTGACGTTGACACTCAGGTGGTGCATAGCCGCGAACTTGGGCGGAATCAACACATTCATGGCCGCTGGTAGGTTCTGGCTATTCTGTAAGTGCGTAAATAGGTTGGTATATTGAATCCGTTTACCCAGACGGGTCGAGAATTTGGCGAATAGGTATGGGGCGCTGTTATCGGATAAAAGCAGCGATCGGAAGCCGTTACCGATAAAGTTACGATCGTGACCGAACTGAATATTGATGACCTTGAGCGCGTTGAATGTGATATAGCCCCGTGCCGACAGGAAGTCGACGCCATTTGTCCGGTAATTCTTCGTAAAGCCCTCCCCGGGCGCTGAGCCTTCTTCGCCATTATACCGGCTGTACGTTCTGCCGTACTGCTGAATATATTCCGGGTAAATAGCCTGGTTTTCGGAAAAGAACGAGTAGAAACCTAATTTTTTGCCGATTGACCCCCGAAGCTCAACCCCACGGGAATTAATGAAATTCAGTTTCTGACCATCAGCTGGATTACTTGCCTCGTAGGATGCGCGTTCGACACCAGCGCCAAAATAAACGGCCGGGCTGATGTGGAGGTCGACATCTTCGGTCTGCAGGTTATAGAAATCCGCTTTCTTCTTGTAGAAATGTCTGAACAGCGGCTCGCGGCTGTTGCCTGGCTGGGGGTCGTCGGCCGTTGGCTTAACCCATTCCCAGCTATCATCCCGCAAGTAGTCCAGATTGAAATAATCGGAGTCGGAGAGATCGCGGGTTGGTTTTGCTAAAATACTGTCCGTCAGCTGAATAATACTTTGCCGGTTGTAGGGCTTAATGCTGCTGTGAAACCCGTCCGCCCATCGATCCTGCCGAATTTCGAGCCGATCAATCAGGTGATAATAATCGGAATTAAGCGGTGCGAAGGGACTTTGTGCGCGAACGGACAGGGAAAAAAAGAAAAGGCAAAGAAGGTAAACGTTATTACGCATGTGCGGTACTAGCTGTTGGTGCCCTACAATTCTGTTTTGCGACCGGGCCGCGCCACGGTGGCGTCGAGTAGGCCGGTTAAATTAGGCAATTGGTTTGGATATACGGTAACGGCGGGGCTAATTTACGGCGAAAGAAGCCTTACATCCATGTTTGTATTTGCTCAGCATTCTTCAGTTGCTAATCAGTTCATTGCCGAATTACGGGACGTAACGGTCCAGAAAGACCCGCTGCGCTTTCGCCGGAATCTGGAACGGATTGGCGAACTGATGGCCTACGAAATCTCCAAAACGTTGTCGTACAACAACGCATTGGTACAAACGTCGCTGGGCAAAGCCGAAGCACAGCTGCTGCGCCAACAACCTGTATTAGCAACAATCATGCGGGCGGGGCTGCCCTTTCATCAGGGATTTCTGAATTATTTCGACCGCGCCGAAAATGCCTTTGCGGGGGCTTACCGGGGTTACGCCCCGGATGGGGACGGGGAGGAGCAGTTTGAGATCGAAATGGATTACATCGTGTCGTCGGACCTGAGCGGTAAAACACTGATTCTGTGCGACCCGATGCTGGCTACCGGGCGCTCGCTCGAGAAAGTCTATCACGCCATGTTACGCTACGGCATTCCGGCCCAGACGCACATTGCCGCCGTGATTGCCAGCGCCGATGGCGTGCGTTACGTACAGCGTCAGCTTCCCCAGTGTCATTTATGGCTCGGCGCAATCGACCAGCACCTGAACGATCATGCGTATATCGTTCCCGGCCTGGGCGACGCGGGCGACCTGGCCTTCGGACCGAAAGTATAAAAAAAGGGACGTGGCCAGCGCTACGTCCCTTTTCACTTAGTATCGTGTTGTTTATTGATCCGTCTTACCGCAGGTCGACCACTTCCACCCCTGGATGTTTTGCTTTGTCGAAGACAAAATACGTGTCCGGTACATTCACGTTTGGTGTGAACGAGGTGATGGTGTAGGTTGACTTCTTGCCGTTTTTGTCGGTGATCAACCAGTTACGGATTGACTTGTCGGCTTTGTCAATCGCGAGCTGCACCGACGCTACGTTGATTTTCTTTTTGTTCGGTGTCAGCTGAATGATTTCCATCGTGCGACCGCCCTGTTTCTGCTCCCTGACAAATTTATAGTCGAAACCTTTTTTGTACAGGTTGTAAATCTGGGTGGGGTTCAGCTCGCTGGCGCCCTTTTCCTGATCCTGTATATTCAGTTCGTTCGTTTCCTTAATGAAGGTCGACATCGTTTTTCCATCACTGAATACTTCCTGATCACCCATAGCAAGCCGGAATTTCTCGTTTTTAACGGTCAGGTCACCTTTGTAGGATTCGGCTCCGGTGTACGAAAAGGCCGCTTTGTAGGAGTTCAATGATTTATATTTCTGGCTCATTGCGTCCAGAATGGTCTGCGCCTTTTTGTCTTTCTGCGCAAAGGCCGGGCTGGCTATCAGTAATGCCAAGCCCAATATGTATGCAAGATTTTTCATTCGTGAAAAGAATAGACTAAGTGGCGATCCGCCCGGATAGCCGTTCGCCCTGTTTTGTTAACTGATGCATCAGTTAGACCAAAAACAGGGCGAAAAGTTTAAGAAGTAGGCTGTGTTTTGCTACGCGATTGATTTACAGCTGTTTCAATATTTCTTCCAGCGTTTGCAGATCGTTGACCAGTACGTCGCGGGCTTTGCTGCCTTCGAATGGACCGACGATGCGGGCGGCTTCCAGCTGATCGATCAGGCGACCCGCGCGGTTGTAGCCGAGCTTGAGCTTTCGCTGAATCAGCGACGTACTGCCCTGCTGGTGAATGACGATCAGCCGGGCCGCTTCGTCGAACATGGGGTCGCGGTTATCCAGGTCAACGTCTTTTTCTTCGGACTGACCACCATCGTCACCCACGAACTCGGGCAGATGATACGCGTCTTCGTAACCACGCTGTCCACCCACGAAATCGCAGAGATCTTCAATCTCATTCGTATCGACAAAGGGACACTGGAGACGGATTAGGTCCGAATTGGATGACAAGAGCATATCGCCCATGCCCACCAGCTGTTCGGCACCACCCGTATCCAGAATCGTCCGGGAGTCAATTTTTGACGTTACCTTGAACGATAGCCGGGCCGGGAAGTTAGCCTTAATCAAACCCGTAATGACGTTTACTGAGGGACGCTGCGTCGCCACTACCAGGTGAATCCCGATAGCCCGCGCCAGCTGCGCCAGTCGGGCAATGGGCTGCTCGACTTCCTTCCCGGCCGTCATCATCAGATCGGCCAGCTCATCGATGATCAGGACAATATAAGGAAGGTATTTATGCCCTTTTTCGGGGTTCAGTTGCCGTTTGACGAATTTGGCATTGTACTCCTTTAAATTGCGGCAACCAGCATCTTTCAGCAGGTTGTAGCGGTTGTCCATCTCGATACAAAGCGAATTGAGCGTATTGACAACCTTCTTGGTATCGGTAATGATGGGTTCGTCGGCGTCAGGCAATTTGGCCAGGAAATGCCGCTCCAGCTTATTGAAGAGAGTTAACTCTACCTTCTTTGGATCGACCAGCACCAGTTTCAGCTGCGAAGGGTGCTTTTTGTAGATCAGCGAAGTGAGCAGTACGTTCAAACCCACCGACTTACCCTGACCCGTGGCGCCGGCCATAAGCAGGTGAGGCATTTTGGCCAAATCAGCAATGAAGATTTCGTTGGAGATCGTTTTGCCCAATACGACGGGCAAATCGAACTTGCTGTTGGCAAACACATCGCTCGTGATGACCGACCGCATCGATACCATCTCCCGATTTTTGTTCGGCACCTCAATCCCGATGGTACCCATGCCCGGCATGGGCGCGATGATCCGGATGCCCAGTGCCGACAGGCTTAGCGCAATATCATCGACCAGCCCTTTGATCTTCGAAATCCGGACTCCCTTCGCCGGGATGATCTCGTATAGGGTTACCGTTGGCCCGATGGAGGCCTGAATGGAATCAATCTCAATCCCGAAATTACGTAACGTCGTTTCGATCTTCTCTTTGTTGGCCGTCAGCTCGTCATCTGATACCTGAGCTTTCCGGTTGTTCTGGTAGTCGGTAAGCAGGTCGGTGGTCGGGGGTTGGTACTGCGGCAGATCCAGTGTTGAATCGTACAGACCGTGCTGGGCTACCAGATCATTGTCGTCAGGCAGGTCAACATCAAATGTCGGCGTCACGTCAACCGGCTCGGCGGGGGCTACAGCTACATCATCGTCGGCATCCCGGTTCTTGATTGTCAGCGTAACACCGTTGGATTTTACGGCGGTGGGCACTGCGTTTGGCGTTGGGCCTGGATAGACCGTTACGGGTGGTTCGGGTTCACTGACGGGCGGCTCGACGAAAGGCTCTGGTTCGGGGTCAACGTCGTGTCTGATAAACTGGTTAATGGGCGCCGTTGTACGGGGCACTATAGGTGTATCGTCATCCTCATCCTCGGGATCAGCATACCTATCCGCAGGGGTGACGTCCTCCTCTGTTTCATCGTATGTTTCGTCGTAGGTCTGCAGGGTACTATCGGCCTCCGGAGAGAAACGTGGGCGTTTGGCTACCGAGAACTTCGGCAGTTTCCAGCTGCGGATATCCGCGAAATACACCAGGAAAATAAACAGCAAAAACAAAATGATCGCCAGGTTGCCCCAGCCGAACAGGCTGTGGAGCGCTACGTTGATTTCGTAGCCGATACCGCCACACCAGACGCTGCCCGTTTCGGCCGAATCGGTTACCAGCACAATATAACCCAGGAGCAGACTCGTCCAGACGGCCGTGAAGATCAGACCCATCGTTGTCCGGTTCAGGGGGAGCAGCTCCCGTTGTAACGTCAGTTTATAACCGGCTAAAAATGGGATAAACGGCAGGGCGAGGGCGCCGACGCCAAACCAGCGAAAGACAAACACATGAGCTACCGAGGCTCCTACCAGGCCCAGCAGGTTCCGGGTTTCGGTACCTGACTCCGCCAGCGGTTCAGTCAGAGCCGCCCCCACGACGCTCTGATCGGCGGGGCCGTGCAGCAGGTACGACACGAAGGCAATCAGTAAACCAACGCCCAGACCCATGAACAACACCCCCAGAATCAATGAAGAACGCTGGTCGCTGCGAATCCGGTTGAAATTAATGGCCCAGTCCGACGATGGTTTTGGCGCCCTCGGCGGAGGAGACTGGGTATCCCGGTTCGTTCGGGGGCTGTTACCCCGCGGCCGCTCGGTAGCGGGTTGACGAAGTGTATTCTGACGGGGGGAGGTAGTTGGTTGAGCCATGCTGATAAACGCTGACTAGCGAAGTCAGAAGTAAATTTGCCATTTTTTCACGGAAAAAGCGCGAAGGAAAATTCCGATTCAGCCGGAACGGAGCTGCTACCGTAAAATAGACGGAATTTATGAGGGAACGGCTGGGGCTGAAACCCAATTTTCGGCAAGCAGGGCTTTGTTAATCTGTTTGGCCAATCCCGGGCCTTCGTAGATGAAACTGGTGTACACCTGAATCAGGCTGGCCCCAGCCCGGAGCTTTTCCAGGGCATCGGCCGGGGTGGCAATACCGCCTACACCAATGATTGGAAACGCTCCGCCCGACTGCTGATGCAGATACCGGATGACAGCCGTTGCCCGTTCTTTCAGGGGCTGCCCGCTAACCCCACCCGCGCCCATCTGGGTAACAATAGCCGGGTCGGTAGCCAGACCCTCACGGCTGATGGTTGTGTTCGTGGCAATAACGCCCGCAATTTTGGTATCGTTAACAATGGCGATAATGTCGTCCAGCTGCCCGTCGGTAAGATCCGGCGCAATCTTTAGCAGGATGGGTTTAGGAGCCGACTTTTTTCTGTTTTCGTCCTGCAAAGCGGCCAGGAGTCGGGTGAGAGGTGCGCGTTCCTGAAGGTCGCGCAGGCCGGGCGTGTTCGGTGAACTAACGTTAACGACGAAGTAATCGACGACGTCGAACAAATCCCGGAAGCTGAGCAGGTAGTCATTCAGCGCTTCGTCGTTGGGTGTGTCTTTATTTTTACCGATGTTGCCACCAACAATAACCCGTCGTTCGCCCCGGTTCTTCGCAAACTCGCGCAACCGGCCCGATGCGGGTCCGGCGCCTTTGTTGTTGAATCCCATCCGGTTAATGAGCCCTTGGTCGGCTTTAAGTCGGAACAGACGCGGCTGGGGATTACCCGGCTGCGGGCGGGGCGTAACGGTGCCGATCTCCACGAAGCCGAATCCCAGATCGCTTAGCTCGCTTACCAGCTCCGCGTTTTTGTCGAAGCCAGCCGCCATACCGATCGGATTGGGAAACGTCAGCCCAAATACCGTCCGGGCCAGTCGCGGATCATCAACAACGTAGAGCTTGCGGCAAAGGAACGATACACCGGGGATAGCCAGCGCAAAGCGGAGCAACGACGTAATGGTATGATGAATGGACTCCGCATCGAAGCGGAATAGCAACGGGAGAATCAGGCGCTTGTACATGCGGCAAAAATACGCAAATGTGACACCGGACGTAGCAAACTCACCGACAATCAACCAAACAGATCCGACGAAAGGTAACGGTCACCCCGGTCGCAGATGATGCAGACGATTACGCCTGATTCCAATTCCTGCGCCAGTTTCAGGGCGGCCCAGGCGGCACCGCCACTGCTCATACCGGCAAAAACACCCTCAACGCTGGCGAGCTGGCGAGTTGTCTGCGTAGCGTCTTCGGCCGAAACCTCGATAACGCGGTCAACCCGCGACGGATCAAAAATTTTAGGCAGGTACTCCACCGGCCATTTACGGATACCCGGAATCGATGAGCCATCTGTTGGCTGGCATCCCACGATCTGCACGTCTGGATTCTGCTCTTTCAGATAGCGCGACGTACCCATGATGGTACCGGTCGTACCCATTGATGAAACAAAATGGGTGACTGTCCCGGCCGTGTCACGCCAGATTTCGGGACCAGTGGTGTTATAGTGCGCCAAGTAGTTATCCGGATTGGCGAACTGGTTGAGGAGGTAGTAGCCGCCCTTTTCTACCTGAGCTTCGGCATAATCGCGGGCGCTTTCCATCGTTTCCGTCAAGATGACTTTCGCCCCGAAGGCTTCCATGGTCAGTACGCGCTCGCGCGTGGAGTTTTCGGGCATGATCAGTTCCAGCTCGAGGTCATAAAGCCGGGCAATCATGGCCAGGGCAATACCGGTATTGCCGCTCGTGGCTTCGATCAGCTTCATGCCCGGTTTCAGCTCATTCCGGGCCAGAGCGCCCTGAATCATACTGGCCGCAGCCCGGTCTTTTACGCTGCCACCGGGGTTGTTGCCTTCCAGTTTACCGTAAATTTTAATGTTGGGATTAGGATTCAGTCGGTTCAGTTCAACGAGGGGAGTGTTTCCAACCAAATCGAGTAGGGTAGCCATGGGAGTCAAATAAACCTGTTTGCTTTTCCAAGGTTAAAGGCGCTCAAATAGTTCGCAATGATCGGGTTAACCCGCTTTTTAGAGCCCGGTACCAGACTGTGTTCAAAAAGGGGGATCAAAAAATACGGTCTACTAAACGGTTGATAATGAAAATTTTGTAAACTTGCTTGTGATTCGGGTCAAGGCTACGGGTATGTATCGCTGGACTGATCTGAGTTTACAATTTATTCACACCATATCTAATCCTGTTTATGAAAGTAAGTCTGCAATCCGGACTGCTCAGCAGTACGCGCCGTGAGCAAATCGCCCATCAGTTTGCTATGTCAGACCTGGTATTACCGTTCTGGGGATACCGCAAAAAAATGCCGATGCATCAGATCGTTCGGCTGGAAGGTGAAGGCAACTACACCGTTTTTCACTTTGCCGATGGTACTCAGCTAATGGTATCGCTCACGCTCAAAAAGCTGGAAAGTCGGCTCTCGCCGAAAGTATTTGTCCGGCCCCACAAGAAGAACATCATCAACCTGCTTTATCTGGAAAGCATTAATCCCGACCGGCAGCAACTGAGCGTTAGTTTGTTAAATGGCGATCGGGTGGACGTATCGCGCCGGAAAGCCACGGCCTTCATGCAGCATCTGCGCGGCTTCCAGAAAGAGCTTGTACTGCTAGAAACACAGCCCGAACTGGCCGTAGCGGCCTGATTGATATAGCCTCAACCCCAGTCCTTCTCCCAACACCTAATCTTGTCGGGATCTTGTCGGGGTTTAGCTCTTACCACCGGCACGGGCCGCCCCGCCTAGCCCCTCCTAAAACAGGAGGGGAACGAGCAGAAGCGACCTTTTTAACACCCCCTCCTAATTTTTTAACGGTCCGCCGTTGCGGGAGGGGGCAGGGCGGGGCGGCCCGTGCCGGTGGTAGCTAGCAGCAAACTAGGCCAGAATTCTCTAACTCATAAAACCCCTACAATACTAGCTTTCTGGAGTCGGGGGTAACTGAATAATTACTTCGTCGCCAGTTTGGCCAGCGCTTCGTCCCGTAGCGGACGGCGCAGGATTTTGCCGACGTTGGACTTCGGCAGCTCATCCCGGAATTCAATGATACGCGGCACTTTGTATGCTGTCAGGTTTTCCCTGCAGAACGCTTTAATCGTGTCGGCGGTCAGTTCTGGATCTTTTCTGACGACGCATATTTTGACAACCTCGGTCGATTTCTCGTCCGGTACGCCGATACAGGCTACTTCCAGGACACCGGGGCACTGGGCTACTACGTCTTCTACCTCATTTGGATAAACGTTGAAGCCCGATACCAGAATCATATCTTTTTTTCGGTCGACGATTTTGAAGAAACCATCCTCGTTCATAATGCCGATGTCGCCGGTTTTGAACCACTCGCCCATCATGGCGTTGGCGGTTTCGTCAGGGCGATTGTAGTAGCCAACGAAAACCTGTGGTCCTTTAGCAACTACTTCGCCACGCTCGCCAATGGCGGCATCAGTCCCATCGTCATTGATGATTTTCATGTCGGTACTTGGCCAGGGAACACCAATCGTTCCAACCCGTACCGACCCATCCGTGGGGTTCGACGACAGCACCGGCGAGGTTTCAGTCAGGCCGTAGCCTTCACAGGGTGTAACGCCGGTCAGCGCCTTCCAGCGTTCGGCTACGCTCGTTTGCAGCGCCATGCCCCCCGCCGACGTAATGGTCAGTTTGCTGAAGTTGACTTCTTTGATGCGCGGGTGATTCAACAGGCCGTTGTAAAGCGTGTTTACACCCGTAAAGGCCGTAACCGTGTACTTTTTAAGATCATCAATGAAAGCATTCAGATCCCGCGGATTGGTAATAAGCAGATTCATGGCACCGGTACGTAGCCCCGCCAGGGCATTGGTTGTCAAGGCGTACACGTGGTAGAGGGGGAGGGCCGCCACAATGATTCCTTCCCCGTCGGGAATGCCGCCGGGTTGCATCCAGTAGTATTGCCCCTCTACGTTGGCGATCAGATTCCGGTGCGTCAGCATAGCGCCTTTTGATACGCCGGTTGTGCCGCCGGTGTATTGCACATAGGCCAGATCCGAACTTTTGATGGTTACAGGCGTGAATGGCTGCCGTTTGCCCCGGCCCATGGCGTCGCTGAACGAGATGGCGTTCGGTAGTTTGTAGGACGGCACCAGCTTCTTGACGTATTTGACAACGGCGTTAACGATCTGCTTTTTTGGAAAACCCAGCAGGTCGCCCAGTTCGGTTACAATAACGTGCTGAATATCGGTCTGCTCCAGAATCTTTTCCAGGTTGCTGGCAAAGTTGGCCAGGATAACTAGGGCTTTCGTTCCCGAATCTTTGAACTGGTGCTGCATTTCGCGGGGGGTGTACAATGGATTTGTGTTGACCACCGCCAGGCCCGCCCGCAGTGCCCCAAACATCACTACCGGATACTGCAACGTATTAGGCATCTGAATCGCCAGCCGGTCGCCGGGTTTCAGACCCAGATCATTCTGCAGGAACGACGCAAACTGTTTTGACAACGCATCCACTTCGCCGAACGTAATCTCCTTGCCCATGCAACTGTAGGCCGGCCGGTCGTGAAACCGTTGGCAGCCATCGTCCAGCAGGGCGGCTATCGAGGAATAAGCATCCGGATTGATCTCGTGAGGAACGCCTTTAGGATAAAAGCGTAACCACGGGTAGGGCTTCGTCACTGCTTGCGTTTCCATGTCAGTCAATTGCATGTTTTGTGGTAAAAATAAAACGAAAGAGAGAAGGTTTTCTATACAGTGGTTAAAATTTCAGCTACTGCCTTATTCGTAACAACTAGAAACCCCCAAAGTATAATCGTTTCTGGCTTGTAAGGCCTTAGAATTTAGAAATTCTGGTCGCTTGCTTCACTGTCTGGAAGCTCTCGATCTGCGTAGAACGGGCGTCGGGGCTGGGGGGTACTGGATGAGGAGCCGGGAAAGAGAAACGAAATTAAACGATAGCCCAGGCAATCAATAGGGTTATCCGGGCTGTTTTGGTTTAGCGAATAACTGGCCTGATCGCTATATTGGTCCCTCCAAGGCAAAAACGGTTGCCGTTTTATGGAGTAAACTGGTTGTCAGTCAATGCTTTGGCCGATGCGCAATTAGATGAAAATCGGCGCGTGATTACGCCTTTTTCTTCCTGTATCTTACCATAAACCCGTCGTGCATAGCGATTCTTTCTACGTATGAGTCAGAGCCAACGCATATTTCTTTGGTCGATTACGGCTGCCCTGGGCGGCTTTCTGTTTGGCTTTGATACCGCGGTTATCTCCGGCGTAGAACAGACGCTTCAATCGCTCTGGAACCTCAGCGACGCCGAACATGGTCTGACCATATCGGTAGCTCTGATCGGTACGGTCATTGGCGCCATGACGGGTGGTATTCCCGCCGAACGATTGGGACGCAAGCGGACCCTGTTCTGGATTGGGGTTATTTACCTGGGCGCTTCACTTGGTACGGCGCTGGCGCCAACTTGGGGATTTTTCTTCTTTTTTCGCTTGCTGGGCGGGCTGGGAGTCGGTGCATCGTCGGTAGCGGCTCCGATGTACATTTCCGAGATTTCCCCGGCCAAATCGCGGGGGCTGCTGGTCGCGCTGTTTCAGTTCAATGTCGTACTGGGTATTCTGATTGCCTACGTGTCCAACTATTTTCTGCAAAATTTCGGGGCTGAGCCCTGGCGCTGGATGCTGGGTGTTCAGGCCATTCCGTCGCTGATCTTCCTGGTTACCGTTCTGTATATTCCCGAAAGCCCGCGCTGGCTCCTGCTCAAAAAAGGAAAAGTTGCCGAAGCCAAGGAAGTGCTGAACATGATCGATCCGGAAACGGCCGATGCCACGCTGGCTACGTTACAGCAGCACGCCGATCAGCCCCAGACGGTCAGCCTGTTTTCCGGCAAATACAACACTCCCATTATGCTGGCGGTGCTGTTTGCGTTCTTCAACCAGGTGTCGGGGATCAATGCCATTCTGTATTACGCCCCCCGTATTTTCGAAATGACAGGCCTGGGTAAGAGCTCGGCCCTGCTGTCGTCGGCGGGGGTGGGGTTGGTCAACCTGATCTTTACGATGATTTCGATGAACCTGATTGACCGCTTTGGCCGCCGGACGCTGATGCTGGTTGGTTCCGTCGGGCTGATCGTGATGCTGGGCCTGGTGACACGGGCGTTCTATCTGGAAGAGTTTAATGGCCTGTCGGTACCCCTGTTCCTGTTCGGCTACATCGCCTTTTTTGGTTTCTCGCAGGGGGCTGTTATCTGGGTATTCATCTCCGAAATTTTTCCTAACGAAGTACGTTCCAGCGGGCAGGCACTGGGCAGCTTTACCCACTGGATCATGGCCGCCATAATCACCTATACCTTTCCGTATCTGACCGGCCAGTTCGGGCCTGCTGCGTCGTTTATGTTCTTTACGGTCATGATGATCCTGCAACTGCTGTTCGTCTGGAAGCTGATGCCCGAAACGAAAGGCACCAGCCTGGAGCAGATCGAACGTACCTTTGTCGGTCATTAAAACAGGCTGGTGCCGGTCGCCTGACGGATTTCAATGACCAGGTAACCGCCTACTCACGTAAAACCAATACCCATGAATCAGACAATCACCTGCTTCGGCGAGATACTCTGGGACGTACTGCCCACCAGCAAACAGGCGGGCGGTGCGCCCATGAACGTAGCGGCCGATCTTCGTAATTTTGGGTTGAACGCCCAGATCATCAGCCGCGTTGGCACTGATGAATTAGGCACCGAGATGCTGGCTTTCCTGAAAGACAAAGAGCTACCGCTTGATCTGGTCCAGGTTGGACAAACGCACCTGACCGGTGTGGCCAAAGCCAATATCTCCGACCGGAATGAAGTGACGTACAAGATCGTTCAGCCCGTGGCCTGGGACTATATTCAGCTGGAACCGGGCCTGACGGAGGTCGTTCAACAAAGCGAATTCTTTGTCTACGGTAGCCTGGCAGCACGTAGTACCCGCACCTACGAAACCCTGCAGGCCCTGCTGGACGTAGCGCCGAAAAAAGTATTTGATGTCAACCTGCGCGCCCCCCACTACGAACGGGACATCGTAGAAGCGCTGATGCATCAGGCCGATATGGCCAAACTGAACGAGCACGAACTGGCCGAACTGGCGGGCTGGTACGGTGACGCGAGCGATCAGGAAAAGGCCATGCAGCAGCTGCGCGAACGGTATACACTTGACACCGTATGCGTAACGCTGGGCGAAGAGGGAGCCATTTTACTGAACGAAACTGGCTTTGTCCGGCAGGGCGGTTTCCCGGTCGAGGTGGCCGATACGATTGGGAGCGGAGATGCGTTTCTGGCCGCTTTCCTGTACAAAACCCTACAGGGCGATACCCCCCAGCAGATTCTGGAGTTCGCCTGCGCAACGGGGGCTTATGTCGCCACGCAGCGGGGCGCTACGCCCGATTTTACGGAGGCAACCATCCAGTCGTTTCTGCAGCTTAGCCGGGTGAAAACTCATTCGGCCGATTAAACCGCAGAAACAAAACCCGTTCGTTAGCCCAACGAATCAATACGTAATGGCATACGACAACCGCATCATTCCGTTGTCGTATGCTTTACTTTCCAGCAGATTAAGTCTGACCTGGGTCGTGCTGGAACCGAACAGCCGAACCCCTTCCCCGAACACAATTGGATTCAGCTTGATGATCAGTTCATCGATCAGGTGCGCATCCAGCAGCAGCCCCGCTAGTTCACCTCCGCCACAGAGCCAGAGCGGTTTTCCTTCCTCGGATTTCAGCTGGCGTACTACGTCCAGTTCGTCGTTTGAAACGAGTTGAATCTGGTTGTTGGAGTCAAAGTCAATTGACTTCGAAAAGACGTAGTTCTTCAGCCGGGGATTAATCTGTGTGTAGGTTGGCTGGCCTTTCTGCAGGCCGTAATCATAGCCGTACTCGTACGTTTTTCGCCCCATCAGCACCGCCCCGTAGTTGCGGATCGCTCCGATAAAGTCCTGAATAAATTCGCCCTCGGTCAGAAAACCGGTTGTTGAGCCGTCCGGGTGGGCAATGAAATTGTCGAGGGTAGCCGCGACATGATAAATGAGTTTCCGCATCGGTTGTAGTGGTATAGGTTTTTTTGGACAGGATTAAGAATGGACAGGATTACAGCCGGGCCGCCGGGCGGATTTGATTAATTTTTAGATCCTGAAAATCCGCCCGGCGGCCCGGCTGTAATCCTGTCCATAAATCTTCATCTGCTTTAAGCGTAACGCTGAGTCGGTGGTGGATTCGTATGCAACAACGCCTGAATAAACGCCTGCATCCGCTGAAAGTGGGTGCCTTCCCAGTAGAGTCGGTTGCAGGTGTCACACCGCCAGAAGGCCTGCTGCCCTTCCCGTACGAGCGGGGACAACTGGTCCTTAACTGTTTCTTTCGCAACGGGCTCCATCGACCCGTTACAGACGAGGCAACGTTGGAACGGATGTATCTGGTCGGCTAATGGATAACGCGATATAATCTCCGACAACTGCTGCTTCGGGTTGGTACTGCGAACGTAATAACCGTACGTAACGCGGCTCCGCATCAGCAACTCCCGGTCGCGGGTGAGTAGTACGCGGTCATCTGTACTGGAAATCTCCGCCAGTTCCGGATCGGTGTAATCGTTGCGGTAGAGCGTATCGATACCCAGCATCCGCAGATACGTAGCGAGTTTGCCCAGGTGCGTGTCTAGTACGAATCGGTACGTAGCCAGCGGGGGCGGCTGCACCAGCGACACGACATTGAGGTCCGGCAGATCGACGAGTGGATAAACCAGAAACGTATCGTCCGGCCGAACGAGATGGGTGAAATCAATTGACTGCCCATTCGCCAGCAATAAACCAATTTCCGGATGCGGCACCCCCAGCGATTCAATTACGTCTTTGACGGATGTTCGCTGGCTGACCGGCCAATTAATGTCGACGGCTCGCTGCCGGGCGGGTAAAAAATCATTCAGACTACTGTAAAAGCGGAACGTAGCGTCAGCCATAATCCATGTTGTTCAGTAACGGTATAACCATCAGAAACCAGTGTTGTCCACATAACGCTTGATTTAAGCAGACGTAGTAACAGATTTGAACAAAGAAGCAGGCTACTAAAGCAGAAGTGAAGGATACCACCATCAGGAGAATGATGATTTATTACTTTTGTTGTTTATCCTTAGTATCCCATACAGATAACAATATGATTGAGGCTGAATCGTCGGAGCAATTTCTGGCGGGGGGCGGTGAAATGGGGCAGTTGATTCGGTCAATGGACTGGTCCAGAACACCACTTGGGCCCATATCGACATGGCCTCAGAGTCTACGAACCTCCGTTAGTTTGTGCCTTTCGTCAACATTCCCCATTTTGATTGCCTGGGGCCCCGAAACCATTCAGATCTACAACGATAGTTACCGACCCATCTGCGGAGCAAAACATCCGGAATCGATGGGGCAGAATTTCCGGATCTGCTGGGAAACGGCCCTGCCCGTGGTGGGCGACGCATTCAGCCGGGGACAACAGGGAGAAGGGACATACATCAAAGATCAGCGCATGTTCCTCGACCGGTATGGTTACCTGGAAGAAGCGTTTATGACTTTTTCCTTTGCGCCAATCCGGGATGAGTCGGGCCAGGTAGGTGGTATTTTTCACCCCATCACCGAAACAACCGACAAGATGCTGAGCGCTCGTCGGACACAGGTACTGCGGGACGTGGCGGCCCTGACCAGCCAGGCGAAAACGAACGAAGAAATTTACGCCAGTTTGACGGCGGCAGCGGTCGATTTTGCGCTGGATCTACCTTTCTTGCTTTTCTACGAACTGGACGATGAGGTATCCTCGGCTCAACTGGTGAGTAGCGCTGGCTTGGCACCCAACCAGCCTTTTCCCGAGGAGCTTGCCCGACTGAACGTAGCAGCCACCGAATGGCTCAGCGACCTGACGAAGTTGCAGGTCATCGATCAACTGACAAAACGGGTTGGGCGGCTGGTGGGCGGGCCATATGAGGAGTCCCCGCACACGGCCGTATGTCTGCCCGTGACGTTGTCGACGCGCGAACAGCCGATTGGTTTTCTGCTGGCCGGAATCAGTCCGCACCGGGCGCTGGATCAGGATTATCTTAACTTCTATGCCCTGCTGGCCAATACCATCAATACGGCTTTCTCCAACGTGTATGCCTATCAGGAGGAGCAGAAACGGGCCGAAGCACTAGCCGCTATCGACCAGGCAAAGACGGCCTTCTTCAATAACATCAGCCATGAATTCCGGACGCCCCTGACACTGATGCTGGGACCGTTGGAAGAGTTACTGCGCGATCCCGAACTGCTGGCATCCCCGTACAAAGTCCCTATTGAGGCCACTAACCGGAATGCGCTACGGCTGCTGAAACTGGTGAACAACCTGCTCGACTTCAGTCGGATCGAAGCTAATCGGGTCAAAGCCAGCTTCCGGCCGGTAGATCTGGTCAATCTGACGGTTGATCTGGCCAGTAGCTTTCGCTCGCTGATCGAACGGGCAGGCCTGGCGTTTATTGTTGACTGTAAGCCTCTGCCGTCGGTGGTGTATGCCGATGCCGAGATGTGGGAAAAGATAGTGCTCAACCTGCTCTCGAACGCGTTCAAGTATACGCTGCAGGGCAGCATCCGGGTCAGTCTGACAGTGGAGGAGGGTAATGCGGTGCTGCAGGTTACCGATACGGGCGTTGGTATTCCCGAGCGGGAACTACCGCACATGTTCGAGCGCTTTCACCGGGTCGAAAACGCCGGTGGCCGTACCTACGAAGGCAGCGGTATTGGGCTTTCGCTGGTGCATGAACTGGTTCGTTTCCACGGCGGAATGATTACCGTAACGAGTGTGGAAGGCGAGGGCAGTACGTTCACGGTTCGGCTGCCACTGGGAAAAGCGCACTTACCCGCCAGCCAGGTCATCGAAGGCGAACATGAAGCTACGATGAGCCGCTTGGCCGATACATTCCTTCAGGAAGCGAGTACAATGCTCGAAGATCTCCGGTCTGCTACGTCGGCCGACGCGCTGCCGGACGAGTTTCCGGCAGATCAGTCCACGAAGATTCTTGTCGTAGATGATAACGCCGACATGCGCGCCTACCTGACCCGGTTGCTGGAGCCTTACTTCACCGTGAATACAGCCGCGAATGGCGCTGATGCGTTGCAGCAACTGGGTAGTTACCAGCCTCAGTTGATTCTGAGCGATATTATGATGCCGGTAATGGATGGCAAGGAACTGCTGAGTACGCTCAGGCAAAACACGGCCACGGCGCATATTCCCCTGATTTTCCTGTCGGCCCGTGCCGGGCAGGAAGCTCGTATTGATGGGCTGGAAACCGGTGCGGACGATTATCTGGTCAAACCGTTTTCGGGGCAGGAACTGCTCACGAAAGTAAAGGCGCAGATCAATCTGAACCAGTCGCGTCGGCAGGCCGAAACCCGGCTTCGGAACCTGGTTCAGCATGCGCCGGTAGCCATGCTGCTGGTCAAAGGCGACGACTTGATAATCGAGCTGATGAACGAAGCCATGCAGACACTCGTTCAGCGCGATTCGAATGCCCTGGGTAAATCCTTGTTGTCGGTATTTCCGGAGCTTACCAAGCAGACGTTTGTCAGTCGGTTCCAGCAAGTATATCAGACGGGTGTTTCTGATCAGGGGGTGGCGGTAGAACTGCCCGTGTACCGGAACAGCGAGTTGCAGACAGGTTACTTCGACGTATTACTGACGCCGTATTACGAGGGAGATAAATTGACCGGAGTGCTGGAAATATGCACTGAGGTAACGGAGCAGGTGCAGTCAGGCAAAGCGCTGGCCAAAAGTGAAAACCGCTATCGGCTGCTGTCGGCTGAGCTTGATGAGCAGGTACAACAGCGGACCACTGAATTACAGGCCACGGTATATGATCTGCAGCGTTCAAACGATAACCTACAGCAATTCGCTTACGTAGCGTCGCACGATCTGCAGGAGCCGCTGCGCAAGATTCAGTCATTCGGTGATCTGCTGATGGGGCAGTATGCTGCCGAACTGGGTAACGGCGCCGATTACCTGACGCGAATGCAAATGGCCGCCAACCGGATGTCTATCCTGATTCGGGACCTGCTGGGCTTCTCCCGTATATCCACTCGTCAGGAGACGGCTGCGTCGGTTGCATTGGGAAAACTAGTGCAGACTGTACTGGCCGATCTGGAACTGGCCATCAAGGAAACTGAGGCTATCGTGCACGTTGACGTACTGCCGACGGTTATGGGCGATCAGTCACAATTGCGGCAACTGTTTCAGAATCTAATTTCAAACGCACTTAAGTTTCATCGAACGAGCCCATCCGGTACGCCGGTGGCGCCTGTACTTACGATTCGATCCTGTGAGGTGAACGTGAGCGATCTGCCCGCAGCAGTACGGCCAACGCGAGTGGTACCTGTGTACTATCAGATTGACGTAGCAGACAACGGAATTGGATTTGACGAAAAATACCTGGATCGGATTTTTCAGGTTTTTCAGCGGTTACATGGAAAGAATACCTTTGCCGGAACCGGAATTGGTCTGGCCATCTGCGAGAAAGTTGTGGCTAACCACGGCGGGGGTATCACTGCTGCCAGCCAGCCGGGTTTAGGCGCTACCTTTTCGGTCTATCTACCCGTACCCGAACTCTGACAAGGACGCCGATAAAGGCGTCGTTATTGAGTAGGGAACTGCCTATGTAACTCCTGCAACTGCCGGGCTGCCAGTAGCATATACTCGTAGTCCAGCTGAAACTGCATATCGAAGGGTTCTGCGTAGAAGGGCGTATCGGCCCAGGTGGGAGAAGCCAGCGCCGACATAGCAACCTGAACGGTAAACTGATTCTCGCCCGAAGACGTAGCACCGAATAACAAGCCTGGCTCAAGCAGCACCACCGGGGGCAGGGCAGCCCCCGCGGCAATTTGACCGAACCAGTTTCCCAGCGAGGAAAGTTCGTGGGTGGCCATCAGGCCAGCGGTTACTATGGAAGAACGGTCTCCGTCTTTGACCTGAATACTGATGTGTAACAGATTTTTATCCTGCCGGTAGGGAGAGTCTTTGTCTTGATAATCAAGCACATCTAAGGCAAAGTAGTGGCTGCCTGTTCCTAACGTAAACATGAACTTACAGAATGGTTAGCTAAAAGAGGGGGCAAACGTTGCCGAAAAATACTGATTTTAGAGTAAAAGATACAGAGTAAAACCTGGCAGTGACATCTTTTTTTGTGCCATTACGGGTGTCTGATCTTATTTTAATCTAAAATTTAGTTCGACCACGAACAGCCGCCAGCCTATGGGACCAGCATTGACACAAGCGCAGATTCAGGCATTTATCCAGGATGGTTTCGTTCGGGTGGATCAGGCGTTCCCGCGCGAGTTGGCCGATGAAGGCCGGGCTATTCTGTGGGCCGATACAGAGTTTAGTCCGCATAATACAGCTACTTGGCTGCAGCCCGTTATCCGACTGGGCAATTATAGCCAGACTCCGTTTCGGCAGGCGGTCAATTCGCCCCGGCTGGTGTCGGCCTATGATCAGTTGGTTGGCGTCGGTCGGTGGCTGCCCCGAACGAGTCTTGGTACGTTTCCAATCCGGTTTCCCAGCCCCGACGATCCGGGCGACGCGGGCTGGCACATCGACATGAGCTTTGGTACCGATAGCCCCAATTTTATGGATTGGCGTGCCAACGTAACGTCGACCGGGCGGGCGCTGTTGATGCTGTTTCTCTTTTCGGATGTGGGACCGGATGATGCACCGACCCGGATTCGGGTGGGCTCACACCTGACAATGGCCCAACTGCTGGCTCCCGCTGGCGAAGCTGGTTTGTCGTTACGTGAACTGGCGGCCAATAATTTTGACGAAACGGCTCACTGCCCAGAGGTGACCGCCGTGGGCGATGCCGGGACGGTTTATTTGTGCCATCCGTTTCTGGTGCATGGCGCCCAGGCTCATCGCGGCACAAGGCCCCGTTTTATGGCGCAGCCACCCCTTTTGCCCTCCCAGCCATTCCAGCTCGACCGACCCGACGGCAGCTACTCGCCCGTTGAGCAGGCCATTCGGCTGGGGATTTCTGGGGCGGTAACGTAGCTATTAGCTGGCTTCCGGTTCCGGGCTGGTCGTCAGGTACATCATCAGGTATTTTTCTACTTCGGGGATCGACACCAGAATGTTGTCGGTCAGGCCCAGCGCCCAGTCGTCGGTTTCGGCGGGGCCGTGGAAATAGGCGGAATAGTGTAGACCCAGCAGCCCGGCCATGTAACGGAAAAACTCCGGGTAATAGGCCGGAGAAAACAGCTCGAACAGGTGCGTACCGGGCTGGCACCACAGAATGTTGGTCATAGACGCGCCGTGGGGACCAATAATAAATTCGGCCTGCTGGTAGATAGCGACCTGCTCCGCCACCGATCGGGGAACGTCTTCGATGATCTGAAAGTCGTACGCTTTCAGCAGGGCAATCAGTTCGGTTTCGTTGAGGATACTCCGCCGACCGGCGCGGCTCATGTACACCCGGTTGCGCTTGCCGGCCGGAGCCGGAAACTGCGAAAGAATGTGTTTCCGGATGGCGTGAATATCGGCGGGATTGGGGTAGAACCAGTGCCCTACATCGGCCAGCACGCACCGATCAAACGTAACACTCGTTGTCCGGCTATCAACAACCCGGTCGGGCGGAATCCCCAGTAGTGCCAGGTATTCCCGCTCGTAGGACGTACCGAAAAGCGGATAGGCAACAAGTGCTTCGTCGAAGGTAGTTTCGGGCAGTACGTCTTTCATGCGGCACAGCTTCCCCAGCACCAGGAGCACAAAGTCGTAATACCCTCCCCACATAAAGCCATCCTGATAATGACTCCAGGGCGCAATCAGCGTTGGGGTATGGCGGGAGGTGCGTTTCTGTCGGTTCAGGACATTGCGGAAAAAATCGACGTCGTTCACATCCAGGCAAAGGACTTGCTGCTGGGCGACAATACCGCCGTAGGGGAGTTGGTACGTATGCCTATCGGTGACGTTGTAGTGCCAGACCGAGACTGGCTCGGGCTCGGCCAGCGTGGCCGGAAAGTAGATTTTTTCGGATTGACCAGCGTCTGTTACCTCTGGTAGAAATACGGCGTCGGGGGGATACGTCACCAGTGCGGAAGAAGCCAGGAACTCGTCCGTTTGTTTTTTATTCAGAAACTGAATCCCCCGCAGTCGGTATATACCACGAATTCCCCTGGTCAGCAAAATGCGACGAAGTTCGGCCAGAACCTGCTTTAGCCACCGTACTGGTTTCGACCAGATCGAGTGTCCAAACAGTAGTTTCCGAAATGACGATGGAGGGGTCATGTCGTTCAGTTATGTAGTTGGATACGTAAGCCTGTGTAGCCTGTTGTTACCTTATCGGTAAATCGATTTACTAATCTGTCTATCAGCTTTTTATGCTAAATAGACTTGTTAGTCACTATACTTACTTAGGACTCTGGTACAGGGGTCCCGTCATGTTTATCGGCAGCAGAAGAGAGATGTTTTTAGTGTATGTACAGGTAGATTGTCAGACGGTGGCAATAAAAAAATCGGAATCTGAAATTGCTTCAGATTCCGATTTAGTAAGTAGTAATACGGTGAGTGATCAGAACCAGTACGTATTCTCGCTGATCTGTTTTTTGTAGAGCCTACAAAGAATATTGAAGCCGTCGGTTTGCAGGCTGATCTCACGAACTCGGATGAGTGAATCCTGGGTGTAGCCTGAGGCCGTAAAAAGGAAAATTGACACAAGGAGGGCTGCGAAAAACGTTTTCACAAATAAGTTTGACGTGGTATGAGCGTCAAACTTATCTTTCCCACATCGCTATTTGTCGGGTACGTACCAGAACGGTATCGTTGTTATGGCCTGCGGTTTGGCCAGGGAGTCAGGCTGTAGGCTGATGCGAATCGTATTTTTCCCGGTTCTGAGATTGGAAGGAATCAGTACCGTTTTCCAGCCACGTTGCTGTTGGGAGCCCCGTTGCGCGAACAACAGATCCGGGCGACGATACACGGAATCGTTAACGGCAATCTGCATCATGTTGGTTA
Organism: Spirosoma sp. KUDC1026; assembly: GCF_013375035.1. Taxonomy (NCBI): domain Bacteria; kingdom Pseudomonadati; phylum Bacteroidota; class Cytophagia; order Cytophagales; family Cytophagaceae; genus Spirosoma; species Spirosoma sp. KUDC1026. Next base: position 5,764,830 of record NZ_CP056032.1, on the reverse strand, counting down.
TTTGTTGATGACTCCATTGCGCAAATCGACGGCGTGTCTCAGCCCTGGACAGCGTGTCGCTCCAGATGGGTTTTGGGGCTACTTTCGTCAGGAGCGTATCCAGGTCTTTGGGGTAAGCGATGAAGACCTGGATAAACGGATCACGGATTACGTCGGACTGAATGGAGGCCGTTGGTACGTATTCTCCGTCGGCTAACTGGTCGTCGTAAGAGGATGGATTGCTAAACAGGCTATCGAGCCGGGTCGTGTATAAATGCCGTCGGTCAAACGATACGCGTCGGTCAACCCGTGACAAGCTAGAGAAAACCTCAACCCCAATGAACGCAATAAAGACGAGAAAGAAAATCCCAATAGCCCGTACTATTTTTTTGTAAGGTAGATGGCTGTAGAAGGTATTGATAATGAAGCTGAAAGGAACGTGCATACCCCAGAAGAGGACCTTTCCGGCAGTTGTAAGTTTATAGTGCAGTTTCTCTCCGGTTGGGTGAGCTTTAATGGAAGGTAAACTTAGTACAGTGCTGGTAATGAGGTAAACGGCGAAGAAGGCGTATGAAATGAGTTCAAGAATATGCCTGATTTCCGCCGGAATCATTGGGCGAAAAATCGAAGAAACCAGCACAACGAGGATATAAGTGCCAGCAACGGCAATCAGGAATATGACAAACAGAAAGGCAACGGCAAAAACAATGTTGCACCGCAGGTCGAGCCGTAGAATATAACGGTCGAGGGGCCCCATCTCGGCGGCCATTCGTTTCTGCGTGTAAGGGGTCGAGAATGGAATCCGGTCGTAATGAATACCGCTTGGGTAGACGGCGAGCAGGCCGACCAGCCCTACCCAGAACGCCCGCATCACAAAGTTGGTCAGGAAGGCCAGAAACAGCACGTAACACATTGCTTTCATCATGCTGTAAGCCAGCAGGGGTAACAAATCCTGTACACCACCACCTTTAACAGAAGCAACATTGTACTGGAAATAGTCAAATGCCTGATCCAGCAGGTCGGGTAACTGCAATACGGCAAACAGGGCCGCGCCCGATATGACTAATTCGAGGTTCCAGCTTTGAGCCGTCAGCTCACGTAATTTTTCTTGTTGATCGGGCGGGAGGGAGGGTTGAATAGGATCTAGTTCGGCCATGATGGTCGTGAAGCAAGCGGACGGGAATGTCTGTTAGGGTGGTCGTTAACTACCCGCAAAATAAGAAAAATTCCTAGCAAACCGGCTGGCCTACTGTATGTTGCATTAGAAGACTACAATGTTTCATAATGCCCAACAGATTGGTAGATTAAAAGCAAAAAGCCTTCGTACACTGCGTACGAAGGCTTTTTCTTGTGCTCCCGAAGGGATTCGAACCCCTATCGTCGGTACCGGAAACCGAAATTCTATCCATTGAACTACGGAAGCATGTCCTTTGGGAGTGCAAAGATAGCAATACATTCCGCTAAAAGACAATAGGTCGGCTAGTATTTTTTGTCATAGGATTATAAGAGCCGCATGGTGTCGTAATCGCCCACGTGCTTTAGATACAGAAAATGGATCAGTAAACCGTTGACGTTCGTCACCAGTTTGTGGGCTTCCGGCAGAGTCGTCACGACCGTCGTGATCCGCTCGTGCTCCGATTCACTCCCCATATTCTTGTGGTGAAAGGCCATGATGTCTGCCCGGCTCATTTCCTGTTCCAGATAATAGAAGTGCATGGATTCGTCGCTGGTGCCGGTGCTGGGGTACCAGAGCGTGGGGTTGAGTTTAGTCAGTACCGAGGGGTCGACGAACAGACCGATTTCTTCACCCAGTTCGCGGGCCGCTACGTCGGCAGGATCGTCGCTGGCGTCGACCATACCCGCTGGGTGTTCGTACGTATGCGAGCCGTCGGAAATGCGCCGTTGCCGCACCAGCACCACGAATTTCTCTCTGGTTTCCTGCTCGATCAGGCAGACCAGCATCGATACCGCGTGCCCCTTCAGGAAGAGTGCCGGGGGGATCTTGTCGCCTTCGGGTGTGTCGGCATCCACTTCGAGCATGGCGAACAGCACTTCACCATTGTGCCTGTAGCGAATGTAGAAGTCTTTGATGTCGTTAATTTTCAGGCCATTCGCTTCGGCCTGCGATTTCCAGAATTTGAACTTCGGGGCCTCCTGTAAGGCCTCACGTTTTTGCTTATCACTCATGAGTTGACTGTATCTGCTTCGTAAAAAAGGATTCAAAGGCATGAAGACGGAAGAAGAGAGACGTAATATGAAAGAGTGATAATCGAGGGGATCTTGTCATATCAGTTTTTGTCATCTCGCACAGAGGGATCTTGTCGGGGTGTGGCTCTTACCACCCCCCGGCCCCCTCCGCAACGGCGGCTCGGCTAGAAAAATAGGAGGGGGAGAAAAAGGCCACCTCTGCCTGTTCCCCTCCTAAAACAGGAGGGGCTAGGCCGGGCGGCCGGTGCCGGTGGTAAGAACGTCCCCGACAAGAGTACCTCGATTATCACTCTTTCATTTTCCGTCTTTTCTCTTTCATCCCGTAATCCCTGTGTTGAAAAAACAAAGACTACTTCTGCGTTACGCCCTGCGCATCCGGGCCGACGTAACGTTCGAAGAATTCGTAGATGCGCAGCAGCCGGTCGATCCGCTGGCGAACGTTACCCGTGCGGCTCAGCTCGTGCGTAGCACCCGGCATCCGGACGTATTCTACGGGACGATTCAGAATTTTCAGGCTTTTGTAGAGCATTTCACTCTGCGCTACGCCCGTGCGGAGGTCATTTTCGCCATGTTTGATCAGCAGGGGCGTCTTGATGTTCTGCACGAATGAATACGGCGAATTGGCATCCAGCACCTTAGCGTCGGCATCCCAGGGATACACGAAGTAGTTTGGCACCAGGCGCCAGGCGTTGGCCTCGCCCATAAATGTTGTCAGGTCATACACGCCCCGCTGCGCGAAAGCCGCTTTGAATCGGTTGTCGTGGCCCACAATCCAGGCCGTCAGGTAGCCCGCGTAGGAGCCACCCGTAATCACCTGCCGACTCGTATCAACCCAGGCTTCTTTGGCAGCATTCGTAGCCGCTGCTAGTACGTCTTCGGCCGGACCGGTGCCCCAATCCTTGATGTTGGCCCGCTGGAAGTTGATGCCATAGCCGCCCGATCCGCGTGGGTTGGCGTACACGATACCGTAACCCTGCGATGCCATGTACTGAAACTCGTGCCACATCGACGCTTCGCCGGGGCCCCACATCGCCGTTGGCCCCCCGTGCATGTTCAGCAGCAGCGGGTGTTTTTTGTTGCTCTCCACTACCGTCGGCTTCATGATCCAGTAATCAACCGTCTGCCCGATGGAATTCTTGTACGTCCGTTTCTCCGGCAGGCTGAGCTGCCGCTGGGCTACCCAGTCGTTGTGATTGGTCAGCTTAATTTGCCCCTTGGCCTGCGCGTTCGCTGCATACAGTTCGGATGGGTTAGCCACTTCGGTTTTAGCAAACACTACCTGGTCGCCCACTACGTCGAACGCCGTTACGCCACTCGTAAAATCCGTAAGCTGGGTCACCTGCCGCGTGGCGGGGTCAAGTCGGTACAGCGGCACCCCGCCATTAGCCGACGCTGTGAAGTAGATTGCGTAGGCCGTGCTGGCTTTTTTGCCTTTACCACTGGCAGGCGCGCTGGTCCAGGTCACGTTACTGGCTGCCCGGTCGAACGTAACGAGCTGCATCCCCGATGCGCCGGTACCGGTAAACGTAGCAAGGCCAACCTGCGCAAAGTTAACCCCCTGCGATGGACTCACCTGGAACGCCAGTTGCTTGCCATCAGGCGAGAGTTCGGGCGATCCGTAGCTTTTACCTTCTTCGGCCAATACAGTGCTGCGTTTTCCCGATCCGTCGGCGGCAATGAAAACGATGGCGTTGTCCTGCTCCCGGTCCGGGTGTTTGAGCGAGTCGCGATCCGTTACGGCCAGGAGCCCTTTGCCGTCGGGGAGCCAGTTTCCTGCCTGGAACGACGTAAAACCACGGGTCAGCGCTTTGGCTTTGGCTCCTTCCTGCACGCTGATCACGTAAAGGTGGGTGAAACTGGGATCAGGCTCGGTCGTGAACTCACCCTGGAAATTCAGGCGGTTGATGACTTTGGCTTTTTTGTCTTCAACGTCTTTCTGTAGGTACGCGCGAATCTCGGCCAGCGAGCCATCGGGATTAGCTTTAGTTTTTTTGTCGGCCTTGACGAAGTTGTTGTTCGCAAAACCCGGTTTCTCCAGCGACCAGGCCGGTCCGCCTTTCGACGGGTTGAGGATGGAGTCGCCCATCATCTCGGCCATCGTTACGTTCGAGGAGAACGCAATCTGCTTCCCATCCGGCGACCAGACCGGATTCGACGCGCTGTATTTGCCGTTGGTAAGTTGCCAGGCTTCACCACCGTTTAGCGGCATAATGAAAATCTGGCTCTTGCCCTTCAGCGACCGGACAAACGCCAGGTGCTGTCCATCCGGCGACCAGACTGCCTGCCGGGCGGATTCGGCACCATGGGTCAGGGCTTTGGTATCGCCCGCTTTCAGGTTGGTGAGGTAGATGTGAGTGTGGTAGTCGTATTCCTCGGGCTTGGCGTCGGGATTGGGCTCGATGGTTGTGAGCGTATAGACCGCCCGTTTTCCATCGGGTGATAGCTCAATGCCGCCCACCTGTTTAAGGCGGAGTAGATCGGTCACCAGCACTTTTGATTTCGTCTGGGCGTAGCCAAACTGCGTCGCCAGCAGGATGAGGAAGGTAGTTCGTTTTAACATGGTTCGTCAGGTAGATTCCGGCGAACTTACAAAAAAACGGGCTGCGAATTTCCAGTTTTCGCAGCCCGTTTATGAATGGCCCTTCAGGAAAGGAGCGGAACGTAACGCTCCTGGATAACGGTAACATGGTGTCTGGCGTGGCCAACCAGCACATAACCCAGCGCCAATGCAGAGATTGGCTTACCGGACGCCGTTCCCTCCCGGATCAGCATGGCCGCGTCCAGACTACGAAAGAGCAGGATGCTCGACTGCCGAACGGCCGCGTATTCGTCGTATAAATCGGCGATAGACCGGTGATTTGCGCCTGTATTTTCGGCGTAGGCGTTCTCATCGAAACCGGGTAGGGGAGTCGGGTCATTACGCCCAATCCGCAGGGCGCGGTAGCTCATGATGCGTTCGGTGTCGATAATATGCTGCAAAATATCTTTTACGCTCCATTTGCCGGGTGCATAACGCAGGTCGCCGAGGGCTTCCAGCGTTTCTTGTCCGATCAGCTTATCGAACGTAGCGGTCTGGGTCAGTGCATCGAGAACATTGATGTCGTCGACCTGATTGATATACCGGTCAAAAAACGGCGGTAAGCTAGGTAAATCAGCTTTTGTCATGGGGTAGGGGAATTAACGGGCGCGGCAAGATAAGTGTTTATGAGTTGACCTTATTCCTCGCCATAGCATTGGCGGACTGCCAAAAACCTAAGCGGGTAGCACCACCCCTAGCCCCTCCTAAAACAGGAGGGGAACACGCAGAAGTGACCCTTTTCAATTACCTCATCCCCTTGATAAGCACCCTGTGTAGGCTGTCGAAACGTCCAAAGTACCCTTTCACCTCCCCCTCCTAATTTTCTAACGGTCCGCCGTAGCGGGAGGGGGCAGGGGGTGGTAGATAGCGAAAAACTAAGCCAGCCCGATCCACTACCTTATGAAACTCCTGCAAGATTATGTTTTAGGAGCGATAACTAACCAAACCCTTACTTACGCACATTTGCCGTTTTGCCGGCTTCGGTCCCCAGTAATTCCGTAATCAGCCGGTCGGCTTTGTAGATGTAACGCATGGCCGCGATGATCCCCCCCGCGTGGACCGAGATACTGCGGTTGGCGTCGGGTACGAAGATGAACTCGCCCGGCAAACTTTCGATGTTACCGTCGAATACCAGCCCAACAGCCTCCCGGTTTTTGTTGATCATCGGACTGCCTGAGTTGCCACCAATAATGTCATTGGTGCTGATAAAGCACATAGGCTCTTTCAGCAAAGCCGCTGGCGGATTTTTCCAGCGGGCCGGCAGGTTCCAGGGGGCTTTGTCGTTGAACGAGTAATTCCGGTCGTACAGCCCGGCGAAGGTTGTTTTGATGGGGGCTACCGTACCGTTGTAGGCGTATCCTTTCACCACCCCATCGTTGATACGTAACGAGAAGGTAGCATCGGGAGGAACGGCCGTGCCATACACGTCATACAGCATCCGCCCCAGCTGGCTACGTAACACTTCCTGTTGCTGAGCGATCTGCCGGGCCTGCCGGGCGGCAGTCAGGTAGCGCTGGAACCCAATACGGGCCAGCGCCAGCAGTGGATCGCTGGATGAATTGATGGCTCCTCCCCGAACGGCCAGGTCGCTCACAAAAGCCGGGTCGTTGAGTTTGCTGGATTTGATCAGATAGGCCGCAGCCTGGGCGGGTGTTTGTTGTTTGCCGTCCGGACCCGTTAGAGCCGCTTTCACATACGGATCATCACTGCCCAGACCCGCCAGCGCTTCGGTCAGGTGAGCCGCCAGGTAACCTTCTTCCAGCTTCATACTGACTATGTTTGGCGTAACGACCAGCGAGCGGGCTCGTTCGGCATCCTGCGGGCGGGTGGCCGCCAGCTGTCCGTACTGCGTCAACACATTGGCGAAAGTAAGTAACTCGCCCATGGTGCGCTCACTGGGCGCCAGGTAGTTTGCATCCCGGAACAGGCTGCGTAGCTGCGCCGTATTGCTGGCAATGGCGTTCCAGGTGTTCAGTTGCTCGGCCGGAAGGTTTTTAGCTTTGGCGTCGGCCTGAAACCGTTGCTCGAAGGTGACCTTGCGCGCCATCAGTGCTGGGTCGCGCAGCCCAGCTAACTGACCGTTGTAGGCTTTCAGGCTGTTCTCATAGCTGAAAATTTCGTTCAGAATACTGTCGCTTTTTGCCGTGGCGTTGTAGGCCTGCAGAGCCGCCGACCGGTTTTTGATCAGCTGAATTGTAGCGGGTGTCTGCAGATCACGGTCAAATTCGAGTTCGGCTACGGTTTTAAGTCGCTCAGTACGGCCGGGATTGCCAATCACGAAAATCGGCTCGTTCTCCCGAATTCCGTCCGGGTTGAATTTGAAAAAATGCGTCGTTTGCAGCGGTTTGCCGTTGTCGTATACCCGGAAGAATGAGCAGTCTAGCGCGTAGCGTGGATATGTAAAGTTGTCGGGGTCACCGCCGAAAAAGCCCAGCTGCAGCTCGGGCATGAACACCAGCCGCACGTCGGAATAGCGTTTGAAGCCGTACAGCGCGTAGCGGCCCCCATTGTAGAACGTAATGGTTTGCAGTTCAAGTCCCTGCCAGTCGGCTTTTGAGCCATACTGCTGCTTGACAGCGGTAAACACCTGCTCACGGGCCTGAAGCTGTGCCTGGGCTTCGGTGCCGGCTTTAGCCACAGCTTCCTGCACCTGCTTCGTTATGTCCTCAATTTTGACCAGTTGATCAACGAACAGCCCATCAACCTTCCGTTCTTCGGCCAGGGTCTTGGCGAAGAAACCCGTTGCGTTCAAATCCTCGCCCTTACGCGTTACGGCCGTTCCCGACTCACGCGCGCAGTGGTGATTGGTCATGACGAGGCCGTTGGCCGATACGAACGAGGCTGAGCAGTAATCGGCAAACCGGAGAGCGGCCAGCCGTGCTTCGTCAAACCATTTCTGGTCGGCGTTGAACTTGTATGTTTTCTGAAAAAAGGCGTTAGGAGGATTGTCGAAGGTCCACATCTTGCCCAGATCGAGTGGACTGCCTTTTACCGTATCGTTCGTAACATAAGGCGAGGTCTGGGCGCTGGCTGACGATAGCGTACCCGCCAGTAAAAGTCCCAGCAGGAGGGCAGGACGGTAACGAGGAATGTGCATAGGGCTGACATAAAAAAAGCCCATCGCTGCCAGCAGGGACAACGATGGGCTGGTTACGCCCTATAAAGCTAAATTTAGCTCATTTGGTTTTTGACGACGAACTCCTGACCGGCTTTGTCATCCTTACGAACGTACGGTCGGATGATGATCCGCGTACCGCGCTCGTAGGTGAACAGGCGGTACATCCAGTTGCTGAAAACAATCAGCTTGCTCCGGAAACCAACCAGGTACCAGATGTGAACGAACAGCCAGGCCATCCAGGCGAAGAAGCCACCCAGGGTCATGTTCCCCGGCAGATCAGCCACGGCTTTCATCCGTCCTACAATGGCCAGCGACCCTTTGTCGAAATACTCGAACGGTTCGGTTTTTTCGTTTTTACGCATCCGGCGAATGTTTTTCGCCAGGTGCTGCGCCTGTTGAATAGCGGGCTGTGCGACGCCAGGGTGCCCTTTCGGGTATTTCTCCAGCTTCATCAGAGCGATGTCACCGATGGCAAAGACGTCTTTCAGTCCCTGTACCTGATTAATGGGGTCGACCAGAATCCGGCCGCGCTCAACAGATGCTTCGGGTAAACCGTCAATCAACGCGCCCGTAACACCGGCACTCCAGACCAGCGTCTGCGTTTTGATCTGTTCTCCGCCCTTGAACGTAACGGTCGTACCGTCGTATGATTCAACCAACGTGTTCAGTCTAATATTGACACCCAGGCTTTCGAGATAAGACTGTGCCTTCTTACCCGCTTCGTCGGACATCGGCGGCAATACTTTGCCTAGCCCCTCCACGAGGTAAATATTCATCTGCGTGAAATCCAGTCCTGGATAATCGCTCGGCAGGACATTCTTCCGCATTTCGGCGAGCGACCCCGCCATCTCAACGCCTGTTGGACCGGCGCCGGCAATGACGAAGTTCAGCAGACTTTGCCGGTCTTCGGGGTCGGTAATGCTGGCCTGCTCGAAGCACTGCAGAAACTGACTCCGTACGTCGAGTGCTTCGGGTACGGTCTTCAGCGGGAAGGCGTATTTCTCAATTTCTTTGTTGCCAAAAAAATTGGATTTGGAGCCACTGGCAATAACCAGATAATCGTAAGTCAGATCGCCGATAAGCGTTGTGACGGTCTTGCTGGCGGGATCAATTTTATTGACCCGTACCATCCGGAAGTGAAAATCGTCGTAACCGTCGAACATCTTCCGGAAAGGTTCTGAGATAGCGTCGGGTTCCAGGCCCGCTGTTGCTACCTGGTAGAGCAGCGGCCAGAAACCGTTGTAATTTTGTTTGTCGAACAGGACAACCTGCATGTCCATGTCACGCAGGCTTTTAACCAGATTCATACCGCCAAATCCACCGCCGATGATGACAACGCGGGGCTTGGTAGTGTCAGGTATATTTAAAGAGAGTTTGTCGTATTGAAGCATGGCAATTTCGTCTGTATTCATGCCAGATATTCCTATAATAGTACTTGGTAATTAGTCGTTTTGTTCCGCATATTCCGTAAAAGTGAGCAATTCACCCAGCCAGCCTTTGTTTTGTTATACGAATACTTCTATAAGCGCTGTTAACTAATTAAGAATGGGGAAAAGCCCCTGCCGAATGACCGGCCTGACGCTGGTTTGCCTATACCTGTCGATTCACTTTTTAGCATGCCGGTACGAATACTTTTTGTGAGTTTACTAATGCTTGCTGCGCAGCTGTCCAGGGCGCAGTCGTCGGCCGGTCGAAACACCATCAGCGGCTACGTCCGGGAGGTGGGTAGTCAGGAAGCGCTGATTGGGGTAAATGTCTATATTCCCGGTACATCGACGGGTACCACAACCAATACGTACGGGTTCTACTCGCTCACCCTGCCCGCCCGCGACAGTGTGCGGCTGGCCTTCTCATTTGTGGGCTACAACACCCGGCAGGCAACGGTCGCGTTGCAGAAAAACGCCAGCCTGAACATCAGCCTGCAACCTGGACAGCAACTGGCCGAGGTCAACGTAGCGGGGCAGGCGACGGACGAAAAAGTGAGCGAAACGGCCCAGATGAGCCAGATTGATATTCCGATCACGCAGATCAAGAAAATTCCGGCCTTTCTGGGCGAAAAGGACGTATTGAAAGTGCTGCAGCTGATGCCCGGCGTACAAAAAGGCTCAGAAGGACAGACGGGTATCTACGTGCGTGGGGGCGGACCCGACCAGAATCTGATTATTCTGGACGACGCCATTGTCTACAACGCCAATCACCTGTTCGGCTTCTTTTCGGTCTTTAACGGCGACGCTATCAAAAGCATTGAGCTAACCAAAGGTGGCTTCCCCGCGCGGTTTGGCGGTCGGCTTTCGTCGGTGATCGAGTTGAACATGAAAGACGGCAACCGCGAAAAACTGCACGGTGAAGGCGGTATTGGTCTGATCTCGTCACGGCTGATGCTGGAAGGACCGCTGACTAAAAACCGCAGAGGTTCGTTCGTCGTTTCCGGCCGGCGTACGTATCTGGATGCCATTACGGCTCCGATCATCCGGGCGCAGAGCAATGGCGAAACGCAGGCGGGCTACTATTTTTACGACCTGAACGTGAAAGCCAATTATGACCTGGGGCCAAAAGACAAGGTGTACCTGAGCGGCTATTTCGGTCGGGATCGGTTCTACGCGCGTGAACAGTCGGCGGGTACCGATGTCAGTCTGGGCTGGGGGAATGCTACCAGTACCTTCCGGTGGAATCACCTGTTCAGCCAGAAGTTATTCTCGAACCTGTCACTGATTTTCAGCGATTACAAACTACAGATTTCGTCCGATCAACCCAGCACGCAGGTGAATGCCGCCGACCAGTTTTCGTTGCGGTACAGTTCGGGCATCCGGGATTTCTCGCTGAAGTACGATCTTGATTTTTACCCAACGCCCCAGCACTCAATACGGACAGGCGTGCAGACGATCTATCACCGGTTCACGCCCAGCGCCGTGGTGCTTCAGAACGCCAGTGATGCCGAATTTACCTCGACGGTTGAGGCCATCGACGCGGTAGAATCGGGCGTGTACGTTGAAGATAACTGGCGTCCGTCGGATCGGTGGCGAATTAACGGCGGAGTGCGTTTGAGTCATTTTCAGCAGAAGAACGCGGGGTATCTGCGGCCCGAGCCGCGGCTGTCGATGGGTTACACGCTACGTCCCAACTTGTCGGTCAAAGCGTCGTACGCACTGATGAATCAATACGTACATCTGCTGTCCAACACGGGTATCGGCTTGCCAACGGATCTGTGGGTGCCTACCACGGGCCGGGTCCTGCCGCAGCAGTCCCAGCAGGTAGCGGCTGGAATAGCCAAAGATTTTGCCGGAGCCGGTGCGCTGACCAAAGGCCTGACGCTAACCGTCGAAGGGTATTACAAAACCATGCGGAACATCATCAACTACCGCGAGGGCGCCAGTTTTCTGCTCATCTCCGATCCCACGTCGACTCGCCCGGTTAGCTGGGAGGATAACGTAACGACCGGGCGGGGCTGGTCGTACGGGGCCGAGGTGCTGTTACAGAAAAAAGTAGGTCGCCTGTCGGGTTGGCTGGGCTACACGCTGTCCTGGACGCAGTGGCAGTTTGCGGAGCTGAACGGCGGACGTCCTTATTTCCCCCGCTACGACCGACGACACGACATCTCGCTGGTGGGTATCTACGAACTGAGCAAAGGCATCACGCTCTCGTCGACCTGGGTGTACGGTACCGGGCAGGCGCTGACCGTGCCGGTGGGACTGTACGATACGTACCAGCCGGGTGGTACGCCCTTCAGTACGAGCAGCGGGTTGGTGCAGCGGCTATTGCAGCGCAACCGACAGGTGCAGGATTACGGAACCGAAAAAAACAGTTTCCGTGCCGAAGCGTATCATCGGATGGATCTGAGCCTGCAATTCCACAAGCAAAAAAAACGACACGAACGGACCTGGGAGATAAGCGTTTATAACCTTTACAACCGCCGGAACCCATTTTTCTACCAGCTCGAATCGGTCAATCAAACAGGTCAGGCTCCGCGAACGGCTTTGTACCGGTATTCTGTATTCCCGATTGTACCGTCTATCAGCTATAATTTTACATTTTGATCATGAACCTACAATACGGCTGGTGGCTAATCGGTTGTTTGTTCCTGCTAACGGGCTGCGGTAGTCTGCGCACGGAAGTAAACCCGGAGTTTCTGAACCGGGAGTCGGGCAAACTCGTCGTTACGGGCTTCCTGTCCCCGCAGGACACGGTGCTGGCGGTGAAGGTATCCCGCTCCCGGACGGTGCTGGGCGACAGCATTAATACAGGCGCTACCCAGAACATTCAAAACGCCGTGGTTACCATTCAGGAAGGTGGCCGATTAGTTGCTCTGAATAATAAGAACAACACGGCAGACTATTACAGCATTGAGGCCCGGTTCCTGCCTATTATTGCCGGCCGGACGTACAAACTGGTGGTGCAGACCCCTGGTGGTGAGCGGGCCGAAAGCAGCTGTACCATTCCCAGTATTGTCAGACTGGATGGTATTGCGTTTGATTCGGCTATCATCAATCAATTCTTTAATCAACAGAAACGCTACTACGTCCACGCCAGCTGGACCGACCAGCCGAATCAGGCAAACTACTATCAGCTAACCGGTTTGTTTCAGTTCATTAATGCCGACTCGGCCGGTCGTCGGGAGTACCGTAACGTCCGCTTTGATGCCGCGAACGGGAGTCTGCAATCTGACGAGAACCGGGACGGGGACCAGATCTTTTCGGAACGGGCGTATATCAGCCGAATCGACGTTAATAGCCCGGCGGCCCAGCGTAGTTTTTCGAGCCGGTTCCGGGATGCAATTGTTACGGTCAACCTGCTGAATATCGAGAAAACGTATTACCAGTACCAGACTGCCGCGGGGCTGCAGGCGCAGTCGTCCGGTAATCCCTTTGCCGAGCCGGTGCTTATTCCGTCTAACATACAAGGTGGGCTGGGGTGCTTTGCGGGCTATAACCGCTCCACCATGCGACTGAGGGTAAGCCGGTGAAGCTTTGTCTGGGCCAGTAGCAACAAAAAATCCCTCAGTTCGTGCCGAACTGAGGGATTTGACAAAACCAGCGTTCGGTTTAGGCGTTCTGCACCGAGCTGTTCATGATTTCGGTCTGCTTCCGGATCGACTCCATGTGGATGATTTTGTAAATCTCTTCCACTACTTCTGGATACAGATTCAGTTTCTTACCCAGGTCGGCCCGCGATTGCAGGATTTCTTTCCAGCGATCAGGCTGGAACAACGTAACGTTATTATCCCGTTTGTACTCAGCCAGGCGTTCAACCAGTGCCATCCGGGCCGCCAGCATCTCAACGATCTGCCGGTCAACGTTGTCGATGTTCCGACGGCTTTGCTCCATTACGCTCTGAAATTCCAGATTCTGTGATTCAACCTGGCGGATCTGCAGATGATCGAGCATTTCACCGAACGCGGCAGGTGTCAGTTGCTGAGCAGCATCACTCCATGCTTTATCGGGATCGATATGCGATTCAACGATCAGACCGTCGTAGTTGAGGTCCATCGCCATCTGCGCCAGTTCGTTGAGGTAGGCCCGCTTACCGGCCATGTGGCTGGGATCGCCAATGATTGGCAGTTGTGGGAAAATCGATTTCAGTTCGATGGCCATCTGCCACATCGGTACGTTCCGGTACTTGGTCGCTTCGCCCGTCGCAAATCCGCGGTGAATAGCGCCCAGTTTCGTGATGCCGGCTCCGGCAAGACGCTCGAAAGCACCGACCCACAGGGCCAGATCCGGATTAACCGGGTTTTTAACCAGTACAGGTACGTCAACGCCACGCAGGGCATCGGCAATCTCCTGAACGTTGAATGGGTTTACCGTTGTCCGGGCACCCACCCACAAAATATCAACACCGTATTTCAACGCCAGCTCAATGTGTTCCGGCGTCGCTACTTCAACGGCAAACGGCAGACCCGTTTCCGCCTTCGCCCGCTGAATCCAGGGGAGAGCGGCTTCGCCCATACCCTCGAAGCTGCCCGGCCGGGTACGGGGTTTCCATACACCCGCCCGAATCACATGCACCGCGTTCAGCTCTTTCAACTGACGGGCAGTTTCCACTAACTGGTCTTCGGTTTCAGCGCTACACGGACCAGCGATAATCAGAGGTTTGCCGTTGGTATCTATCCAGGATCCAAGCGGTTCTACGGTTAATTCTACTTTCATACAAAACGCGTAATTGGTCAATAACCAGGTACTCTATAAGGAACTTTTTGATGCAAATTTATGGTATATTTGCGAAGGGAATTGACTGTTTTTCAGGTCAGTTCCTTTATTTTTCTACTGTTGTTTCTAATTTGTCGAACAAGCCGCGCCGGTGAGCTTAACGGATAGGCCGAAATTTCGTTATATATTTCGACCGTGTTAACCGACACGCACCTAACGCTATGGAAGTAGCACCGTCAAAACGGAGCACTGATATGTCGAACCGAAGTAATCTTTTTCCGGAAACCGTCGAACGGCCAACGGAAGCAGTGCCAGTTTCATTTGAAGACACTTCGATTGCCTTTTCTGCCCAGTCGAATTCCAAACTTCGAAAGACCTACTGGTTATTTGCGTTGATGAATAAGGGATGGCTGGTAAATTTAGGGACTTTTTTCATAAAGATCGCCCTGCGTTTACATCTCCCCATCAAATTCCTTATTAAGAATACCATTTTTGAGCAGTTCTGCGGGGGCGAGAGCATCCGCGATTCGGAGCACACCATCCAGCAACTGCACAAGGCTCATATCGGGACCATTCTCGACTATTCGGTCGAGGGGGAAGAAACCGAAAAAAGCTTTGATGAAACCACGCTCGAGATTCTGCGTACCATCGAGCGCGCCAGCGAAGCGACTGATATTCCCTTCTCTGTTTTCAAAGTAACCGGACTGGCATCGACCGAATTACTGGAAGCCGTACAGATTGGCGACTCGCTTAATAAAGAGCAGAAAGCCGAATTTGACCGGGTGCTGAAGCGGGTCGATACGTTATGTCGCCGGGCTCACGAGCGGAACGTGCGGATCTTTATCGACGCCGAAGAAAGCTGGATTCAGGATACCATCGATACGCTCTCGTATGAGATGATGGATCGCTATAACCACGAGCGGCCTATTGTTTATAATACGTATCAGATGTACCGCTGGGAAAGTTTGGCTCACCTGCGTCGCGATACTGAAGAAGCGCGTGCCAAAGGATACTACTTGGGGGCCAAGCTGGTTCGGGGTGCTTACATGGAAAAGGAACGGGTACGCTCGCACGAAGACGAGTACCAGGATCCCATCCAGGCGACGAAAGAGGATACAGATCGTGATTTCAACGCGGCTATTGATTACGCGCTGGAAAACCGGGATGTCCTGTCGATCTGCCTGGGTACGCACAACGAGTACAGCTGTCAGTACTGTGTTCGGCGGATGCAGGAAATGGGTATTCCCGCGAATGATCCGCACGTTTACTTTGCCCAGCTGCTGGGCATGAGCGATAACATTTCGTACAACCTGGCCAGTGCTGACTACAATGTGGCGAAATACGTACCTTACGGTCCTGTTGAAGCGGTAATGCCATATCTATTCCGGCGAGCCGACGAGAACAAGTCTATTGCTGGTCAGAGCAGCCGGGAATTCACGCTGGTCGCTAACGAGTTGTGCCGGCGTAAAAGCTGCAAGTAATTTATCGTACAGATACGCACATACGGAGGGCATGGTTGCCGGAGCTGATCGACGGACTTTCCCGGATCAACGCCGACGCCAGACCCTCCGTATTTCTTTTAGTACCTATCAGGCTGGGTCTTCTATCTTTGCATCATGATTCAGAAAAATCCCCTTAAGTTTTTTTTACTGACCTTACTGCTGATTGCCGTGGATCAGGGCGTTAAGCTGGGCGTTCATTACTACATGGCTCCCGGCTTTGCGGGTCAGATCAATCTGATTGGCGACTGGTTTAAGCTGCACTACGTACTGAATCCGGGTATGGCCTTTGGTATGCAGTTAGGCTACGAGTACGGCAAATTATTGCTGAGCGTTTTCCGCCTGTTTGCTATGGTAGGCATTGGCTATTACCTGGTGTACCTGGCGCATCGGGGCGCTCCCAATGGTCTACTCTGGGCGATGGCGATGATTCTGGCCGGAGCTGTCGGCAATGTGATTGATAGTACGTTCTACGGGGTTTTTCTGAATAACGCACCCTATGGTTCTCCAACGCCCTGGTTTCATGGGCAGGTGATCGATATGATCTTTATTGACGTCTGGGAAGGTTTTATTCCCGAATGGGTACCGGTATGGGGAGGACAATATTATTCGACGCCGATCTTCAACGTGGCCGATGCCTGTATCTTCATTGGGGTTTGTATCATCCTGTTTTTCCAGCGTCGTTTCTTTGGTGAGCAATCGGCAGAGGGCGGGTTGCTACCTGCGTCTGGCCCGGATGCTACTGAAGCTGAAGTATTACCAACAACCGAGTATCTGGCTGAAGAAGGGGAAAAGGCGCCGTCCACTGAGCCCGACGATAACACTGTCACGTCGGCTTCCTCGGTTGATACGGACGAGCCAAAAACGAAAGAAGAAGATAAGCTATAACGCAATCACTTAATATGAAAAAGCCCCGCTGGCAATTGCCAGCGGGGCTTTTTCATATTAAGTGATTCAATTGATTATTTACCGTTCGACAGCAGGTTAAAGAACTGATCGAGTTTCGGCGTGATGATGATCTCCGTCCGGCGGTTTTGCTGACGACCAACCGACGTAGAGTTGTCATCTTTTGGCGAAAACTCCGAGCGGCCACCGGCCGTCATCCGTTCTGGCGATACACCAAATTTGGTTTGCAGCGTCCGGACAACCGACGTAGCCCGCAGAGCACTCAGGTCCCAGTTGTCTTTGATCGACGCCGTCGAAATGGGGACAGCATCCGTATGGCCTTCTACCAAGATGTCCAGCTCTTTGTGGTCGTTAACAACTTTGGCTACTTTGCCCAGTACGTTCTCGGCGCGCGTGGTGATATCGTAGCTACCCGAACGGAACAGCAGTTTGTCGGAGATCGATACATACACAACCCCTTTCTTTACCTCAACCGTTACGTCCTGATCATTTACATCGTCCAGCGACCGTTTCAGGTTCATAACCAGCGCCAGGTTGATCGAGTCCTTCCGCTGAATCGATGCGTTCAGGTTATTGGTGTATTTGGTTTGCTCATTCAGCGTTTCGAGCGACTTTTTGATACTCTCGGCGCCAGACTTACTTACAATCGACAGATCCGACATGCGGTCGAGCAGGTTGGTATTTGTCTTTTTCAGGTAATCAATCTGGGCTTGTAAATCACCAACCTGCTTCGTTTTGCCTTGCAGGTCAGCGTCTTTTGTTGTCAGTTGCGAACGCAGGTCAGCCGTACGCTGATCACAATCATTTAAGGAAGCTACTGCTTTATCGCGGGCTTCTTGAAGAGATTTGATTTCAGCCAACCGTTTCTTACTACCACAGGAAGAAAGCATAGCCACGGCGGCAAAAACTACTAATACGCGTTTCATACAATTAATTTTGGACTTGTTAGAAGGGTAACGAAAAGTTAGGTTTGACTGGTATTCACCCCAGTGAGCAGGCTAAACCATTCCACAAAAATAAGAATTTCTAACCGAAATGGTCAACAAACTCCCCAATTGCTGTGAAAAAAGTCTGACTATCAGGTAAATATACTTACGTGTATTTTTCTAACGTACCAGTAGTACTGCTCTTCTCAACTCCTGCTTTAGCCGAAATTTCCTGGCTGCTATCACGAACATTCGTGAAGAAATTAGCGAGTACATCGTCGTCTGCGTAAGGTTCAAAGCGAATTGCCCTGACGGGCTCGGCTTCACGGAAGGCCGCAGGAACAAAACAAGTTTAACGGGCAGACGAAAAAATCGTAAGCACCCTATTTGTATCGGTCAATCGTGGAGTTGGGTCTCAAGCTTCAGATGCATAAGGCAACATTTGTTGGTACCAGAATAACGCTACTCACGTTCCGTAAATCCCGAAAAAAAAAGTGCCGACGTTCTTCTTATAAGACGTCGGCACGATAAAAACTAACAACTGGAACGGGTTAATACGTAATCTTCTGGATTTTACCCGAACCCAGGCTAGTCATATAAAACGTGTTGGCGGCTCCGGCTTCCAGATCGGTCGGTAGGTTCAGGCCGCTGAGCAACGTAGTGTTTTGCCCGCTGGCAAACTGGGTAATCGTACCTGTGTTCGGCGTTGGACCCATCTGGCCAAACTGCGCTACGCTCAGAACGATTGGTCGTTTGTCGGCGCCCAGCAGAATATCGACTAAGCTGGTATAACCTTCCTGAAACAATGATACGTTGCCAGCCATGTCAACTTGATAAATCCGGGCTTTACCCGCTGGAAAAGGAAAGCCAAGCAGCGTTGTTACCAGCAGTTTCTGCCCGTCGAATGCCACGCCGGTGGGTACCGCCTGCACGTTGGGTGGGCCAACCGCCGTCGGATTCGGTATTCCCGGAATGGGGGCTAAAACGCTCAGTGTGCCAGATGGCGTCCGTTTAATAACGGCATTGGCGGCTGCGTCGGCAATAAACATGTCGCCGTTGGGCGCAAACGTGAGGTTATACAGGTTCGACTCGCCGGTATCTTCCGCAAACTTATAGTCGACGACAAACTGGCCGATAGGCTCGCTGGCCAGGCTGCTGGCCATCATCGGCTGATCGCCGGGTTTGAACGAACTGACGTTCACTTTGTACAGCTTATCGTCGACGCCATGCAAAATGTACAGCCAGCCGTCGCGATAGGCCAGGTGATTGAGACCGTCGGGCATGTTTTCCGGACTCAGGGCAACCGTAAATCCGGTAATAGCGGGATAACTCTTTCCGTCGGGCGTAACAACAGAAACCCGCCCGGTGGCTACTTCCGTAACCCAGAGCTGACCTTTGGGGTCCATAGCCATACCAAGAGGACCCGCCAGACCGGTGGCGTAGTCTTCTACCCGGAGTTGAGAAGGGGAGGTCAATTCGCGGTGATCCAAGCAGCCTGCCAGGAACAGGAGACTGGCAATCAGAGCAGTGTTGAAGAGTTTGTGCATATGATTTCGGAAAACGCCGACTAGTTCTCAACCGCTGAAAACCAAGCCGACAAGGTTGAGCCACAAACTATCGCAACAATTCTGCGAAAAAGAACTAATTTATAGTAATCGGTTATAAAAAGATCGTATGGTATTAATAGTCAAGTATTAACCAGCCCAACTCTCCCGGTCCAGACTGCGATATTGAATGGCTTCGGCCAAGTGTTCGATACGTATTTCCTCCGTGCCCGCCAGATCGGCAATCGTACGCGATACCTTCAGGATCCGGTCGTAGGCGCGGGCGGAGAGCCCCAAACGTACCATTGCCGTTTTGAGCAGGGCCCGCCCGGCATCATTGATCTGACAAATCTCTTTCACCATCTGCGAAGGCATCATAGCGTTGGAATAAATTCCTGGTTGTTCGGCAAAGCGAGCCGTCTGCAATTCCCGCGCCCGGATGACCCGCTCCCGGATGATCTCGCTGGACTCGGCAGGTCGGTTGGCAGTCATCTGATCAAACGATACGGGTGTCACCTCAACGTGCAGATCAATTCGGTCGAGGAGGGGGCCGCTGATTTTGGCCAGGTATTTCTGAACGACGCCCGGCCCGCAGACGCATTCTTTTTCGGGGTGGTTGTAATAGCCGCAGGGGCAGGGATTCATGCTGGCGATGAGCATAAAACTGGCCGGAAACTCCACCGCCCATTTGGCCCGCGAGATACTCACTTTCCGATCTTCGAGCGGCTGACGCATCACTTCCAGCGCCGAGCGTTTGAACTCGGGCAACTCATCGAGGAACAGTACGCCGTTATGCGCCAGGGAAATTTCGCCCGGTTGCGGAAAACTACCGCCACCTACCAGAGCCGCGTCGGAAATAGTATGGTGGGGAGCGCGATACGGCCGGGTCGCAATCAGATTGGCCCTGGTACCCAGCTTGCCCGCTACCGAATGAATTTTGGTTGTTTCCAGCGCTTCCTGCAAGGTGAGCGGAGGCAGAATGGTTGGCAGACGTTTGGCCAGCATCGTCTTGCCTGCTCCCGGCGGACCAATCATAATGACATTGTGCCCACCAGCAGCCGCAATCTCCAGCGCTCGCTTGATGTTTTCCTGTCCTTGCACGTGTGAGAAATCAACGTCATACGCGTTGATCTGGCTCAGGAATAGATCGCGCGTGTCGCTTACCACCGGATCAATATCTTTCTTGCCTTCAAAAAACTCGACGGCTTCCTGCATGTTTGTTACGCCGATCACATCCAGGTTGTTGACAATGGCCGCTTCCTGCGCATTCTCGGTGGGCAGGACAAACCCTTTGTAACCCCGCTTTCGCGCTTCGATGGCAATAGGAAGGACACCCTTGATAGGACGTAGCGTACCGTCGAGGGCTAACTCGCCCATGATAACGTAATCTTCCAGGCTGCGTTTGGTACTGATCTGTTCGGAAGCTTGTAGGACGCAAAGCGCAATCGGCAAATCGTAGGCTGACCCTTCCTTGCGCACATCGGCGGGGGCCAGGTTGACGACTACCTTCTGCCGGGGCATTCGGTAACCGAAAAATTTAAGAGAAGCTTCGACGCGTTGCTCACTTTCCTTAACGGCGCTGTCGGGCAGACCGACCAGATGAAAGTGGAGTCCCTGAGCAACAACGACTTCAATAGTAATAAGGCTGGCATTGACGCCATAAACGGCAGCGCCATAGGTTTTGGCAAGCATGATCGATTATACGTGTACGGGTGGGGCGATATGCACCAAAACTACAGTCTGAACTGCCGGAAAAAAAGTATTGATTGGAATAGGGGAAGATAAAGTTGTTTTACCGCCCCTTCCCCAATATACCCAGCTCTCTACGTACTAAGCCAGCGACCGCCTAGTCGGTTGGTTCGTCTGGCAAAGACTGGTTGTCTGCGTCAAGCGTGCTCTTTAACGCTTCTTCGCCATACTCACGCTGAAGATTACCTAGCTCCTTATCGGAGCGAGCATCCGTTTGGTCAGGGTTACGGACAGTTCCTGGTACTAAGTCGTGTTTCTTTTCCAGATTACCAACTTGGATGTCCGAGCGGTCTTTGCGGGTCTTGCTCATGATCGGAGAGATTGAATTTGTTTTTGTGTAGTATACAGGATGAGTAGGGTGTTTGTTCGACCTTTGTTGCTCATCCTCGACATTGCAGCAACTAACTTTTATTCGCCTTACATCAGAATAGGTCTTAAATATCTGTTTAACACCTGTTGTAAAGCGAGAAACTTACGCATATTTGGCTATGCTCATAGTGGGAATGATTGTGATGGTGATAATGGGTGCAGCTGGATTGCTTCAACGACGGATGGATTCAATGCGAGAGAAAGCGGCCGATCAGCAGCGAACGATTCAGACATTGACTAACCGAATGAATCAGTTAGAAGAATTGAATCGGGTGGGCTGGCAAAAACAGCAGGCAATGGTCAATCGATACGAAAAGAAAATACAGACTCAACAGGAGTTGATTGACGAGCTGGCTCAGCAACTGCAGGCGAACCGGCGTCTGCACGATAACTAGGCATGGCTCACAAATCAGCAGCATTGCCACCGGATAGAAGCCAGATTAGCTCCGTTACTTACTACCAGGTTTTAAGGCTTCCCAATGAGACAATGAAGAGTCATTACATCACTTGAATGTATCATTTTGCAGAATGATTACGGGACTACTTAAAGAAGCTAATCCTCAATTGAGACCACTTATAATTCTTCAGAAAACCGTGCGGGATTAAGTAGGTAGCCAAGACTATCCTGTTTAGAAAGTGAGTGCTTCCTGCTCATCTAATGATGAATGTATCCTTTTTCGATCTGCTTATTCTACTAGGTTCTCTGCAAGGGGTTATTCTGGCAGTTCTCCTCTGGCGAAACCGGCAGGGTAATTCGCTTGCCAACCGATTGCTGGCCGCTTTGATGGCAATACTGGCCGCGGCCTGCTTCTCTATCGGCGTACCCCTGAATCAGTGGACCAGTACGATGCTCGATTTGGTCCCCCTGATTATCGTCATGCCTGTTGGACCGATCATTTACTTCTATACCAAAGCCTCGCTTGATCCCAACTTCCAACTCGGCCGCCGACAGCAACTGCATTTTCTCCCCGCTATACTCGATATCAGTAAACAAGGCATTATCTGGGTGTACCTAATTGCCCTATGGACGGGCTTAACTAGCTACGAAAACCGGGGGTGGTGGGCCGACCTTAAAAATGGCTACGATACGTTGGTCGATATTCCCGGCTGGCTATCACTAACGTTTTATCTGGGATTAGCCCAACGCCGGATAAGCCAGCACAAACGAATAAATCCACACCCTTCAACGGAAGCTAACTATCAACTCCGCTGGCTACATACGCTCCTGAACGTCTGGTGCGGCTTTCAACTACTATGGCTTCTGTTTCTGATTCCTTACCTGTTGCCAGACTTCCGAAACACACTGCTTAATAGAGTAGGCTATTATCCGCTCTACATTCCTCTGGCCGGGCTCATCTATTGGATTGGGTTGCGTGGCTATTTACACACACTACGTACATTCGAACCCCAGAAACGGAAAGAGCCCACCCCGGCCCGGTCCGCTGGTCTGATCGAGACAACTCTTCAGCGGCTTCAGCAAGCAATGCAGGAAGACAGGCTATACCTGGATGCCGAATTGACTGTCGAACGGGTAGGTAAGCATCTAGGTATAGCTCCCAAACTCATCTCAGCCGTCCTAAATCAGCACCTGGGAAAAAGCTTTAATGCATTCATCAATGAGTACCGGGTGGCCGCTCTTCAAGCGAAGCTACTCGACCCCGCCCATCAAACCTCAACTATTCTAGGCCTGGCCTACGACTGCGGCTTCAATTCGCAGGCTACCTTTCAGCGAGCGTTCCGGGGGGTGACCGGACAAACCCCCAAGCAGTACCTACAAAACGAGCAGTATTTGAAGAAATAAGGATCAAATCCGGATTTGAGTAGCTATTAGGAGCAACCATGACGGTATTGCGCCCTAAAACAATCACTCATGAAGACGATTTGTTCGCTGCTGCTGACGAGCCTGTTACCCTTATTTTCTCTCTTAACCCAGTCACCGAGTACTGGAAAAATTCCCCAGCAAGTAGATCAATACCTTACGGCGGCTTACCGGGAAGACCGCTTTAATGGCGTTGCGCTGGTGCTTCATCGGGGGACGGTGTTATTCCATAAAGCTTACGGAATCCGCCATGTTGCTACCAAAGCGCCTAATGATACGACTACCCGCTTCCCTCTGCTGTCGATTACCAAATCATTCACAGCCGCGTTGATCCTGAAGCTACAGGAGCAGGGGAAATTATCCATCGATGACAAGTTAAGCCAGTACCTACCTGGTTTTGCCAAAGGGGATTCGATTACCCTTCATCAGTTGCTGACCCATACCTCGGGATTGTTCAACTACACGGAGCTGATTGATGAAGCCGACTCCGCGCTGGTCTGCCATCCGGTTCCTAAAGAACGTATCGTCGATATCATCCGGGACAAACCGATGTCGTTTAGTCCGGGTAAGCAATTCAGCTATTGTAACTCAGGCTATTTTCTGCTCGGTCTGGTCATTGAGAAAGTCACGGGGAAGTCCTATGAGCAGAGCATGCGCGAGCTGATCTTGCAACCGCTGGGGATGAGCCAGTCGGGCTTCGATTTCATCAACCTCCCCGCCCAGAGCCGAGCTTTTGGCTACGATACCTTGACAGCTAGGTATTCTTCTCCATATCCCCACCCTGACTCGACTGTTTTGTATGCCGCGGGGGGGCTCTACAGCACCACGGGCGACATGCTGCGGTGGGCCAAAGCCGTTACCAACCGGCAGCTGCTATCGGCTCATTCCTGGCAGCTGGCTTTTACGCCCCGCCTGAACGGCTACGGCTACGGCTGGCAAAACGATCAATTTGGTGGCAAACCATACCTGCGCCACAGTGGCGGCTATCCAGGATTTATGTCTGAGTTTGTGCACTATCCGAAGGAAGAGCTCACTATCATCCTGTTCAACAATTTCGGCAATTACGGTGATTCACTATTTCCCATCGTGCAAAGCTTATCGGTCATTGTCTTTGGGATGCCTGATGAGCTGTGGCTACCCAAGCAGGAGGTCGTTCTAGAACAGAAGCAGTTAGAGCAATACGTTGGCCGCTACGTGGCCGACCAACCAAGCGGTTACGGAGCGAATGTCGTCTTGCGGGATGGCCGCTTGTATTCCCTGGGGCATCACCCGAATCAACTGCCGGAACTGGCTTTGTATGCCAGTAAAGTGGACCATTTTTTCCCCCAGATGTATAACAGCCGTATGACGTTCCAGCGCGATTCATCGGGGAAAGTGATTAGCTGCGTTATCCAGGAGAATGGCCAGCGCTTTGAGTGGAAAAGGGTTGACTGAGGGAACGATTCGCTGAGCTGTTTCAAAGATTCCTTCAGCGATAGGCCAAACGTAGCCTTGACTGACCGATCTCTCGAGTGGCCCACCTAGTTTCATGGGCCAGCTTACGAACCAGAATAGCTCGTTAAATCTTCTCGGCAATACGCAGTTTGGCACTCCGGGCGCGTGGGTTCCGGGCAATCTCGTCGGGTGTTGCTTCGATGGGTTTGCGGGTTACCGAACGTAGTGGTTTCAGCTCATTACCGAACAGATCCTTCTCGACCTCCCCCTGGAATTTCCCTTTATTGATGAAATTCTTCACCGGCCGGTCTTCCAGCGAGTGATACGACATGACAACCAGTCGGCCGCCCGGCTTCAGGATGTCCGGCACCTGTTCCAGAAACTCTTCCAGCACCTGCATTTCTTCGTTCACTTCGATACGTAACGCCTGGAAAACCTGCGCGAAGTATTTATTTTCCTTGCCGCGAGGAGCAAGTCGTTGTAGGGCTGCTTTCAGATCATTAACGGTCTTCAGGCCCCCCGAACGGTTCGAACGGGCAGCGACCAGTGCCGTGGCGGCCGTACGGGCGTTGGTGATTTCCCCGTACATGCCCAGAATCCGGTGCAGGTCGGCTTCGCTGTATTCGTTAACAACGTCGCGTGCTGTCTTGTCAGCGTGCTGGTTCATCCGCATGTCCAGGTCAGCGTCGAAGCGCGTTGAGAAACCCCGCTCGGGTGTGTCGATCTGGTGCGATGAAATACCCAGGTCAGCCAGGATACCGTCTACCTGTTCGGCTTTGTAAAGCTTCAGGTAACGCTTGATGTTGCGGAAATTAGACGCGACAAACGTAAGACGCGGATCATCGATGGCCTGGGCGTTAGCGCGTGCGTCTGGATCCTGATCAAAAGCGAACAGGCGACCTCCTTCAAGCTGCCGCAGAATTTCGCGGCTGTGGCCACCACCGCCAAAGGTAATATCAACATAAGTGCCGCCGGGCTTCAGGTCAAGTCCTTCGATACAGGCCTGTAATAAAACGGGATCGTGGTAATTGGTCATTCAGAAACTAAGCTTATACAGTGCTCGTTACAAACGTATTCGTTCTTTTGTGGTATGAAAAAGCTCTTCCTTGCAGCCAGCGCGCTGTTCATTACACTCACAGGTTGCGCAGGCCAGTCGAAACCGGCAACTCTTCAATCCGGTACCTACCGAGCCACGTTGAAAACCCGTGGCGGTATTCTTCCGTTCGGCCTGTTAGTGCAGAAAACCAGTCAGGCAGATACCTATACCGTTATGGCTGTCAACGGCAATGAAAAACTACCTATGGATGCGGCCACCGTAAAAGGTGATTCGATTTACATTCCCATGTCGCTGTTCGATTCAGAACTGGTGGCAAAGATAGATGAGAATACGTCCGGAACGCTGCGGGGTGTCTGGCGTCGGCGGCAGGCGACAAAGCAATACCAGAGTTTACCTTTTGAAGCCAGGCTGGGCGATACGTATCGGTTTGTACCAGATAGCAAACAGGCCGCTACAAGCCTGACCGGCAAATGGGCTACTGAATTTGGTAACAAAA
Organism: Spirosoma sp. KUDC1026; assembly: GCF_013375035.1. Lineage (NCBI taxonomy): Bacteria > Pseudomonadati > Bacteroidota > Cytophagia > Cytophagales > Cytophagaceae > Spirosoma > Spirosoma sp. KUDC1026. Next base: position 5,739,005 of record NZ_CP056032.1, on the reverse strand, counting down.
GCGGCAAGGTCGATACGGTCAATGCTGTTGGTATATTCGATCAGAAAGGAAACCGCGTAGCCGGTACGTTCCTGACACCCACGGGCGACTATCGCTATCTGGATGGCAACGTAGTGGGCGATAGTCTGTTTCTGTCCTGCTTTGATGGCTCGCACGTGTTTCTCTTCAAAGCTAAATACAATTCGGCCGACCAATCGCTGAGGGGGGGGATGTGGGCCGGTATTGCCGGATACGATTCGTGGGTAGCCAGGCTGGACCCCAAAGCGGAACTGCCCGATCCGGCTAAGCTGACCTATCTGAAACCCGGTGCTAAAACGCTGAATTTCTCATTCCCAACGCCCGATGGCAAGACCGTATCGCTGTCCGATCCTCAGTTCAAAGGTAAAGTAACGGTTATTCAGATCATGGGCTCCTGGTGCCCAAACTGCATGGACGAAACTAATTTTCTGAGTCCGTGGTACAAGCGTAACAAAAAGCGAGGGGTCGAAATCATTGGCCTGTCATTCGAGCGCTCGGCGGACATGGCGGTGTCCGGTCCTAAAATTGAACGGATGAAAAGCCGGTTCGCCATCGATTACCCGGTTGCGCTGGCCGGCACAAACAACAAAACAGAAGCGGCCAAATCTCTCCCCGAGCTGAACGCCGTTGTTGCTTTCCCCACGACTATTTTCGTCGACAAAAAAGGGCAGGTGCGGCATATTCATACGGGTTTTTCTGGTCCCGGAACGGGTAAATACTACGATCAATACGTGGATGAATTCAATCGGCTAATCGACAAATTACTGACAGAATAAAAATGGTATGCTTGCATACTATTTACAAAAAAATAGTAGATTTACACGTCTGAATAGGACAAAGCGACATCTACTATGAAAAAGGAAAAGACCGTTGATTTTCATATAAAGTGGGCCTGGCATGCCATTTCGCGCATGTATAATGCCCACGCGGGTCAGTTCGGGATCACGATGGCAATCGGCTACGTACTGCTCAACATCGATCTGGACGAAGGAACACCTGCCACGAAAATTGGCCCACTACTTGGTATGGAACCCCGTTCGCTGGTCAGGATGCTCAAGAATCTGGAAGAACGGGGACTCATTCGCCGGGAGATTGACGGCAACGACAAGCGCTTTGTTCGCGTTTTCCTGACCGAGGCCGGGAAGGAAAAACGGGAGATGGCCCGCGAAGGCGTGATCCGGTTCAACAACCTGATCCGGGAAAATATTCCACTCGACAAGCTGGTTACGTTTTTTGAGGTCATCAAAGACATTAACCGTTTGGTTGAAGACGAAAACGCCAAGATCAAAACCACCGAGACCGAAGAACTACCGTTGGATTAATCCCGATACGTCATGCCAGTTACTATCAACCATAACGCGGAAAACAGACTGAAAGCGTTTACCCGGCTAATGGCACTGGCATCAAAACTTTATCATGCTAATCCGAAAAACCGGGCAAAATCTATGGATATCACTGATCGGGACGTACAGCAGTTGCTGGAGAGCCTGAATCGTTATGACGTCAAGTTTATGCTGGTTGGCGGTACGGCAGGTGTAGTTCATGGTCATGTCAGAACGACACAGGACATGGACCTTTGGTTACGGTCAGATTCGCTCAATAAGACTAGCTTGATTCAGGCGCTTAAAGAAAACGGAGTCGCTGGCGCTGATTACCTGAAGGACGTGCCATTGCTGTTTGGCTGGACGTCGGTAGCAGTTGGTAAGCATGGTTTTACGCTGAATATGGGATACAGTCTGAAAGCATTTGCCGAAACAGACTTCGATGCCTGCTACGAACGGGCTATTGACGTAGTGTTCGATGATATCCCTTTCAAAGTAATTCAGCTTAATGATCTGATTACTGAAAAGAAAAAAGTGGGCAGTCCGAAGGATCTCAACGATGTAGATGAATTAACTAAACTAAACCAAGAGCGGGACGAGGATATTTTGTAGAAGGATAGCGCCACAAACGCTTCCTGTTATACTCTCAACGTCGCTTTTTCCGTAGTATGGAAGCAACCCTGGAAAAACCTAAAACCCAAGTCAAGAATCGTACTATCCGGCGAGTGGCCGTGCTGGGGTCGGGTATTATGGGCTCGCGCATTGCAGCTCACTTTGCCAATATTGGCGTTGATGTTCTGCTGCTGGACATCGTGCCGAAAGAACCTAATGCCGCCGAACAGGCCAAAGGACTGACTACTGAAAGTCCCGTGGTACGTAACCGCATTGTGAACGACGCGTTTCAGACGATGTTGAAAGCTAGTCCGGCCGCGTTGTACAGTGCTAAGTTCGCCAGTCGGATCAAGCTGGGCAACTTCGACGATAATCTGAAAGAGATTACCGCTTACGACTGGATTATTGAAGTGGTTGTGGAGCGGCTGGACATCAAACGGTCGGTGTACGAACGTATTGAGCAATACCGCAAGCCCGGCACACTGATTACATCGAACACCTCGGGGATTCCGATGCACCTGCTCACGGAGGGCCGGAGCGACGATTTCAAAAAGAACTTCTGCGGAACGCACTTCTTCAACCCACCTCGTTACCTGCGTCTGCTGGAAATTATTCCTGGTCCGGACACCGATCCGGCCGTAATCGATTTCTTGATGAAGTACGGCGATTTGTATCTCGGCAAAACGACAGTGTTGTGCAAGGACACACCCGGTTTCATCGCTAACCGGCTGGGTATTCAATCGCTGATTCAGACGATTCGGGTGGCCGAAGAACTGGGGTTGACCGTTGAGGAAGTAGATAAACTGACGGGACCTGTCGTTGGGCGGCCTAAATCGGGCACGTTCCGGCTATCGGACGTAGTGGGGCTGGATACAACGGTAAACGTTGCCAGTAACCTCGTCAAGATGGAGCACGACGAGTCGCGGGCGTCGTTTGAACTGCCGTCATCGGTAGTCAAGCTGATGGAGAACAAGTGGCTTGGCGATAAGACGGGGCAGGGGTACTATAAGAAAACGAAGGATGCCAACGGCAAGACGGAAATTCTGGCGCTGGACCTCAAGAGTTACGAATACAAACCTTCTGCTAAGGTCAAATTCGCTACGCTCGAAAGTACCAAAGCGATTGACAACCTGCGGCAGCGGTTCCCCGTTTTAATCGACGGGAAAGACAAAGCGGGTGAGTTTTATCGCCGGACCTTTGCCGACGGATTCCGGTACGCTACGTATCGCATCCCCGAAATTTCAGACGAACTGTATCGCGTTGATGCCGCCATTACGGCTGGCTTCGGCTGGCAGCTGGGCCTATTCGAAACCTGGGATGCTATCGGTGTTCGCAAGGGTGTAGAACTGATTGAAGCGCTCGGTCAGAAACCCGCTCAGTGGGTGTATGACATGCTGGACGCGGGTTTCGATAGTTTTTACAAGATCGAGAACGGCATCCGTAAGTATTACGACATTCCGAGTAAAAGCTACAAAGCCATTCCGGGCACCGAATCATTTACGATTCTCGAAAACTTGTCGAATAACGTTGTCTGGAAAAATAAAGGAGCCAACATTATTGACCTGGGTGACGGGATTCTAAACGTCGAGTTCCGGAGTAAGATGAACACCTTCGGTCCCGAAGTGCTGGAAGCGGTCATGAAGGGTATTTCGATGGCCGAGAAAGATTTCCGGGGCCTGGTGATTGGGAACGACGATACAGCGGCCTTCTCGGCGGGAGCAAACCTGGGCGCTTTGTTCATGTTTGCTATTGAGCAGGAGTTTGATGAGGTGAATCTGATGATTGCGCAGTTCCAGAAGATGATTGCACGCATCCGATATTCGTCCATCCCGGTTATCGTCGCTCCGCATACACTGACGTTGGGGGGAGGCTGCGAGGCCGTACTGCATTCAGACCGGGCCGTTGCTCACGCCGAAACGTATATGGGACTGGTTGAAGTCGGTGTCGGTTTGATTCCGGCTGGTGGCGGAACGAAAGAAATGGCCGCCCGGGCGTCGGATCTGTACCAGTCTGGTGATCCTGAGCTGAACATTCTGCAAAACATCTTTATGAACATTGCTACGGCGAAGGTCTCTACTTCGGCGCAGGAAGCGCTGGAAATGAGTTATCTGCGGTCAACCGATCAGATTGTACTGAACCGGAGCCGTCTGATTGCCGAAGCCAAGCAGGCTGCTATTGAACTGTCAGAAAATGGCTATACGCAACCCAAGCCACGCGCGGATATTAAAGTACAGGGTAAAACGGGAATCGCGCTCTTCAAAGCTGGAATAACGGCCATGAAAATGGGTCGTTATATATCCGACCACGACGCCAAAATTGCTGACAAGCTGGCGTATGTCATCTGCGGTGGAGATCTGAGTGCTCCTCAAAACGTATCCGAACAATACCTGCTCGATCTGGAACGCGAAGCCTTCCTGTCGCTGAGCGGTGAGAAGAAAACGCTGGAGCGGATTCAGAGTCTGCTGACGGGCGGAAAGCCACTACGCAACTAAGGAGGACATAGAACATAACTGGAATAACAAAAGCGGCCAGTTCATAACTGGCCGCTTTTGTTATTCCAGTTTGGCTTTCTCGGCCCGCCGTTCACGCCGGGCGTTCAGGTAACCGCGGACGACGGTGAACGTGGTAACACCGAGGAAGAAAATGATGATCCAGTGAACGTAATTGATAATCCAGGGAAACTGCTCGCCGAAGAAGAAACCACCGCCAACCAGCGTAACGACCCAGATTGCGCCCCCCGTAACGTTATACAGCATGAAGCGACGGAAATCCATGTGAATCAATCCTGCCAGCACCGGAGCAAACGTGCGGACAATAGGCAGAAAACGGGCAACGATGAGCGCGCTGGTGCCGTATTTTTCAAAAGCAACCCGTGTGTTCGTAATGTACTCTTTCTTGAATAACAGGGAGTCCGGGCGGTTTTGCAGCCGTCCGCCGGCGAAATAGCCCGTCAGGTAGCCGGTGAGCGATCCGAGCACGGCCGCACCGAAAATACAGGCCAGTAGTAACCAGAGTGATACGTCGAGCAGCCGTGTACCCGCAAAGACGCCGGACAAAAACAGGAGGTAATCGCCGGGTAGAAAAAACCCGAAAATGACTCCGTTTTCAATAAAGATGATAAGGGTAATCAGCACTAGCCCCCCCGTCTGAATGATTTCTTCGGAGTTGAGTAAGTACCTGAAAAACTCAATAATCTGATCCATTAGTAAAGAGCGAAAGAGCGAATGAGTGAAAGAGCGATTAATGAGTGATAGTAAATTTACTCTTTCGCTCTTTCATTCTTTCGCTCATTAAATATATTCTGCCAGCTCCAGCCAGCGGTCTGATTTTTGGGCTACATCCTGATCAATCTGTTCAATTTCGCGCGCCCAGGCGGTCAGTTGCTCGTGATGACCACCGGCGTTGAGCAGTTCGACAACTTCGGTTTTGCGCTGTTCCAGTAACTCGATATCCTTCTCGAGCGTTTCGTACTCCTTCATTTCCTTAAAAGACAGCTTCTTTTTGACCGTGTTGCTCGCCGAATCCGCCGATTGAGTCTTGGTACTACTGGCGGCAGATGTGGGCTCCTTCCGGGTATTGTCTGATGCCGTAATACGTTTGGGTTGGGCGTCGCGCCATTCGCGATAATCGGTGTAGTTACCAGGATAATCGCGCACTTTGCCCTCACCTTCCAGCACAAATACGTGGTCGACCAGCCGGTCCATGAAATAGCGGTCGTGGGTAACGATCAGCACACAGCCACCGAAGCTCAGCAGAAAGTCTTCCAGTACGTTCAGCGTCGTGATATCGAGATCGTTAGTCGGCTCGTCAAGAATCAGGAAGTTCGGGTTCTGCACGAGCACCAGCAGCAGCTGAAGCCGTCGTTTTTCGCCCCCGCTTAGTTTCGCTACGTAATCGTATTGCTTGGCGCGGTCGAAGAGGAAACGACTGAGCAGTTGCGTTGCCGTAACGGTATCGCCATTCGCCAGTTTCATCACTTCAGCTACATCCTGCACAACGTCGATAACCCGCTGATTTTCGGGTAAATCCAGTTCGTTCTGCGTGTAATAGCCAAATTTGACGGTTCCTCCCGTTGTAATCTTGCCGGAGTCGGGCCGAAGCTCGCCCGTCAGCATATTCATCAGCGTGGTTTTACCCATGCCGTTCTTGCCAATCAGGCCAACGCGGTCGAACCGTTTGAAGGTGTAGGTAAAATGATCGAGCAGCACCTTGTCGCCAAAACGCTTACTTAGGTTTTCCACTTCCAGAATCTTGCTGCCTAGCCGGGTCATGCGCAGGTTCAGGTCCAGTTCGCCGTCGTTCCGTTTTCCGCTGGTTTTTTCTTTCAGGTTTTCAAACGCGTCGATCCGATACTGGGCCTTCGTACCCCGTGCCTTGGGTTGGCGACGCATCCATTCCAGCTCCCGCCGGAACGTATTACGGTCTTTCGCCAGCTCTGATGCCGCTGCCGCTTCGCGCTCATCCTTCTTTTCGAGGAAATACGCGTAGTTTCCTTTGTAGGTGTATAATTGACCTCCATCCAGTTCCGCAATCTGGTTACAGACCCGATCCAGGAAGTAACGGTCGTGAGATACCATCAGCAACGTACCATTGTTGGTATTCAGGAAGCTTTCCAGATACTCAATGGCTTCCAGGTCGAGGTGGTTAGTGGGCTCATCCAGAATCAGCAGATCGGGATTCTGAATCAGCACCCTTGCCAGTGCCACCCGTTTCCGCTGTCCACCCGAGAGTGAGCCAACCCGTTGGTCGACGTCCTGAATACCGAGTTCACCCAGAATTTGCCGGATCTGGGCTTCATAATCCCAGGCTTCGAGCTTTTCCATATCGCTCATGGCCCGTTCGAGTGCGTTCGGGTCGTCGCTTACCAGTGCCTGTTCGTAGGCACGTACGGCATCGAGCTGGGCACTTTCGCCCGCCAGCACTACTTCCATGACGGTCAACGCATCGTTCAGATCGGGTTGCTGATCAAGGTAGCCAATGCTGATGTCTTTCCGGTGACTGACGACGCCTTCTTCGGGTGGAACAGCCCCCGCCAGGATAGACAGGAGGGTGGTTTTGCCGGAGCCGTTTGCGCCGACAATAGCGACCTTATCGCCCCGATTGATCCCGAAGGTGAGATTACGGAACAGAATACGGTCGCCGTATGACTTGGTTAAATTTTCGGCTGAGAGGTAATTCATAATTACTTATTTGCGGAAAGTAAGCATACCTTCCACGGACAAATCTTCATCAAGGTCTTCCCAATGTACACCAGTTCCTCCTGCAATAAGCTCCCATTTATTTTTCTGCTCTATAGGCGCTTTATCAAGACGAGGAAACCACTGCGTGGGGCAACCAATAATTCGGCCGTCAGACAGCTCCATAAAAATCCTGTTTTCTGAAAACCAGACGTTTGAGGCAGTAAGACGGCTCATTTTAATTCGTTTTTATCGCCAAAATATTCTTTCCAGCGGTTATTGATTACGTCAGTATTTTCTTCGATTATACCTTCCGCAATTTTGAGGTCTTTGGATTTCATGCCATTATTCTCAATCAATAAAATAGGGTTAAGAGCGAATTTGGCATCTCCATCAGCATTACGTACGTGTACATGAACCGGAAGGTGTTCATTACTGTAAAAGAAGAACCGCATTCCATAAAACCTGAAGAGTTCGGGCATCCTGGTTATTTTTTACAAAGGTACAACAAAGGAGATCGTTCGTACTTTTAGCTTTTAAAGAGGATCAACCCTTTTTGTCTGAAACGAAAAATGCAATCGAAACATCTCCTGATAGCCGTACTCATAACGATGTTGTGGGGCAAAAACGCAGCCGCACAAACCACAACTGACTTTAAATCATACACTCAGGTCATTCCCGGTAGTAACCAGGTTTACGCCATGGTCGCCATTCCGGGCGGCAAGGGTTTGATTGGAAGTCTGCCCGATCAGAAAGGACATCAGGCCGACGAGGAACCTGTACATGGCGTAACGATCGAGCCGTTTTACATGGGGAAATACGAAGTAACCTGGGATTTGTACGATCTGTTTGCCTTCACGAATATGGAAAAGGAGATGGCCGCCAAGTACACCCAAACGGACGCGAATCTGAATAAAACGGACGCAACCACCCGACCAAGTCCGCCTTATGTCGACATGTCGTTTGGAATGGGCCGGGCTGGCTATCCGGCTATCAACATGACGCAGTATGCCGCCATTAAATTCTGTGCGTGGCTGTATGCAAAGACGGGTGTGTTTTACCGCCTGCCAACCGAAGCCGAATGGGAATACGCCTGCCGGGGCAACGACAAAAACGCAACGCTGGCCTATTCATTCGGAAATGACCCCAAGCAGTTGGGGGAGTATGCGGTTTACAAAGGCAACAGTAACGGGTCGTACAAGAAAATAGGTACGAAGAAGCCAAACTCCTTTGGGTTGTACGATATGCACGGTAACGTCATGGAATGGACGCAGGACCAGTATATCCCGGATTACTACAAGCAGGTTGCCAGCGGGGCTGTAAAAGAACCTTACGCGCCAACCACCCAGCTGTATCCTAATTCCGTTCGCGGGGGCTCCTGGGATGATGAACCCGAGGTGTTACGTTCGGCGGCCCGGACGCCGTCGGCACCAGCCTGGAAGGTGCTCGACCCACAGAGCCCCAAAAGCGACTGGTGGCTGACATCGGCTTCATTCGTTGGCTTCCGGATCGTGCGTCCTGCCAAAGCGCCCAGCGCCGAGGAGATTAAGACGTACTACGATATTCAACCAATCAAGGACTATTAAATTTAAAGAGCGAAAGAGTGAAAGAGTGATTTCCCGGAGGCTTCACTCTTTCACTCTTTCGCTCTTTCGCTCTTTATGACCTATCTCCTTCTTGGCGCTAATCTTGGTGACCGGGTGGCTACGTTGGTCCGGGCGGCCCAACTCATTAATGGCCGGGTGGGGAGCGTTGTTCGGGCATCGGGATTGTATGAAACGGCACCCTGGGGCGTTACGGATCAACCGTCATATCTGAATCAGGTGCTGGCGGTTGAAACGGACCTGAAACCGGAGGAATTGTTGCAACAAACGCAGGCGATCGAGCAGGAGCTGGGACGCGTTCGGCTTGAGAAATGGGGGGCACGGGTAATCGATATTGACGTACTGTATTACGACCAGCTCGTCTGGCAAACGTCTACACTGACTGTGCCGCATCCATACCTGCACCAGCGACGCTTTACGCTCGTGCCGCTGGCCGAAATTGCTCCGGATTTCGTGCATCCTGTCTTACAAAAAACCAATCGGGGACTGTTAATGGACGTAGATGATCCCAGTGAGGTGACACGCTACGTGCCTGCATGAGTTTATAGTTTCCGCTACTTTATAATTAGACGGCTGCTGTTCCGCGTTTATCGCGTCGGCGTTTCAATTCTGTAACGGCCGCCTGGATGAGCGGGTCAGTGTGGAAGTTATCGACGATGTCCTGCTCGGCCTGGCGTTTGTCGTCGATGAGCCGTTTCAGGATGGCCGCTGCCTGCTGGTGGGGTGTCTGCGTTGATGCTGTTTTTTCGTTCGTTTCCGTGAGTAGCAGATTATCAGCTAAGCATACGACGACTTGTCCAGAAAATGTTCATAGCCGTTACTGACCGTATCGACGCTTCCGAACGACTTGCCATACTACGCCAACCAGACCCAGTAGAGCCAGCGGCCCGAGTACGTTTACCGCCTGCCAGCCCGTACGGTTCGCATTGACGCGGATCTTGTCTAATGGACGGAGGGTCACCTGGCGGGCGCGGGCGGCAATAACGCCGTTCGGATCGACCAGGTAATCAATGGCGTTCAGGGCAAAATCCTTGTTGGCAAACGTAGTACGCGTAAAGCGATCAAAGCCTAGTGGATAAGGCGTGTTGCGTTTATAATCTACGTCGTTAACAACCAGATCGCCGTCGGAGCAAATCAACACCCGCGACGCATTGCCTTGTGCCTGAAAACCGTTGGCGCGTGGATCGCCGGGAAGAATCTGGTTGGCATAGATCGATTGAAAACGGCCTTCCAGCAAACAGCTCACCAGCTGATGGCCGTCGCTGTAGGTACTGGGATCAGGTTGCTGCCGGGCTTCGTTGTACGAAATCAACGCCGGTGTTTTCAGGATTTTTGTGTATTCTGACGTGAGCAGCAGTGGGGTCTTTTTGATACCCGTTGCCTGTACGGTATCCATAGTGCTGACAAAACGAGCTAGCACCGCATCCAGATTACGTACGATGGGGTTACCACTGGTGCCGAAATTGTTCAGCAACGGATAGAATCGCCAGGGGAGAAGCTGAATGTTAGGCTTATCGCCCGTGTTGCCCACATTGAGTGGGATGGGCGCGCAATACATGTCTTTGACGATGTCCCGATTGATGCGAATGCCCCACCGGAAGAACAGATTGTCGAGATTCAGATTGAGCGGCTGGGCGTAGGTACCTTCGGCATTGACGCTGTCGACGCGCTGGCCATCCACAAAAAACAACGCCCGTCCCCCTTTTACTACGTATTGGTCGAGTTTGAAAATCTCATCATCTGAAAACGGCACATCTGGTTTAAGGACAAGGACCGCATCTACGTTGGCGATGGGATCGGGTTTGCTCATGTCGACCAGAAAGAGGTCGTAGTTTTCCTGAACCGAAGCCAGCAAATCGGCGAAACGGGAGGGCGGGACCTGCGTGTGTCCGAAGATCAGGCCAACCCGGCGTTTGTTTTCTTCCGTCCGGGTTAGCCGGCGAATGGCAGACGCCAGTTGAAATTCAACCCCTTCGTATGATTGGTTCAACTGCTCCTCGGACGAGGCAGCCTTATTTCCTTTCAGCAATAAGACACCCGTTTCCTTGCCCTTGTAGTAAATCACCACTCCCGGAAAAATCAGTTTCTCGGTACGTGTCCCGCCCTCGTTGGCGAAGACGTTGGTGGGCAGTAATCCAACCTGCTGCAATCGATCGATCAGCTTATTTTTCTGCTCCGTGTTCGTAATTAGGGCTGAATCGATGGCTCGGTACGTAATCCGGTTACCTGCTACGGCCTGAAACTCATCCAATGTTTCACGAATGGCATTCTCGAGCCGTTTGAAGCCGGGCGGTAGGTCGCCCGTGAGGTAAACATCGACATGTACATCATCAGGCAGTTCTGCCAGCAGCGACTGGGTGGCTTCCGACAAGGTGTAGCGTTTCTCCTCGGTCAGATCGAGTCGAAAAAAGACAAAAGCCGAGAGAATATTGACGGCTACCAGAGCCGCCACGATTGTAAGCGTGCGAAGGGTTGTCGCTTTCATGCGTAGCTGTAACGAAAACAATTAGCGTCCGTAGAAACCGCCGGTATCGTAGAAACTCCGACGACGGCTGAGCTTAAGCTCCTGTAGAATCGACGAGCGGGCCCGCAGATCGAACGAGTAGTTTCCCGAACGGATGTTGCTGCCGGAGTAGGGCGTCCAGTTGAAAGCCATTTCCCAGCAGTGCAGATCGCGGTTGATGCCGATGGTTGTCAGCGTCGGGCTCTTGAACTGGAAGTCATAACCCGTACTAATCGTTATTTTCCACTTCGGTGTCAAGCTCAGATCGCCGGTTAGTGTCAGTGCCTGAAGGACCTGTGATACTTCCGGCGTCAGTTTGTTCAAGCCGAACGTATAACTAACGTTGAACGACCAGGGGATGTTGAAATCAACGTACAACTCAGGGTTATTATTGATTGCTTTCATCGTGGCGTCCGTCGCGTTATTGCTCGTCTTGGGCTTCTGCGACTGTTTGGGAGCGAATCGGGCGCTCAGATATGCCTGTAAATTAGTCAATCGGGCAATTCCCTGGCCTTCGGTGTAGGCAAATCGATTAACCCGAGCGTACTGCTGACCTGTATAATCAATGACACGTAAAATCGCAGGGGAGTACGTCAATGGCGTAGGCGTAAACGTAGAGCTAGTGTTAGTATACGTTTCCAGCTCATAGACGCCTGTGCCTCCGTAAGCTACCTGAGCATAAGGGTCGAATGTCGATGAAAAGTTAAAGCTGATGTTCTTGAAAATCTGGGTATTCGCGCTTACCGTAATTGGCGATAGTTTATACTCCGGGGCCAGGAAGTTGTAACTACCATTCAGGCTGATGTTGTCAAAGATCGGAACCTTCTTGAAGTCATTACCCGTCGAGTCATTACGGGTTCGGACTCTCATTTCCAGCTGGTTTACGATACCGAAGGAGACAAAGGCCGCCTGGGTACTGGTGCCGCTGCTTCCCGTACCGTTTAAGCCCCGAAACACAGAGAGCGTACGACGATAAAGAGGAAGATTATTGATCTGAGAACCCGGAGGTCCCTCAATTACTGCAAACTGACCAAACGCCGGATTAGTGAAATCGGGTACGTAGCTGAATGAAATCGATGGCGCTACCGTATGGCGAATAGCATCGATCCGTTTTCCCCTAATTTGATACGTGCCGTAAAAACGCGTGTTCACACTGGCATTAACGGCGAAGTTATAGGAAGGGAAAAACCCTTTTGCCGTGTCGGCACGTACGGAATCACGCGCACCGTTGCGGCCAGGAACGTACACATAATTTAGTTTCTTGGTGTAAATATTCCCCTGCAGCGAGAAACCTGGCGTAACGTTGATGTATCGCAGCAGTTTTATGTTGGGCAGCGTAATCGGAATGCTGTAGCGCGCCTGTACCAGCCGGTTTTCCCAGAGCTTACCCAGGTTGTCCCGATTAAACAGAATAAGCGTTGGATCCTGAAGAATCTGACCTGTTCGAAGCGCTATGGCACGATCTGCACTGTCCTGCGCCCGCTTGACAGGGTTAGTCGCTGCTAGTCGGGTAATGACCGGGAATCCCAGTCCACTTGTGTCCACCTGCGTCCGGATGGTGTTGTTAACCGTAATCGAGCCGCTCACGTCCAGGCCAAAGCGGAAGCTTTCGTACCAGCGCCCCGAACCACCCCGTAGTGCGAACGGTGCTATCTGGTTCAGACCAAAGTTGAAGTCTGACGAAACGTCCGTTTTGCCGTTCACACGTCGGTTTGTAACCGGATCCAACTGCCCGAATTGCTGGTTAACGCGCAAATTAGCTCCTGCCCGGGCGTATTGACCAAGCGTCCGGCTGTACTGAACCGACGATCCCGCTACGTTGGAAATATAAGCATTGGTGCCGGTATAAGCGTTGATCTGATTATAGCTGTTACTGCTGACGTTTACGTTGGCGGAAAAACTTCCCCGTCCCCGCGGCACCGGCGTATGCGACCAGGTGAAGGAGAAATCGTTACGGGCCGGCGTTACGTCGACAGGGTCACCAGTGCGGTTGCGGGCAAACTGCAGGTTGACGCCCCCGCTGTATGTGTACCGTTTATTGTAGGCCGATGATACGCCTACGCCCCAGCTGCCGCGGGAATAAATCTGTCCCTTAAACTGAAGACCAAGGTTTTCATTGACCGCCCAGTAATATCCGCCATCGCGCAGGTAGTACCCACGTCCGTTTGGCTCTTCACCGTACTGCGGCATGAGAATTCCCGACACGCCAATCTCTTTCCGTTTCGGAAATGGGAAAAAACCAAAGGGCAATCCCAGTGGTAACGGAATCTGGTTGATGACCAGGTTAAACGGCCCGGCAACGACCTGTTTATTGTGGATGACTTTCAGTTTGCTGGCATTGATGTGGAAGTGGGGAGTCGCCAGGTTACAGGTTGTGTAAATGGCTTTCCCGATGTAGAGATTATCCTCGTCGTCTTTCTTGACGTTCTGCCCCCTGATATTTCCCTCCCCCTGCTGCGTGATAACGCCCTGAATCTTGCCTTTCTTCGATTTGAAGTTATAGCGAATCTCCTTGGAGTCGTATTTCCCCTCGCCATCCTGAAAAACAGGGCGGCCAATCAGCTTATTCTGCGTAGAGTCGAAGCGGCCACGGGCATAAACCTCATTGGTGAGGTAGTTGAGCCGGATGTAGTCGGCTTTGAGGGAGATGTCGCCGTAGATGACGCTGGCATCCCCGAACAGCTCAACGGTCTGCCCGTCGGCCGCGTAAATGGTTGAATCCTTTGCCTGATACTTGACTGTCGTTTTGAACGCATCAGCCGAGTTCGCCGAATCGGCAGCGGCCGAATCTTTCGCGGTTACCCGTAACGTATCGCTGCTCAGTGCGGTCCGGCTCTGTGGCTGAACAATATTTGGTGAAACGATGCCCGGCTGTAGGACGCGCTGTGGAGGTGTCGTCGTCTGCGAAGCTGGTGCAGTCGTGGTCGCACTAGCCGGCGCGCTGCCCGACGCCGGGTTACCCGCGGGGGTCGTCATAGCCGGCGAATTGCCGGATGGCGCTCCTGACGGCGCGTCCGGAACGCGCTGTGCTGGTACCGTAGCGGGTGGAATTCCCCCTTTACCCGGCTCCTGCGGGAGCGGTTTTGCCTGAACCGGTGCGCTGCCCTGCGCCGGAATAGGTCCTGTTTGGGCGGGCGTGACCGTACGTGAACCCGCCGGCGTTACTGTTGCCGACGTCGGTTTTGCTGTTGGTTGAGGGGTTACCTGAGCGGGTGTTGTACTTCGGGGCGGTGTAACCCCCGTTTTAGCTGGAGATACGGTTCGTGAACCCGCCGGCGTTACCGTTGCTGATTGGGGCTGAGCCGTTATCTGAGCGGGTGTTGTCGTCGGGGGGGGAGCAATACGAGTGTTAGTAGGTGTGGCGCTTACTGCCTGCGGCCTTGCCTGAACAGGCACGGTAATTGGCACGGGCGTAGCTTTGGGCGCTGTTACTGTCCGTGATTCAGTTGGCGTTATGACCGTCGACGATGTTCCGGCCGTGACTTGGGGTGGTTTGACCGTCGTGTTTACCTTACCCGGATCTCGTTGGACTGGAATGGACTGGACCTGACGAGTAGAGTTTGTATCTTTTCTGACCGGTTTGGCAAATCTGGGTGAAATAGATTCCGGGCGGCTCGGGCTGGGACCAAGTCGGTTCGGGCGCGAATACCGGCGGTTGAGCTGGCGTTCCAGATCGCTCTCTTCGGTTACGCTGCTGGCGGGATTAGTTGACGAAGCTGGTAATGAATCCTTCCTGGGCGTAGAAACTGTGGCAGTCTGTGAAGCCGGAACCGTCTGTTGACCAGATGGTTTACGCGTTGAGTTGCTCTGTCCCAGTACGTTGAGTGCGCAGAGGAGCCAGATAAGGCAAAAAGAAAGACGCATCAACATGGGGTATAGTCGGAAGGGCCGCAAAATAAAGTATCCCTTTTTCTGTTCTATCAAAAAAATTACATTTGCTATAAGGCCGTTAAGCTTATAGTACCACAAAGTTATTCACGAACAGTTATCCCTTCATTGCTTTGAAACTGTTTCCCCTGTTAAAAAAATTAAAATCAACGTCTACTGATTTACCGGTAACGACTCCCGGAATAATGACAACCCTGTTGCTGGTGACAATTCCATTGCTGGCACTGACGGTTATTCCCGGTCCGGATGCCCTGATTCAGGATACGGTGCGTCGGTCAGAAGCCGAGGCTACCGAGACCAGCTCGCCTACGCAACTACGTACCGTCGTGATCGATGCGGGGCATGGCGGCAAAGATCCGGGCTGCGTAGGGCGCCGGACGCGGGAATCCTGGGTCGTGCTTAAACTGGCGCTTCAACTGGGTCGTAAGATCAAGCAGGAAATGCCGAAGGTCCGCGTTATCTATACCCGCTCCTCCGATCACTTTGTCGAGCTGGCCGAGCGCTCGGCAATTGCCAACAGAAATCGGGCCGATCTGTTTATCTCGCTGCATTGTAACGCTAGCCCAAGCTCCAGTCGTGTGTATGGTACCGAAACCTACACCATGGGTCTGCACAAAACGGAAGGGAACCTGGACGTAGCGAAACGCGAAAATGCCGTAATTCTGAAAGAGGACAACTATCAGCAGACGTATAAAGGCTTTAACCCGAACTCACCACTGGCGCATATTATGCTGGCTAATTATCAGCACGCGTTTATGGGTAGCAGCATAAACTTCGCTGAGAAAGTAGAACGGAGTTTCCGCCGGAATGCCGAGCGTACCAGCCGGGGTGTAAAACAGGCGGGGTTTCTGGTTCTCTGGCGCACAACTATGCCCAGCGTGCTGATCGAAACGGGTTACCTGACAAACCCGACCGAGGAAGCGTTCCTGATGACACAGGAGGGGCAGGAACAAATCACGAATGCCATCTACAAGGCGTTCGAGCAATACAAAGAAGAAATTGACAGTGCTGGCTGAGAATACTAACAGCAGATAAAGGAAACGAGGGGGACCGGGCCGGTTCTCCTCGTTTTGTTTTAGCAGGTAATGGCTTGCAGCTTTTTGCGGTTCTTTGAGACAAATAGCCGCGAATGTTGGTTATACGTTCAGCCATATTGATTTGGGCAGCTCAACGGTTGTTCACTACATACACGCATGAAAATTTCTCAGGAAGTAAAAGTTGGTTTATTGGCCGTTGTTACGTTGCTGATGCTCTACTTCGGATTCAACTTTCTGAAGGGAACCGACTTCTTCTCTTCGTCTCACAAGTACAAAGTTATTTATAGTACCATCGACGGCCTGACAACGTCTAATCCGGTACGGATCAACGGGCTGGCGGTCGGTAAGGTTGACCGGATCGACATTCTGCAGGATCAGGGAAACAAACTGCTGGTCACCCTGGACATCAACAAAGATATTCGCATTACACGGGGCACCCGGGCAGTACTGGCTGATGACGGACTGCTGGGGGGCAAGGCGATCCGGCTGGGTATCAATCCCCGGGGGCAGGAACTGGAAAGCGGTGATACACTGGTTTCGGCTAAAGAATCGGCACTGTCGGCCCTGATCCGGGAAAAAACGCTGCCGGTATTGAACAATGTAGATTCGCTGACTTACCAGCTCAACAGAATTGTCGCCCAGTTCGATCAGACGGGTGTTACGTTAAACCAAACGCTACGTAGCGCCAACGCCGGACTGAAAACGCTGGATCTGACTATTGATGAAAATCGTGCTGGCCTGCGTACCACGCTGGCGAACGTAAACAAACTGTCGGCATCATTGATTGAGACGCAACAACAGTTGAAGCCAATCCTGGCCAAGGCTGATACGTTTGCCGATTCGCTCCAGGCGCTTCAACTGAAGCAGACGCTGGGCAGTGTGAATAAAACGGTGGATAACCTGCAGCAACTGCTGGCCAACATCAACAAAGGACAGGGTTCGCTGGGCAAACTCACCTCCGACGATCTGCTCTATCTAAACGTGAACCGTACGACAGCCAGCCTGGAACGCTTACTGACCGATCTGCGCGAAAACCCAAAACGATACGTGCATTTCTCGCTATTTGGTAAGAAAGACAAGACACCACCGCCACCCGTAACCCGGGTACCGACACTCCCCGTCAGTACGACAGTGACAACCGTCACAACCTATGATGCTGATACGACCCAGCAGCGCTAGCTATTAACCAGAAAGTCAATTCCGCCATTTCAATGTATTCAGCATGTGGATAATGTCCTTGCGAATGTAATCAATAACGGGCTGCAGGGAGTCGTTTTCCGTAGCCGTATTGAAATACAGGGCCCCGCGCAGAAAGTGCTTTGTCGAATCAGTCGTAACGAACTGAACCTGGCTGGGAACCTCTCCCGCCAGATCAATAATGCTAGCTTCCAGCCCCGACTTTAGCCGGATCTTCCGCTGCTCAATCGCCGTAGCCCGGATTTGGTGCCGGGATGCGAGCTTATACGAATCTTCCAGCATAGCCCGCAGCCGGTTGATGTCGTTTTTTACCGGCTTGTACGTCAACTGAACGCTGGCGTGATAGGCGGGGTAATTGATGAAAATCCAATCGGGTTCCGAGCGGGCGAAACTATCGGGCAGAATTCGGGCCGCTTTGTTGTATTCAAAAGTATACGGATGCGTTGGCTCAAGTTGTTTGTATTCCTGGGGAGGTAGGTCAATGCGGGGATATCCTTTCGGTTTCGGGACGTAGTTGTCCGACGAGCCGCCACCGCAGGCAGCTGCTGTAAGGCCAAGCAACAGGAAAAGTGAATAACGTAGCACAGAATCTAGGCGAGTTGACTGGAAAACGACCGGCAGCGCGAGCCGGATACGCAAAGAACGAAAAAGCCCGGCCTTTTGGTGCCGGGCTTTTCTCGTGTTTAGTATCTAGACAAGCTAAACGTTAACGTCTTCCAGTTCTTCCTTCATCACGGGTTGACCCAGCAACGTAGCGAACCGATTCACGTTAAACGTAGGTTCGAACCAGACCTCGCCCATAACCGGGTGTTTAACAGGAACTTCGGGGTTCTGAATTTCCTGCAGCAGCACACCCGTATCGCCGGTGGTATGCCGCTTCACCTGACGGATGGTATAAAGCTGATCGCGCTTGGGGGTTTGCACGCCAAACTCAGCGTAAAATGCCAGCACCGGCGCGGGAAAATTGTCGTTTGTGCAAATAACTTCCATACGAATAGAAACTTTCGTTTTCTGGCCGTGTAACAAAAATAGTTGACTTTTGGTGCGAATAAAGGCAAGTCGGGTTATCAATTTCGATTGGTTACCTTCGAAACTAACGTTACGCCGATCTGTACAAAGAGCATATTCGAACGAAAACTAGCCAGCTCGTTGACAGTACCATCGCCGTAACGCCACGTTTTACTACGAACCAGCGGAAGCTGATAACCAACGCGCGCACCTACCCTGAAATCATCATAGAAGCTTTTTAGCCAACCCGTTTTGTAATCGGCGCTGATTGCACCGGTGAGATTGGTGTAGAAACCTTGTCGTAGCCGTACCGTACTGTAATAAGTTGGATTGGCGATGATGTTTGACAAATTTAGGTTTTGAGGGTCTTTGGGTAGAATTCGGAGCCGGTACCACATGAAATCGACCCCTACGGTAGGGCCAACCATAAACCGTTTGGTATCAGCTAGTTTAAACGTCTGGGTTCCGCCAAAGCCAAAGCCATAAAAAACAACGCTTTTGTCAGTATTCGTGGTTGTGGGGTCAACAGTATTCGAATTAACGTACAAAATTCGACTCTCAGTCAGAACTTTCTGTCTGTCTCTAACAAGCGATAGAGCGGTTGTCACAAAACGATTCCCTATGCCAGATGCGTCAACGCCAGTCTGCTGAAACTGCTGCTGGAGGATACCAAGGCTTTTGTTGTTCAAGAGACTGATATCTGACGAGATACGAACGCCAATCCGGGCTTTTGTGTAAGTAGAATCCTGAGCGTTAACAGAAAAGAGACTTGTACACAGGATTACTGGTAGAAGAAATTTTGTCATGATTTAGTTGAACAGGTGCTGAGTGGAAAAAGAAAAAGCCCGCCCTAAACTCATCATTTAGGCAGGCTTTATTATTAAATCATGATCGATTAATCCTCAAAGAGATTACCTAGCTGACCCAATACCGAACCTCCTTCTTTATGGGCCTGACCACCGGTAGGCGAGAGCCGCTGTACCAGTTTTGAGATCGGCATCGACTGAATCCAGACTTTACCGCTGCCCCGCAACGTAGCAAGGAATAAACCCTCGCCACCAAATACCATGCTGCGCAGGCCACCAGCCCGTTGAATATCAAAATTAATACTAGGCTCAAAACCGACCACGCAGCCTGTATCGACACGTAGCATCTCGTTGTTGAGCGTACGTTCAATCACGACGCCCCCAGCATGAACAAAGGCCATGCCGTCGCCCTGTACTTTCTGCAGGATGAAGCCTTCGCCCCCGAAGAAACCGGATCCCAGCCGCTGGTTAAACTGAATGCTCAGTTTAGTACCCAATGCCGCACACAGAAACGCATCTTTCTGCACGATCAGCGTATTTCCGTACACGTTTGCCAGGTTAATCGGCATGATCGTGCCTGGGTAGGGAGCTGAGAACGCTACCTTCCGTTTGCCATAACCCCGGTTGGTGAAGTGGGTCATAAAGAGCGACTCGCCTGTAATCAGCCGGGAACCCGCCTGGAAAATCTTACCCATAAACCCCTGATCGGGCTGGGAGCCGTCGCCCATTTTGGTTTCAAACTGGATGCCATCTTCCATGTAGAGCATGGCACCAGCTTCGGCAACTACGGTCTCGTTGGGGTCTAGTTCGACCTCAACAATCTGAATGTCTTCACCAATAATTTTGTAATCGATCTCGTGGGAGTACATGGTAAAAATGGTTAGAGGAAGGGTAATTTTATGCGTATCAGCGCCGTTTTGGCGCTTTTTTTGGCGTTTCGTCCATGTCGATGTCCTCGTCGTCAAGGTTCAGTTCATCGTCCGATTCTTTGTCCGTTTGGTCGTCGGGTTCCGGATCACCTTTTAAATTCAGGTCGGTCCGGTGCCGCAGTTTTTTATCATCGACCGTCTTATTCAGAAACTGGTTGATCTTGTCAATATCGAAACTCGTGGTGATCTCGCCAAACGAGTTGATCTGAATATCGAAGCCTTCGAGTTCCTTATGGACGCGGGGTTTCTCGTTTTCGTCGGGGTTTATTTTTTTCTTAGCCATAGTCGTAGTTCAAATACTGTTGTTACTCAAAACCCTGCTGGGCTGAATGAGTTACGGAAAGCTCGAAAAAAATGCCCGACCTGCCAAAAGTAATCGTTTGGAAAGGTCGGGCAATGGTCCGTTTTGTCAACGGTCAAAATTCTAGTTAGTCGGCGTTTTTAGCGTATTGAGTGCCTTATTCAAGCGACTGATGGTTTCGTCTTTGCCAATGATTTCCATGGTTAGCATCAGGTCTGGCCCTGCACCAAGCCCCGTCAGGGCTACACGCAGGGCCTGCATGATTTTGCCTTGTTTGATACCCGCCTGCTGCATCGTATCCGACAATAGATGTTTAATGTCATCGGCTATAAAGCTATCCTCAAACGATTGTAGGGCATCGTGGAAAGCAGTGACGGCTTTAACGGCATCTGCATTCCACTTGGCGGCTACTACGGTTTCATCGTAGGCCGTTGGGGCGTAGAAGATGGTAGCCGCTTCGCCGAAAATTTCGTGGGCGAAGTTGACACGTCCTTTCAGCAGGGCGGTAATTTTCTCGGCTTTCTCCAGCGAGCAGGCAAACCCTGCGGCTTCGGCCTGCTGCTGAACGGCGGGCGCTAACGTAGCATCCGGCTGTTCACGGATATACTGGTGGTTGAACCACTGTGCTTTCTGAATATCAAAGCGCGCACCAGCTTTGTGCACCTGGCTGATGTCGAAACTGGCGATCAGTTCGTCCATCGTGAATAACTCCTGTTCAGTACCGGGGTTCCAGCCCAGCAAAGCCAGGAAATTAACCGTAGCTTCGGGTAGGTAACCGTCCTCGCGGAAGCCGCGTGCTACGTTGCCCGTAAAGGGATCTTTCCACTCCAGCGGAAACACTGGGAAACCGCCCAGATCGGCGTCGCGTTTGCTAAGTTTACCGTTGCCTTCTGGCTTTAACAACAGGGGCAGGTGAGCAAACTGCGGCATGGTATCTTCCCAACCCAGGTAGCGATATAGCAGTACGTGCAAGGGGGCCGACGGTAACCATTCTTCGCCCCGAATTACATGGGTAATGCCCATCAGGTGGTCGTCCACAATGTTGGCCAGGTGATACGTAGGCAACCCGTCTGATTTGAGCAGGACCTTGTCGTCAATGGCTGATGAATGCACATTCACCCAACCGCGAATAAGGTCGTTCAGCCGAACTTCTTCCTTGCGGGGCGTTTTCAGGCGGATAACGTAGGGATCACCGGCATCCATGCGCGCTTTTACGTCCTCTGATGACATCGTCAGTGAGTTGCGCATCTGCATCCGCGTAATGGAGTTATACTGCGCAGCGGGCGCATTCGCTTCTTCAAGCCGCTTCCGCATGGCATCCAGTTCCTCGGCCGTATCGAAGGCGTAATAGGCTTTCCCTTCCGACACGAGCCGCTCAGCTTCCTGACGGTAAATGTCTTTACGTTCGGACTGGCGGTACGGCGCATGGGGGCCACCGGTTCCCTGTCCTTCGTCGATGGTAATGCCCACCCATTTCAGGGCTTCCAGGATATAATCTTCGGCACCGGGCACGAAGCGGTTCTGATCCGTATCTTCAATACGTAGCAGCATCTGACCACCCATCTTCCGGGCGAACAGGTAATTGTATAGGGCGGTACGTACTCCGCCAATGTGCAGCGGCCCGGTTGGACTAGGCGCAAACCGGACACGAACAGGTTGGGACATAAGAATAATGGCGAATGAGCGAATGAGCGAATGAGTGAATGCGATAAACAATCACTCTTTCATTCTTTCGCTCTTTCACTCTTTAGATCGCTATTACAGAAATTTCAACATTGACGTCTTTGGGGAGACGGGCGACTTCGACCGTTTCGCGGGCGGGTGGCTCCGACAGGAAGAAACGACCGTATACTTCGTTGATGGCTGCGAAGTTATTCATGTCTTTCACGAAAATGCTGGCCTTCACGATGTTTGAATAGTTCAGACCGGCTGCCTTCAGAATTTCGCCGATGTTTTCCATCACCTGCTGCGTCTCGGCCTGAATGTTGCCCGTAGCCGCTGCATCCAGCGCAATCTGACCCGATACGAACAACATGCTCGCTGGCGAAGCGATAGTTACTTTAACGGCCTGACTATATGGCCCGATAGCCGCGGGGGCTTTTTCGGTAAAAACAATTTGCTTGCTCATTGCTTCTTTTGGTGAGTCAATCAGCAGGAACGTGCTCGAACCGGCTGACTGAAAATTGTGCCCGCAAGTTACCACCGCTTCGGCGGTCCAACAAACCTACAGCGGTTCAAATGTCCCGATTCAGCCAGGAGTGAGGCAGAAAGCAGTCGGGGTTAAAAAGGTCGTTAATCGGCAGAAAACGGAGTTATATGACTACCTGGAAGGATTTTTTGGTTAACACATCGGCGGAGGCCGAACAGCAGTTTGATCGGCTTAAGAACAGATTATTTGGCCGACTTGATAAAAACAAACCGTATCGAATTGTCTATTACCGCGGATTTGGTAGCCCCACAGCTGTCTGGCTTAAAGGCCGGGTGCTGCGCGAACGGGATCTGAGTACGCCTTCCGATAACGATACGTTCTGGCAGAATCTATTGGCAACGTACCAGCGGTTCGAGAGTGACGAAGTACCTGGTGTTACGGTTCGAGTCGAGGCATTTGACCAGTCGCACACGACGGTAACTGATGAAGAAGGCTATTTTGAGGTAACCATCAACCCGCCCAATGACCTGCCGCCCGGCCGGGCCTGGTTTCCAGTGCGGTACTCGCTGGAGGGTATAACCCAGCCGACAACTGGCGAGCCTGTTTTTAAAGACGGCCACCTGATGGTCTCGCCAACCTACAGTCAGTTTGGTATCATCTCGGATATTGACGACACGGTGCTGGTAACGGGGGCAACAAGTCTGCTGCAAACGGCCCGGCTGACGTTCCTGGGAAATGCGTACACCCGGTTGCCTTTTGCGGGCGTAGCGGCTTTCTATCGGGCGTTGCAGAGCGGACCGGTCACTACGTTGTTCAACCCACTGTATTTCGTGTCGAGCAGCCCATGGAATCTGTACGATCTGCTGATCGATTTTTTCCGGATTCAGGGTATTCCGAAAGGACCTATTTTGCTGCGCGATCTGGGTTTTGATCCGTCGCTGCTTTCGTCGCAGTCGCATCATACGCACAAGCTGGCAATGATCCGGAAAGTGCTGGACGTGAACCCGCAGCTGCCCTTCGTGCTCATTGGCGATAGTGGGCAGCAGGATCCAGAAATTTACGCGCAGGTCGTGCGCGACAACCCCGGTCGCATCAAAGCCATTTATATCCGCGACGTATCGACCGAAGACCGGCGCGACGAAGCCGTGCGGGAGTTGATCCAAACGACCAGTGCCTTCGACGTACCTATGCTGCTGGTGGCCGATACGGTTGAAGCGGCCGAACACGCGGCAACTCTTGGCCTGATCGATCCCGACACCATCCCCGAAATCCGGGCCGACCGGCAGGCGGATAAGGAATAGCTTAAACGCCGGCGATCATTGCCTTCATCTTTGTAATGGCCGTGTTTGCAATCGTCTGAGCGTCCTGCGCGTAATACGTTTTGTTGAACACTTCCAGCGAAAGAATGACGGGCCGATCGGTACGTTTGATCTGCTTCAGAATATCCTTGATAGGCGCAACTCCATCGCCCGGAAAGACCCGATCTGCATCGGTAATGGTTTGTCGGGGCATGTTGGCGAGATAATCGTTAACGTGGAAAATCTCAATGGCGGGTTTGCCCACCAGCGGCAGACTCGCCAGGCTGGAGCCGCCTTTATAGAGGTGATACACATCGAGCAGAAGCCGGGCGGAGGGGTGGCCGCTTTCGATGGCTACGTACATGACCTCGCTCAGCTTGTTCAGGTTTTTGGAAAAACCCCAGAGTTCAAGCTGCGGCACAACGCCCGTCTGATCGCTTAGTTCCAGAATCTGGCGATAGCGTTCGGCCACTTTTGGCAACTCGACAATGGACGCATCAGGGGCTTGGGCGCCAATGGGGGGCGTTGCAATACGTTTACAACCAATCTGCGCCAGTAGCTCCATTTCCTGCCTGAGCTGATCGACGCCTTTCCGACGGGCACTGTCATCCTCCACAATCCAAGGGGCAAAGCCGATGGCGTTCTCTACCCGAACGTTCAGATCGGTCAGCCGTTTTTTCAGTTCCGCCGTTGTGCCGCCGTTTTTCAGGTATTCCTGCAACGAATCAATCCAGATCTCGACGGCCGGGAAACCCGCTTTGGCGGCTGTCTCCAGTTCCTTCACCAAACCGAGTTTGTGCCCCCGGATAGTACTCATGTTCAGGCAGAGCGTGAACGGCGCGGGTGCTGTCGGAGCAGCGGCAACGGTTGATGCGGGTAAGGTAGAAATGGCTGAAGCACCCAGTAAGGAACCTAAAGCAGTCAGCGCCTGCCGACGGGAGAAGCGTGTAGTCATGAAGAGAATCGGCGGGCTGTTTGGATTACAGAAAGGCCCGGTTGCAGTACGATAAATTAAAAAGAAGCCTTATTCTACTGATCAGGCGGGTTTGGTGGAATGTTGGTAACGTTTCGATTTCTCTCTATTCGGTTGGTAGCGTTAAGACTTCGGACCATGTTTTTTGCTACTGTGCGCAATCAAATCTACCGGAGTTGGCGTTGGTTCTGCCGGATTATTTACATCAACGGATCGTCAACCTGTGTATCGAAAACGCCCGTCAGCACCTGCCCGTTACGTTTCACCTGGACCCAGATGCGGTAATGGCCGGCTTTGGGAAACGCGTAGGGAAACTGCACCATGTTGTTGACTGCCATAGTGTGGTTCATCTCGGGCATACTGGCCATTAGAAGCTTGTTTTTCTCGGCCTCCGGCAGTGTTTTAAGCCGCGCTACGTAGGTGTCAATGCTATCCCGGAATCGGCTGGCGTTGGGATAATGAAACGTTCGGCTGGTGTCGGCAATGCGGCTGGTAAGCGAGCCTTCGGCTGCCATCGAGTACGTCCCAACGGGGTGCAGGTGGATATAAACCGAGCCGTCCGAGCGGAGAATAGCCGCGTGACCACCCATGCCGAGATACGGTTCCAGCGGAGCCGCTTTTCCCTGCGCATCCGCCACGGCAAATTTCAGCGTGTACAATTTCCCCGACTCCAGAACTTTACTGGGTTTATCAGTCCAGAGCATGGTCGAGCCGTCAGCTAGCGTTACGCTGGCACTGGGTTTGCCACAAACCACCATGTCATTGTCCAGATGCGGTACATTCACTGCATTGGCTTTGACGCCCATTGGTTCGGCTACGAGCCAGCTATCGTCCGGATCGGATGGCTTCGACGTAGCGAGAGCCGTCGCGGTGGACGCGGGAATAATAAGCGTATCAGTCAGGGTTTCGGCGTAACCGCTGCGATACACGACATCGGCATATAGCAAATACTTGCCACCCGGCAAAGCAGGAAGCGTCGCGTCGTAATTCAGCGTATCGCGCCGGTTGGGGTGGAGATGAGCGAAGGCGTCGAGGGCTGGCATTCGGACAAGAAACGCGTGCATTAGCTTGCCGTGGTCAGGCAATACGTAGCTGACCGCCCGCCGTTTCTGCCAGTTATGCGCAAAGCCAGTGGTATCGAACTGAATCGTCAGCTGCCGCTGCGGACCAATACCTCTGACTGACGTTTGAATCGGCATGGGTTGATAGAGCTGCTCAGTCCGGTAGTTTTCGGCGGATCTAACCCACCACGAACGCCAGCCCGTCAGCATCAACGCCAGCACAACCGTTCCGATACTCATACCAACCAGCCGTCGGCGTCGGAACGTTTTGGGCAATTGCTGCCCTGGCGGAACGATGCCATCGGCATTACTGGCTCCGATGATCGTAATCATCATGATAACCAGGAGCAGACCTAATGCAGCCAATATGAAACCCGTTCCGACCGGCATATCACGCTGCGCCGTGGCTACCGACATCAGCGGAACAACGACCTGCGCTTTTCCATCAGGGCCGTCAATGGCTAACTGAACGCTGGACGAGCCGGAGTCCATGAGCCAGACAACGCCTTCGTAGCGGTTGCCGCCCAGAGCCGTTAATACGTCATGGGTAGGCGCTCCTTCTTCGCCGGAGTTGAAGTAGATCGGGCGGGCCTGAATGGAACTAACGCGCCCCTGTTCAACAAAAACCGTTACGGTAGCTGTACCAGGTACTACGTCGGGCGGCATGACGCTAACGAGCAGTTGGTACGGCCCCGCCTTTTTCTGCACGATAACGCCAGCACTGCCAACATGGGCAAAAACCAGCGAGTTGCTTAGCAGAAGAAATGTAAGAAGGAGCGTGCCAGGCTGCCTAATCATGCTGAATACCTGATCGAAATAGTGTTTCATCGCTGTACTCGTTTCATCCAGTTTCCCCAAAACAAACCTACCCGCGCCGACACCATCGCGAGCAGAATGGCTTTACCAAAGCCCATCAGAAAACCAGCGGGAGTCTGCAAACGATAGGGCGCGAAAGCGTAGCGGTATTTCCAGTCGGGATCGTTGGAATAAGACCAGGATTCGCTCAGGAAAAACCAGTTTCGGGCATTGGGCGACGTGTGCAGAAATTCGCCGAAGGGCCACTGGACGGCGAGTAACGGAATCATAAAAACGACACCAGCCAGCACGGCCAGCCACCAGTCGTTGATCCTTCGTGAATTTGCCGAGTTGTCGAATCGATGCAGTAGCTTGTCCAGGAAGAATCCTGGAACAACCAGGACCACGGGAAACATAAACGCCTGATAGTGGGTGATTGGATTGATAATCGGCCCTAATCTGGGTGTAGCCGGAAAAAGAGGCAGTACCCAGTTCGGAATCAACATAGCGAGCATATAAATCGCCGTGATGACTGTAATCGGGTAACGCAGCTTCGACGCTCGCCCAACCGCCAGCAGAAAGAACGGAAAGATGATGGCCGCAAAGAGGTAGTAGGTTGACTGATGCGACCGGCTCTTGGTAAGCGTCTCGGCAAGCAGGGTGAACAGCGTGCATAGTACCAGTCCGGCCGCAACGGCAAACAGTATCTTCAGTACTCTATTCGTTGACTGGTTTTCCGAATCCTGGGTAATCTGATTCTGCGGGGCCAGTACGCCAACCATAGCCCCGAACTGGAGCACCATAATGCCAACTGCCAGGATGGTGTGCGGTGGGGTCAGTATCTGCACATCGAGGCCAAAGGTATTATGCCACCAGTCATCAAACGGCGCCGAGGTCAGCATGGCCAGTGCCCCCCAGACGCAGAACATAGCACCCAGTGGCGCGTAGAACACCCCCCAGAAACGTACCGCTCCGGCCCGTTCGGGGTTGTTTTTCTGAAGCGTCAAACGAAGAATCTGGTAACCCGAAAACAGGCCCGATACAACAGCGCCTACGTAGATAACCAGGTGGGGCGGGGCAAACAGGCCATCCCGGCCGATGCTCATATGCCACATAATGTCCCAGAGCAGGCCCCAGACCACGCAGAGCGACGCAAAGACAATGGCGTAGACATAGACGGGAACTGAGGTGATTGAGGTAATCGTTGGCGAATCCGCCGGACGCATGGTGTGCGGGTTGGGGGGCAGGCTATGGGTGCGGGGGAGGGCTGTCTGCATAGCGACAAAAGCTGATTGAGGTAGCGAAACTAAAAGTAGAAAAAGTTGCTCAGTTTATACCGATTTTTAGTCTGAAGTATCTAAAAATCAACAGGA
The DNA here is from genome assembly GCF_013375035.1 of Spirosoma sp. KUDC1026. Taxonomy (NCBI): domain Bacteria; kingdom Pseudomonadati; phylum Bacteroidota; class Cytophagia; order Cytophagales; family Cytophagaceae; genus Spirosoma; species Spirosoma sp. KUDC1026. The sequence goes on along the minus strand of NZ_CP056032.1, from coordinate 5,710,954 downwards.
AAGAAGCTGAATAGGTAGCAGCGTGAGCAAGCCCCCGGCCCCAGGCTGGTAGATAACATTTTACCCATCGGAACAATAACCTATCTGATTTACAGCGTTATTCGCAGTAGAATTAGTTGATTGTTTTTCTCCCATGCGTCATTATCGCCACTCTTACCGGCACTCGCTCCTCATTACGACTTCGCTGCTTGCCAGTCTGATTTTTCTGATGAATGCCTGTATTCCGGATTTCCTCGTCTCCAACCCCGAATGGGTGACGATTGAAGCGGGTGACCATGAACCGCTGCCCAAACGTAAAGTTGGAGTCGACTTAAAACCTACCGAATTATCGGCTACCGTTACGTTTGACAGTACCTGTATTTATGACATTGGCGCCGTTGACGAGCAGGACTGGAACAAGGTGATCGGGCTGGGCTTTGTGGGTTCGAGCACCGACGACATTACCAGTGGCGTACCTCCGCATCAGATCGACGGGGTTCGGATTGGCTGGCGCTGGAATCCGCAACGCCAACGGATCGACCTGGGCGCTTACGTATACATCAATGGGCAGCTGACATCGTTCAAAATTGCTGAAACGCCGATCAACCAGCCTACGCAATTGACGATTAAAGTCGATTACGACCGGAAGCTGTACCAGATTATGGGTGGCAAACCCATTGCGTTCACGCACGGCAAAACATTTGCCTACAAGACGGGTCTTTACTTTGGCGGCAACCAGCCAGCTCCTCACCAGATTCGGGTGAAGATTGTGTATTAACGACCTATTTCCATGGCGCACTATCAGGCGCTTCACGACTGGAATGTATCGCCGGCCGAAGCGGTAGCGTTGCAGCAGCAACTCCGCACGCAGATACGGATTGAACCGCTGACGAAAACACCCGAAACGATTGCGGGCTGCGATATTTCCTTCAACAAATTCGAAGAAACGGTCTACGCGGGTATCGTCGTGCTGCGGCTCGATACATTGGAAACTATTGCCGAGTCGGGTGTTGTCAGCACCGCGCCGTTTCCTTACATTCCGGGTCTGCTTTCTTTCCGTGAAATTCCGGCCCTGCTTGAAGCCTGGCAAAAACTAACCGTCGAACCCGATGTGGTCATGTTCGACGGCCACGGTACGGCCCACCCCCGCCGGATTGGCATCGCTTCCCACGGCGGCCTGTTTTTGAACCGACCTGCGTTTGGCTGCGGCAAGTCGGTGCTGGTGGGTAAATACGACGAGCCAGCGCCGGAACGTGGTAGTTGGTCGCCCATGCGGCACTACGGCGAGGTCGTCGGCGCTGCGTTGCGGACTAAGAACAACGTAAACCCCGTCTACGTATCGCCCGGCCACCTGATTGATCTGGAAACCGCCATCGCCCTGACGCTACAATGCAACGGCGGCTACCGCATTCCTGAACCAACCCGCCGGGCGCACAACCTAGTCAACGCACTACGTCGGGGAGAGAAAGAGGCTAATCAGTAACTGTGCTTTTCCAGTTTTACTTTTCCCCGGAACGTCCAGAACATAAAAATGGTGTAGGTCGCTACCAGCGGCATACCGATGGCAGCAAACAAAAGCATGGTACGTAACGATCCGTCGGACGAGGCTGCGTGATAGATGCTGATATGGCCGCGTGGGTCAATGCTCGATAAAACCAGATTCGGGTAAAGTCCCATGGCAAATAGAATCAGCAGCAACGCAGTCGTGATGGCTGATGAGGCAAACCCTCGCGCGTACTGACGCTTTTCAATACTCCGACGAATGTTCAGCACAATCAGTACCGCAGCCAGCGGAAGTACAAACAACTCCGGGTGGGATTTGAAAATAGCAGTCATGTGCGGTACGTAAATCAGCGTGGCCAACGAGGTTGCCATGAAGCACAGAATAAAGAACTTACTGGCGTTATTGGCAATGATGGTCAGCCGAGCGTAGATCCGATCCTCCGTTTTCATGATCAGGTACATGGCTCCGTGCATAGAAAATAAAGCCAGTACCGTAACCGCCGTCAGGATCGCGTAGGGGTTGAAAAAATCCCGGAGCCGCCCGACAAACTCATGGTTGGCATTCAGCGGAATCCCCTGAATCAGGTTGCCCAGAATCAGCCCCAGCAGTAGGGAAATGACAATGCTGGATACAGAATAGCTGATGTCCCACATTTTACGCCACCAGGCCATCTCCTCCTTACTTCGGAACTCGATGGAAATAGCCCGGAAAATAATGGCCATCAGGAATAGCATGAACGGCAGGTAGAACACTGACAGAATGGTGCCGTACACCATTGGGAAAGCGGCAAACAGGGCACCTGCGCCGATGACAAGCCATACTTCGTTGCCATCCCAAACGGGACCAATGGCGTTGAGCGCAATCCGGCGACTTTCTTCTTTGCGAAAAAATAAGTGCACGGCACCCGCACCCAGGTCAAAACCATCAAGAATGCCATAACCACTGATCAGCGCGCCAATCAGCAAAAACCACCAGGTCGGAAGATTTATACCAAGAACTGTATCCATGAGATAAAGAGCGAAAGAGTGAGAGAGTGAATGAGTGAATGAGTGAGACAGCAAAGAGCGATAACCAACCGGAAGGATATTTCGCTCTTTCTGTCTTTCGCTCTTTCACTCATTAAGAATTGGTGACAGCGACGGATTCATGCGGGAGGTCGTTTCGTCCTGATCGTTACTTATGTCGGGGCCGTGCTGAATTTTCTTGTTGAGCAGATAAAGAAACAAGAGAAACAGCATCAGGTAAATCAGTGTGAACATGATCAGGGAGGTCAGGACGTGCTCCGCTTTGACGGCCTGCGACAAGGCATCGGACGTACGTAACAACCCATATACAACCCAGGGCTGACGCCCTACTTCGGCGGTGTACCAACCGACCTGATTAGCGATCTGAGGCAGCAGCACTGAAAATACAAACACCGTCATCAGCCAGCGCGTCTGGAAGAGTTTGCCCTTGTAGAGCAGAAACATGCTGAACAGAGTCAGGCCAATGATTGCCATACCGATAGCTACCATCAGGTGATACGTCTGAAAGACGAAATTGACGGCGGTCGGACGATTCTCGGGAGCGATGCTGTTCAAACCGGGAATGGGCTTCTGGAAATCCTGGTGCACCAGAAAGGAAAGTCCGCCGGGGATTTTGAGGCCTGTTGTCGTTTGAGTTTTCGCATCGACCCAGCCCATCAGGTACATATCGGCCGGGGCCGATTTTTCGAAGTGACCTTCCATCGCTGCGAGTTTCGCGGGCTGGTGTTCGGTAACGACTTCCGCCGATTTGTGACCGGTAAATAACTGGCCCAGCGCTGATACAGTCGCTACCCAGAGTGCAATCCGGAAGGCAGCTTTTGCGTGAACCAGATACTCACCTTTTCGGATGTACCAGGCGCTGACGCTCAGTACCAGGAAGGATCCCGCCAGAAAGGCACCGATCAATACGTGCGAATATCGTTCGATCGACGACGGATTGAAGACCATCGCCCAGAAGTCGGTTACGATGGCGCGGGCTTCCATACCTTCGCCTTCGATGCGGTAGCCCGAAGGCGTTTGCTGCCAGGAGTTGGCAATAACGATCCAGAGAGCGGAGAAGATGGAACCCAGCGCGACCAGCACTGTCGCCATGAAGTGCACACCGGGGCTGACCCGGTTCCAGCCGAAAAGCAGAATCCCCAGGAAGGCCGATTCCAGCGCGAACGCAAAGATCCCTTCGGCCGCCAGCGCCGACCCGAAAATGTCACCCACGTAGCGCGAGTAGGTAGCCCAGTTGGTGCCAAACTCAAATTCCATGACAATTCCCGTTGCCACGCCAATGCCGAAAATGAGGGCAAAAATTTTAACCCAGAACTGGGTCAGTTCTTCATAAACCTTGTTTTTGGTTTTCAGATAAAGCCCTTCCATCACGACCAGACAAACGCCGAGGCCAATGCTCAGGGGCGGGTAGATGTAGTGGAAAGCAATCGTAAACGCGAACTGAATTCGGGAGAGTAATTCAACATTGTCCATACGTGCGGGATAGCTGGACAGGTCGCCGAGGTCGAAAAGAGGAACTACGCAGATAGCGGCAAAGCAGGTACGCTCGGCGAGCAAACTATCGGGCGAAAGGTACGACTGAATGCTGATTCAATGGGTCCAGCAACAGAATATTTTGCACCAAACCAGCCGGTTTCATTGGTCAGCGGGTATCATCAAAAATGCCTGGCCAGACAAGGTTTCTGTTTAGTTCGATAAATAGGAACGTACTGCTGAAAGCAGATGAGCGTTAGCAGGAGTATGCAGGCCTGTGTACTTTTGAACGCGGTAAAGCTATGGAAGCCATCAAGCCAGCTGGCCTTGTCGCCAAAATCTGCTGTTTATGCGTACAACGTTACTAATCGTTCTTCTTTCGCTGGGCTGTTTCCTGAGCGGTCAGGCCCAGAGCCGTCGTTCTGACGATACGTCCCACTACCGCAACGAACCCATTCCCGATCACCTCCGACCCATTGAGCGAGGCTATGGTTCGTCGGCATTTGGTAGTGTTTACTACTACGGTGGCAAACGACTCTCGTCGCCGTATTCGCTCGAAATTCCGTTTTTCGAGATCAATGATCCGATCGTAACCCATCACTTTAAAAGCTTCCGGACGCTAACTAGTATCAGCCGGTTAACCTCCGTAGCTACGCTGGTGTACATCATTTTCGACCGGCAGCGGGGGGGCGTTTACTGGACCGTTTATGGCGGATCGATAGTCGCTTCCGTAGCGTTGGCGATGGTGGCCAACGGTCATGTTAACAAAGCCGTTACGCGCTATAATGAATTACTGCGGCAGCCGCGCGTTGGTTTATCCGTGGCGCCCGTACCCCTAACGGGGCAGGCAGCGATTGGCGCGGGTGTGTCCTGGAAATTCTGAAACGTATGACGGTCAATCCATAGGCGCGGGCATCTTGTCCGCGCTTTTTCGTTAGTTTCGCCAGCCCAACTATCGTCTTCATGAAAAAACAACTTCTATCGCTGGCGCTTGCTGCGTCTACTATCCCGGCTTTGGCCCAGACTACCGTCAACCGCGATCCGCAGATTGCCGAGCTGGTTAGCCAGATCTCGGCCGATAGCCTGCGGGCGCACGTCAACGGTCTGGTGAGCTTCGGAACCCGGCATACGCTGAGTACAACGTCGGACAAACAAAAAGGAATTGGTGCCGCCCGGCAGTGGATTCTGGGCAAATTCAACCAGTACGCCAAGCAGTCGGGGGGACGCATGACGGCCACTCTCGATACGTGGACCCTGCAACCCGACGGGCGTCGTATCGACAAGCCTGCTGACATGGGCAACGTTATGGCGACGCTGAAAGGTACTGATCCCAGTGATGATCGGATTTTCATTGTACAGGGTCATATGGACAGCCGCGTAACCAATGTCATGAACCGCGAGGCCGATGCGCCGGGTGCCAATGACGACGGATCGGGTACGGCGGCCGTGATCGAACTGTGCCGGGTAATGAGCAAGTCGTCCTTTCCAGCGACCGTTGTGTTTGTTACGCTGACGGGCGAGGAGCAGGGGTTGCTGGGGGCTGAGCACCTGGCCGAGCGGGCTGTTAAGGAAAAGTGGAATCTGGAAGCGGTGCTGAACAACGACATCATGGGCAGCAATAACAGCAACGAAACCAACATTATCGACAACACCCGGCTGCGCGTTTTCAGCGAGGGACTACCCGGTAACCTGGTGAACGACACAACCGGACGTGTTGCTCGGATTCGGCAGTTTGGTAACGAAAACGACGGTAAAGCCCGTACGCTGGCCCGCTACCTGAAAGAAGTTGGTGAACGCTACGTCGATAACCTGGACGTAGTGATGGTGTACCGCAACGATCGGTACCTGCGTGGGGGCGATCATACGCCTTACGTGCAGCGCGGATTTGCGGCCGTTCGGATGACCGAGATGAACGAAAATTACAACCACCAGCACCAGGATCTGCGTACCGAAAAAGGCACCGAGTTTGGCGACTATGCCAAGTTCATGGACTTTGAGTATCTCCGCAAAAACACGGCCGTTAACCTGGCAACGTTGGCCAACCTGGCCAAAGCCCCCGCCGTTCCCCAGCAGGTAACCGTAGATGTACGCAACCTGACCAACTCGACGGCGCTCTACTGGCAGGCGCCTAAAGCCGGGAACGTGAAAGGATATTACGTCCTGATGCGCGAAACGTACTGGCCATTCTGGCAGAAGAAGTTCTTCACGACAAAACTGGGTATGACGCTGCCATACTCAAAAGACAATTACTACTTCGCCGTACAGGCCGTTAGTGGAGACGGAAATGAAAGTTTGCCCGTGTTGCCTGTACCAAACCTGCGTTAATCTTAAACAAGACCTTAATCAACTACGTATCAGTTATGAAAAAAGTGTGGGTTAGCCTGCTGCTCATCGGAATGACGCTGCCGACGTTGGCACAGCAGACCGAAAAAAAAGAACGAAGTGGAAATCCAATTTTCCCCGGCTGGTATGCCGACCCGGAAGGCATTGTTTTTAAGGACAAGTACTGGGTCTACCCGACCTATTCGGCTCCGTACGAAAAGCAGGTGCATATGGATGCGTTCTCCTCACCTGATCTGGTGACCTGGACCAAACACAGCAACATTATCGACACTACGTCCATCAAATGGGCGAAACGGGCGATGTGGGCACCCGCCGTACTGGAAAAAGACGGGCGTTACTTCCTGTTCTTCGGGGCGAATGACATTCAGAACGATAAAGAAAAAGGGGGTATCGGCGTCGCCGTAGCCGACAAGCCGGAAGGGCCGTTTAAAGATCACCTCGGCAAACCGCTGATCGACAAGTTCCATAATGGTGCGCAACCCATCGACCAGTTTGTGTTTAAGGACAAAGACGGGCAGTACTACATGATCTATGGCGGCTGGCGTCACTGCAATATCGCAAAGCTGAAGCCCGATTTTACCGGTTTCATTCCGTTTGACGATGGTACTACGTTCCGGGAAATCACACCGGAAAGTTACGTCGAGGGGCCGTTTATGTTCATGCGTAACGGCAAGTATTACTTCATGTGGTCGGAAGGCGGCTGGACGGGGCCTAACTATTCCGTTGCCTACGCCATTGCCGATTCGCCGTTTGGCCCTTTCAAGCGGGTTGGTAAAATACTGCAGCAGGATCCGACTGTTGCTACCGGTGCCGGCCACCACTCCGTTATCCAGGTACCGGGCACTGATCGGTGGTATATTGTGTATCACCGTCGACCGCTGACTGAGACGGATGGAAACCACCGCGAAACCTGTATCGACCCCATGTACTTTGACGAGCAGGGTATGATTAAACCGGTAAAAATTACAGTAGAGGGTGTGAAAGCCGAACCCATCGGAAAAGCCAAAGCAAGATGATCTGACTACTCATTATTTGGTGATACGTTATTTTTGCGGAATATAAAACGGCAATTCACAAAATGAATTGCCGTTTTATTGATATTTTAGCGTAGTTTCACCACGTAGTAGTCGATAGACTATTGCTTTGCCGAAAAGTTGAAATTTCTCTCGATAAAGTTCAAAAACTACTAAAATGTCTTTCTCTCTTTCGCGCCGGGAATGGCTTCGGGCCAGTGGTCTGTTAACAGCCGGTCTAACAGTAGGCCAACTTGAACCTTCGTCGGCGGCTACGCCGGACGAGTTGACACAAGCAAGTTTTGTGGACGAATTTGAGTTTGTCAGTCCCCCCGAAATGCCCAAACTGCGGGCGCGGTTGCTGGCTAACGAAAATCCGCTCGGTATTGCCCCCAGTGCCAAAGAGGCCATCATTAAGGCAGCTGATAGCGGAAACCGCTACGCCTTTTCTGAATTTGGCCAACTGAAGCAATTGATCGCTACGGACGAAGGGGTAGGCCCCGAAACGATCATGATGTCGCCGGGCTCGTCGGATATCCTGATGGCCGCAGCGGATTACTATGCCAAAGGGGGCGGAACAATTCTGACAAGCGCCATGACGTACGACGACCTGCTGAGCCGGGCCGAGAAGTTTGGCGCCAAGATCGTGGCCCTGCCTATGAAGAAAGATTATACCTTCGATCTGGAAGCGATCAAGGCCAAGTTAACGCCCGATGTAAAGCTGGTATACATCGTTAACCCGAACAACCCAACGGGAACGATCCTGCCGACCGCCGAGCTGGAAGCCTTCTGCCGCGAGGTATCGCCCAAAGTGCCGGTGTTCATCGACGAAGCTTATATTGATTTCTACGAACCTGCTGAACGGCCTAAGCTGGGGAAGCTGGTGGCTGAAGGGAAGAACGTGATTCTGGCGCGTACATTCTCTAAAATTCACGGGTTTGCTGGTCTTCGTCTGGGATATGCCATTGCTCCACCTGACGTGCTGAAAGCCCTGAAGCCTTATACCAATGGTGAGTTTGCGGTAAGCATTACAACCCTGATGGCGGGTATTGCCAGCTACAAAGACAAAGAGTGGCAGAATCACTGCCGGGCCGAAAACGCCAAGGCACGTGCCTACACAACGAAAGCCCTGACCGATATGGGCTACGACGTAATTCCCTCGTCGGCCAACTTTATTCTCTTTCCAATCCGGATGAAGTCCAAGACCTTCTCAAACCAGATGTTTGCGAACGGAATTGGTATTCAGGGCCGCGAATTCGACGGGCAACCCTTCTGCCGGGTCAGCGTTGGTACCATGGACGAAATGGCCATGTTTATCGACAGCTTTAAGAAAGTAGTTGGGTAAGTAAACAAGATCGGCCCGGTACATTCCTGGCAGGCTGTACCGGGCCGCTGCTTTCCCGCGTTTTTCTCCTTCCTCTTTTTATGACAAGACGCGATTTTATCAATTCAACGAGTGCCAGCTATGCCAGCCTGCTGGCATGGGGGATGTTACAACCGGCCCCGGCGTCGGCGCTGGATTTACCGGCCAATGGTCGGAGTGCCGACGGAAAAGCCCGCAAAGTGATTATTCTGGGCGCAGGACTGGCCGGTATGGCCACGGCTTACGAACTGGGTAAACTAGGCTACGACTGCACCGTACTAGAAGCCCGCTCCCGCTCGGGCGGCCGTGTCTGGACCATCCGGGGCGGCACAAAAGAAACTGAAGTCGGCGGAACGCCCCAAACCTGCTCGTTCGAGAATGGCCTTTACTTCAACGGAGGGGCCGCCCGGATTCCCCATCACCACCAACTGACGCTGCAATATTGCCGCGAACTGGGGGTACCGCTCGAAATCTTTAACGGCAACAACGAAGCCGCATATCTCTACAACGATGGCGGTACGGGTGATCTGGCCAACCGCCGACTGCGTATCAAAGAGTATCATAATGATATGCGCGGCTATACGTCCGAGCTACTGGCCAAAGCCCTCGATCAGTCGGCGCTGGATCAGCAACTGACTAAAGAAGATGTTGAAAAACTGGTCGACTTTCTGAAAAACGAAGGCGATCTGAATACAACTCACCTCTACAAAGGCACGAATCGGCGCGGTTATAAAAGTAAGATGGAGCCTGGTGCCGGCACACTGCCCGGCGAAATGACCGATCCTTACGGCCTGACTGATCTGTTACGTTCCGGCTTCATGCAACCTGTCTTCTACAACGTGGGCGATTACATCTACGAACAGCAGACTACCCTGATGCAGCCGGTTGGCGGGATGGACGCGATCCCTCGGGCACTGGAGAAAAAATTGACGGGTAAGATTCTGTTCAACGCGCCCGTTACGCAGCTCCGCAAAACGGAAAACGGCGTAAACGTAACGTACCAGAAAGATGGAAAACCTGTAGAAGTAGCCGCAGAATTCTGCGTGTGCACCTTACCGCTACCGATGCTGAAAAATCTGGACTCGGATCTGTCGGGCACGATCAAACGGGCGGCTGATTTTGTGCCGTACATCAAAACCGGTAAAATCGGTCTGCAATTCAAACGACGCTTCTGGGAGGAAGACGACTGGATTTACGGTGGCATCTCCCGTACCAACATGGACATCAATCAGATCTGGTATCCATCGTTCGGGTTTCAGGGTAAAAAGGGCGTCCTGATTGGCTATTACAATTTTTATAGTCGCGGTGAAGCCGTGGGCGCGTTACCAATTGCCGAACGGGAAAAGATGGCACTGACACAAGGTGCCAAAATTCACCCGCAATATCCGGCTGAGTTTGAGAACTCATTCTCGCTGGCCTGGCACCGGATTCCGCACAACGAAGGGGGCTGGGCTACCTACGATGATTCAACCCGGAAAAAATACTATCCAGCCCTGCTCGAACCTGACGGAAACGTATATTTCGCCGGAGAGCACACTACGTACCTGACGGCCTGGATGGCGGGGGCTCTGACCTCGGCGCGTCGGGCGGTTGAATCAATTCACGCGCGCGTGGGTGAGTACACAAAGAAATAACCAGCCTGACGATTTTAGATTAAGATAACTAAGACTCCATGAAAAATAACCTCCTTGCTATTTTCTGTTTTGTTTGCTGCGCGATCGTTACGCAGCTATGCACCCAGCGGGTATGGGCGCAAACCGCGTCGGCGGGTATGACGCTTGAGCAGGCAAACGCGGTTAAATCCATCAAGATTGCTAACCTGGATAAAGATACGTACTTCAAATCGGGCGGCTTTATTTTGGATCGTTACGAAGAACGTCCTGCTTACGTCTTCACATACAGCGATGGCATCACCCGGAAAATTTATCTCTACAAAATCTTTTCGGCAGCCGACACTAAAGATCTGGGCCTGCTGGCAATCTATCAGAACGGCAAAACTAACGAGGTAAAGCCGTTTGTTATTCCCGGTGCGAACGGCGACCGAAAGGCATGGGACGCCTACATTGACGATCTGAAATACGTGGGTGAAAAAGAACCCGGCCTGATGTCGACGCTGGGTTTTGTGCTCTCGCGTGAAATGGCAAACCTGATGGCCGGTGGCGGTGGCAAATCGGAAGATGGCGACAAGAAAAAAGAGGAATATAACTTCTGCTTCGCGGCTGATGCCCCCGTTACCATGCCCAACGGCACGGAGAAGGCAATCCGCGACATAAAAGCTGGTGATGTAGTAGTAGGCTACAACGCCCAAACGAAGTCGCTGGCGCCAACCCGTGTTACGAAAGTAGAAATTCATACCGGTGAGTTCAAACTGGCCGGTGTGTGGCTAGCGTCGATGAATGAACTGACGGCTGGTACGAGCAGTGCATTAGTAGCGCCTGTCCTGCTGGAAGCAACGGCGAATCACCCCGTTCTGACGGCGGCTGGACGCAAAGCACTGGGTGACGTTAAAGCGGGTGATGTGCTGTATCGTTATGACGCAACGGCTAAGGGCGTAGTCGCCTACAACGTTGTTCGTACCGAAGCAGCAGTCCGGTCAACGAAGCAGGTCTATAACTTGGTTACCGAATCAGGCGCCTATCTGATCGGCGAAACCGTCGTGCTTGATAAATAGGGCCTAATCCATAATACAAAACGGCGGCAGAGAAAGCTCTTTGCCGCCGTTTTGCGTTTAAAAAACAGGAGTCAGTCAAGGTCGTCAATTTGTTGAATGAGTTTGATTTCTTCTCCTGCACAGGCGGGACCGAAATCATTATCGTAACTGGCCAGGTACGTAACACCGTGAAGTTTACAGGTTGCCAGGATCAGCGCGTCATTAGGCAACAAGTTGTACCGCTGCATCAGGCGAAGATATTCGGTGATGATGCTATTGTCCAGCTCCAGATAAGTGATGCTTTTCAGCCAGTTGACAGGATTATGATCGCGAATGATTGAGGAAATAGCCGCGTCTCTTTTCAGGGTAACGGGGGCTTTTCCTCCTTCAATAATGAGTAGATAAAAAGTGTATTCGCTTAAAACAGTCTGATTGATGCACAAATCCTGGCTACGATAAGCAAAGAGAAAATCAAACAGGTCTGGTTTAGTGCCCTTGGTTTTCTCCACTAGGATTGAACTATCGAGAAAGATTTTACTGCTCATAGACATTAAAATCAGACTCGTCGAAATCTATTTTTTTGCGTTCAAGCTTACTGAAGAACTCATTTGTTAAGTCTGCCAAGGACATCGATGTATCTTCCCGCACTGGATGAAATTCGATGACAATTGTCTCGTCGCGCATGTCGTCCGGGACAGTAAACGTAATCTGGCCGTTTTGAGGTTTCTGAATGAGTCGGATCGCTCCCATAGCAGTCTTTGTTTACGTAAATGTACAAAAGCGTTCAGCATGATACACTACACGGTTGACCAGAACATTGCCATTATTAGCTGGGCTATGACCTCGGCACCCATGAACGTATTAAACGACGAATCGATCCCCCAGTTTGAAGCCGCTTTACAGCGAGCGTATGACGACGATACCGTCAGTGGCTTAATCATTACGTCGGCAAAGCCGGAGTTTGTTGCGGGGGCTGACCTGAAGATGATTCTGCGAAACAGTGAGAAAAACCCGGCAGAGATACGGAAGATTTCTAGTGAGTTGAACCGAATATTCCGCAGTATGGAAACGTCCGGCAAGCCCGTCGTCGCGGCTATCAACGGAACAGCGCTGGGGGGTGGCTATGAGATCTGTCTGGCCTGTCACCAGCGAATTGCGCTCAACAATCCGAAAACGCTTATTGGTCTGGTCGAGGTAACGATTGGCCTGTTGCCGGGTGCGGGCGGGACCCAGCGGCTCCCTCGTTTGGTTGGCGTTGAAACGGCCCTGCCGCTCATGCTGGAAGGTCGAAGAGTTAATGTACCGGAGGCTTTGCAACTGGGCCTGATCGATGACGTAGCCAACAGTCCAGAAGAACTAATGACAAAAGCCCGTGCCTGGATTCTGGCGAACCCGACGCCATTGAAGCCCTGGGATAAAATAGATTACCACTCGGGACGGATTGTTGGGAAAGATGACTTTCAGTCGCCAGGAGCCAGCGGACAAACATTGGACATGGTAGTTGAGATGGCGACTGCATCCGTGCAGGAGCAGACACATGGTAATTACCCCGCTCCGCTCGAAATAGTAGCCTGTGTCAGTGAAGGGCTGCGAGTGTCCATCGAGCAAGGTGTAGCGATCGAAGCACAGCATTTTGTGAACGTAGCAACGTCTAAAGTCGCCCGGAATCTGATTCAGACGATGTTCCTGGGCATGAATGAGGCCAGCAAAGGAATAAGCCGGCCCAAAAATCAACCTCGGACAGATGTTACGTCGATCGCCGTTCAGGGGAGAAATGCAGGAATCACCAGTATCGCAGCGAAAGCCGGTACCGAGGTCATCCATCTGGATACGACGAGCGCCCCGGATTTTAACAACTGTGAACTGGCGCTCGTGTCCGACAGATTTTTGAGCCAACTACCAGCAGGGCAATTATCCCAAGCCGTCTTGATCGTTGCGTCGCCCGAGCAACCTCTGGCTGACCTGACGGCTGGGTTCGAAAATCCCGAGCGCATATTAGGAATGAACTGGATTCCGTCGGCAGAAAAAGCAGTACTTGTTGAGCTGATCAAAGGGCCACAAACGTCGGATCAGGCGCTGGCTATGGCGATTGACTTGGCGCGAAAAATCAGGAAAATGCCCATCGTCGTTCGTGATTCACCAGGTTACTACGTAGCTCGCTGTTCGGCCGTGTTTATCGATGAAGGACAACGGTTACTGGCCGAAGGTGTTTCTGAAACACTGATTCACAAAGCCAGCATGCAGGCGGGTATGGCAATCAGTCCGGTACCTGGCACCGAAGCCAGCAAATCGGCGGCTGGGGAGCAGCCATCGCTTGATGTAATCAAAAAACGGCTATTATATCGGCAGTCGCTGGAGGCTGTCCGCTGTCTGGAAGAAGGCGTAATCTGCACTAAGTTGGAAGCCGATCTGGGGTCTATTCTGGGTTGGGGTTTCCCGACCTACACCGGAGGAGCCGCATCATTCGTTGATTTCGTGGGGACTACGCTATTCGTTGATACCTGCGATCAACTGGCAGCTTCCTTTGGCGATCGATTCCTGCCAACAGGACAACTACGAGCGCAGGCGAGTCAACCAGCTTAACTCAGATAAGCCGGAAGCTCATGCGGTGATGCTTGGTTGGACCAAACTCCCGAATGGCAGCCCGGTGCAGTGGCGTCGGGTAACCTACATTCTTCGCCCAGCCATACGCTGGAAAATCGAGACTTAAGCGTTCCATCAGATCATCGCGGTACGTTTTCGCGAGAATCGACGCGGCCGCAATCGACAGAAACTTGGTGTCGCCCTTAACAACGCAGGTGTGCGGGATCATGGGATAGGGCGTGAACCGATTTCCGTCAATCAGCAGGTGTTCCGGACGTATTATCAGCGCGTCGATAGCGCGGTGCATAGCCAGGAAACTTGCTTTCAGAATATTAATCTGGTCGATAACCTCATGCGATACTTCGGCAACGGCCCAGGCCAGCGCATCGCGTTCAATATCCAGCCGTATTGTTTCGCGCTGAAGCCGGGAAAGCTGTTTAGAGTCGTTCAATAGGGGGTGGGTGTAGTCGGAAGGCAGAATAACGGCAGCGGCCACGACAGGACCAGCCAGGCATCCCCGGCCCACTTCGTCCAGGCCAGCCTCAATTACGTCGGTACTATAAAACGATTGTAGCATAACTAATCTTCCAGAATATTCCCCACGATCGTCACTTTCAGGAATAGTGATACCAAGAGAAAAACGACGCCCCAGTACAGGTAAACCCGGTAGAAATCCTGAATGTCTTCGTGAACCAGTATTCGGACCGGTGCTTTTTCCAGTTGGTTGATCTGAGCAAAAACCGCTTCAAGCCGCCCTGCGTCGGTAGCGCGGAAGAAATTGCCCTGTCCAATCGTGGCGATGGTTTTCAGAATCCCTTCGTCTACCGAAACGGTTTGGTCCCGGGACCGCTCTGGTCGGCCGACGGCAATTGTGTACAGGCGAATTTTGAAGGCGCGGGCCAGCCGGGCAGCCATGACGGGATCGAGGTTTCCGGCGGTGTTATCCCCATCGCTCAGCAAAATAACCACCTTGCTACGCTGATTATCGGACTCGGCCGCTACGGTATGCGTGCTGTCGGTGGTGGGACGGTCGCGCATCCGGTTGATGCAGCGGGCCAGCGCGTCGCCAATGGCCGTTCCTGACGTACGAATCATCTGGTCGTTGAGGTTCGTCAGGTACTGCTGAACCAGGGTGTAGTCGGTGGTGAGCGGACAGAGCGAAAATGCTTCCCCGGCGAATACAACCAGGCCAATACGGTCATTCTTACGACCTTTCACAAAGCGCTGAGCCACCCCACGGGCGGCAGTGAGCCGGTTAGGCGCTACGTCCGTTTCACTCATCGAAGATGATACGTCCATCGCCAGCATAATATCGATTCCTTCGGCCTGCTCATCGCGCCGTTCCCACACGATTTGTGGCCGGGCCAGCGACACAAGCAGCAGGCTGACAGCGATAAACATACTGATTGGCAATAGAAAGCGAAGACTGCTCATAACGTACTGCCCGAAAAATGACCAGCCGGTTGATGAACGAGTCGTAAATACAGGATTCAGAGACATGTTGAGCCGCTGCTGGGCGTTGCGGTAGAGGTAATAGCGCAGCGCAAACAGCAGCAGCACGGCGGGGATCAGGTACAAGGCCAGGGAATAGGCAAAGCGGAACTGCTGCCATTGCGTCGGGCTAAACCAGCTAAGTGAATACCAGGGCGTCATAATCAGGGGGTAAGAGCGGAAGAAGCCTCGCTGGTTTCAGGGGGTGCCGATGTTGGCTGACCCGCAATGGACTGCATTTCGCGCCGACGGCGTTGATAAATGCGTTCGGCCAGATCGCTCAGTACCTGCAGGGACGACTGCGACTGGGAGAGAAAAACGTTGCCGTAAATCATCAGATCGGCATCGCGCAGAGCAGCCGTAACTTTTTCCTCGTTGAAACGCTCCGCCAGTTCGGAAGTGGTAAGCGACGTATAGGATTGCCCATCCAGTTCTTCCAGGTAACTTTTCCAGAGAATTACGGCCTGGTTGGCGTTGTCGGCTGCATTCTGGGCATTAATACTTCGGCTCAGGCGGTTAAACTGCTGCTGAAACCGCCGGTAATGCCGGTCCAGTCGGCTGAGCCACCAGAGCCGCTGAAGTGGCTGACGAAACAGAATAAAGAGCAACGTACTTAGTACACCAATAACCAGGAGGCTGGAAACCAGCAGCGGATAATTGAACTGCTGCCGCAGGGGCGTCAGGGTTGTTTCAGTAGCCAGCGTAAATGAATGCAGTCCGGTTGAATCGGTCTGCGGAAGCCGAGAGCGGAGAAATACCGTATCTGCAGCTGTATAGAGCGCGGTACAATCGTTGGCAGAGATGATCCGGATAGGCACCCGCAGCAACTGGATGGAGTCCGTTTCGAACGAGACCAGCGTATATACCGCGCTGTCCCGGCTAATAGCCTGCGCGCCGGTACCCGTCGTTTGGGTTGTAAATGTTGCTACGTCCTCAACGCGGTAAGGAGCAAAATGGCTGATCGTATCCGGAAAAATCAGATCGACTGTAGGGCGGTGGGAATACGTAAGCGAATACCGGAAAGGCCGCCCAATTTCAATGCTGTCTGTCAGAAAACGGCCAACAGGGGCCTGTTGTGCCTGGATCGTCCAGCACAGGCTAAAAAGCAGGGAAAAACAGGCAACAAATCGAATCATTGGTATCTTCTTACCCGGAACAGATCAACGAGTTTAGGGACAAAATCTTCCTGCGAGTTAATGGCAAGATAGTTGGCGTTATACTGTTTGCACAACCGCTCGAGCCGGATCTGATTCTGCTGAAATGAGTTACGTAACCCTTGCCGAAACTGCGCTGAAGACGTATTTATCCATACCGTACGGCCGGTTTCGGTATCGTGTACCGGCACAATCCCCAGCCGGGGCAGGTGAACTTCCCGCTGATCGAACAGGTGAATAACGACGAGATCGTGCTTTTTCGCCAGCGCCTTCAGGTTGTGGTCGTAATTCTGATCGATAAAATCAGAAATCAGAAAAACGACACTACGTCGTTTCAGGCTGTTGAGTGTAAACAGGAGGGCATCCGAGATATTCGTCCGGCTCGACTCCGGCTGTGACTTATACAGACTCGTAATGAGCTGATAGCCGGTTTTCATCCCGTTTGCCGGTTTGATGTACTGCTCCTTCCGGTCGGAAAAACAATAGAGTCCGACGTGGCTGGCTTCGCGGATGGCCGACAGCGCAAGAACGCCACAGATCTCTTTGGTGGCATCCAGCTTGTTCCGCTGGCGTGGACCCACCTGCTGGGAGGCACTCACGTCGACCACAAAAAAAACGGTCTGGTCTTTTTCCTCGCGGAACACCTTCACGAACGTACCATGACCCTTGGACGATACGTTCCAGTCGATCACCCGAACGTCGTCGCCGTACTGATACGTCCGCAAATCGCTGAACTCGAGCCCCGTTCCCTTAAAAACGGACCGGAAGCTGCCGCGCATCTGCGAATTTACCGCTTTACGGATGCGAATATCAAAATTGCGGATCCGGGCCAAGAACTCATCCATTAGCAGGTGGCGTTATACTTTTTTAACAACCAATCCCGAACTTTGCCGGGCGGGAGCAGCTTACAAAATTACGATATAAACCTATGCTTCGACACGTATTCAATTCCGGCTTATCATTGTCTGTGCTGCTGGGCGCGTGGCTGATGCAGGCCTGTTCCGCCGTCGACGATACCAAACCCGACAATTTGCTGCCCGAAGAGACAATGGTCAGCATCCTGACCGATATTCACCTGGCCGAAGCGCGGGTTGGGCAGATGGGCCTTCGGTCCGTAGATTCGTCCAACATCGTGTATAACCGACTGGAGAAGCAAATTTTCAAAAAATATAAGCTCGACACGGCCCGCTATAACGCCAGCTATCGGTACTACTCAACCCACCCCCGCGAAATGGAGGCTGTTTACAAAGAGATTACCGGGAGGCTGCAAAAAAAGCTGGACGTGGCTAAAAAACCTACTAAGTTATGAGCATCGGGATCATTGGCGCCGGGATTTCAGGGCTGACACTGGCCTACGAGCTGGAGAAGCTTGGTATTGACTACCATCTTTGGGAAGCGTCCGATCAGCCGGGTGGGTACATCCGGTCGAGCCGGGAGAAAGGACAAGAAGCGGGTCGAGCGTACCTGCGGGAATTAGGGCCTAACTCTCTCCTGGGTGACGATGCGTTGCTGAACTGGTTGGACGAGTTGGGTCTGACGCCTGAGCTGACGTTCAGCAAACCGGTCAGTAAGGCGCGCTACATATTCCGGAGTGGCCAGTACCGCACTTTGCCCTCGGGACCGCTGTCGCTGCTTTTCGGGAATTTCTTTAGTTGGAAAACCAAACTCGCCATCTGGCGGGAGCGTAACAATAAAACATTATCTCCTCCCGGCGAAACGCTGGGCCAGTTTTTCCGGCGTCGCTTCTCGTCGGAGCTTGTCGAGTATGCACTGGGGCCTTTCGTCGCCGGAATTTATGCTGGTGATCCGGAACGGCTGCTGGTATCGGAGACCTTCCCAAGTCTGCTGGCATTCGAGAAAGAATACGGTTCCGTACTGCGTGGCTTCATGAAACAGCAGGGGGGCGCCCGCAAACAATCGTTTAGCTTCCGGGAGGGAATGCAGGCGCTGCCGCTGGCGCTGGCCAACCGGCTGAACAAATTGTCGCTGAACGATCCTGTTCGTCAGATTGCTCACACGCCCTCCGGCTGGCAGGTCGACAGCAAGTCTGGGACCGTAACGGTCGATCGACTCGTGTTGGCCGTCGGAACCGATGCCGCGGCCCGGCTTGTGGCTGGTTATAACGATAGTTTTGCCACGGCCTTGAGTCAAATTGCGTATCCACCCATGACAGCGGTCCACTCCGTGTTCAAACGGGCCGACGTAACCCATCCGCTCAACGGCTTCGGTGGGCTCAACCCAAAGGTGGAAGGTCGGTTTGCTGCCGGTCATATCTGGAGCAGTTCCGTATTCGAGGGACGTTGCGCTGACGACGAAGTGCTGATCACAACTTTTGTGGGTGGACAGCAGAATCCAGCGAACGCCCGCTTGTCTGACGAACAGATCGAGCAGGGTGTACAGAACGAGTTGGAAGAAGGCTTTGGCGTCCGTACGTCGACGCCTGTTTTCAGAACGATTACGCGCTGGGAGCGGGCAATTCCACAATATGACGCGCAGATCGTAGCCGTGAAGCCCTGGGTGAAGCGTGCCGAAGAAGATGACCTGTTCGTTTGTGCCAACTGGTACGGCGGAATATCGCTGTCCGACTGCATCGGCAAAGCGATAAAGCTGGCGGCTGAACTGGCGGGCGAATCTGTGATTAACAATTTTTAATGTTTAATTTGTACAAAAACGTAGGGCTTCCCTGTTGTACAGATACTACCTCACTAACTTACCGGAAAGCCTGTGAAAGAGCGCCTGGTCGTTATTCCGACATACAACGAGATTGAAAATATTGAAGCAATCATCCGCAAGGTATTTAGTCTTGTGGAGCCGTTCGACGTACTGATCGTTGATGATGGGTCACCGGACGGGACTGCCCGGCGGGTTCGGGAGCTCCAAGAAGAGTACCCGGCGAACGGAACTATAAACCGGCTGCATCTGCTCGAACGGCGGGGTAAGCTGGGCCTGGGCACAGCCTACATTGATGGCTTCAAATGGGCACTGTCGCGCGGGTATCAATACCTGTTCGAGATGGATGCTGACTTCTCGCATAATCCGGATGACCTTATCAAGCTTTACCATGCCTGCGCCGATGCCGGACCCGAACGGGCTGACATTGCGGTTGGGTCGCGCTACATCCGGGGGGTCAACGTAGTGAACTGGCCAATGGGGCGGGTGTTAATGTCATATTTCGCCGGGGTGTATGTTCGCTTCGTAACGGGCATGCCGGTAATGGACCCCACGGCGGGCTTTGTCTGCTACCGGGCCGAGGTGCTGGAAGTGATTCTGCACAATCCGATCAAGTTCGTGGGCTACGCTTTCCAGATCGAGATGAAGTTTACCTGTTGGAAATACGGTTTCCGCATCAGTGAAGTCCCGATCATCTTTACCGACCGGACCAGGGGTGTGTCGAAAATGTCGTCTAAAATCTTCAAGGAAGCTGTTTTCGGCGTACTGCAAATGAAAATCAGCAGCTTCTTCCGACACTATATTCCACGCCGGGAAGCCGCCGTCAAAAATGAAGAGCCTGTAGAGGCTGTCTAGGAAAGAGAAATCTAACAAAACCCCTGGAATGACTCTCAGGGGTTTTTTATGTTCGATTAATAGTTGACAGAAAACGCTCGAAGACTTCTGATGTTACGTTCAGTTCGATACGCTTGTGTGGACTTGTGAAACCCGCCACAACCGTTACGTTCGCTTTGGCGACGCCCAGCCGTTTGGCCAGAAAATCAATTAGATAGGCATTTGCTTTGCCTTCCTGAGCGGGCGCTTTTATTTTAACAGTCAGAAGCCCGGCAGCATCGTAGAAAATTTGATCTACTTTGCTGCCGGGCTTCACTTTTATGGACAATATCATGCGGGTTGCTGCAACTGGCCAGCCAGTACGGCGATTCCTGCTTCGAAGGTATGTGGGTTGTAGCCCAGTTCACGCTGCGACTTGTCCAGAGTGAAACCGGTACGGGGTGGACGACGGGCGGTCTGCGTGAACGTCGATGCGTCGGCCTGCGCGATTAGCGACTTGTCCAGTCCAAAATAATCGGCGGTTTTAATCGCCATGTCGTAGGGCGTCAGAACTTCTTTGCCCGAGATATTAAAGATACCTTTGGCTTCTTTGTCAGCAATCAGGTAGCAACCCATAGCCAGATCTTCGGCCAGTGTTGGGCTCCGCCACTGATCCGTAACGACTTTGATATTCTTGCCGTCCTCCAGCGATTTCTTCACCCACAGGATGATGTTGCTGCGGCTCATATCGTGGGCAATGCCATACACCAGTACCGTACGGGCAATGGCCCAGCGGAGGTTCGAATGAATGACTACTTTCTCGGCTGCGTACTTGCTCCAGCCGTAAAAACTGATTGGATTACCTTCTGCCGTTTCGTCGTAAGGGCCAGCCGTACCATCGAAAATGAAGTCGGTCGATACGTGCAGCAGGAATGCGTCTGTGTTCCCACAGGCTTCAACCAGGTATTCCACCGCCTGAACGTTCTGCGCCCAGCAGGCATCTTTCTGTAATTCACACTTATCCACGTCAGTCATAGCGGCCGTGTGGATAACTGCATCCGGCCGTACGTCGCTGATAACATCCAGGACCTGCTGCCGATCCGTAATGTCCATCGACCGGTACGTATAACCGTCTGAGTAGGGAAGACGGTTGTCGCCCCGGGCGGTAGCCGTAAGTTCGATGCCTTCCTGCTGAATGAGCAAGTCAACTAATTTCTGACCCAGAAGCCCGTTCGAGCCGGTGAGAAGAATTCGTTTTTTCATACGATCTGGTTGTGAACGAGCTATTGATACCGATAGCCGAACTGTTTGGTAATTTTCTTTTTCTTAACCCAGTCACCCGTCATGCTCATGTGAATGTCTTTCTTGGGACGATCCTGCGCGTCGCGGGGTTGTTTGGCAATGCTATCCACAATGGCCAGTCCGTCAATAACCTCGCCAAAAACGGTGTAGTTACCGTCGAGGTGGGGCGTTCCGCCGAGGGTTTGGTAGACTTGTTTCTGCTCCAGGGTCGGCACATGCCCTTTCAGGCTCTGAATACGATCGACCTGCTTCTGTAGTCCTTCATCATCCCAGGTTTTGCCCTGTACGATGTAGAATTGACAACCACTGGAAGCTTTCTCCGGATTATTATCACGGGCAGCCGCTAAAGCCCCTTTTTTGTGAAAAAGCGTCGGTACGAATTCCGCCGGGATGCGATAGCCAATGTCGCCACTGCCGAGTGGTTCACCGGCTTTTACCTGTCTGGATTTGGGATCACCCCCCTGGATCATAAAGGCAGAGATGATCCGGTGAAACAATAGCCCGTCGTAAAACTTATCGTTCACGAGCTTGATAAAGTTTTCTTTATGCTTGGGCGTCTGGTCGTATAGTACCAGGTGCACGGGGCCGTAGTCGGTCTGGAGCGTAACGAGGTAATCTTTCTTTTTGCGATTCTGGGCTAGTGATAACACCGGAACCAACAGGAGAAAATAAATAAGCTGTTTCATAGGAGCCGATTAGAGATTGACGCGATTCGGGAAAACGTCTTTCAGGCGCTGGTCGTGCGTTACTACCACCAGG
Organism: Spirosoma sp. KUDC1026; assembly: GCF_013375035.1. NCBI lineage: Bacteria > Pseudomonadati > Bacteroidota > Cytophagia > Cytophagales > Cytophagaceae > Spirosoma > Spirosoma sp. KUDC1026. The sequence continues at coordinate 5,688,832 of NZ_CP056032.1, read as the reverse complement.
CTGGCGCCGATCTGCTCAGATTGTTCGGTAAGCAGTTTAATAACCCGATCTGTATTTTCATCGTCGAGGCTGGACGTAGGTTCGTCGGCCAGAATCAGATCCGGCTGGTTCATCACCGAACGGGCAATGCTAACCCGCTGTTGCTCGCCCTGGCTGAGCTGGTGCGTTCGCTTATCGAGGTGATCGCCAAAACCCAGTTGCTGGGCCAGACTGCGCGCCCGATCCCGGTCCTGAGGTTTGTTCGCCAGGTAATTGGCCATCAGTAAATTATCCATGACGGACAACGAACTGACGAAATGAGGTTTCTGGTAAACGATGCCTACGTGCTTGGCCCGGAAGGCAGCCGTTTCGGCCGCGCTGAGCTGTGTTAGATCGGTCTGGTTTATAGTGACGGAACCGCTCTTTGGCTTCAGCAACAAGGCGAGTAGATGCAGGAAGGTTGTTTTGCCCGTTCCCGACCGGCCCAGAATCAGCAGCGCTTCGCGATTGGCGCAGTGAACATCAGGAAAAGCGAACTGTTTGGCAGGGCCGTACGCAAACGTAAGTTGGTGAGTTGACAGCATCGGATTCGGTCAGGTACCCACAAAAATAGGTAAAAGTTGTAATTTCGCCCGAATAGACAAATGGGGCTGATTCGTATAATCGTTGGAATTAGCTGCTTGTCCTGCTTACACGACTCCCGAATTATCTGTGAAACGAATTGCTCTGTTTGCTTCTGGCTCCGGTAGTAACGCCGAAAAAATTGCTGCGTATCTGGCCAATCAGTCCGAAATCACGATATCGTTCGTTCTATCGAACAACCCCAAAGCCGGGGTGATCGACCGGGCGCGTCGTGGTTTTAACGCCGGGCAGCACGTACCGGTCATCCTGTTCGACCGGAAAACATTTTACGAAACGGAGCGGATTACGCAGCTTCTGCGGGATCAGGAAATAGATTTGATCGTATTAGCGGGATTCATGTGGCTTATGCCTGCTGGGCTGGTGCAGGCATTTCCGAATAAAATTGTCAACATTCACCCGGCCTTGCTACCCAAATTTGGTGGAAAAGGAATGTACGGCCATTTTGTGCACGAGGCTGTCGTGGCGGCTGGCGAAACAGAGTCAGGAATCACCATCCATTACGTCAACGAGCACTACGACGAGGGGCAGATTATTTTTCAGGCCAGTTGCGCCGTGGCCCCAACCGACTCGCCGGAGGACGTAGCACGGAACGTTCAGGTGCTGGAACACGAGCACTACCCGCGCGTGGTTGCTGAACTGCTGGCTTAAAATAGACGAACAGAATGAGAAAAGCCGGCCTTTATTTACTCTTGGTAAGTACGCTGACGAGCTGCTTTCAATCGGCAATTCCCCTGAACAGCAAGAAATGGGGAAAGTATGCGGTCGACGTTTTCTACGGCGACGATCGCCCGACGCGCCCTTATCTGCCCCTGCAGGAATTGCAGATGCGGCAGGAAATACCGCTGGCCGATCGGCAGTCAAAAAACGGAATGATGCTGAGTCGGGGAAATAACGTTGAACAGAAACAGTTACTCCTGAGCCGATTGGCTACTCAGGCTGACCGACTCGGTGCCGACGCACTGGTCGAGGTAAAATATACCTACTTTACGTCCGTGACGGAGAATGGCTACGTAATGACTGGCGTAGCGGTGAAATACAAAGACGAATTCTGATCTATTTGACTTCTTCGTAATCGACATACTCGCCGTCTGACTGGCGCTGGCCGTTGTTCTTGCCTGGCTGACGATCGACCCGAATGTCGCCTTCCCGGCGCTGGTTCTTAATGTTCTGCTGCTTCTGTTCATTGACCAGCTGCCGCCCAACGAGCAGGTAAAATACAAACCGGCGAACGGGTGGTACAAACAGGATGATAAGCGTGATGATGAACAGATATTTGAGCAGCATAACAGAATCTTTGTTAGTTAATAAACGTAGGGGATGAACGATTAGTTTTCCCCGGATAATTTAACTTGATTGTCCGGTTATCAGCCTGCCTGAGCGGACTGATAACCGGACGAATGGTTTATTGACCGTAGAGCGCTTTCCCGGCGGCTTCATACTTATCGCCGGCTATCCATTGCGGCCGATTGGCCCGGTTGGCAATCAGACGGGCGGTATGCGCGAACGCCTGGCAGAAGCGTTGCACGTAATTGTAATTCAGCGATTCAGGGTTGTCAATGGCTTGGTGGTAATACTTGCCAATCGCATCATCAAAAGCTTTGAACCCTGGCGAGAACGTTGGTGCCGGAATGCCCTTTGCCGCAAACGCTACGTTGTCCGACCGGTCAAACAGGCCCTGTTCGGGCGCGGGTTCTGCGAAAACACTCAGGCCAAAAGTTTTAGCCCCTGCTTCAATTTCGGCTTTGGCACCGGTCCGCTCCAGCCCGATTACTGAGACAATCGTCGTGTCGTTATAACCCGCCCCATCGGTATTCAGATCGAAAATCGTTTGTTTTAGCGGCACCAGCGGATGTTCCGCGTAGTAGCGACTACCCAGCAAGCCAACTTCTTCGCCCGTCAGCGCCACAACCAGTACCGACCGTTTAGGGCGTTGCTGGGCCAGAACTTTAGCCGATTCCAGAATCGCAACCGTACCGAAGGCATTGTCCCGTGCCCCGTTGAAAATACTATCACTGGGTTCGTAAGCACTACCGCCCTGTTTGCCCACGCCAACGTGATCGTAGTGGGCCGACAGAATAATGTACTCGTTCTTGAGTTTTGGGTCGGTACCTTCGATGATACCTGCAACATTGGCCGAAGGAGCGGCAGCCCGCTCGCGGCCCGACGTACGTAACGTAACGGTCTGGCCGGATTCTTTCAATTGCTTGTATTTATTGTTGGCGTTGTTGATCCAGAGGTGAGCGGGCGCATTTGGACCGGCGGGCATAGCAGACGTAATCTGCTCGCGGTTGAAATACTGATTGACAAATCCCCAGGGAATCGACTCGCTGTAGAGTTCGATAAGAGCGGCTACGCCTTTCTCCGCAGCCAATTTACGTTTGGCCTCGGCCGCTGAAAAGATCTCGCGCGGGCTTTTTGCGTCGGGCGAGCCGCCCTGCGCCACGACAATACGTCCTTTCAGGTCGCGGCCTTTGTAGCCGTCTTCGCCGTCGGTCAGGCCGTAGCCAACATATACTACTTCGCCCGTTACGTTGGTGGGGTTACCGGCCATAACGACCAGCTCTTTTCCCAGTTTCAGTGTATCGTTCCCAATCAGCAGCGTAGCTGAACTGGCCGCTCTGATTTTTTCAAAAGGAATTGTCTGTAAATAGCCTTCCTGGCCCGGTGGTGTCTTGAGGCCATAGAGCCGGAACTGCTCGGCAATATACCGGGCCGCCACGCGGTTACCCGCTTCACCGGTCCGACGGCCCATCAGTTCATCGGAGGCCAGAAAGTACGTGTGTGCTTCAACCTCAGCGCGGCTGATGGTATATTCGGGGAGTGATGTCGAGGCTTTAGGTCGGGGCTGGGCTATGCTTACAGAGGCTGGAATTGACGCCAGCAGAAGCAAGGTAGAAGCTAGTTTCATAGCAGGGAATTGAGTTGGCTGTAAAACTACAAAAAAGAGAGACTCCGCCGGTGTCGACCAATTTCAGTACTTTCGCGGTCTAAACGGCTTCGGTATACTGCCCAATGTTGGTTGTCCGTTGGTTTACTTTGCTTATGTCCCGCTCGTCTTTAGCCGCCAGGCAATCTACGCAACTAACCAGTTCTGAACAGAATTATCTGACAATTGCGCTTGCCCTGCTGGGGCTGTACGTATTGCCCTATGTCTGGCTCGGGGAAGGCGCTCATCTGACGGTTCATGATAATCTGGACAGCGATTTTCTGTACCTGTACCTGCTGAAGATCACGAACACGGCCTTTGATTTCGATCTGAATACGATCATTCCAAACGTAATGAGTGGCGGCCCGTCGGCCGGAATCCCGCGCTCGGCTTTTCGGACGGGGCTGAATCTGGAAGTACTCTCGTTTTATCTGCTGCCGCCTTATACGGCGCAGGTCGTCAATTTTATAGCTGTCCACGGCATTGGCTTCTTGGGCATGTTTCTACTGCTGCGGAAACACGTCCTGCCCGAAACAAACTGGGTACTAACCCGCGTGGCGCTGGCTTTTCTGTTCGCCCTGGTGCCGGGTTACATCGTTCATGGCGCTTCGGTAAGCGGACAGCCGCTGCTGTTATACGCCTTTCTGAATCTGCTTTCCCGAACGATAAAACCCCGCTGGACAGACTGGCTGGTTATTACCTTGTTCCCGTTCTACTCGTTCTTCGTCTGGGCCGGACTGTTTATCTGCATTGTGCTGGGGGGGATTGGAGTTGTTGTGATGTACCGGCGCGGGGCAGTTCAGTGGCGTTACGTAGTGGGACTGGCTTTGTTGTCGGTGCTTTATCTGGTAAGCGAGTGGGAATTGATTTACGGCTTCATCCATGAACGCTATATCTCGCAACGTATCGAGTTTGATTATAGCCGACTGCGGTCGATGAAAGTCATCGATAGCTTACGCAGAAGTGCCGATCTGTTCGTCTGGCCGATGTTCAATACCGGCGCTTTTCTGACGCTGGGTATTCTGGCACTAGCGTTGGCGGGGGCCTGGCGTGCCTACCGGAAACAGGATACGCAGGCGCTGAAATGGCTGATTGGCTTACCCGTCCTGGCGGGCATTTTTTGCCTGATTCACGGCTTTTACCACTACCTCGTTGTTGATCTGGGCACCAGCTGGCTGGGCTTGAAACTGCGGGTTTTCCAGTTCGACCGTTTCTACTTCATGCTACCTACGCTCTGGTTTTACCTGTTTGCACTGGCGCTGCGGCAGTTCAGAAACGAGCGAACGATTAGTCAACTAGTGCTGGCGGGGCAACTGATTTTAATGATCGTTGCTAATAAGGAATGGCTGATCAACGTGGGTAAAATGGCGGGTATTGTAACCGAAGCGCAGTATCCGTCTTATCGGGCGTTCTTCGCCGAGCGGCAGTTTGCCCGAATCCGAAATTACATTGCCCAGCCGCAATCCGATTACCGGGTTATCTGCCTGGGCATGCATCCGTCTGTGGCCCAGTACAACGGCTTTTACACACTGGACAGTTACCAGAATAACTATCCACTGGCTTACAAACATGCGTTTCGCCGGATAATTGCCACCGAACTGGCAAAGGGAACCCCTAAAATGCGGGCCTATTACGATGCCTACGCTTGTCGGGCGTATCTCTATACGGCTGAACTGGGAATGAATTACCTGTTCGGGAAAACCGAAAACCGTGACGTGAAGCGTTTGCAGATTAATACGTCGGCGCTGGCTGCGATGGGAGGGAAGTACCTGATCTCAGCAGTCCCCATCCGGAATGCTACTCAAAACCGGCTTGTCCTGCAGCAGATCGTCAACGATTCGGAGAGCTACTGGAAAATATGGCTGTATAAAGTGGACGTGGCAAAAAGATAAATCCGAACCGATTAGCTGCCCTCGTTCCGGTAATGATGCCGGGCAAAACGCATGAACGTATCGGCCAGCCCTTCGTTCACGCCCTGTAGCTGAATTGAATAAAAATCCCGCTGAATACTTAGTCCCTGAATATCCAGAATTTTCAGGCTCCCAGCCCGTAACTCGTCCTGCACCGCAAAGACTGACACGAACGCCATACAGCGCGAACTGCTGAGGTAGGATTTGATGCTTTCAGTACTGCCCAGCTGCATCTCGATCGTCAGATCTGTCAGGCGCAGGCCTGCCCGCCGTAGGGCGTGCTCAACCACCTCCAGTGATCCCGAGCCCCGTTCGCGCAGCAGAATGGGAATGGTTTTCAGATCGTCGAGCGTGATTTCGTCGAAATCGGCGAGCGGATGATCGGGGCGACAGACTAGTACCAGTTCGTCCTTCACGAATGGCGTGTAGCGAATATCGCTATGGTGCGTTCGGCCTTCAACCAGCCCCAGATCGATGTCCTTATTGAGAAGTTGCTGCTCAATCTGTTCTGTGTTCCCGCTCAATAAAGAGACTGTTACGTCGGCGGTACGTTCGCGGAAACGGGCCAGCACGGGCGGAATGACGTACTGCGCTACGGTACTGCTGGCCCCTAGTCGAAGCGTGCCGCCCGATTTCCCCTTCAGCGCGTTGATGTCGAATTCCAGTTGCCGGTAGGTAGCGACGATTGTTTCGGCATGACGCAAGAACACCTCTCCGGCTTTGGTCAGGCTGATCTGATTACCACGTCGGTCGAAGAGAGCCGTTCCGAACTGGTTTTCCAATTCCTGAATATGTTTGGTGATGGCGGGCTGCGTAACGAACAGTTCGGCCGCAGCTTTGGTGAAGCTGAGCCGCTTGGCGACGGTGTAAAAAACGTGCAGACGAAAATCGAGCATACCCCAAACTTACGGATGAATCGGCATCGATTCACTTTCCTTAACAACAGGCGCGATGCAGTTGAGAACACTCCTGGTAGATAACATAAAATCTCGTTGACCATACAACGGATTTCGACTTGTGTATTCAGGAACGACTTTCTGTAAAAACTGCACCAGTGTACTATCGTCTGCATAGGGTAATATGCGAGCCAGCTCCCGTAAGGCACGCTGGGTTTGATAAGCATCCGGCGTTTCTAGCCGGGCAGCCTGGATGCGGGGGTGACGGGTGAGGAGTGCCGTTTCTGTGGTATGCAACAACTCTTCGTGTAGTTTCTCCCCCGGACGCAGCCCGGTGAATGTCAGTTTGATAGTTGTATTGACCTCATAACCCGCGGCCTGAATTAATTGCCGGGCCAGATCGGCGATACGAACGGGTTCGCCCATATCGAACACAAATACTTCGCCACCGCTGCCGAGAATAACGGCTTCCAGCACGAGGTGACAGGCTTCCGGAATAGTCATGAAATAACGGGTAACGTGTGGATGTGTTACGGTTACCGGCCCTCCGCGGGCTATCTGCTGCCTGAACAGGGGCAGAACTGATCCACTGGAGTCCAGCACATTGCCAAACCGGGTTACCACGAAGCGCGTGGCTGACTGTTGGTTAAGTCCCTGGACATACATTTCGGCCAGACGTTTAGTCGCACCCATAACGCTGGTTGGGTTGACCGCTTTATCGGTGGAGATCAGGACGAATTTCTGCACGGCAAAGCGAACCGCCATGTCTGCAACGAGCTGGGTTCCCAGCACATTCACGTTGATGGCTTCGTAAGGGTGTTGCTCCATCAATGGTACATGCTTGTAGGCGGCCGCGTGAAAGACAAGGGCGGGTCGGTACGTAGCAAAGATCCGGTGTATCCGGCCTGCATCAGTGATATTGGCAATCTGCACCACTACGTTGACAGCGCTGTCATATTCCTGACGTAGGGTTGCCTCCAGCGTGTAGAGCGCCGACTCTGCCTGATCGATTAGAATAACCTGGCTGGGTTTCTGTTGCAACACCTGCCGAACCAGTTCGCTACCAATCGACCCTGCTGCGCCGGTAATGAGCACCGTCTGGTCGCGGATAAAATGCTCTGACTTTGGATCTGAAACCTGGTTGAAGGAGGGACCGGAGAGCTGCGGAGTAAATGAGGGGGCGACTCCTCGTCGTTGACTCCGACGGCGGAAAGTCATCCGGAGGAAATGCCGAAACGTTGTGGAGCGTGGACCTGGCCAAAAGCTGACGGCGAAAACCATGGCTGACAGAAACAGCGACAGTGGACTCAGCGCTTGGGCGGGGAGCAGAGAAATCATATCGGTAAGGGCGTCGTACGGTGGCTCCGCAACTCGTTCGCGTTACCGGGGACGAGCGACGGATTGACCAAATATAAACGGCTTGCCGACAGAAGGAAGTGTCAGGTAACAATAATGTGCCCGCGTGGGCACATTATTAACTTTTCGGTATGGATAGTTATGGGTCCGGTGTAATCTATTGTAAACCAGTAGATAAACATCCTCTTTGATTACGCCTGCTTTGGGCGTTTGTACAAAGGCACCGTACTGCACGGTTCGCCAAACAGCAGACTTTGCACTACAGGACGTAATACGCGGGTGAGCTCTACGTAAGCCGCTACGGGAACGGGCACATCCGAACAACCTTTGACAACCACCCGGGCATCCTGATAGTCGGCTACATCAATGCTGGCAATGGCGTCGAAATATAATTTTTCTTCCAGATCTGTGAGCGAACCGTAAACGATCGACTTGGCGTAGGGCTGCAACTGTAACGTCAGTAACATATACGCCCAGGTTGGAATGATCGCATCTTCAGTGCAGGTGATGGCCACGTGTTTGCCCGCGTACTGGCTCCAGTCGTGTTCTTTCAAAAAGGCCCGGAAGTCTTTTTCTTTCAGAATCAGACCCATAAAGAGGTTGTCTTTCAGGTCATATAGCACCCGGTCGCCGGAAGCGTAATAGTCTTCGAGATTCAGCGTAACGAGGCCGCTGCCGGCCACCCGGTTAATAATTTCTGTTTCCATAATTCAGGGCTGATAATCAGTAGCTAGATACCCACCGATTACTTTTAAATTGTCGGGTAGATAACCCTGAAAAAAAGTAAAAAGGTTCTGCCTAACGAATCATAAGAAGGCACCCGCGGTCGGCTTTTTTTTGCTACTTTTGTCAACTAGTCTAAATCATAAGCACTCCTTCAAACGATTGATATATGAAGTTTATCGTTTCTTCTTCTGTCCTGCTCAAGAACCTCCAGAATATAAATGGTGTGGTGGCCACGAACCCCATCGTGCCTATCCTTGAAAATTTCCTGTTCCGTATCGACGTTGACGAAAATGCCGCGGGCGGAACCCTGACCGTAACCGCGTCGGACCTGCAGACGACGATGACGACGCAGATTCCGGTAGAAGCCAGCGAAAGCGGTTCGATCGCTATCCCGGCGAAACTGCTGCTGGATACGCTGCGCAGTTTGCCCGAACAGCCCGTAACGGTCAACATCGACACGGATACGTTTGGCACCGAAATTCTGACCGATAATGGCCGGTACAAACTGTCGGGCGAGAACCCGATTGATTTCCCGAAACTGCCGACCGTGAGCAAAACCATGGGTGTTGAAATGCCATCGGAAGTTTTGTTAGCCGCGATCAACAATACGGTTTTCGCGACAAGTACCGACGACTTGCGTCCAGCGATGACGGGGGTGTTTCTGCAGATGAATACCGACAACGCTACGTTCGTTGCCACGGATGGACACCGCCTGATCCGCTATCGCCGGACGGATCTGAACGCGGCTGCCAGTTCGTCGATCATCATTCCTCGTAAGGCGCTGCAACTGCTGAAGGCGTCGCTGCCAGAAGGTATCCCCGTTACGGCTGAATTCAGCCAGGCGAACGCGTCGTTCACATTCGGGCCAACGCAACTGATCTGCCGCCTGATCGACGAGCGTTTCCCGGATTACGAAAATGCCATCCCGACCAACAATCCAAACGTAATGACGATTGGCCGGACTGATCTGCTGAACTCGCTGAAGCGGATTATGATCTACGCCAACCGGACGACACACCAGATTCGTCTGTCGCTGAAAACCAACTCGCTGACCATCTCGGCCGAAGATCTGGATTACTCGAACGAAGCCAACGAGAAACTTCTCTGCGATTACGACGGTGATGCCATGGAAATCGGCTTCAACGCCAAGTTGATGGCCGAGGTGCTCAGCAACCTGAGCGCAAAAATGATCAGTCTGGAACTGTCGGCACCAAACCGGGCCGGCCTGCTGATTCCGGCTGACAAAGAAGAAAACGAAGATATCCTGATGCTGGTGATGCCAGTGATGTTGAATACATACGCATAGTAAATAAAGGAGGAAGGGGACGAAAGGGACGAAAGGGAAAAGGGTGCTGAAACCCCTTTCGTCCCGCTTCTCCCTTTCGTCCCCTTCCTCTTTTTTCCTCTTTCATGCCCAAACGGTCTACTGCTCCCGCGCTTGCCTTTATTTTCGTTACGCTGCTGATCGACGTAACAGGCCTTGGTATCATTATCCCGGTCTTTCCGAAGCTAATTGAACAGCTCATCCACGGTAACATCAGTCAGGCGGCAAGCTGGGGCGGATGGCTGTCGTTTTCCTATGCTGCCATGCAGTTTCTTTTCTCGCCCATTCTGGGTGGGTTGAGCGACCGTTTTGGGCGTCGGCCCGTGTTGCTTTTTTCGCTCTTCGGATTTGGGCTCGACTACATACTTCAGGGATTTGCCCCCACGATCGAATGGCTTTTTATCGGCCGTTTGCTGGCCGGTGTAACGGGAGCTAGTTTCACCACGGCTACCGCCTACATTGCGGACATCAGCACACCCGAAAAACGGGCACAGAATTTCGGCTTGATCGGGGCCGCGTTTGGCGTGGGCTTTATTCTTGGTCCGGCTGCTGGTGGGTTTTTAGGGCAATACGGCCCGAGAGTACCCTTCTTTGTGGCGGCCGGATTAACCATGGTTAATTTCCTGTACGGCTTTTTCATTCTGCCGGAGTCACTTGCCCCCGAAAACCGACGTCCTTTCGACTGGCGCCGGGCGAATCCGATCGGCTCGCTGATGCGACTGGGAAAATATCCGGTTATTCTCGGGCTGGTGGCGTCGCTGGTGCTGGTTTATATTGCTGGCTTCGCGGTGCAGGGTACATGGACATTCTACTCGATGGAGAAATTCAAGTGGGACGAAAAAACGGTTGGTTTATCGCTGGCTGCTATTGGCCTTTCGTTCGCCATTGTGCAGGGCGGCCTGAGCCGGATCATCATCCCTAAAATAGGTCAACAGCGGGCCGTTTATGTGGGGCTGATGTTCAGCGCGATGGGTTTTCTGCTCTTTGCCATTGCCACGCAAAGCTGGATGATGTTTGCCTTTATGATGGTCTACGCCATGGGCGGTATTGCCGGACCATCTATTCAGGGTATTATCTCCAATCAGGTGCCGGCCAACGAACAGGGTGAATTGCAGGGGGCGCTGACTAGCCTGACTAGTACGACCTCTATTTTTGGCCCCCTCATTATGACGAATCTGTTCTCATATTTTACATCACCGGCCGCCCCGATCTATTTACCCGGAGCCCCCTTTTATCTGGCGTCGGTGCTGGTGGTGATTAGCGCTTTCCTATCCCGGCGTGGCCTGAACCGGTCCATTGCTGCGTAGTTAAAAGGGACTTATATGCTTGGTAAACTACGCAGCTACATCCAGCTCTTGAAACAGACCCGGTCGGATTTACACGCCAACCGGCTGCTGATGGGGCAGCTGATGGCGAAAAGCACCGCGGGCGCAACGACGCTGGCGAGGGCCGAATTCAAAGCGTTTTCCCAGTTTGGCGACGACGGGATTATCCAATATCTAATTCAGCACGCCCAGCTTCGGGATCGCAGCTTTGTGGAGTTTGGCGTTGAAAACTATCAGGAAGCCAATACGCGCTTTCTGCTGCTCAACAACCGCTGGCGCGGACTTGTAATGGACGGTAGCCAGACGCATATTGCCGATATTCAGGCTGAGGAACTGTACTGGCAGCACGACATTACGGCGAAGACCGCTTTTGTCTCAGCCGAAAATATCAATCAGCTATTGACTGAAGACGGCTTCAACGGGCCGATTGGGTTGTTGAGTATTGATGTCGACGGAAATGACTACTGGATCTGGCAGGCTGTGACGGTTGCCGACCCGGACATTGTCATCGTTGAATACAACAGCGTGTTTGGGCCAGAGCGGTCAGTAACAGTGCCTTACCAGCCGGATTTTGTCCGTAGTAAAGCCCATTACAGCCATCTGTATTTTGGCGCGTCGTTACGTGCTCTCTGCGACCTTGCCGAGACAAAAGAATATGCGTTTGTGGGATGCAACAGCGCCGGTATCAACGCCTACTTTGTCAAGCAGTCGCAGCTAGGCTCGTTGACGCCTGTTTCGCCCGAGGAGGGATTTGTTGATTCGGCGATTCGGGAAAGCCGCGATCAGGCGGGAAAACTTTCTTTTATGGGTGGAAAGAAGCGGGCAGATTTGCTGAAAGGCCTGCCGGTGTACAACACACGTACGAACTCTGTCGAGCCGTTCTAAGGAACCCTAGTTAACCGGAAAAACAACGTTGAATTTTAAGGTCATCTGATCTTCGGTTTTAACACCCATCAGCGAGGGACGCTCAATATTGTACGTAGCCATACTCACCGGAAATTCGCCGGTGAGCGTCATTTTGCCACTCTCTTCCTTCCGGGTTGCCTGCAGCGTAACGGGCTTGGTAACGCCGTGAAAGGTTAGGTTGCCTTTCGCGACCAGGTTACCGTTATCCCCCGCTTTGATATCCGAGCTGACAAACGTTACGTTTGGGTATTTGATCCCTTCCAGCACCTCTACAGCGTGGGAGTCCCGGTTATTATTCTGGCTATCAAACGAGGCTACTTTAACCGAAACCGCCAGATTTTCGGGTAGTTTGGTGTCGTCGTTGTAGATCATCGCGCAGTTCACCTCCCGGCTAACGCCCTCCCATTTATGAAGCGGATGGACGGCTGCGTACGTGATGGTAGACTTCGATTTGTCGGCCACTATTTTACGTTTGGCCGTTGGGTTTTTGAAGGCAACAAGAAGCCCGATGGCTAGGAGATAGCCACAGAAAAGATAGTTTTTCATACGTTTAGAAAGTTAACGCAACGATTGAAGCTGCGTATGCCCCGAAGGTGGTATAGGCTGCTATCCGGTGATATGGTTTTAATTCGTAATTCGTCTGGATCATGTGTGCCAGCACGTTGGTGGCTACCATGCCCGTCAGGTGAACAACGGCCAGATACCGGTGCAGTTTAATGGTCGTAAAACCACGTTTTGATCCGACGATTGGTGGGGGCGTTGTGAGTGACAATGCCAGGGTCGTGCCGTACGATACGTTGATAAAAGTCGCAGCCCCTTCGTGCAGGCGTTTGATTCGGGTATAATCCTCGCCAAAAGCATTGTAGAGCTTGGCGCCCAGAAAACCCTGGGCGATAAAACCGGCCAGCGTAACAAAACCACCAATCTGGTGAGCCGTCAACATCCCCCGGCGGATTTTCAGTTCTTTTGTCCGCCCCTCGGGCGTAAGTGGGGCTACGTTCATCACGCGCAGTAATCCTTTGGGACCCCAGAACGCTCGCTGCGTAAAAATCATTTTGCGCGGCAGCAGTGGCTGCGCTTCGGTTGAGTCCGACAGACCTGCCAGCAGCGCGTCAGCATCACCAGTTGTCTGAGCAGAGTCTCGCCGAACGGCTGTGGTATCCTGCGCCCGTAACGATCCCATCGCCAGGAAGGCGAAACAAACTAGAAAGAACTGTTTCATAAAGGAGCGAGTCGGGTTAAGCCGTGATCGTTAACGTATTTCCATCCGCACTTAAGGCTGTCTTATAGACCGCTAAAGCCTGCGTTGCCGGTCCCATTTCAACAGCCCCCGTCGTGCTGAACTCTGAACCGTGGTTAGGGCAGTAAAAATCGTTCTGCGTCAGGCGGTACTGTACGTTTGTTCCCTGGTGGGTACAGGCTTTCGCCAGAGCGACGTAACCACCTCCATTAACCCGGGCTATGATCATACTGCCCTGGTAGATGTAGCCGCCTACTGTTTTCAGGGCGCTGGCCGTTGAAGAAGTTAGATCAATACTCGTGTTGGTTCCTGGCATTGGGGCAGGGTCACTGCTGTCACTTTTGGAGCACGACGTCAGTGTCGTTCCCATGCAATAGAAGGCCATCATGGCCGCGCTGCTTAAGCCCAGGCTGCGCAGGAATTCGCCACGGTTCATTGATTCGGTAGTTGGATTGGTCTTCATGGTATTAATCTGATTACAGTTGTTGATACGTATAAATTAGCTCCGCTGTTGCACGGGTAAACGACTCACTTACCGGAGCTTATACCGCAACGAGAAGAAAGCGCCGGTACTTATTAGGTTAAGTTTGTAATAACCAACGCCTTTCAGAGGTACTTTAAAAAAAGGCTCGATCTGCCACGATAAACGCTTACTGAAGGTTCGTTCGTATCCGGCTGATACATTCAGGTGGCTGAATCCATAGCCGCCGGTGCTCGTAGTCCACTGACGGGCTCTGTCATTAATCATTGGATCGACGGGATTCGCGTAGTTGTAGCTATAGTCCTCCCGTAGCATGATGTACGTAGTGACACCACTACTGACAAACCAGCGATTCTTGCGGCCATCCGGCCGGGGGCGAAGGGCAAAATCATAGCGTAGGTTAAGCGGAATGTCCAGCATGTTGCAACGCCCGTAGACACTTTCCGGCTGAACCAGCCAAGTATTGCTACTCCACTCGTAACGACCAGCGGGCGACTCGTAAACCTTTACGCTACGTAACACCCCCGCCTGAACCCGCCAGCGAGTGGCAAACTGATATTCGAGCAAAGCGCCGAAATTTGTACCCGGCCGCTGGAAGTCTTTCAGGCCAACGCTGCTTAGGTCCGGCGAAACCAGCAGCCGGACATTGAAACTCCTTTCCTGAACCGATGGAGTAACCATCGGTACGTCAACCACAGGTTGAGCGACTTCGTGTCGCGACAATGCATCTGCCGCTGGCCACCGGGCTTGCTTATTGGCTAAAGTATCCAGACCCGGTAACGCAACGGGCAAAGCCGTTTCCGGCACCAGTTGATCTGGATTCAGACTACCATCATTCGGCCGTGACGCCACCGGATTCTGATAAACAGGCGGTGGGACATTGCGCTGAACAAAAGTTGCCGCACTAGCTCCTCGATGGGCAGTAGTGCTGGGTTTACGTGATTGTGACACCCCCACCCGACGATCTGTTGACGGGACAAACGGAGCAGACGTAGGAGCTGATGATGGAACAACCCTTGCCCTTACTACTTCTGAACGGCGGCTAGTTGGGACAGAAATTCGACTCTCGGTTATCTTTTTCGCTGTTTCGGTACGTGCTTCTGCCGGTCCTCCAGGAATTGCTGTGATTACTTCACCAACGCGCGTTGGTTCGTCCTGGACTGGGGCGGGTTGATCCGGCAAAAGCTGCTCATAAGGTGGCTTGACAGAATGGAAAATAGGCTCCCCATCTTGTTTTGCTACAGGAACCTCTATTGATGAACCCGCTGTCACATTGATGGCAGCCGCAGGTTTTGGCCAGCGGTTTTCATAAACGTACCAACTACCACCCGTTACCAGGAGCAGGACCAGAGCGGGCATACCCCAGCGTAGTAACTTACTCCAGAACAGTGTTTTATCACGATCATTAAGTTGCTGCTGCATCGCCTGCCAAGCGGCTGCATCGAACTCTGGCTCAAACTCTTCAGCCGACTTTCTGAAGAGTCCGTCCAATTGGTCATCGGTTAACTCTTGCATACTCGTCCTGATTGATTTGCTTCAATAATTGGCGCAAGTTTTCCCGAGCGCGGGCCAGATTTGATTTAGACGCGCCTACCGAAATGCCGAGTTGTCCGGCAATTTCTTCGTGCGTAAATCCATCCATAACATACAGGTTAAAAACCAGCCGATAGGCTGGTGATAGTCGCTGAATCAACATCAGCAGGTCTTCGTGAGCCAGTTGGCTGTACGCATCGACAGCATCCGGTGCGCTAAGCTGCTCGGCCTGCTCAAGGTTGTCCTGGTTGTGGTGACGCACTTCCTGCCGGTAATGATCAACGGCCGAGTTGATCATGATCCGCCGGAGCCAGCCTTTGAACGGTTGAGCGGAGTCATACTGATCCAGGCGGGTAAATACTTTCAGGAAACCGTCGTTCAGAACCTCCAGTGCACTGTCGCGGGTAGGGGCATAACGCAGACAAACGCTCATGGCATACCCGTAAAACTGCTTGTATAGCAGCTCCTGACTCTGCCGCTGGTTGCGCAGGCAACCGGCCAGCAGGTCGGGTAGGGGAGGCATGTGGGGTACGTTCGCCATCGTTACGACTTAAGTCAACTTAGTTAGCTGGTGCGTCTGCTGTGGTTTTATAAACAACCGGCCAGACGCCGGGTCTTGGTACGCTTACTCCCTTCGTGCTTCCCCGCTTGAATTGATCATTACCGAAATAATAAAGCGGCCAGCCCTTATACGTAAGCTGCGTGCGACCAAAGACCGAAGTCGTACTGAAATCAGCTTTGCTCAGCGCCGACGGAATCTCACCAACCGAGCTTTCAAATAAGGGCCAGACAGGGTTGTTGCTCAGATCAGCTTTGGTATAATTGTTTTTGTTCTTCTTATCGTTGGCGAAGGCGTAGAGGGTAGTCCCGAGGCTGTCTGTTAAAAACAGCGAATTACCTGTTCCTTCTTTTGTGTCACTCGTGTAGTTCTTGCCATCCTGACCAACAAGTTGTCCCGAACCAATCAGGACGGTGTAATTGGGCTTCGCTACGTACCACACGTTGCCGATGTTCTCCCCGGCTACGTCGCCCGCCTTCGTATCATTTTTGTAGTAATACAGTGGCCAGCCTTTATAAGCGGTCTGCTTGTCACCGTCCGCCCGGGTGATGGTGGTAAAATCTGCGGCTTTGAGATTACCACCTAACATCGGCGTTTCCTGGTAAAAAATAGGCCAGGTTTCGCGGCAGGTTCCCGTGCAATTCGCATTGCCGTTCGCGTCGGGAGCAAAGAAGTAAAGTGTTCGACCGGATTCTGCTGTCAGGACATTACCTAGCGACGTACTACCAATAGCCAGATCCGGTGCCGGCGTTGTATCGCTCTGACGGCAGGAAACGATCAGTACAGTAAGCGCAGTAACCACTACCATCAGGCGAGCGGATTTGATGAATGAATACATTGTGTCAACTGTGTTTAAGATGAAAAACTGAACAGTTGAACCGGTTCATTCGCCAATACGGAGGATTCCCGAATCGGGTTGCGTTGCCAGAAAAAAAATGTGAAACTAACTAATACCCCCAGGCCAGCAGACCGCCATCGGCCGCAAGCGTCTGACCCGTTACGTAGCTCGACGCGGGCATACTGAGGAACGAAACGATAGACGCGATTTCTTCGGGATCACCCACCCGTTTCATGGGAGTACGGGCCAGTATACCCGCCATTTTTTCGGGATTGTTGAGGACGGCGGCTGCCAGTGGGGTTCTGATGTACCAGGGCGCCACAGCATTTACCCGAATGTTATCGGCAGCCCACTCAACAGCCAGGTTGCGCGTTAGTTGGAGAAGCGCGGCTTTTGTCATGCCATACAGCGAACCGCTGCTGGTATGCGTAAGGGCAGATACCGACGACACCATTATGATCTTACCGTTGCCGGATGTTTTTAGTAGTTGATAAGCCGCCTGACACAGTTCGTAAACCGACCGCATGTTGGTCGTAACGACATGGTCGTACTCAACAGGACTATACTCGATGGTGGGTTTTCGGATGTTGGTACCAACGTTATTAACCAGAATATCCAGACGATCCCATTCCTGACTTACGGCCTGTATGATCTGGCTGGCGGTTCCTGGCTGGCTCAGGTCAGCCGCCAGACCGAACACGGTGTGTCCCTGCTGGCGGTACGTCGTAAGTTGCTCTTGCAGGAGGTCATTATCACGAGCCACAATAAATACGGAAGCCCCAAAATCCAGAAACTGTTGAACGATTGCTTCACCGATTCCTTTTGTGCCACCCGTGACTAGGGCGCGTTGCCCCGCCAATGACCATAATCCCTGTTTCATCTGCCCCCTGTACCGGGATTTACCCGGTCGATTTATCAATACGTTTTAAAAGCAAACCTAGCACGTCTATCTTTGTAATCCTCACGATGGGCAATATTTTACCGCCCTCCTGATAAACCTGGGGGCATTGGCTCCATCATTTCCATGAAGAAACAAAGGTTAGTCAGATCCGTACCAGCATTACTAATGTTGTGTTTGACGGGCTGCCGAGTAACCGAACCCGAAGTGCTGCCTTACGAATCGGGTGCTTACGTCGTTAACACGGGCAGTGCTAACAACGGGTCTATTACGTTTATCCCCCGGGCGGGGGGGGCTTTTGAATTCGATGTATTTAACGCCGTCAATGCCAGAACGCTGGGTGGATCGGTACAGGACTATGCCGAGATCAACGGAAAAGGCGTAATCCTGGTTGACAACAGTACCGCCGGACAGGACAAAGTCGAGATTGTCAGCGTGGGTACCTTTGCTCAGCTGGCATCGCTTTCCGCTCCCGATGTAGAGAATCCTCGATTTGTTGGGGCCGCCGGTCCAAATAAAGCATACATCACCTGCCGGGGTACTGACAGCAACGCGGCTTCCTACGTACTGGTCGTTGATCTGGCGGCCCGAGCCGTAACAAAAAAAATTCCGGTAGCTGCCGGTGCCGAGCGCGTTGTGGCCGCCGACTACGAAGCGTTTGTTGGCAACGTGCAGGGAGGAGCTTCACTGACGGTAATTGATACTGAAAAAGATCTAGTAAAAGAGCCTGGAATTGTAGTGGGCACCAACGTAAACCCCATTGCCGTTGATGCCAATGGTAAATTATGGGCATACGTACTATCGACCCGGGAGATGGTCCGTATCAACCCAAGTAGTAAGACGATAGAAACCCGGTTTGTGGTGGGCACAGGCAATCAGAACCCCGTTTCAATCTCGCTGAGCGCCGATAAGCAAACGTTTTACGTCGTGAACGCTTATTTTGATCCGTTAGTGAACCGACTAAGAGGAGCGACATACCGGGTCCTGGTAACTGATACGAGTTTACCGCCTGTTCCCTTCATTTCGCGCGTGTTTTCAAGTATAGGAACCGACCCAAGAACGGGGGTGATCTATGGCGGGATTGCGGCACCGGCTGGACAGTTCGGCTATGTGTTACGGTACCAGCCGGGCGGAGCTCTAATCGACTCCACTGTGACGGCGGGAACGGCAACGAAGTTTGTTTTCCGGGATTGATGATACGCAGCATAAACAACAGGAAAGCCCACTGAATCAGAAATCAGTGGGCTTTCCTGTATATACCTGTCTGAAAATTATTCCTGCTCGAGCAGGAATGCCTTGATAAACGGATCAATGTCTCCGTCCAGCACAGCTTCAGTATTGGATGTCTGATAACCAGTGCGGTGATCCTTTACCCGACGGTCGTCCAGTACGTATGAGCGTATCTGCGATCCCCATTCGATTTTTTGCTTGCCCGCTTCCACTTCGGCGCGGGCCGCGTTCCGTTTTTGCACTTCGATCTCGTAAAGCTTCGATTTCAGTAAACGCATGGCCACCTCTTTGTTCTGGAGCTGGCTCCGTTCCTGCTGGCATTCGATAATCAGTCCCGAGGGTTTGTGGCGAAGGCGAACGGCAGTTTCTACTTTGTTTACATTCTGGCCGCCAGCTCCCCCCGAACGGAACGTATCCCAGTCAATATCGGCTGGATTGACGTCGATTTCGATCGTATCATCGACCAGCGGGTAGGCAAAAACAGAGGCAAATGACGTATGGCGCCGGGCGTTCGAATCGAATGGTGAGATGCGTACCAACCGGTGCACACCGTTCTCAGACTTCAGAAAACCATATGCCAGCGCCCCGTCGACTTCAATCGTCGCCGATTTAATACCGGCCGTATCGCCTTCCTGGTAATCGACCTGCTTCAAGTTATAGCCGTGCTTTTCAGCCCAGCGCATATACATCCGGTACAGCATGTCGGCCCAGTCCTGGCTTTCGGTACCACCAGCACCCGCGTTGATTTCCAGAACGGCACTTAGCTGGTCTTCCTCGTTACCAAGCATTTTCTTGAGTTCCAGTTCCTCGAGCGTTGAGTTGACTTTTTCGCCTTCGGCATCAACTTCGTCTTCGCTCACATCCCCCGCTTCATAAAACTCGAATAGCGTTTCCAGATCGCCAAACTGACTGTTCAGACGCTCGTAGCCCGTCGTCCAGCTTTTTAGACCCCGCACCTGTTTCATTACGCCTTCGGCGCGGGCCGCATCGGTCCAGAACTCCGGCTGGAACGTCTGCTGTTCAAGTTCGGCTAGCTGCGTTTTCTTGTTGTCGTAGTCAAAGATACCCCCTTAGAGCCTCTACTCTGGCCCTCAAGTCGGTCAACTGATCAGTTGTCATGAACTTGTCGTTTGTTAAAATTTAGACTTGGCAAAGATAGAACAAAAGAAGGTCCTTAATGGGTTTGGCTCCGGTATCAACTTTTCCGCCTACCTTTGCGTTCTGTTTTTGAGGGTAGTACACCTGTTTAATCCATATTAGTCAAAAGAGAATAATGGCTGCACAATACGACGTCATCGTTGTGGGTAGCGGGCCTGGCGGTTACGTAGCCGCCATTCGGGCATCGCAATTAGGGTTAAAAACGGCCGTTATCGAGCGCGAAAGCCTCGGCGGTATCTGTCTGAACTGGGGATGCATCCCCACCAAAGCGCTGCTGAAGTCAGCGCAGGTTTTTGAATATATCAAACACTCTGCCGATTACGGAATCACCGTTCAGGGTGAATCAACGGCTGATTTCGGTGCCGTGATCAAACGGAGCCGGGGCGTTGCCGATAGCATGAGCAAGGGCGTCCAGTTCCTGATGAAGAAAAATAAAATCGACGTTATCAGTGGCGTTGGTAAAGTTCAACCAGGTAAGAAAGTTGAAGTAACGGATAAAGATGGTAAAACGACGGTATACGAAGCCAAGCATATTATCGTTGCTACCGGTGGCCGGGCGCGTCAACTGCCAAACGTTCCCATCGACGGCGAAAAAGTCATTGAATACCGGAAGGCAATGACGCTGGAGAAAAAACCAGACACCATGCTGGTTATCGGTTCTGGCGCTATTGGTGTTGAGTTTGCTTACGTGTATGCTAGTATGGGCACGAAAGTAACGATCGTTGAGTTCCTGCCGAACGTAGTACCTGTTGAAGACGAAGATATCTCGAAAGAGCTGGCTAAGCAGTACAAGAAGTTAGGGGTCGATATCTTCACAAAATCCGAAGTAACGAAAGTCGATACCAGCGGTAATGGCTGCAAAGTGTTCGTGAAGACGCCGGACGGCGAGAAAACCTTTGACGTAGACGTAGTGCTGTCAGCGGCTGGCGTAGTTGCCAACGTTGAGAACATCGGTCTGGAAGAAGTAGGTATCGCCCTGGATCGCGGTAAAATCGTTACGGATGATTACTACCGGACCAACGTAGAAGGGTACTATGCGATTGGCGACGTAACGAAGGGGCAGGCACTGGCACACGTAGCCTCGGCCGAAGCCATTATTTGTGTCGAGAAAATCGCTGGTCAGCCGCACGTTGAACCGTTGAACTACAACAACATTCCCGGCTGTACGTACTGCACGCCCGAAATTGCGTCAGTAGGATACACTGAAAAAGCAGCTCGCGAAGCTGGTTACGAACTAAAAGTTGGTAAGTTTCCATTCACCGCATCGGGTAAGGCCAAAGCCGCTGGTACGCCAGAAGGTTTTGTAAAAGTTATTTTCGATGCGAAATATGGCGAGTTCCTCGGCGCTCACTTCATCGGTAACAACGTAACCGAAATGATTGCTGAGGTAGTAGCCGCTCGTAAACTGGAAACCACGGGCGAAGAAATTCTGAAAGCGGTTCACCCGCACCCAACCATGTCGGAAGCTATTAAAGACGCTACCGAAGCTGCCTACGGCGAGGCAATTCACCTGTAGGAGAACGATAGAATTGATAAGGCACCGTCAGAACAATATCACGTATATTGACTGACGGTGCTTTTTTTATGGAAGACTACGGGCATTGCTCTGATTTTGCCGCTTGTTTCTTGATAATCAAAACTTTCTTTCAGAAATATTTTTTGAAAGCAGAAATAAATTTCTATTTTTGCACTCCCAAACTCGCAACGACGGGTAACGACATACGAGGGTGAAGGTCCGCTGCGGTCAATACGATCCGGTAGAAACCACATCTGACTTTTGGGCAAACAAACCTTGCTAAGCTAGGTATTGTCTGCCCGTGATGAGTCAGGTGCAGCGCGTCTGACTTTTTTTGTGTCTTTTGGGCCTTGATTGTGAAGCAGATATAGGATTCGTCTGATAATCTGTCTACCTTTGCGGCCCGAATACCCGGAAGGACCGGGTGCGGGAATGTACCTATTTTTTACCTGCTTACTTTAAACAAACACAAATGTCTGGTTTAATTGGCAAGAAAATCGGGATGACCAGCGTGTACAATGCGGACGGGCAGGCTCTGGCATGTACAGTGATTGAAACGGGTCCCTGTGTCGTAACTCAAGTCCGTAGCGTCGAGAAAGATGGCTACAAAGCTGTGCAGCTGGGTTATGGCGACAAAAAAGAAAAGCACAGCAACAAGCCGGAGCTGGGTCACTTTAAGAAAGCTGGCACCACGCCCAAGCGCAAACTGGTTGAATTCAAAGAATTCGAACAGGAACTGAACCTTGGCGAAGTCCTCACGGTAGCCGATGTATTCTCCGAGCAGGAATTCGTTGACGTAGTCGGTACGGCTAAAGGTCGCGGTTTTCAGGGCGTTGTGAAACGTCATGGCTTCGGTGGGGTTGGCGGTCAAACGCACGGTCAGCACAACCGGGGTCGTCACCCAGGTTCGATCGGTGCCTGCTCGTTCCCATCGCGGGTATTCAAAGGTCTTCGTATGGCCGGCCGCATGGGCGGCAATCGCGTAACGGTTCAAAACCTGCGTGTGCTGCGTGTTCTGCCTGAGCAAAACCTGCTCGTTGTTAGCGGTTCGATTCCCGGCGCTAAAAATTCATACGTTATTATCGAGAAGTAAGCCATGGAAGTAATCGTATATAACAGCAAGGGAGAAGACACAGGCAAAAAGGTCACCCTTTCGGAGGAGGTTTTCGGCATCCAGCCAAACCAACACGCGATCTACCTCGACGTGAAACAATACCTGGCTAACCAACGTCAGGGTACGCACAAAGCGAAAGAACGTGCTGAAAATGCACACTCGACCCGCAAACTGAAGAAGCAAAAAGGAACCGGTGGTGCTCGGGCAGGTAGCTTGAAATCGCCAGTTTTCGTTGGTGGTGGTACGATCTTCGGACCTCGCCCCCGGGATTATAGCTTCAAACTGAATAAAAAAGTAAAAACGCTGGCTCGCCAGTCTGCTTTCGCCGTAAAAGCACAGGCTGAGAAAATCTCGGTTATCGATAGCCTGACGCTAGAAGCTCCTCGTACGAAAGATTATATCCAGTTCTTGAGCGCATTGAACGTAGGTGGTCGTAAGACGTTGCTAATTCTGCCCGAAATAGACACGAACGTAGTACTATCGAGCCGGAACGTACAGAAAACGAAAGTAACGACAGCGGCTCAGGTAAATACCTATGACCTGATGAATGCAGACCAACTGCTGATCAGTGAAGAAGCGCTGTCAACCATTCAAACGTTGTTCGACAAATAAGATCATGAGCGTACTGAAACGACCAATCGTCACTGAAAAGATGACGGGCCTTAACAAGCAAGGGAAGTATGCTTTTGAGGTTGAACTAAAAGCCAACAAGCTCGAAATCGGCAAAGCCATCGAGAAAATGTACGGCGTTAACGTAGAAGCTGTACACACGATGCGTGTTTTCGGTAAGCGCCGGAGCAAGAACATCAACGGACGTGTTGTAACGGGGAAAACCCCAACCACCAAGAAAGCAATCATTACGGTTGCAGAAGGCGAAGTAATAGATATCTACGCTGACCTGTAAACCAGCATTGCACCAATAAATCAGTCATGGGAGTTAAAAAACTAAGACCAATAACGCCAGGTACCCGTTTTCGCGTGGCGCCTGACTTTGCGGAAATAACCACCTCCACGCCGGAAAAAAGCCTGCTGGAGCCCCTGAAGAGAACCGGCGGCCGGAACAGTGAAGGCCACCGCACTATGCGCTACATTGGTGGAGGTCATAAGAAGCATTACCGCATCATTGACTTCAAGCGCGATAAAGTCGGCCAGCCAGCCGAAGTTTTGACTGTAGAGTATGACCCAAACCGTTCGGCCCGCATTTCGCTGGTTCAATACGCTGACGGTGAAAAACGCTACATTATCGCCCCTCAAGGCATCACGGTAGGCCAAACCATCCAGTCGGGTGAGGGCGTAACGCCGGATGTCGGTAACGCAATGCCAATGTCGGCTATGCCGATTGGTACAATTATTCACAACATCGAGCTGACGCCTGGTAAAGGTGGTTCGATGGCCCGCTCGGCTGGTACATACGCACAGCTGGTTGGTCGTGAAGATAAATACGCTATCCTGCGTCTGCCATCAGGCGAAACCCGCCGGGTACTAAGCATCGGCATGGCAACGGTTGGTTCGGTATCGAACTCCGACCACATGAACGTTGTGCTTGGTAAGGCTGGCCGGAAACGCTGGTTAGGTCGTCGCCCCCGCGTTCGTGCTGTAGTTATGAACCCTGTTGATCACCCGATGGGTGGTGGTGAAGGCCGGGCATCCGGTGGTCACCCACGGTCACGGAATGGCCAGTTCGCGAAAGGTCAGAAGACCCGTAACAAGAACAAGGCTTCTGAAAGTATGATTATCAGCCGACGCAAAAAGTAATAGATAACAATGGCACGTTCACTTAAGAAAGGCCCATACATTGATTTTCGTCTGGATAACAAAGTACAGACGCAGAACGAATCGGGCAAAAAGTCGGTTATCAAAACCTGGTCGCGTCGCTCGATGATCTCTCCAGATTTTGTAGGCCACACCTTTGCTGTACACAACGGCAACAAATTCATACCTGTCTATGTAACCGAAAACATGGTCGGTCACAAACTGGGCGAATTCTCTCCAACGCGTAACTTCCGGGGACACACCGCGAAGAAAGACAAGGGCAAACGATAAATAAGCGCAGGGTGCAGGGCGTAGGGCCTGGGTGGTTTTACCCTTAGCTCCAAGCCCCAAGCCCCAGCCATGAAACTATGGAAGCAGTAGCAAAACTTAAAGATGTGCCCACGTCTCCCCGTAAGATGCGGTTGATCGCCGACCTTATTCGTGGTCAGCGTGTTAGCCGGGCGTTGGGTCTCCTGAAATATCAGCCACAGGCTGGTGCCGCAACTCTACAGAAAGTATTGTTGTCGGCCGTTGCCAACTGGCAGCAAAAGAACGAAGATGAGCGAATTGAAGACGCTGATTTGTACGTAAAAACGATCTTCGTTGATGGCGGTCCGATGCTGAAACGCCTGCGCCCTGCTCCCCAGGGTCGTGGTCACCGGATCCGGAAGCGGTCTAACCACATCACGATTGTTGTAGACAGTGCTGCCAAACCCGTACTGAGCCAGGCAGAAGCAGAAACTCCTGAAAACGAACAATAAAAAGAAATGGGACAAAAAATAAATCCAGTTGGCCTGCGACTTGGTATTGTTCGGGGCTGGGAATCGAGCTGGTACGGCGGTAAAGAGTTTTCGGAAAAACTCGTTGAAGACGAAAAAATCCGGAAATACGTAGCAGCCCGTATTCCAAAAGGCGCCATCGCCCGTGTTGTTATCGAACGCACGCTGAAACGTATTACGTTGACGATTCATACGGCTCGTCCAGGTATCGTTATCGGTAAAGGTGGTGGTGAAGTTGACAAGATCAAAGAAGAGCTGAAAAAGATCACGGGCAAAGATGTCCAGATCAACATTTTCGAGATCAAACGACCCGAAATCGACGCTAAACTGGTTGGTGAAGCAATTGCTCAGCAACTACAGGCTCGGATCTCGTTCCGTCGTGCAATGAAGCAAGCTATTCAGTCGGCCATGCGCGTTGGTGCCCAAGGCATCAAAGTGAAAGTATCAGGCCGGTTAGGTGGTGCTGAAATTGCTCGCTCGGAGCAATACAAAGAAGGTCGTGTTCCTCTGCACACCCTGCGGGCTGACATCGATTACGCTATCTCTGAAGCACAGACCGTTTATGGTAAAATCGGCATCAAGGTGTGGATTTTCAAGGGTGAAGTGTACGGTAAGCGTGATCTGTCTCCAGCAGCAATGATGAGCCAGGCACAAGCCGGCGAACGTAGCGCTGGCGCTAACGATCGTGGCGACCGTCGTGGCCCACGTGGCGATCGCGATGGCAACGACCGTGGTGGTCGGAACCGTAACGAACGCGGTAATGATCGTGGCGGAAACCGTGGTGGTCAGGGCGGTGGAAACCGTGGCGGCCAGGGCGGTGGAAACCGTGGTGGTGGACAAAGACGATAATCTTAACGGCTAAAAGCCCTATATAGTAAGCAAAGGCCATGTTACAGCCAAAAAGAACTAAATTCCGCAAACAGCAGAAAGGCCGGATTCCTGGTATTGCATCACGCGGCCATGAGATTGCCTTCGGTACCTTCGGTATCAAATCGCTGGAGCCGGGTCGGATTACGGCCCGTCAGATTGAAGCAGCCCGGATTTCGGTAACCCGCGCAATGAAACGGGAAGGTCAGGTCTGGATTCGTATTTTCCCAGACAAGCCGATCACGAAGAAGCCGGCTGAAGTACGGATGGGTAAAGGTAAAGGTGCCCCAGAATACTGGGTAGCCGTCGTAAAGCCCGGCACGATTATGTTCGAAGCAACGGGTGTTGATTTAGCAACGGGTCAGGAAGCCCTACGTTTAGCGGCTCAGAAATTACCAGTTCGGACCAAGTTTGTGGTTCGTCGTGATTACCAAGAGCAAGGCGCGTAATCCCCCAAGCAACGAGCAAGATGAAAAAAGAAGATTTGAAAGGACTGTCAGCCGACGAGATTCGTACTGAAATTGGTGCTGAACAGGATCGTCTGTTAAAATTGAAGTTTGCGCATGCTGTCTCTCCAATTGAGAACCCGATGCGCATTCGCGAGAGCCGTAAACGGATTGCTCGCCTGAACACGGAACTGACGGCTAAATTAGCACAAGCCCAATAAGACACGACAATGGAAGAGCAACAAGCACCGCAGGCGGAACCTACACCGGTAGTAGCCACTGAGCAGCCGCAAACCACGAGCGTTGCCGCAACCGAAGCAGCTGCTTCAGAGCGTAACGCCCGGAAGGAGCGGATTGGACGGGTGACCAGCAATAAAATGCAGAAAACTATCACCGTTGCCATCGAACGCAAGGTGAAACACCCACTGTACGGCAAGTTTCAACACAAAACGAAGAAACTGACCGCACATGACGAGCAAAACGAGTGCGGTATCGGCGATATGGTTCGCATCATGGAAACCCGCCCGTTGAGTAAAAACAAACGTTGGAGATTAGTCGAAATCATCGAAAAGGCGAAGTAAGCCATGGTACAGCAAGAATCAAGATTAGGAGTAGCCGATAACAGTGGTGCTAAAGAAGTGCTGGTTATCCGCGTCCTGGGCGGTACAGGCAAGCGGTATGCATCGGTCGGTGACAAGATTGTCGTGACGGTGAAGCAAGCGCTGTCGTCCAGCAACATGAAAAAGGGCACGGTATCAAAAGCCGTTGTCGTTCGTACCAAAAAAGAAGTACGTCGTAAAGATGGTTCTTACATCCGGTTCGAAGACAACGCAGCTGTACTGCTGAACAATAACGATGAGCCACGTGGTACCCGGATTTTCGGACCTGTTGCTCGTGAGTTGCGTGAGAAACAGTTCATGAAGATTGTATCGTTAGCCCCGGAAGTATTGTAAGCTATGGAAAAGAAAATAACACTGCCAAAGCACAAATTCCACATCAAGACTGGCGATACGGTTCTTGTAATCGGTGGGAACTCAAAAGGCCAGCGTGGGGTAGTGAAAGAGGTGATCGTTGAAAAAGATCGGGCTCGCGTTGAAGGTGTCGCAATGATCACCAAACACGTGAAACCAACCGCTTCAAACCCACAGGGTAGCCTGGTAAAAACGGAAGGATCAGTTCATATCAGTAATTTGAAACTGGTTGATCCTGCCACGGGTGAAGCAACCCGGACGGGCCGTAAGTTGAATGACAAAGGTAAGTTGCAGCGCTTCTCGAAGAAGACCGGCAACTTTATCCCGGATGTTCGTAAGTAACACTAGAACAGGTCTAAGAAAATGGCAACGCCAAGACTGAAAGATAAATATTTGAGTGAGGTCGTACCTCAGTTGAAAGACAAGTTTCAGTATAAGTCGGTAATGCAAGTACCGCGTCTGAGCAAAATCGTCATCAACAAAGGGATCGGTGCCGCTGTCGCAGATAAGAAACTGGTTGACGTAGGCGTCGAAGAATTAACGACGATCACAGGACAGAAAGCCGTTCCGACGATGTCGAAGAAAGCGGTATCGAACTTCAAACTGCGGGAGAAAATGCCGATCGGTGCGAAGGTTACGCTACGTGGCGTAAAAATGTATGAATTCCTTGACCGCCTGACCGCGGTGTCGCTCCCACGGGTTCGTGATTTCAAAGGGATTAGCGACAAAGGTTTTGACGGTCGTGGTAACTATACGTTCGGTATTCAGGAACAAATCATTTTCCCGGAAATCAGTATCGATAAAGTAGCGCGTATCTCTGGTATGGATATTACGTTCGTAACAACGGCTAATACCGATAATGAGAGCTACGAACTGTTGAAAGCAATGGGAATGCCGTTCGCAAACACCGGCAAGAAATAACCAACCGACATGGCAAAAGAATCAATAAAAGCACGTGAGCGGAAACGCGAAGCCCTGGTGGCTAAATACGCTGCAAAGCGGGCTGCCTTGAAAGCCGCTGGTGATTATATCGGACTTGACAAGCTTCCTAAAAATGCTTCGCCTGTTCGGTTGCATAACCGGTGCAAACTGACCGGCCGTCCACGGGGATACATGCGTAAATTTGGTATTTCTCGGGTAACGTTCCGTGAAATGGCATCAGCAGGGAAAATTCCAGGCGTAACCAAGTCGAGCTGGTAATTCCAGCATCACTTCTATTTGTAATTCAGTTTCCGTAATTTTGCGAACTTTCTCAAAAACAAGGGTTTGCAAGTAACGCAACGCTAAGAATGAATACAGATCCAATAGCAGACTATCTGACACGTGTCAGAAACGCCATCCGCGCAAAACACCGGATTGTGGAGATCCCTGCTTCAAATATAAAAAAGGAGATTACCAAAGTATTGTACGATAAAGGCTTCATTCAGAACTACAAGTTCGATGATAGTACCCCACAGGGCAGCATCAAAATCGCTCTGAAGTACAATCCAACAACGAAGCAATCTGCTATCGTTGATCTACAACGCATCAGCCGTCCAGGTCTGCGTCAATACCGTGGAGCCGATAACCTGCCGCGTATTTTCAACGGACTAGGTGTTGCCATCATCTCTACCTCGAAAGGTGTGATGACTGACAAAGAAGCCAAAGTGCTTAACGTAGGTGGTGAGGTTTTGTGTTACGTGTATTAATCTGAACGAACGATGTCACGCATAGGTAAGAAATTAATTGCCCTGCCCACGAACGTTACGTTATCTGTTGATGACCGTAACATTGTGACGGTTAAGGGACCAAAAGGTACGCTGACTCAGGCGGTTGATCCGGATATTTCGGTCGCCGTTGAAGATGGTCAGATCCAGGTAACGCGTCCAACGGAGCAAAAGCGCCACAAAGCCCTGCACGGTCTGTATCGCGCTCTGGTAAACAACATGGTTACAGGTGTAAGCGAAGGATTTAAACTTGATCTGGAAGTGATCGGGGTTGGTTACAAAGCATCGGTTACCAATAACGTATTAGAACTGCAACTGGGTTATTCGCACAACGTTTACGTAGCAGTACCTCAGGAGGTAAAAGTTACGGCTGTAACGGAAAAAGGACAGAACCCAAAAGTTTATCTGGAAGGTTCGGATAAGCAACTACTTGGCGATGTTGCGGCTAAAATCCGTTCGTTGCGCAAAGTTGAGCCATATAAAGGCAAAGGTATCCGCTTCATCGGTGAACAAGTTCGCCGGAAAGCTGGTAAGTCTTCGTCTAAAAAATAAGGTCACCAGGTCATTGATTGTCGGTATCTGGCTACAACAGATGTACTTGGCAATTAATGGCTACAGTGAACCAACAATGATCATTTAACGAGCCAATTTGGTCGGAATCAAATAACATGGCAACGAATAAACAAGAGAGAAGACAACGGATTAAGTTTGGCATCCGGGCTAAGGTTTCCGGGACGGCTGAACGCCCACGGCTTTCCGTTTTCCGTTCAAATAAAGCGATCTACGCGCAATTGATCGACGATATCGCTGGCCGTACCGTCGCGTCGGCCTCGTCGATTGAATTGAAAAGCGAAGTAGAAGGAAACACTGCTGATACTGCGAAAAAAGTAGGACAGCGGTTAGCCGAAAAGGCGGTTGCACAAAACATCAGTAGTGCTGTGTTTGACCGCAACGGCTATCTGTATCATGGTAAAGTAAAAGCATTGGCCGATGCAGCCCGTGAGGCTGGCCTCAAGTTCTAAGCAAGCAATGGTAACGAACGCAGCAAGACCGACAAAGTATAACGAAGCGGACCTCAAGGAAAAGGTAGTTGCTATCAACCGGGTCGCTAAGGTGGTAAAAGGTGGTCGCCGGTTTAGTTTTTCGGCGATTGTCGTCGTCGGTGATGGTAATGGTGTTGTTGGATACGGACTGGGTAAAGCCAATGAAGTAACTGACGCTATTGCTAAAGGAGTTGAAGATGCTAAGAAAAACCTGGTGCAGATTCCTCTTCTGAAGCATACTGTTCCTCACGAGATGGAAGGTAAATTCAGCGGTGGCTTCGTCCTGCTGAAACCAGCAGCTCCTGGTACGGGACTGATTGCTGGTGGTGCTATGCGTGCTGTGCTGGAATCAGCTGGCGTGCGTGACATCCTGGCAAAATCGAAGGGTTCTTCTAACCCTCACAACGTAGTAAAGGCAACGCTTGATGCCCTGCTGAAGATGCGTTTGCCTCACCAGGTAGCGTTCCAGCGGCAGGTAAGTCTGGCTAAAGTGTTCAACGGTTAAACGACACCACTTATGGCACGGGTACGTATTACACAGGTCAAAAGCACGATTGACCGTCCGCAAACGCAGAAAAACGCTATCAAGTCACTGGGCTTGGGCAAAATCAACCGGAGTATTGAACTGGAATACAATGATGCACTACGTGGTGCCATCAACAAAGTTCAACACTTAGTGAAGGTTGAAGAAATTTAAGTATCTTTGCGATTCTTTTGGTTTTCTATAGTCTGGGTTTTCATAATAAAGCCCTGTAGAAAGCCAGAAGAATCATCTTTTATATCTATACAATAATGAATTTAAGCAACCTTAGACCGGCAAAAGGTTCCGTCAGAGAGCGCAAGCGAGTCGGACGCGGGCAGGGATCAGGCATGGGCGGTACGTCTACGCGTGGTCACAAAGGGGCGCAGTCGCGTTCCGGGTACAGTCGTAAAGTTCACTTTGAAGGTGGTCAGATGCCCCTTCAACGTCGTGTACCGAAATTTGGTTTTAAGAATATTAACCGGGTTGAATATAAGCCGTTGAACCTGGATTCGATTCAGGCATTGGTGGATGCAACAAGCGTAACCGTAGTTAACCTTGAGTTTCTGCGTGAACATGGTCTTGTTAGCAAAAAAGACCTCGTTAAAGTGCTGAGCCGTGGTGAGCTGACGACCGCTGTTGAAGTGCATGCGCATGCCTTCTCAGTTAGTGCGAAGGAAGCCATCGAAAAAGCAGGTGGTAAGGCAATCTTACCTTCTCAAGAAACGAAAGAAGAAGCAGCGAACTAAGTCGTGAGCACGGCGTAAGCCGTTATATTCCATGAACCGACTCATCACCACGTTTAAGAATATTTTTGCAATTGACGAGTTGCGGACCCGTATCCTCAACACGTTGTTGTTTATCACGGCGTTTCGTCTTGGTTCGGCTATCGTGCTGCCAGGTGTGGACCCGAGCAGATTGAATCTGAATCCTCAAGGATTACTTGGTCTGTTAGACACCTTTCTTGGTGGTGCATTTAGTAAGGCGTCAATTTTTGCGCTGGGCATCATGCCTTATATATCGGCATCGATTGCTATTCAGTTGCTAACACTGGCATTGCCTTACTTTCAAAAGATGCAGAAGGAAGGGGAGTCGGGTCGTAAACGGCTGAACCAAATTACCCGGATCCTGACGATTGGGGTAACGGCTGTTCAGGCTATTACGTATGTAAGTACGACGATTCCACCCGAAGCTCTGTTAATCGACCGGGCGCTGTTCAGAATTGCATCTGTGTTTATTCTTACGGCAGGTACTATTTTTTGTATGTGGCTGGGTGAGCGTATCACAGACAAAGGAATTGGAAACGGTATTTCAATGATCATCATGATTGGGATTGTGTCACGGCTGCCAGGTGCCATCTATGGCGAAGGGTTGTCACGGGGTACATCGCAACTATTGATTTTCGTTCTTGAGTTAGTAGCCCTTTACTTCGTCGTCATGGGCGCTGTAGTACTGACGCAGGCGGTACGCCGGATTCCAATTCAATATGCTAAGCAGGTTATCGGTAATAAAGTAGTAGGGGGCAACGTCAGTATTTACCGCTGAAGTTGAACGCTGCTGGTGTAATGCCGATCATTTTCGCTCAGGCGCTGATGTTCATTCCAACGTATGTGGCAGGTCTGTTTGCTGAAAAGAGCGATTTCGCGGCCAGTGTGCAGAATGCATTCCAGAGCTATACGACCTGGCAATACAATCTGCTGTTTGCGTTTTTAATTATCGTCTTCACGTTCTTCTATACGGCTATTTCGGTTAACCCTAACCAGATAGCAGACGATATGAAACGCAGCGGTGGATTTATTCCCGGAGTAAAGCCTGGTATCCAGACGTCAGAATACATTGGTACTGTTCTGGACCGGATTACATTACCAGGTGCTGTGATGCTTGCTGTCGTAGCTATCCTACCTGCTATTGCAAATCTATTCGGTATGACAAGCGGGTTTGCACAGTTCTTCGGTGGTACATCGCTTCTGATTATGGTCGGTGTAGTATTGGATACTCTGCAACAGGTAGAAAGTTATCTCCTCATGCGCCGGTACGAAGGGCTGATGAAGTCAGGTCGTATTCAAGGTCGCACGAGTGAAACTGTAGCAGCCTAATTACATGGCCGGTTCTGACAAAAAGGAAAAAACGATTTTTATCCGGAGCGATGAAGAAATCGATCTGATAAAAATAAGTGCTCAGGTTCTCGGAAAAGCACATGCCGAAGTGGCTAAGCTTATTCGGCCGGGTGTGAAAACCAAGGAACTGGATCGGGTAGCAGAAACGTTTATCAAAGATAACGGGGGTATCCCGTCGTTCTTAGGTTACAATAAATTTCCTGCTTCTTTGTGTATATCAGTGAATGAGGTCGTTGTTCATGGTTTCCCCAGCGGATACGAATTAAAAGACGGCGACATCATCTCCATCGATTGTGGGGTAAAGCTGAATGGTTATCACAGCGACAGTGCATACACATATCCTGTAGGTGAGGTAAATCAGTCAGTTCGCAAATTGCTGGCTCGGACGAAAGAATCACTATACGTTGGTCTTGAGAAAGCAGTTGACGGGAATCGGGTGGGTGACATTGGTTACGCAATCCAAACGTATACGGAAAAGTTTGGGTATTCGGTAGTGCGGGAATTGGTAGGACACGGCGTCGGCCAGGACCTGCACGAAGCACCCGAAGTGCCGAACTACGGTAAACGGGGACAAGGACCAAAACTACGTGAAGGTATGATTCTGGCCATTGAGCCGATGATTAACTTCGGTAAGAAAGGGGTTGTTCAGGAGCGTGATGGATGGACAATCCGTACGGTAGACCGGAAACCTTCTGCCCATTTTGAGCACACAGTAGCAGTACGAAAAGGGAAGCCTGAGATTCTGACTACTTTCGAATACATTGAAGCCGTCACGGCAAATACCAGCCTGATGGTTGACACACAGGAACTGACGGCGGCTTAACGTAAACATGGCAAAGCAGAATTCTATCGAACAGGATGGCATCATCCTGGAAGCGTTATCAAATGCAATGTTCCGGGTCGAACTGGCCAACAAGCATGAAGTAATCGCTCACATATCAGGTAAAATGCGGATGAACTACATCAAGATTTTACCTGGTGACCGAGTTAAGTTAGAGATGTCGCCCTACGATTTAAGTAAGGCGAGAATCGTGTACCGGTATAAATAAGCGCGTAACTCCTGACCAAACGGTTAGGAGACCGTACTTCAAGGGTCATAAATTGTAAATCACATGAAAGTCAAAGCGTCTATTAAGAAGCGCAGCGAAGACTGCAAGGTGATCCGTCGGAAAGGGAAGCTGTACGTGATCAACAAAAAGAATCCCCGTTATAAACAAAGACAAGGTTAAGCATGGCGCGTATTGCAGGTGTTGATATTCCAGATAAGAAGCGTGGTGAAATTGCGCTGACTTACATCTACGGCATTGGCCGCAGCCGGGCAAAGAAAATTTTGACCGACGCCGGTATCAGTGTTGACAAGAAGGCCAGCGAATGGTCTGATGATGAAGCGAGCGCAGTACGTAACGCTATCTCGAATGAGTACAAGGTAGAAGGTCAGCTACGTTCTGAAGTTCAGCTGAGCATCAAACGTCTGATGGACATCGGTTGCTACCGGGGTCTTCGTCACCGGAAAGGGCTGCCTGTTCGTGGTCAGCATACGAAAAACAACTCACGTACCCGGAAAGGGAAACGGAAAACTGTTGCTAACAAGAAGAAAGTAACGAAATAATTAATCGGTCGCTCATCGTCATACGGCGCATTTGTGGTCATCTGGTTACTGGATGGCAAGTAATGAAGGCTGGTGACACATTGACGATTACCTAACAACAATGGCTCAAGCAAAACGCAAAGACAAAGCGAAAAAGCGGGTAGTAGTTGTTGAATCCGTAGGTCAGGTTCACATCCGGGCTACGTTCAACAATATCATTATCTCGATCACCAACATGAACGGGCAGGTTATTTCCTGGGCATCGGCGGGTAAAATGGGCTTCCGTGGCTCAAAGAAAAATACGCCATATGCTGCTCAGACAGCCGCTTCTAACTGTGCTGCCGTTGCCCACGATCTGGGAATGCGCAAAGCAGAAGTTTTCGTGAAAGGTCCAGGATCAGGTCGTGAATCGGCTATCCGTACTATTCAGAACTCAGGTATCGAAGTAACAACGATCCGTGATATTACCCCGCTGCCGCACAATGGGTGCCGGCCGCCAAAACGTCGTCGTGTATAATATACGGATGGCATGAATAAGGGCAGGCGACATTCAGTTGTGTCTGTCCGATGTTTCACAATTATTCATTCATTAAAGAATGGCACGTTACACAGGGCCAAAAGCCAAAATTTCGCGCAAGTTCGGTGAACCAATCTTAGGCACCAGCAAAGCGCTTCAGAAAAAGAATTATGGACCGGGTATGCACGGTCGCGGTCGTAAACGGAAGCAGTCCGAATACGCCGTCCAGTTGATGGAAAAACAAAAAGTAAAATACACCTACGGTATTCTGGAGCGTCAGTTCCGGGCCCTGTTCCACCGCGCTCAGGTTCGTGAAGGTATCACTGGTGAAAACCTGCTGAAACTTTGCGAAGCTCGTCTGGACAACACGGTTTACCGGTTGGGTATCGCTTCATCACGTCGGGCAGCCCGTCAGCTGGTTGCTCACAAGCATATTATTGTTGACGGTGAAGTCGTTAACATCCCTTCTTATTCGTTGAAACCTGGTCAGTTGATCGGCGTTCGTGAAAAATCGAAATCGCTGGAAGCTATTGCCGGAAGCCTGTCAGCCCGTAGCACTAAACGCTACAACTGGGTTGAGTGGGACGGACAGCAAATGACGGGTAAGTTCATCAGCTATCCCGAGCGGGATCAGATTCCTGAGAACTTCAACGAACAGGCTATCGTCGAATTGTATTCGAAGTAATTCAGCTGGCAGAACTCTTCATGGGTTCTGCCGCCTTTAGTATAAATAGCGTTCGATCAGTACATTTGCCGCCAACTAGTCACAAAGGCGTTGTCGGCGTATAGAGTCGAAGCTTGTTTCAGTCTTCACTCCCAGGCAGAGAACTGCTGTAAACAATACGAAACGTATGTCAATTTTAGCGTTCCAAATGCCCGACAAAGTCGTAGTGGAGAAAGCCGACGACTTTCACGGGGTGTTTGAGTTTAAACCTCTTGAAAAAGGATACGGTGTAACCATCGGCAATGCGCTACGGCGTATTCTGCTGTCATCACTGGAAGGCTACGCCATCACCAGCGTAAAATTCCCGGGTGTGTTGCACGAGTTCTCCTCGATCGAGGGCGTTGTTGAAGACGTGACCGAAATTATCCTGAACCTGAAAATGGTTCGGTTCAAAAAGATTTCGGACATGGTTGACAACAAAATTACGGTCAACATTAAAAAACAATCGGTTCTTAAGGCCGGTGATATATCGAAGTTCTCGCCTTCGTTTGAAGTGCTGAATCCCGATCTGGAGATTTGCCACATCGATG
Source organism: Spirosoma sp. KUDC1026 (assembly GCF_013375035.1). NCBI lineage: Bacteria > Pseudomonadati > Bacteroidota > Cytophagia > Cytophagales > Cytophagaceae > Spirosoma > Spirosoma sp. KUDC1026. The sequence continues at coordinate 5,652,715 of NZ_CP056032.1, read as the reverse complement.
ACACGCGTGATCTCGAAATGGAAATTTTTGTCGAAAAGGGCCGTGGTTACGTTCCTGCCGACGAGCCTCGGGTAAACGAATTGCCATTTGGACATATTCCAATCGATGCCATTTATACGCCAATCAAAAACGTTAAGTTCAGCGTTGAAAACACGCGGGTTGAACAGAAAACGGACTATGAGCGGTTGTTGCTAGACATCGAAACTGATGGTTCGATTCACCCAGAGGAAGCGCTTAAAGGAGCGGCCTACATCCTGATTCAGCACTTCATGCTGTTCTCGGATCAGACGATGACGTTTGAGACGACGAAACCAGAAGAAGAAAATGTGGTTGACGAAGAAGTACTGCACATGCGCAAACTTCTGAAAACATCGCTGGCGGATCTGGATCTATCCGTTCGGGCGTACAACTGCCTCAAGTCGGCCGACGTACGTACGCTGGGTGACCTGGTTCGTCTGGAGATTTCTGATATGATGAAGTTCCGTAACTTCGGTAAGAAATCGCTGACTGAGCTGGAGCAACTGGTTGCTGAGAAAAACCTGACGTTCGGTATGGACGTCGCTAAGTACAGACTAGACGAAGATTAAAACACAAAGGAGAAAGGAGTAAGGAAAAATGGAGAAAGGGTACTACCTTACTCCTTTCTCCCTCCTCCCTTCCTCCCTTCACCAGACAATGAGACACGGTAAAAAAGATAATCACCTAAGCCGGACGCACTCGCACCGCGAAGCGATGTTGCAGAACATGGCTTCGTCGCTCATCCTGCATAAGCGTATTGAGACGACGGTAGCGAAAGCGAAAGAGCTTCGCAAATTTGTGGAGCCTATCCTGACGCGGGCGAAGGACGATACGTACCAGAACCGCCGGATTGCGTTCCAGTATCTGAACGATAAAGAAACGCTGAAAGAACTGTTCGGAGCGGTTGCTGATAAAATTGCAAGCCGTCCGGGTGGCTACACGCGGATCATCAAACTGGGTAACCGGTTAGGTGATAATGCGCAGACCTGCCTGATCGAACTGGTTGACTTTAACGAAGTACTGCTGGCAGCTGCCGCTGAGAAAGCTACGGCTACTACCAGAACTCGTCGTAGCCGTCGTGGTAGCTCGAAAGCTGCTGACGCACCAGAGGCAACTGTTGCTACGGCTCCAGTTGCTGCTGAAGCGACCGAAACTGAAGCTCCTGCTGAAACGACTGACGAAGCGCCAGTCGCTGAAGCAACGCCGGAAGCACCAGCTGACGAAACGCCTGCTGCTCCTGAAGCATCTGCTGACGACGAAACGCAGAAGAGCTAATGACCTTGTCATTATCCATACAAATTAGGGGTTAGCCGGTAACGGTTAGCCCTTTTTTTTAAACTTTCAGATAATCCCAATCACAGCATGAAACATACGAAGCAACCCGAAGCGCTATTGGTTTTACAGGACGGAACCGTTTACCGGGGCCTGGCACTTGGAAAGATTGGCACTGCTGGTGGCGAAATTTGCTTCAATACCGGAATGACGGGCTATCAGGAAATTTACACTGATCCCTCTTACTACGGGCAGATTGTTATCAATACGACCTCGCACATTGGCAACTACGGTGTCCTGAATAATGCCGAGCAGGAATCGAACGGCATCAAGATTCGGGGTATGGTGTGCAATTTCTTCTCAGATATTCACTCCCGTTACACGGCTGACGGCTCACTTCAGGATTATTTCGAACGCGCAGGGATCGTAGGTATTCACGGCATCGATACGCGGCAGTTGGTTCGTTATATCCGGTCGAAAGGCGTGATGAACTGCATTATTTCGTCTGAGATTCTGGATCCTGCCGCGCTGCTGGCTAAACTACAGGAAGTGCCTGATATGGCCGGGCTGGAACTTTCATCAATTGTGAGTACGCAGGAAGCGTATGAATCCGGCGATCCGGAAGCGGATCTGCGCGTGGCGGTACTGGATCTGGGCGTTAAGAAAAGCATCATCAGCAATTTCAACAATCGGGGTGTGTTCTGTAAAGTGTTTCCCGCCCGGACGCCCTACAGCGAACTGGCCGAGTGGAAACCCAATGGCTATTTCATTGCTAACGGTCCCGGCGACCCGGCTGCCATGCCTTACGCGGTCGAAACCGTAAAACAAGCACTTGATTCCGATAAACCTCTGTTCGGTATTTGCCTGGGGCATCAGATTCTATCGCTGGCTAGCGGCATTTCAACCTACAAAATGCACAACGGCCACCGTGGCTTGAATCACCCCGTTAAAAACCTGATTACAGGCCATTGCGAAGTAACGTCGCAAAACCACGGTTTCGCGGTCAGCGCCGATGAAGTGCAGGACCACGCCAATGTGGAGGTGACGCACGTCAACCTGAATGATAAAACGATTGAAGGAATCCGCCGGAAAGATAAGCCAGCTTTCTCGGTGCAATACCACCCGGAATCATCGCCGGGGCCGCACGATTCACATTACCTGTTCGATCAGTTTGTGGATATGATGAACGAATAAAAACAAAGCCTGGCGAAATCGTCAGGCTTTATTTTTTAGCTGATTTCGCCAGTATTCACGGCTCCAGACGCGTTGAAATGGCCAGTTATGCTGCCGGAGTGCCAAGGGCAGGTAAGCGTGAGCCTGCTTTGTTGTTTGTTCGTAATACGCACCGTCATCGGTGATAATGAGTGATTTGTATTGATCACCCTTCTTCTCCGCTAAATCCGCGAAGGGAAGCTCAGGCTGCCAGTCCGGGTAGGAGTGGCTTAGCTTTGTTTTAAGCAACGAAGCCGCTGACAATGGTGTATCTTTTGCAATAGCGGGCTTAAAGTATCCCTGATCGACGGAAAAGGCGTAAGCGAGATACGCTTTCAGCAATTTAGGGCCGTCGTTAGCTGTCGTCTCAACCTGTAACTGCTCGGGCCAGAGACTGGTGATAACATAGATGCGTTCCCGTGCCCGTGTAACCGCTACGTTCAGGCGATTCCCGCCACCACTGACATTCAGACTGCCGAACTGCATGGATAGGCGACCTTTAGCATCGGGTGCGTAACCAACAGAAAAAATGATGATGTCCCGCTCGTCGCCCTGAACGTTCTCGATGTTTTTAACGAACAGCTGTGGGATGGCGAAAAGGGATGGGTTTTCTTCCAACAGATCCTGAATAAGCTGCTGCTGTGCGTAGTTGAACGTAACGACACCAACCGAAAACTCGGGCATTTCCTGATGAAGTTTTTTCAACAAATCAAGAACAGCAGCAGCCTCAACTGCATTCGTGTTGTGTTGCCAGATACCCATTACGTTCTGATAACGAATGGCAGGCTGATGCTGATTTACGTCCTTAAAATAGGGGAGGAGGTTAAGTTGATTCTTGTAAAAATATTGATTAGAAAACGTAATGAGATCCAGCGAGCGGCTTCGGTAGTGTTCGGTCAAGGAAATCTGCGGCAGTTGCTGGGCAGCCAGACCAAGCAGGGAGGGCACTTCCAAGGCGCTTGCCAATTCATCATCGGGCTCAGGTTCGTCCAGACGGGTCTGGTATAAATCACTCGGCTGAAGCTGCTGACTGTCGCCCGTAACAACCAATTGCCTGGCTCGGGCGATCGCGGGAATGCCGTTTTCAGCGAAGCATTGCGAGGCCTCGTCAAAAATAACCAGATCAAATAATTCAGCACGTAACGGAAAGATCGCCGAAATCGATTCGGGCGATGCGAGCCAGCAGGGAATCAGCTTGAACAGTTCATCGGCAAAGGCACTCAGCAATTTTCGGATGGGCCAGACATTGCGCTTTTTGGTTGTCTGATGCAGCAGATCGCGATACGTAACAATATTGTTCAGCCGGTTAAATGTTAGGTTCCGGTACGTCTGCTCGCGCAATCTCATCAATAAAATATCGCGGCTCAGCGCCTGTTTCCGCTGAATACTGTCTTGGAGAATTTGTTCAGACTGCGTAAGCCGAAGCGACGAAACACTACGCAGTTCGGGCTTTTGCTGCTCAATATGATCAATCCAGGCTAAGCGCAGTGAGTTCTGAAAAACAGCTGACCAATCAGCAGGAGAATATGAAGCAAGTCGGTAAATGATCTCCAGTTCTACGTTTGAAAACTGCGCATATAGCCGATCTGATTCAACCAGCAGGTCAAAATCCGTCGACAAGGTCTGACGTAGCACAGTAGCAGGCGTAACATCCTGCCAAAGCAACTCCCGTTGTGATTGTGTCAGATAGAGCTGATTCTGTTGTTGCTCTACCCGTCCGGCTAAGACCACTAAACGATTGACAACGTGATCGACCTGAGTAGAGATCTGCCAGATTGGCTCTGGAAGCTGATTTAGCGCTGGAATTGATGCTATAACTTGAATCAGCTCGATCGCCTGTCCAATAATACGTAAGCTCTCAGGGACGTCGGGCAGGCCTGTATTACTCAGTAAAGGAGCCACCCGTTGGCGAATCATTTCCAACTGCTCCCGTTTGTCAACTTTGATATGCAGCGTATGGAGATCCTCAGCAGACAACGTTAACTTGTTGGCTGTAGCCATCTGCTGGAGCCAGGCCTTCTGATCGTTGGTCATCAGCCACCAGTTCCACTGCAGCCAGGTGGCCCGTACGCGCTGCGCGTCTAACAGGACCTCGCGGAAGCGATTGAGATTCGGTAATGGAATATCTTCGGCCGGCCCCGGCGAACTAAGCGCCGATTCCCATTGAGTTGCTGCCTGCTCTAGCAAATCGCCGGTAGCAGCCAATGCTGGATGACCGGGTTGGCGACGAAGTTGTAGAACGACAGTCCAGACGGTCTGACTGGTTTTGTTGAGCGACGTACTAAACTGATGAATAACGGGTCGATGGTCCAGCCATTGCATCAACTCGGTCAGCGCAAGGGTACGGCCAACTAAGGTAGTCGTTGCCTCTTTAGCATCCTGTACGAGTTGTACCCAGTTTCTGAGCGCCTGGTCAAGTTTCGATTGGTCGGCAGCAGAAAATGCAGAAAAGGAAACCCGATCTTTCCAGGCATGGGCTGAGCCTACTTGCTGCTGGTAAGCTGCATAAGCCTGCAGACGGCGTACAAACGGTTCTATTTCTGTTAACCGAAACTGCTGATAATGATCACCCAGTGGAATAGACGGTGCTTGGGGATCGCTGGTTAGATAAAGCTCTTTAATAGAAATGCCGCATTCCGTTGTGTCGAAGAGAGCCTGTTTGAAAACCTGTAATATCTCCACTGCCTCATCAATTCGGCGGCTTTCAACGTCGAAATCACGTTCCAGCAATACGGTATTCAGGCTGTTGTTTTGTTGTCTGTACGTATCAAGTTGATTGATTTGCTCGGCGATCTGCGCATAAAGAGCCCGACGATCGTCCTGAAAATCGTGGATTAGCGCCATAAATGGAGCCATACCCACCTGCTGAAGTCGCTCCTGCACAACGTCGAGTGCGGCCCGTTTCTGGCAAACCAATAAAACCCGCTTACCCGTAGCGGCCGCATCAGCCATAAGATTGGCAATTAGCTGCGACTTTCCCGTGCCCGGTGGGCCCTGCACCACCAGCGACTGCCCCGATTTGACTGTACGTACTGCCATCTCCTGCGACGCGTCCATCGGCAAAGGCGTATGGATGAATCGCTCGGGGAGGGGGGGGGAGGGTGTGGGGTTAAGGGCGTGGGGCTGAAGGGTTAAGGGCGTGGGGGCTTGGGGTTGAGGGGCGTGGGGTAGAGGGCTTGGGGCGTAAATAGAGTTATACTCCTGCTCTATAGTTTGATCTTTATCTATTTCCCACTTCCCATCACCCTCAACCCCTTGACCTTGACTACTTGCCCAATCACCCAATCCCTCAACCCCTGGCCCTTTGCCCATTACATTCAACCCTATGCCCTCAACCCCTCGCCCTATACCCTCAGCCCCCCGCCCTTCACCCAGCAGTGCATCGTAATCGGGAACGAGAAAGGAGCCCGCCTGTGGGAAAATCCCCAGAACGGCTTCGGGATAAAGTTTTAGCTCGCCAATGCGTTCGAGTTGATCCAGCCCCTTTCGATTTTGCTGGTCGAAGATGGTCAGCTGATCGGCAAAGAGATTCTGGTTGAAATTGATGGCGAATGGACTCGTTTTCAGCCACTCGTATAACTGGGTACGAAACGCCAGTGGGTCGCGGTCAAACGATTCGAACGGGGGATTAGTAAACTCTTCTTTGAACTGAACCTGGTTGAACTGCCCATAAGCAAGGGCCAGTGTTGAATTGAACAATACAGATTCATCCCCTCGCCGGATAAGCTGCCACGTTTTGCCTGCCTGCTCGATCGCCACCGGGAAAAACAGCAATGGTGCGTGAATGACGGTACCATCCAGAAACTTCCCCCGCACGAACGGCCAGCCTACGTAGAGATCGTCGGTGCCGCGTTCGTCGCTGATGAACTGAGCTGTTCGCTGAATCTTGCGAATTTGCTGACTCAACTGATTGCTACGTTCCTGACGCGGGTCGAGAACATCGCAGAGCGGGATCGCCGGTTTCTGACGAATCAGATCGACGATCAGGCTAAACGATGATTTCCCTAGGACATGATCGGTTGCATGCAGATCCAGAAACTGACTGACGGGCAAATTCGTCAGCAACAGCGACCGGTTCCGGCTGCTGAGATTTGTTAGTCGTCGACGAAACGTCTTTAATACGCCTGACGGCAACGGCAGGGCCGACAATGCATTCATGCGTCAAACCAACGCGGGTGCGTGGCTGGTTAAACCGGGGTGCCGGTCTGGTTATCTTTTTTTTCCGGTATCAGCCAGGAGGCCAATACGCTTAAGCCCAAGATAGCGATAATAATATAGAGTGAGTAGACGGGCTTGAAGCCAATATCATGCAGCCAGTGTTCGGCCAGCATTTTAGCGCCAATAAACGTTAGTAAAACTGCTAGGCCAACTTTCAGGAAACGGAACTGATCCATAATGCTCGACAGGAAGAAGAACATTGACCGTAAGCCCATGATGGCAAATACGTTGGAGAAAAAGACGATGTACGGATCTTTCGTGATCGAAAAAATGGCTGGAATAGAGTCGACGGCGAAAACCAGATCGGTAAACGAAATAACAATCACAATGATGAACAGGGGCGTCACGAATAACTTGTGATTCACTTTGTCACGGACAAAGAAGTTATCCTCTACGTTACGCGGAAACACGTTCAGATATTTGCGGGCAAAACGCACAACAGGATGGCTGTTGGTGTCAATCTGTTCGTCTTCTTCCTTCTGGAAAAACAACTGGACACCCGTGTACACCAGGAATGCACCGAAGATATACATAATCCACTCAAACCGCTGAATGAGCGCCGAACCCAGGAAAATGAAGACAAATCGGAGAACGATAGCACCGAGAATTCCCCAGACCAGAATCTTTTTGTAGTACCGCTCTCGAACACCGAACGTATTGAAAATCAGAATAAATACAAAGATATTATCAGCCGATAACGAGTATTCGACCAGATAGCCGGTGATGTATTCAACCGACATATTGTTCTGAAACCGCTCCAAACTGGCCGCAAAATTGCCGGGAACGATAGCAACGTGTTCAGCGTACCGGCTTCTGATTTCCTCCAGCCGCGCCATGTCGGTGATGCCGTGGACGAGGTAGCCATAGTTTTTGAGGAAAAAGTAGAAGATGACGGAGAGAGCAACCCAGATGGCACTCCAGAAAGCGGCTTCTTTAAAATGAACGACATGGCTCTGACGCTTGGAAAACGCGCCCAGGTCCAGGGCCATGATGAACAAAACAAATGCTGCAAAGCACAGAAAAAATATCGTCTCGTTGGAAAGCATGATGAACGCTAAATGAATGTCCTAGGCTTAACGCACAGAAGAACAGACAAATCTACTAGCTAATGGCCGAATCAAGCGGCTTCTGTTTCTAAAATTATTGGCATACTGACCCTGACCCCTTAGTTTTGAACCATGTTTAACGGCAAGAAAGTAATTGTTGTCATGCCGGCTTACCGGGCCGCGCTTACCCTGGAACGCACCTACCGCGAAATTCCATTCGATTTAGTTGATGACGTAATTCTGGTAGATGACGCCAGTCCTGATAATACGGTTGAGGAAGCCCGCCGACTGGGTATAAACCATGTCATTCGGCACGATAAAAACAAAGGCTACGGCGGTAACCAGAAAACCTGTTACGCAAAAGCGCTGGAGTTAGGCGGAGACATTGTAATTATGCTCCACCCAGACTATCAATATACGCCTATGCTGTTGCCTGCCATGATTAGTATCATTGGTAACGGTTTGTATCCGGTTGTGTTTGCGTCCCGGATTCTGGGAAAAGGTGCTTTGAAAGGGGGGATGCCCATGTATAAATACATCGCCAATCGCTTCCTGACGTTCACACAGAACCTGCTGATGAACCAGAAACTGTCGGAATATCATACCGGTTATCGGGCGTTCTCAGGAGAGGTGTTACGTAGTCTGAATTTCACGCACAACTCTGACGATTTTATTTTCGACAACGAGATGATCGCGCAGATTTTCTACAAAGGATTCGAAATTGCCGAAGTGACCTGCCCAACCAAATACTTTGAAGAAGCCTCGTCGATCAATTTCCGCCGGAGTTCCATCTACGGCTTGGGTGTGTTACGTACTTCTATCCTGTATCTATTTACGAAACTAGGGCTGATGCGCTGGAATGTGCTGACGCAGTAAATGCTGGCTCCGGCATGATAGTTTCCAGAATCATTGACTCGAGCGTCAGGCCAGGACCGAATGCACAGCTCAATATATTGGGACGTTCCGGATCGATATCGGCTGTTCCCATAGCCAGATCCTGCCAGATGCCTTTTAAAACAAACAAGACCGTAGCCGACGACATATTGCCGTTCTGTCGCAGGACCTCGTAGGCGTAGCGGTTATCGTGGGTGCTAAGGCCGAGTTGCTGCTCAATTACTTCCAGGATTCGTCGACCGCCGGGGTGCAGGGCATAAAAGCCCAGCTTGTCCATGGCAAGTCCGGACTGGAACAGAAGCCGGCTCATCAACTGGCCAATGCCTTGCTGAATAAACGAGGGGACTTCGGAGGTCAGGGTCATTTCAAAGCCAAAATCACTGACGTGCCAGGCCATAGCGTGCTTCCCATCGGGCAGGAGATCGCAGTAAAACGACCGAAGCCGAAAGGACTGATCGGGACGAGGGCGGCTTTCGATCAGAACGGCCGCTGCCCCATCGGCAAACAGGGCATTGGACAGGATCTGATCAACGTCGGTTTTCTTTTGAAAATGGAGCGTACACAACTCCACGCAGACAAGTAGTACGTGCGCGTCAGGTTCAGCGCGGACGATGGCATCGGCTGCTTTCAGGCCATTGAAAGCCCCGTAGCACCCCATAAAATTAATTGCCAGACGCTGTGTTGTGTAAGATAAACCCAGCGCTTCGATTAGTTCAATATCAGGACCCGGTGCGTACAAGCCCGTACAACTTACTACAATCAGGTGCGTAATGGATTGCCGGTCAAAGTCGGGGTGCTGGTTCAGGCAATCTTCTACGGCCTTCACTGCGAGCGGAACGGCTTTCTGGCGATAAATGCCCATCCGCTGACTTACGGTTGGAAACGGTTCCAGACCGGGGGTGTTGGCGTAAAAGGTAAATTCCTCGGGAGTTCGGATATAGTCTTCCAGTACCGAATGCCGTTGGTCGATAGCGGTTTGCCGGTATAAAGCTTTAAGCCGACGGCTTTCGCGTTCATCCAGTTCCAGGGCGCTTGTCATAAACGCCACCGCCTGCTGCTGCGAAATAGTATAATCTGGTACAGCCGTACCTATTGAATTTATATAACTGCCAGGATGCTGTCTCATTACGTGGATACGTGGCCTGGCTATGTAGGACCAGATCGTTAATTAGCCGTTGGATACGTCATATAACTTGTACCTATGCCGAAAGTTATATTTTAGCCGTCGTAACTTTGATGTAATGACGCTTCGGACCATCTGGCTGCACCTGCGGGTGCCTTTCTCCTTTTTTCTGTTACCTATCTACTGGTTCGCGCTCAGTCAATCGCCCAGTGTCAACCCAGCATATGCTATTGCCGTACTGCTGATTGTTCATTTGCTGTTGTACCCGGCCAGCAACGCGTACAATAGTTATTTCGATAAAGATGAAGACAGTATTGGCGGGCTGGAGAAGCCTCCACCGGTAACTGTGGCATTATACTGGGTGTCGTGGGCGCTCGACGTGCTGGCTTTGCTATTAGGTATGTTCGTCAACTGGCCTTTTATCATCTACCTACTGGTTTATGGCTTCGTGACAAAAGCGTATAGCCATGATCGGATTCGTCTGAAAAAATACCCAATTCTAAGCTGGCTTTTGATCAGTATTCTGCAGGGAGGAGTTACGTATGTCATGACCTATGTATCGATCAGCGATCTGCCGCTGTCTTCGATAACAGAGCCACGCATATTGTTCGGCGGCTTACTGGGTACGCTGAATCTGCTGGCTCTTTATCCCGTAACGCAGGTTTATCAACACGAAGAGGATGCGCGCCGGGGCGATATGACTATTAGTCGGCTGATGGGAATACGAGGTACATTTCTTTCGGCTGCCATTGTTTATTTGCTGGCAGCCGCATCATTTTACGTGTATTTCGACGGGGGAAAGTTCTTCCTGCTGTATTTACTATGCTTGTCGCCCGCCATTTTATTTTTTCTACGCTGGTTCTGGCTCGTTTACCAGGACGTGAATCAGGCAACTTACAAGATGACGATGCGCATGATGTGGTTGGCGGGCGTGTGCCAAAACGTTTTTTTTCTGATTCTGGTATTTTTAACTCATTCGTAATCAGATTATAGAAGGCAAGCCAGTCAATTTGTGAGAATTTTTTGACAGCGGGACTTGACAAATATTGAAAATACGCCTAAGTTTGCATCACAATTCGACGAAACACAGCGAATTGGTAAATGCGAAAGTAGCTCAGCTGGTAGAGCGCGACCTTGCCAAGGTCGAGGTCGCGGGTTCGAACCCCGTCTTTCGCTCCACGAAAAGGCACCGACCAACGGTGCTTTTTTCGTAAACGCCGGGATGGTGGAATCGGTAGACACGCCGGACTTAGTTCTTTGATATTCTTGGTTTTATGCTGTACTTAGAACGTAAAGTCTCTATGTTATGGCGCGCTATTTATTCGATACCTCTTTTGAGCAAAGACTGATAGATGTTTGTCGCACTGCTGATAGTATGGCAAAAGCAGCTGTGATACTTGGTATGAACTACAAAACACTTTGTTTTCATGCTAAGCGATTAGGATGTTTCAAGCCAAATCAACCAGGCAAAGGACTTAGTAAAGAGCCATCTAAAATACCTATTGCTATTGCGAGAATATTTGATGGAACTCATACTACATATCAGACTCACAAGCTCAAAAAAAGATTATTGAAGGAAGGTTATAAACAAGCCCAGTGTGAACTTTGTGGCTTATCCGAATGGATGGGTAGGCAAATTCCATTGGAGTTGCATCACAGGAATGGAGTCAACATAGATAACTCTTTGGATAACTTAGAGTTACTATGTCCCAATTGTCATGCGCTGACAGATAACTATAGAGCCAAGAATATTAAGAAATTGAGTGCGCGGATGGAAACGTCCGCAGTAGAACCGCTTAAATTCGGGGAAACCTTATTGTGAAGGCAATTGGCAATCCCGAGCCAAGCCCACAACCGAAAGGTCGTGTGGAAGGTGTAGAGACTTAACAGGCGGCACCTACGTCTTAGTAATTGAGATACGGTGAAGAGAAAGTCCAGACCACAAATCTTTGCATTTGGCAAAGAGCAGCGAAAGCTGTAGTTGGTACGAAAATCCTGTGGGCCTCAAGCCCGTGCGGGTTCGACTCCCGCTCCTGGTACTGTAATTCGATAAGCCGCTGCAATTGCAGCGGCTTATTTTATTTTCGAGTATACTCCCCGGCGTTGCAAAAGGCTTAATTGAACCATAATCTTCTGGTAATAATCTAGTTACATACTTCGGCTTTCTTTGTGCAAACAAATGGAGGTATGAATCGGCGAGATGTAGTTAGGCGAATGGGAGCGGGGCTGGCTGCCTTTTCTGCTAACGACCAGACAGTACTGCAACGAACACCAACCAAACGACGCTTGTTGCGTGTAGCACACATAACGGATGTGCATATGCAGCCGTTGGTTGGTGCCGCTAAAGGATTCGAGAGATGCCTGCATCATATTCAGGGGTTGGCTGAAAGGCCAGACCTGATTATCAATGGCGGTGATGCCATTATGGAAGCCCACGGGCGGGGGCAGGACAGCGTCCGGCGGCAGTGGAAATTATATCAGGATATCCTGAAAAGCGAGAATGCGCTACCACTGCTGAATTGCATCGGTAACCACGACATCTGGTGTAAAAAGGAAACGCATGATGCGTTTATGGATGGTCGGCAGTGGGCGATGGATGAGCTTCAGATGAACCATCGCTACAACCACTTTATTCGAAATGGCTGGCATATTGTCTTGCTGGACAGCGTACAGCCTAAAGCGGACGGCAGCTGGTACACGGCTCATCTGGATGATAAGCAATTCCACTGGCTTGCGGACAAGCTGAAGGCCATCCCAACGGAACAGCCCGTGTTGATTGTTTCTCACATCCCTATTCTGGCTGCCTGCGTATTTTTCGATGGGTCCCGGTTTTCGGATGAAAACTGGACGGTTCCGTCCCGCTGGATGCACAGTGATACGGTGAAGCTAACCAATCTGTTTTCCAAATACCCGAACGTAAAAGCGGCTTTGAGCGGGCACATTCATTTGCTGGACCGGGTGGACTATAACAACGTTAGTTACTACTGCAATGGGGCAGTAAGCGGTGCCTGGTGGTTCAGCAACTATCATCATACATCAGCCGGTTATGCTCTCGTTGATTTATTTGACGATGGTTCTGTAACGAACACCTACGTAACGTATAGCAAGAAGAGCTAATCAGCAGCCTGTTTCCTGGCTACTGCCAGCTTGCGATAAGCCTCAGTAACCTGTAGTACGGAGGCTTTTTCAGTTTTAAGGCACTCTAGCTGTGATACTTGCGGATATACTCGCCGGGGGGCATACCCATGATTTCCTTGAATTGGCGATTAAAGTTGGATAGATTCGTATAGCCACAGGAAAATGCAATCTGACTGATCGACTGCTTCGATTCGCGCAGGTACCGGCAGGCATGTTCGACGCGAACCTCGTTCAGGAGCGTCGAAAAGGTTTTGCGGGTATGCTGACGGAAAAAGCGGCAGAACGCGCCGGGGGTCAGATTCGCGACATTCGCTACGTCCTCCAACGAAATCGGGGAGTGGTATTTCTCCAGAATATAGGAGAAAACGCGCTCCAGCCGCTGGTGATCTTCGGGGCGCTGCGGATGCTTAAACGCCGTTACTGATAAGACCTCCCGGTTGTCATTGGTCGAGAGGAAATCCAGAATAGACAATAACGTCAGCAACTGCTCGAAAGGACGCTGACCGGGCAACTGTTCGAACTTCTGAGCCAGTGGGTGATCTTCGTTGCAACGAAACCGGATGCCGTGTTGCGATTCCTGCAGAAGATGAAGCAGGTGCCGAGTTTCGGGCAGATTCAATACGTTGGGCTCCAATTGCTCGGTATGAAACAGAACCGAAATTGCAATGGAACGGTGCGTCGTATCGGGTAAAAAGTAGTCTGGATCACTACGTAGTACATGGGGCAGGTTTGATCCCAGCATCAGTACGTCGTTCGGACCAAACCGGTCGATCTTATCACCAACAATCAACGTTCCTTCGCCTTCCTTAATCAACGTCACCTGAATTTCCGGGTGAAAATGAAGGTGCCCATAGAAGTGCGGAAAGCTGTCCTGCTCAATCCGGAAGGAACGATCATCGACGGTTGGTACTTTAAAGAGCAGCGGTTTCATTGGTAGATTATTAGCAAAGTTAGTTGGTTGGTGATTCTATTTTAGTGAAAAAAATACCATAATTCACGAATCGCCGAAAAAAGTCTTTGAATTTGGGGACGTAATTTTACTCTGTATTCAAATCGTTATAACCTGACCAAATCCAATGAACGTTTCTGTCCAATGGGAAGGGGTGTACCCTGCTTTGCTGACTCCATTTACGGCCGACGATCAGCTTGATCTGCCGCTATTTGAAAAAAATCTTCGTGCTCAGCTTGACGCAGGTGTGCATGGATTCATCATTGGCGGCTCGCTGGGCGAAGCCAGTACGCTGCTAAGTGAGGAAAAAATTGAGTTGCTTCAGTCGGCATTAGCTGTGTGCGAGGGCCGGGTTCCCGTACTGGTCAACATCGCTGAGCAGTCGACAAAACAAGCCATTGCCCGTGCTCAGGAAGCAGAACGGAATGGGGCCGACGGACTGATGTTGTTGCCGCCCATGCGCTACCCTGCCGACGCACGCGAAACGGTTACGTTCTTCAAGGCTGTAGCGCAGGCAACTTCGCTGCCCATCATGATCTATAACAATCCATACGATTACAAGATCATGACGACGGTAGCAATGTTCGAGGAACTGGCTGAGTTGCCAAACATTCAGGCCGTGAAAGAGTCGACCCGCGATCTGACCAACATCACCCGCATGCGGAATGCTTTCGGCGATCGGTTCAAGCTGATGGGCGGTGTCGATACGCTGGCGCTTGAAGCTATACTACTGGGCTGTGATGGCTGGGTCGGTGGTTTGGTTGACGCATTCCCTGCCGAAACCGTCGCCATCTACGACCTGGCTAAAGCGGGTCTGGTTGCCGAAGCGCTGCCGCTTTACCGCTGGTTCATGCCGCTGCTGGAACTGGATATTCATCCTAAATTAGTTCAGTACATCAAACTGGCCGCTCAGGCAACGGGCATCGGCTCGGAATACGTACGGGCCCCTCGTTTGCCGCTCACTGGCGACGAACGCGAACAAGTTCTGAACATCATCGAAGCCGCGCTGGAAAAGAGACCGGTTTTAGTTTAGAATGATCGAGTGATTGAATGAGTGAATAAGCTGCCGCCTGTTCTTACTCGCTCAATCACTCATTCAATCATTACAGATCATGTCCGAGTTTCATTTTTTTTGCATTGATGCGCACACCTGTGGCAATCCGGTTCGGGTGGTTACGGGGGGAAGTATCCCCTTTCTAAAGGGAGCTTCCATGAGTGAGAAGCGACAGCATTTTCTGCGCGAGTACGACTGGATTCGCAAAGGGCTCATGTTTGAGCCACGCGGCCACGATATGATGTCGGGTAGTATTCTGTACCCGCCTACCGATCCGGCCAACGATGCGGGTGTTTTGTTTATTGAAACGTCAGGTTGTTTACCGATGTGTGGCCACGGAACCATCGGTACGGTAACCGTTGCCATCGAGCAGAACCTGATCGTTCCGCAGACGCCGGGCGTTCTGATGCTGGAAGTACCCGCCGGTCTGGTTCGGGCCGAGTACAAACAGGAAGGCAAAAAGGTAACGTCGGTGAAGATTACGAACATCAAATCGTATCTGGCCGCCGAACAACTGACGGTCAACTGCCCGGATCTCGGGCTGCTCACGGTGGACGTAGCGTATGGCGGTAACTTCTACGCCATCGTTGACCCCCAGCCGAACTTTCCCGGACTGGAGTATTTTAAAGCCGAGCAACTGATTGGCTGGGCGCGGACGATGCGGGAACGGATGAATGAGCAATACACATTCGTGCATCCCGAGAACCCAACCATCAATGGCCTGAGCCACATCCTCTGGACCGGAAAGCCGCTGCAACCAACATCGACTGCCCGGAACGCGGTGTTCTACGGCGACAAAGCCATCGACCGCTCACCCTGCGGCACCGGTACATCAGCGCGGATGGCGCAATGGTATGCCAAAGGCCTGCTCAAACCGGGTGATGTATTCGTGCACGAAAGCATCATCGGATCGATCTTCAACGGACGTATTGAAACCGAAACCGAACTGAACGGCAAATTGGCCATCGTACCCAGCATTGAAGGCTGGGCACGTATTCACGGCTACAATCATATTATTCTGGACGAGGAAGACCCCTACGTTCACGGATTTCAGGTAATTTAAAGAGTGAAAGAGCGAATGAGCGAAAGAGTGAAAAGCTGCTGACGCTGAGAATCGCTCTTTCGCTCTTTCGCTCATTCACTCTTTCGCTCTTTATAAAAATGCACGTAGGAATTGTCGGTGGAGGTATTGTGGGGCTTTGCTCAGCGTACTACCTGCACAAGGCGGGCCATCAGGTAACGCTGTTCGATCAGGCGCCCATTGCTGATGGCTGCTCGTTCGGGAATGCGGGCATGATCGTGCCCAGCCATATTATTCCCCTGGCGCAGCCGGGCATGATGGCCAAAGGAATGCGCTGGATGCTCAAATCGACCAGCCCGTTCTATGTCAAGCCCCGGCTTAATCTGGAGCTGATGCGCTGGGGCTGGTTGTTCTACCGCCACTCAACAACTGAGCACGTCGAGCGGTCCATTCCGGTACTGCGCGATCTGAGCCTGCTGAGTAAAACGCTGTACCAGGATCTGGCGGCCAACGGTGATCTGGCGTTTGAATGGCAGGAGCGAGGCCTGCTGATGCTGTACAAAACGGCATCTGCGGAACACGAAATGGCCGAAGAAGCCGACCTGGCCAATCGGTCGGGTATCGAAGCCCGAGTGCTTAATGGGCGTCAGGTGCAGGATCTGGAGCCTGATACGCGGGTTGATGTACGCGGAGGTATCTGGTATCCCGGTGATGCGCACATCAATCCCGGTGAACTGATCCGGTCGCTGGTCACCTATCTCCGGCAGGTCGGTGTTCAGATTCTGGAAACCCAAACCGTTACGGGCTTCGGCAAAACAAACGCCCACGTTGCGTCGGTACAAACGGCGCAGGGAGATTTTCCCGTCGATGCTATAGTCGTGGCCGGCGGGGCCTGGTCGCCAGCGATCGCTGAGCAACTTGGTATCAACCTGTCGATGCAAGGTGGCAAAGGGTATAGCTTCATGCTGCGGAACGTAGCAAACAATGTGCGTGTGCCGGCTATCATGCTCGAAGCGCGGGCAACCGCTACGCCTATGGGCCAGGATCTGCGCTTTGCCGGTACGCTGGAAGTGGCCGGGACGGACATGACCATCAACATGAACCGGGTACGGGGCATCGTTCAGTCAATTAACCAGTATTACCCGGAGATCCCGGTAGAAATGCCGGTCGTTGACAAAGTATGGCGGGGGTTACGCCCCTGTTCCCCCGACGGCCTACCGTATATTGGTCGTACCGATCGCTTTGATAACGTGATATTGGCAACCGGCCACGGCATGATGGGCCTGAGCTTAGGACCGGCTACGGGGAAACTGGTTAGTGAAGCCGTTGCCGACCAAGTAGCCAGCATGGACATTGCCGCTTTTAGTCCAGATCGGTTTTAACTTTGTTGCCAGTCAGTTCTCATTCTGGTGGAAACAACCTAACCTTTACTAACTATGATCGATACACAATCGTCGGCTGATACATTTCAGGGCATTAATCCGGCAACGGGGGAGGCCCTATCTGGAATTTTTACCGAGGCAACCGCTGACGAAGTGGCTCGGGCCTGCGAACAGGCCGAGAACGCTTTCGCTGAATACCGTAGAAAATCCGGGGCCGACAAAGCGCAGTTTCTGGAAGCAATTGTTACCGAAATCGAAGCGCTGGGCGACGAGCTACTGACGCGTGCGCAGGCCGAATCGGGTTTGCCACTTGCCCGACTAACGGGGGAGCGGGGCCGCACAACGGGTCAACTCCGTTTGTTTGCCGATTATCTGCGCGAAGGGTCCTGGGTCAACGCCCGGATCGACACCGCCCTGCCCGAACGCCAGCCGCTGCCCCGGCCCGACCTGCGGCAGATGTTACGTCCGCTGGGGCCAGTTGGGGTTTTTGGGGCCAGTAATTTTCCGCTCGCCTTTTCAGTAGCGGGCGGAGATACGGCATCGGCGCTGGCGGCTGGCTGTCCGGTCGTTGTCAAAGCGCATCCTGCCCATCCGGGTACCTCACAACTGGTAGGTGAAGCCATTCAACGGGCAGTTGCTGCCTGTGGGATGCCGGCTGGTACGTTCGCATTAGTACACGGTCGTACAACGGCGGTGGGGATGGCAATTGTTGAACACCCGGCCATCAAAGCGATTGGGTTTACCGGTTCCTTGCGGGGTGGTAAAGCGCTGTTCGATGCGGCCGCCCGTCGCCCGGAGCCGATTCCGGTCTATGCGGAGATGGGGAGTACGAATCCCGTATTTTTTCTGCCTGAAATCCTGAAAGAAAAAGGTGCCGCACTGGCGCAGAACTACGTTGGTTCGGTGACGCTGGGCGTTGGGCAGTTCTGTACAAATCCGGGGTTGTCGGTAGTACAGACGTCGGACGAGGCTGATACGTTTATTCAGGAAGCGGGCAAAGCTATAGGACAGGCAGCACCAGCGGCCATGCTGACACAGGGTATCCAACAGGCGTTCACCAAAGGTATTGATAAATTACGGCAGGTAAACGGCGTAGACGTGCTGGGCCAGGCGACCGCAGCCGACGGCTTTGCCAACGGTACGCCAACGCTGCTGACAACAACCGCTGAGGCCTTACTGGCACAGGCTGGTATCGCTGAAGAGGTGTTTGGCCCAAGTAGTGTAATTGTCCAGGCGAATGGCCGTGAGCAACTGCTAGCCGTAGCGAAAGGGCTGGAAGGCCACCTGACAGCAACGGTTTATGGTACCGATGAAGAACTGCTCGATTTCGCTGATCTGCTGGAAATTCTCGAACAGAAGGTGGGGCGGCTGCTGATTAACGGATTCCCAACGGGTGTTGAAGTGAGTCACGCTATGCAGCACGGTGGCCCGTACCCCGCGACTACTGATTCACGGTCAACATCTGTGGGAACGAATGCCATCATCCGGTTTGCCCGGCCCGTCTGCTATCAGAACTTTCCGGATGCGCTGCTCCCCGACGAGTTGAAAGCGGATAATCCGCTGCACATCTGGCGGCTGGTTGACGGGAAAATGACGAATTAATTTTCAGAAAGTGCTCATAAACGAAGGCCGACCTCTTGAACAGGTCGGCCTTCGTTTATGTAAGGCATTAATTAATTCCGGTCCTTACGGTTTTGCTGCGTACCGTAACGTTTCCTTTTTCTCCAGTTGCTGCATAATCGATGTCCTGTCAAGTAACGCTTCCCGAAGCGTTTTGTCAGACATTCGTTTCCAGTTATCACCGTTGTGTTTATGGCCGGGCTGGCTCGCATTACCATAGCTGAGCGATACCCGCGCCCGTGGCTTGTCGCTAAACTCGGTGATGGCTACGTAGGTATCGCCCGCCACCGCCCGGTTCTTTGTGGGTTGTTTAGGATCGGGCGCAAAATGAATATTCCGGTAAATACCATACTGTTCGGAACCGCCATTGGCCGGGAAATCCTGCCCAGCTGGACCAAATCGGTTTACGTCGCCCCAGGCAACATCCAGACTACCATAGCGCTGGCGAGTCTGCTGAGCCGCATTACGTAGCATCTCAACCGCTTTTTTGGGGTCGTTCAGACCATCAGGCGTACTCGACGGGCGTTGCGGGTCCCAGCCGACAGCGACCATGCCGGGGTTGAACTGATCAAACCAGGCTGTAAACAGAACGGCTCCTTTACTATCCCGGTTGGTTGTTTTGTCCCATGCTTTGAGCACCGTAGCAGCCTGCTGCGCCAGCGAATCGGGCTGTTGCTCAACGGCCGCTAAGAGGTCATCCAGAAAACGATCGGCGGCTTCCAGGCCAGTATTTAGTTTATAACCTACTAACTCATCAAAGCTGATCGATGCGTCGTCCTTGACCAGATTAAGGGACCGCTGAGGACGTAACCGCAGCGGCATACCCACCGGCGACATGTAGGCCGGAAACGTTTTTGGGTCCAGAACGGCCGGATACGTACAACTCCACGGTGCGTCATTGGCGTTCTGCACGAAGCCGGATGGTGGATTCAGGACGCGGGGAAGATCTTTATAGGGGTGCGTTTTCGTCCAGATATAGTTTGAGCTGGAACCATCAATAGCTCCCTGCCAAAAGCGCCAGTCGCCTTCAGGACGAACGGGAACGCTGCCGTCGAAAAGGTACATAATATTACCCGCCTTATCAGCATAGACGACATTGAACATCGGTAGTTGCATCCGCTGGAGCGCCGTCTCAAACTCCGCCAGGTTTTTGGCTTTAGCCATTGCATGATGCTGAGCGGCAATAGAAGGATTGTTCAAGCCCGCGAACCGAAAGGCATAGGTTTTCCCGTCTTTCGTGCTCATCACCGGTCCGTGCCTGCTGTATCGGTACGTAAGCGATTGCGGCTTGAGCTGCCCGTCGGGTTGGCGGACCTGAAGCGTGACGGTCTTTGTATCAAAAGCCTGTTTAACGCCATCCAGTACGTAGCCGTCATCCTGTGTCTTGAGCGCATATCGATCCGACGCGTCGATGGTATTCACGGTATGTGTCCAGCCTAAACTTTGGTTAAACGCGATATTGAGCACCGGCTGTCCGACCAGCGAAGCGCCGTAAGCCATAAAGTCCGGGCCGTTCAGGTGGGCTTCGAAAAAAAGAAAGAAACCTTCCCAGGGCAGGTGCGGGTTCGCCATCAACAGGGCCTTTTTCGACGCTGATTTGGTGGGCGCAATCGCGTAAGCATTCGAACCGGGCAGCATCACCCGAGCGGAGCCGGCTTCGTTGCCGCCGATGAATTCCAGACTAATTACCCGGCTGATGTGGGCTAATACGTCCTGGGGTGTAATGGGAAGCACCTGTCTGAATTCAGGTCCAATGGCTTCCGGGTGGGCTTGGGCGTAGGCGTTTAAACCGCTGACGAAGCTATCTAAATACGGTTTGTAATCGGCGGGCTGTTGAGCGTAATGCTTCTTTGCCTGCTCCGGTACGCCAAATAAGGTCACGATCTTGTCCGAATCCAGGTATCTGGCGCCCCAGTATTCAGCCGCCCGCCCTCTGGCTTGCCCGTATAACTGAAGCAGCAGGTTCGCGTGACTCTCCATCTGAGCGTAACCAAACCCGTAGTACATGGCTTCCAGACTTTGTCCGTAAATGTGGGGCACCCCAGCGCTGTCCCACAAAATCTCAGCCGTAGCAGAACGGATTGTTGTGGAACGTGTGCGCGTTGTGGGCTGAGCACTCGTAATAAAGCTCAGTAGCAATAAACAGGCCGTGAGAAATTTTCTCGGCAGGGAGTCAATAATCATCAGGGAAGGAGGTTAGGAAAGGGAACTGCTGGAGACAAAGTCAGGTAGTCTGCATCCGCTTCGGTTTACGGAGCCGACGAGTCAGCCACCACCGGAAAAGAGTTACACCCGATAATCCCAGCAACGCGGCTCCCCAGACGGGCTGAAACGCCCCGAGCGGGATGGCCAGCGGGCGACTGATCCCAACAAGGACACCCATTAAAAGCAGCAGAGTTATGACGCTGGACAGGAGCATATTCCGAAGTGGTTTGGCGGCTAAGCGGTGCCTGGATTTAACGCCTGCCCGGCCCGTAGCTGGTACCAAAAACCGGGACATGAACTCCCGCGCGTAGAGCTGTTCCAGGTGCGATAAGGCTTGTGGGCTCGCCTGTTGTTTGGCCTGATCAAAAGCAGTTTGAAAATCTGAACCCTGATCCATTCGTTGCTCAATAATAGTAGCCAGATGGTCTATCAATTCAGTCTGTAATGCCTGATGAGGATTAGTCTGCTGGATATGGTGCGACACCTGGTTTAGTTGGTCGCGGGAGAGTTTTTCCATGTGTCGGAGGGGAATAAAATAGGAATAGAACTATCCAGGGATTATTGGCCAAGCGGTACGCTTGGGGCAGGATTGATAAGTAAGCGTATCAGCTGCACAAAACGCTCAAAGTCGTCCGCTTTTCGAACCGCAACCTGATTGCCTGTTGGGGTAAGCATATAGTATTTGCGCAGGCGCCCGTCAACTTCCTGACTTTCGGTTGTTAATAGCCCGTCGGCTTCCAGTTTGTGAAGCACTGGATAAAGAGCACCGAATGTAAGGAGCAGTTCACCACCGGTTCGTTCCTCAACAGCCTGCGTAATTTCATAGCCATACATTCTCCCCTGCTGAGCCAGCAATCGGAGGACGATAGTTTTAAGCGTTCCCCGCAAGAATTCACCGTTTGTCGAATCCATATAGTTCTATACGTCTTGGTTTGTATGAAACAAAAATATATAAGAAAATTATATATAAAAATAATAATCTCAAACGAAGTATGGAAAAGCAGAAAAGACGGTACGTTTTTGAGAATGACGCGTAAATGATCAGACTTTATATAGCAGTGGGCCGGGGCAGAAACAAAAAGGCCGTTTCCGTAGAAACGACCTCGAGATGTATAGGCTACAGGGAAACAACCCCGGAAGGAATGATTAGAAAAGATCTTTAATATCAATGCGTCGGTGCATATGCTCTTCGTCTTTGAAAGGCAATGAAACCGTTACTTTTCCGTGTTCGTGCACAGCTTCAATATTGTCTGCATCAACGAACGAAGGAATGTCCAGAGCCCTTAGAAACATCGGAACGGCCAAGCGCTGACTGATACCTTCACCGCTCTGATTCATGGAATTACCGACCAAAAGTGTATATAAAACCAATTTATTACCTTCAACAAGTACGTTAAAAGAGTTGGTTTTTACGCCGGGAGCCGACAGGGTAATAAGCAGACGTTCATCTTCACGCTCTACATTCATCGTTGTCTGACTTGAACCGCCGTAGAGCGTATTCAGCAGATCGATCTGCCCGCCCGTACCCTGAAACACATTTTCTATTGCTTTCATAGGAATCGCTGTTTACTGTCTGATGTCTATTGATAAACAAACCACGTGCCTAAGTTATAAAAAGGCCCTGAGCGGTCAGAATGGCAGAAAAATGGGGAAGTCGCTACTCAGATTGCGACTTTTTGTCCCTTTATACCCTAACTAGTATCAAAAAGTGTGGAAAGCAGTGTTGCGCTTTTGGTCAAGTGTGGGGTTCAGCTTCTACAGCAGTAAGCGATTAAAGCCTGTTTTTCACACTATTTAGATCGTAACTTTGCGGAACTATGCATGTGAACATTGGAACGCGGGGGAGTTTGCTCGCCCGCTGGCAGGCCGAATATATTCAGCGTTTATTGGAAGCGGGTGGCATTGAAACGTCGTTGGTGATTATCCAAACAAAAGGCGACGTCATACTGGATCGCTCGTTATCTAAAATCGGATCGAAGGGCATATTCACCCAGGAGCTGGAAGATCAACTGCGTGATGGTTCGATTGATATTGCCGTACACAGCGCCAAAGATCTGCCGTCAAGTCTGCCGCCGGATCTGGAAATCATTGCCTTGACCGAACGTGAACAGGCCAATGACGTACTGGTTAGCCGTAATAAAAACCTGTCGCTCACCAGTGGCGAAGCGTTCCGGATTGGTACGTCGTCAACGCGCCGGGTAGCTATGTTAAAGCACTTTTGTCCACATCTGGCTACGGTCGATATGCGGGGAAATCTGCAAACGCGGCTGCGGAAACTGGACGAAGGCCAGTGCGATGCACTATTGTTAGCTTTTGCCGGCGTGCACCGGATGGGCTACGATGATCTGATTGTGGAGCACCTGCCCGTGACTGATTTTACGCCCGCCGTTGGCCAGGGAAGTGTAGCCATAGAAGCGTCGGTTAGCCTAAATGCCGAGCTGAAACAGGCAATCCGCCAACTGGTAAACCATGAGGCTACCGAAGCGTGTCTGCTGGCCGAGCGTTCGTTCCTGGCGCGGCTGGAAGGGGGATGCAGTATCCCCTCGTTCGCGCTCGCAACCTGGACCGATGAGCAGACCATCAGTTTGACGGGTGGACTGGTAAGCCTGGACGGAAGCGAGTTTCTGCGAGAAAGCTTCGCGGGACCATCGTCAGAAGCGCCGGCCCTGGGGCACTCGCTGGCCGAAGCCATTCTGGAGCGGGGTGGTGATGAATTACTCCAGAATATCCGCGCTGCGCTATGACCATCCGTATCGCCCGGACCGATGAAGACATTCGTCGGTGTCTGCCCGCCATGCTGGCCCTGCGGTCGCAATTAAGCGAGGAGCTGGCGTTTGAACGGATTCGGTTTCAGCAGGCAAATGACCATTTCGAGCTGGCGTTTGTAGACAACGGCGATGAAAACGCACCGGCTGTTATGGGGTACCGCACGATGAATTTGCTGTATAGCGGTAAGACGCTGTATATTGACGATCTGTCGACGCTGCCCGAAGCGCGGGGAAAGGGCTATGCGGGAGCGTTGCTTGATTTCATTATCGATTTTGCCCGTCGGGAGGGGTATCAGAGTGTATCGCTTGATTCGGGGCAGAATCCGGCCCGGTACGATGCGCACCGGCTGTATCTGAACAAACGCTTTAACATTGCCAGCCACCATTTTAAACTGGACTTGTAACGTCACCTAGTACCCTCATTATCCAAATCTAGTCGATTGATCAAACCCAATGAATCTCTTCCGAATTAGCTGGAGTAACCTGAAAGACAAACCGCTGAACAGCTTCCTGAGTGGACTGCTGATGACGTTTGGAATCACCATTATCTCGTTGCTGCTGCTGCTCAACAAACAACTGGATGATCAGTTTCGCAAGAATATTCGGGGGATCGACATGGTGCTGGGCGCCAAGGGGAGTCCGCTGCAGCTGATTTTGTCAAGCATTTACCAGATCGATTCGCCGACGGGAAACATTCCAATGGAGGAGGCCGAAAAGCTGACCCGGAACCCAATGATCAAAACCGCCATTCCGCTGGCGATGGGCGACAATTACCGGTCGTTCCGAATTGTGGGTACTAATAAGAAGTACCTCGATCACTTCGGGGCTACGGTAGCGCAGGGGCGGCTGTTTCAAAAAGATCTGGAAGTCGTGATCGGGCCACGGGTGGCGCAGGTAACGGGCCTGAAACTAGGCGATACGTTTGCCGGTTCGCACGGTCTCGATGAAGGGGGCGATGTGCACGGCGATACGAAATACAAAGTGGTTGGAGTACTCAACGGCAGCAATACGGTAGCTGATCAACTGGTGCTGACACCGGTTTCCAGCGTCTGGGCCATTCATGATCATGAGCATGAAGAAGGTGAAGCCCACGAGGAGCACGATGAGCACCATGACGAGGGTGAAGGGCACGACGAGCATGAAGAAGGCGAAGTCCACGAAGATCATGATCACGAGGAAGCTCCGCGCGAAATCACCAGCATGCTGATCAAATTCCGGAATCCGCTGGGAATGATGATCGCGCGGGGAATCAACAGCAACTCTAAACTACAGGCAGCCCTGCCTAATATCGAGATCAACCGACTGTTTTCGCTGTTCGGCGTTGGTATCGAAACGCTACGTGGCCTGGCTATTGTAATTATGCTGATTTCAGGCATTAGCGTTTTTGTATCACTCTACAATTCACTGAAAGAACGGCGTTACGAAATGGCCCTGATGCTGTCGATGGGTGCGACGCGGGCGCAGCTGTTCGGCATGTTATTGCTGGAAGGGCTGGTACTGGCCTTGATCGGGTTCGTGCTGGGTATTCTGGTCAGTCGTGTCGGTTTATGGTTATTCTCCGCCAGCGTGTCGTCGGAATATCATTACGACCTGGCCGCGTTTGGCATTCTGCCCGAAGAGTGGATTCTGCTCGGGGTGGCCATCCTGATTGGCTTGCTGGCTGCGGCTCTGCCTGCTATCGGCGTTTATCGCATGAATATTTCCCGAACACTGGCTGAGGACTAATGAACCACCCAATACTAGTAAGAAGGCCAGTCTGCATAGACTGGCCTTCTTACTAGTATCGCTTTCTGTCTTTCGTTTATTTGTCGCTTTACCCCACTACGTTATACACCACAACCGGAGCCGTTTTATTTTTCAACGATACCTCGCCGATACGTTCGCAGGTGAACGATTCGGCAATGGTTTGCTGGGCGGTTTCGGAAATAACGATCTGCCCCGGCTGGGCCACGGATTGCAGGCGCTGGGCCGTATTAACCGCATCGCCAATGACCGTGTAATCGAGCCGTTTCAGCGCGGCCGAACCAATATTGCCCGATACCATCTCGCCGGTATTGATACCGATAGCTACCTGTGGATGATAGCCGGGCTGACCGGGTAGGTTATCTTCTAACTGACCAATCTGATTCCGTACCCCAATCGCGGCTTCAAGCGCCCGATCAAAATGGTACTCACCCCGAAAAACGGCCATTACCGCATCGCCCATGAATTTGTCAACGTGGCCGTTCTGGGCCAGAATTTCCTTGACCATTACGTCGAAATACCGGTTAACCAGCTTTACCACCCGATCGGCCGATTCGCGTTCGGCGATGGCGGTAAAGCCGCAGATGTCGATAAACATGACCGTAGCCATAATGGTCTCACTGGCTGAGAGCGAGGTTTCAAACTCGCTCCGGCTCATGAACGTCAGCACCGACTCATCGACGTACATCCGCAGAATGTTGTTTTCCTTAACGGCCTGCAGCGTTTGCCGAAGCTGGGCCACATGAGCCAGTGTCTTCTGCATCGTTACCTCCAGGTCATCGAAGTTAACAGGCTTGGTCAAAAAATCGAAGGCGCCCCGGTTCATGGCGGTACGAATGTTGTCCATGTCGCCATACGCCGATACGATAACCGCCTTCATCATGGGGTTGCTCTCGTGCAGACGTAATAGCAGCGTGAGACCGTCCATGCCCGGCATGTTCAGATCCGTCAGGACCAGGTCAATATCCGGCTGCTGATCAAGAAGGCTGAGTGCTTCGTGCCCATCGTGCGCAAAGACAAACTCGTACCGCTTCTCCCGAATCTGCCGCCGGAATTTCTGCTTGATCAGCAGCTCAAGATCGGTTTCATCGTCAACCACCAGTACTTTAGCATTCATGCCAGTTCACGAAGTTTTTGTTTAAGAATCGCAAAATCGAGCGGCTTGGTCAGAAAATCGTTAGCGCCCAGGGTTACCGCCTGCTCATGCGAACTGGAGTCGCCATAGGCGGTAATCATCATGACAACCGGCGGGGGCGGGGTTGTGAAATCACTACGAATATGACGTAGCAGTTCAAACCCGCTCATGCCCGGCATGTTGATGTCCGACAGAATCAGAACGACTTCTGATGCATGCCCCTGCAGGTAGGTCAGCGCTTGTTCACCGGAGTTGGCAAACGCCAGGTCGAACTCCCCGGCGCGGATTTCGCGCCGGAAGCGCTGTTCAAACAGGTCTTTGATATCGGCTTCGTCGTCAACTACTAAAATCTTCATGTAGGGCTGGTCTGAGCTGGTCAAAGATAAGCAATTTAGCCTGACCCCTGTTTCCGGGAAACAGAGGGTTCTAGTGTGAAATGCACTAGTAGAGCGGTAACGTAATGAAAAAGGTCGTTCCCTGGCCTTCCTGACTGTCGACAGTGAGGGTGCCGTTATGCCCCTTGGTTACAATGTCGTAGGCGAGTGAGAGCCCCAAGCCCGTACCTTCTCCGGTGGGTTTCGTCGTGAAAAAGGGCTGAAAGATTTTGGCTTTCACGTCTTCGGGAATACCCGTACCGTTATCGCTGACTGTAATCTGAACCTGATTGCCGATGCTCTGTGTCCGGACGGTAACGGTGGGTTTGAAATCCGCTGATGGATTTTGTTTCTGCCGCTGGTGAACGGCGTAAAAGGCGTTGGTGAACAGATTAAGCAACACTCGGCCCATATCCTGCGCCAACAACGGAATCGGTTTCAAGGAGGGGTCCAGTTCGGAGACCAGCGTAGCGTTAAAGGATTTATCTTTCGCTCGCAGGCCATGATATGCCAGGCGGAGGTATTCATCGGTTAGGCCATTCAGGTCGGTTGGTTCGCGCTGACCGGAACTGGTGCGGGAGTGCTGCAGCATCCCCCGGACAATGCTGGCGGCCCGCCCGCCGTGGTGGGTAATCTTTTCGAGGTTTTGCTTCAGGTCGGCCAGTATTTCGGCTTCCAGGTCCGGGTCGCGGTTGGATTGTTTTCGTTCTTCTTCCAGTTCATCGATCAACTCCGCACTGACCTCAGAAAAGTTATTGACGAAATTGAGCGGATTCTGAATTTCGTGGGCGATCCCGGCCGTCAATTCACCGAGCGATGCCATTTTCTCACTCTGGATCAGTTGCGTCTGCGTGGCTTTTAAGTCGGCCAGCGCTTTTTCGAGGTCTTCTTTCTGGCGGGTAATCTCGGCAGTACGTTCGGCTACGAGTACTTCCAGTTCCGACCGGCGGGCTTCGATAACCTGCCGGGCTTCCGCTTCCTGCTGCCGTTCGAGCTGGAGCTGCTCCTCAGCTTTTTTCTGCCGGTTGGCGACGTAGATAAAAGCAAATAACCACAGGTAAGTAAACGTAATGGCCGACTCGAAGTAATCGTTGTTGACTTTGTGAAATTTGGGTGCGATAGCTGCGATCAGACTATTCAGAAACAGAATCCCGAAGAAGGGAGCCAGTGCTGTTAACACCGGCCGGGCCGGGCGAAAATCACGCATCTGCCAGACCACGTAGCAGAGAAACGCACCCGCCCCGCCCCAGAACCACCAGGCCGTTATATCCCTGATGTGCAGAAGCGCGCCGATACCGTACAAAATACCGACGAATGGCCAGAACAGCCCCAGTAGTTTATCCCATTGGGGAACACGATTTTTCGTGTCCAGAAACTTCCGCAGGTACTGGATAAGAAAGCCGACGATAACAAGCGAACCGATACCTTCTGGAGTAGACATACTGGCAAACGCGTAAGGGTTTAGGTTGCCAAAATACGGTATTCGTAATAAATGCACTACAGCTGTCTGATGGATTGACGATTGTAGCGGATGAAGTGTCGTTGTAGGCCCGGTATGCTTAGTGGACTCCGGCCGCCGATCGACCCGCCAGCAAATCATTCTGCCGCCGGATGCGTCCCGACAGGCTGCGAACGATGCTTCGGAGCACTTCGCTCCGCTCTTCCATCAGATCGAAAAAATCGTCTTGGTCCAGCCGAAGCAGTTTGACGTCGAGCACGGTCTGCGCCGTCGCCGACCGCGCTTCGGTGTCGAGCAGAGCCAGCTCGCCGAAGAAGTCACCCCGGCCAAAACGAGCCAGCTCGGTCTCGCCATCCAGAATGCTGACCTCTCCCGAATAGATAACGTACATGCCCGTTCCCAGATCACCTTTGCGGAAAATAACTTCCCCTGCCCGGTGCTGCTCCTCTTTCATAATGGGCGTAATACTGGCCAGAACGTTTTCGGGAGTTTGGGCGAATAGACTGGTTTTAGCCAGCAGCAGTACCCGATCATACTCGGGAATAGAAGAAACTTGGTGCACGGAGTGACTCATAGACGACGGGGAAGTAGAAAGCAGCGCTTGTGATGAACTGGTCGTTTCCTGGTTCGGGGAAAGACGATACACCGCATGAACGGTCCAGCTGGAAAAAACGGTTTCGCCCGCCTGCGCTACATAGGCCTGAATAGACTCCTGGGCATTATACGCGCCTAGTTCGGCATCGAGCGTCCGGACCCGTTCGGCGCGGGGCAGTTCGTCGATCAAGACCTGCATGGTCTGGTACACCCGGCGTGGGATCAGGTTGTCGAGTATTTCGAGCGCATTAGCCCGGCGTTCGCGAGCGGGGTGGCCAACGCCCAGTCGTGCCCCGTTAATAGTGTCCGTATCATACAACTGAGCCAGAATGTCGAACAGCCGCTGGGTCAGTACGCCTAGTTCATAATCCAGCGTTCGGGCTAGTTCTGGCGCGTCCAGGCTACCATGCAGCAGTCGTTGGGCCAGCAGGAGTTCGTCGGTCAGCAGTGCCCGGAAAATAGCGTCGTCGTCCGGTTCATTCGAGAA
This sequence comes from Spirosoma sp. KUDC1026, assembly GCF_013375035.1. Lineage (NCBI taxonomy): Bacteria > Pseudomonadati > Bacteroidota > Cytophagia > Cytophagales > Cytophagaceae > Spirosoma > Spirosoma sp. KUDC1026. The sequence goes on along the minus strand of NZ_CP056032.1, from coordinate 5,623,003 downwards.
TCGGCGTAAGGCACGTAACGCAGCGCCCCGCACACCAAGATCGGGTTGCTGAACTAAGCTGTTTAGAATCTGGCGACTTTCGGGCGTGCGGATGGTACCGCAGATCGTAGCCACCCGTTCGACCAGCAGACGGCTGGGCGTAGTACGAAGCGCTTGTTTGAGGACAGAAATCGTACCTGGTTGTCCTGATTTCAGTGCCGTCAGCGCAGGACGCCCCAGGGATTCATTCGTCAGCTGATCGACCAGGTAGCTGGTAAGCTCCGGCGTGGCAAGCTGGCTGGCCGTTAGCATGGCCTGGTGAACGAGCGCCGGTTCTGGTCGGGTTAGCCGCTGTTTCACCAGCGCCGACAGATCCGTTAAGTGCAACGTAGCAATCAACTTCAGGCCAGCCTGTTGTTCTTCTATGCCTGAACTGTTGACCAGGTCCAGCAAACTCTGCCGGGCAACACTATTCTGTCGGTTCGCTTCCAGTGCCCCCCGAATACCACCCTGTCGAATGGCCAGATCGGTGTGGTGCAGTAACGTACCGAGTTCTCCCGCCCCGGCGTTGATCCGACGACCCAGTAAATAAGACGCCTGCTGACGAAGATCAGACTCGGCATCAGTCAGGGCAATGTACGATACCGCCTGTACTGGTAATTTCTGGTTCAACGTAGCCAAGCTGACCAGCGCCCGGCGCCGAACGGAAGCGTCCGAATGACCCAGTAAAACGGGCAGATGATCCGTTAGTTCGTCGGGTTTGTTGATGGCCAGCCAGTTTAATGCCGTCAGAACTTCTTCCGGATTAGCACTACTCAATTGGTTCACCAGTCCCGCCTGGGCAGCCTTGGGCATAGCCAGCTGATCGCGTTCCAGAAACCGGCGCCCGATGGCATCGTTTAATTCGATCAAATAGTAACGATACGTGTAGAGCAATAGCCAGAGCGCCGTGGCCAGCAGGATAATCCAGATAAAGGGCATCAGCTTCGACAGCGATGGAGCCGAATGAAGCAGATACAGAAAAAAACCTGCCAGCCCCAGGCCAACGGGTTCGTAAAGGCCTTTAGCGAGTGTATGGCCAGTCAGACGCTGGGCCGGAGCCAGCGGCTGAAACAGGACGAGAAAGACCGGGTCGAACAAGGCACGGCGAATGACCTCGAAGAAAAGATACAACCCGCAGAAATAGACGACCAGCGTCGTTTCATCCGTCGTAAACTGATTCAGCAGCGCCAGTCCTACAATACCCGCCAGGCCTATCGAAGGGAGCAGCAACAACGATCGCCGAACGCCAAACCGGTCGAGCGCCTGCCGCGACAGCAGCAGCTTGACTACCATCGCTACGCCATAGGTCAGTGTCAGCACCAGACTGACGTAGTAAATCACCTCGGCCTGGTCGTGGAAGCGGTGTTTGACGTTGACGAAAAAATTGTACTCGATCTCGGTCGCAACGGCGGCCAGAGCAGCCATGCTCAGGCACATGAAAAAAACCAGCTTACTGCCGCCAAAAGCCTGCCCCAATAAGCGGGATGGTGGGCGAACCGGCCGGGCCGAACTGTGGGGCGCATGTACCTCGTGCGACTGAATGGTTAGTCGTAACGTATAGAGGGCACCCAGGAACGTAGCAAAAGCCAGCAGCAGCAGGCGTAGAATATCAGCATGAGCGTGCACTAACGCAGCCAGCACGGCCCCCAGGGCTTTCGCGGGCATATCGCCGGAGCTAATTACACTGAATAGGCGCTTGCTCTGACGCGTGTCAAATACCACTGCCGACACCCCCCAGAACTCCAGATTGCTCAGCAAATAGATGAGTCGATACCCCACCATAATAGAAATGGCGGCTGCTACCGAATGGCCAACGACGACCAGAACCGCCACAATAGCTGTCATGACGGTAACGGCCAGCAGCACCCGAATGGCCAGGTTATTGAGCGGAAGATGGTGCTCGAAGTAGGCATACAACTGGCCTACGCCAATCATTGCCAGCGCCGATGCGATATAGGCAATGGGGAGACTGGATTCCGGATGGTTTTCGAGCAGGATAGCATTGGCCGATACGTAGATCAGAATCGTACCGATACCCAGGAGAAAGTTGTGCGCAAAAAATAACCCCACCGTTCGCGCTTCACCCGGCCGTATTCCGAAGAGACGCTGCCAGCGTGGCGGGGCAGAAGTATCGTAAGATTGGTCTGTACCAGCGTACATAAGCAATGAGAACAGCGGATGACAGGTCAAATATAAGCACCAGCCGATGAGTAGCGGTAGCACAGAGGTGGAATGTCGATACGTAGCCGCTATTTATATACGCTCATTTTACCCGAAAACTGGTGAAATCTACCCATCTCAGCCCACGAATTCGGGCTATTTAAACGATTGTCAGTAAACTCAACCAAACCGGCGTTTATGCTGTTGTAAGAGGAAGGACGTCGTAACCCGAGCCGAATAGGATAAAAACCCTAAATTTTGCGGTCAAGTGTTTGACTGATAAGCTACCTTTGCGGTTTAAAACAACGACGCGCCCCCGTCATGGATCAGTATTCATACATAGCCAATTCCGATGCGGCCTACGTAGATCAGCTCTACCAGGCATACAAGCAAGACCCTCAAGCCGTTGACGAAAGCTGGCAGCAATTTTTCAAGGGATTTGAATTTTCCCTCACCTATGGCGAAACCGCCAATAGTACGAACGGTGCAACGTCAAATGGCAACGGCCAGACGGCAGCGCCCAAGCCCAGTGCCAGCCACGCTGAGAAAGAAGTGTCTGTTGCCAGCCTGATCAAGGCCTATCGTTCGCGGGGTCACCTGCTGGCGAAAACTAACCCACTGCGGGAACGTAAGGACCGTCAGCCACGGGTTGACCTGCCCGACTATGCGCTGTCAGACGCGGACCTGGATACGGTGTTCGAATCGGGCAAACTGCTCGGTATTGGGCCCGCTACCCTGCGGACCATCATGGAGTCGCTCAAAAAAATATACTCGGGCAATATTGGCTTTGAGTATATGTACATCCGCGAGCTGGACGTAAAAAACTGGCTGCGCAACAAAATCGAGAAAGAAGCGCTGACCTTCTCCCCAACGGGCGATGAGAAGAAACGGATTCTCGAAAAGCTGAACGAAGCGACCGTTTTCGAAAACTTTCTGGCTACGAAATACCTGGGTCAGAAACGCTTCTCGCTCGAAGGGGGCGAAGCAACCATTCCAGCGCTGGACACCATTATCAGTCACGCGGCTGAGTTTGGCGTTGAAGAAGTAATGATTGGGATGGCCCACCGCGGTCGTCTGAACGTACTGACTAATATTCTGGGGAAATCGTACGAAGCCATCTTCGATGGTTTCGAAGGGAACATCCCACAGCAGGCTCATGGCGATGGTGACGTGAAATATCACCTCGGTTATTCCAGCCTGATCGAAACCAAAACTGGCAAGAAAGTCAACCTGAAACTGGCGCCTAATCCGTCGCACCTTGAAGCGGTCAACCCCGTAGTCGAAGGATTCGTCCGGGCGCAGGCCGATGAAGAATATTCGAGTGACTTCACCAAGATCATGCCGATCCTGATCCATGGTGACGCTGCCGTAGCCGGACAGGGTATCGTTTATGAAGTAACGCAGATGGCCAAGCTGCCGGGTTACCAAACCGGGGGTACGGTTCATTTTGTCATTAACAACCAAGTTGGTTTTACGACCGATTTCGACGACGCCCGTTCGTCGATCTATTGCTCGGACATCGCCAAAATCATCGACGCGCCGATCTTCCACGTCAACGGCGATGATCCGGAAGCTGTCGTTTTCTGTGCGAAGCTGGCCGTTGAGTTCCGCGAGAAATTCAAACGGGATGTGTTTATCGACATGGTTTGCTACCGCCGGTACGGCCATAACGAGTCGGACGAACCGAAATTTACGCAGCCGACGATGTACAACATCATCGATAAGCACGACAACCCACGGGAGTTATACAACAAACTGCTGATCGAGCGGGGGGACGTGGATGCGGAGCTGGCTAAACGGATGGATAGCGAGTTCAAAAAGCAGCTGCAAGATCGGCTCGACAAGGTGAAGCAGAAAGCCGAAATTCCGTACAAGCCACTCCGGCTCGACCGCGACTGGGCGGAACTTCGCTTTGCCGAACCAGAAGATTTCGATAAATCGCCGGAGACGGGTGTATCGCAGGACGTAATTGATACCGTCGGAAAGGCGCTGGTAACGGTTCCGGAAGGCTTTAAACCGCTGAAGCAGATCGACAAGCTGCTGAAAGACCGGCAGACGATGCTGAACGACACCAAAATGGTGAACTGGGGTACGGCAGAACTGCTGGCCTACGGCTCGCTGCTGCTGGAAAACAAACCGGTTCGTTTGAGTGGACAGGACGTACAGCGGGGAACCTTCTCGCACCGTCATGCCGTGCTGCACGATGCCGAAACGAACCAGAACTACTCGTCGCTGGATCACATTAAAGAGGGGCAACCTAAATTTCAGGTTTATAACTCGCTGCTGTCGGAGTATGGGGTGCTGGGCTTTGAGTATGGCTATGCCATGGCAAACCCACAGGCGCTGGTTATCTGGGAGGCTCAGTTCGGTGATTTCTCGAACGGTGCCCAGCTGATCATCGACCAGTTCATTGCTGCTGCCGAGTCGAAGTGGGGCATCATGAACGGGGTGACCATGTTGCTGCCGCACGGGTACGAAGGCCAGGGCCCTGAGCACTCAAACGCCCGACCTGAGCGTTACCTGCAGCTCTACGCCGAGTACAATATGATCGTAGCGAACGTAACGACACCGGCCAACTTCTTCCACCTGATGCGTCGCCAGCTGACATGGCAGTTCCGGAAACCCCTGGTTGTGATGTCGCCAAAGTCGCTGCTGCGTCATCCAAAGTGCGTATCGCCGTTGGAGGACCTGACGAAAGGAAGCTTCCAGGAAGTACTGACCGATACCTACGCACAGGCGAAAAAAGTAAAACGCGTACTGCTCTGCACCGGTAAGGTTTACTATGATCTGCTGGAAAAACAACAGGCCGATCAGCGCGACGACGTAGCTATCGTTCGACTGGAGCAACTGGCTCCATTACCGAAGAAACAACTGGATGCCGTGCTGGAACAGTACAAAAATGCGAAGGTGTTCTGGGTACAGGAAGAACCCGAAAACATGGGGTACTGGACGTACCTGTTGCGGGTTGGCATGAATCTTCCGATTATTGCCCGCAAAGCCGCAGCATCGCCCGCTACCGGCTACGCAAAAATGCACACCCAGGAGCAGGCTGACATTGTCCGGAGAGCGTTCGAATAACTAAAAACCAATTCAGCCCGGTTGACTACGTACCGATTCGTCGGTTGTGGTCAACCGGGTAACCTGTATATCTACTCTGAAAATATGGCTGTTGACATGAAAATCCCCGCCGTAGGGGAATCCATTACCGAAGTGACGGTTGGGACCTGGTACAAAAAAGAAGGTGACCAGGTGAAGATGGACGATGTTCTATGCGGACTCGACTCAGATAAAGCAACCTTCGAACTAACAGCCGAAGCGGATGGAACACTGCACATCCTGGCTCAGGAAGGCGATGTCCTGCCTATTGGGGCTAGTATCTGCAGCATTGATACGGATGGTAGTGGAGCCGCTCCGGCGCCCGCACCCGCCAAAACGGAAGCTCCTGCCGCCGAAGCACCCGCTCCGGCAGAAGCTGCACCAGCACCACAACAGCCCGCTCCGGCGGCTGATGCTAGCACCAGCGTTATCGAAATGAAGGTACCCGCCGTTGGTGAATCGGTAACGGAAGTGACGATTGCTTCATGGAATAAAAAAGACGGTGATCAGGTAGCGCTGGACGAAGTCCTTTGCGAACTGGAATCGGACAAAGCGACGTTCGAACTGCCTGCCGAAGCAGCCGGTACGTTACGTATCGTGGCGCAGGCAGGGGAAACGCTGCCAATCGGCGCGCTGATTGCAAAAATTGAAGTAGGTGCGGCTTCGGCTCCAGCGGCTGCCCCGGCTCAACCAGCCCCCGCTGCGGCACAGCCAGCCGCCAATGGCTCGAATGGCGCTAGCCAGAACGGCAGTGGCTATGCGGCACATCATGCGTCGCCGGCTGCCGCCAAAATTCTGAGTGAAAAAGGAATTTCGTCGCAGGATATTCCGGGAACTGGCGTTGGCGGACGTATCACCAAGGAAGATGCGATGAAAGCAATGGCCTCTCAGCCATCGGCACCCGCGCCAGCAGCAGCAGCCCCCACGCAACCAGCCCCGGCTAAAGCTGCACCGGCCCTACAGCCCGCTCCGGCGGCTTCGGGCGAACGTGGTCAGCGTCGTGAGAAAATGACCTCGTTGCGTCGTACCATCGCTCGTCGTCTGGTAGCCGTGAAAAATGAAACGGCCATGCTGACTACCTTCAACGAGGTAGATATGAAGCCGATCATGGATCTGCGGAATAAGTTCAAAGACAAATTCAAGGAGAAACACGGCGTAGGGCTTGGCTTCATGTCATTCTTCACGAAGGCGGTTTGCGTAGCGCTGAAAGACTTCCCAGCCGTAAACGCGCAGATTGATGGTGACTCGATGGTCTTCAACGACTTCTGTGATATCTCAATTGCCGTATCGACTGACCGCGGACTGGTAGTACCTATTATCCGGAACGCTGAGCAGATGAGCTTTGCGCAGATCGAAAAAGAAATTGGCCGTCTGGCTGGCCTGGCTCGTGATAATAAGCTCACGATCGACCAGATGACGGGTGGTACGTTTACCATCACCAACGGTGGTACGTTCGGTTCGATGCTGTCGACACCAATCATCAACGCGCCACAATCGGCTATTCTGGGTATGCATAATATCATCGAGCGGCCGGTTGCCATCAATGGTGAAGTGGTTATCCGCCCAATGATGTACCTGGCGCTGTCGTACGACCACCGGACCATCGACGGTAAAGAATCGGTAAGCTTCCTGGTACGGGTGAAACAGATTCTGGAAGATCCTTCCCGGATTCTGTTTGATATGTAAGAGAAAGGTTTCTAACATAGATACAAAAAGGCCACTCCGAATATCGGAGTGGCCTTTTTGCAAAGAGTTGATAAGATATATGTAACGCTTATCCCTTAATCAAACTCACGCCCGTCATTTCTTCGGGTTGGGGAACGCCCAATAGCTGAAGAATCGTAGGAGCGATATCGGCGAGTTTGCCGTCGTTCAGTTCCGGATGGTAGTCGTTGTCAACCAGAATGCAGGGAACCAGGTTAGTTGTGTGCGCCGTGTTGGGCGAACCATCCTCATTCTGCATAAACTCGGCGTTGCCGTGGTCCGCAATGATAATCGTTGCATACCCATGGGCCAGGGCCGCTTCCGTAACGGCCTGGGCGCAGGCATCAGCGGTTTCTGCGGCTTTTACAACGGCCTCGAACACGCCCGTATGACCAACCATGTCTGTGTTGGCGAAGTTGAGACAGATAAAATCTACTTCTTCCTTCTCAATTTCCGGAATGATAGCGTCCCGGATATCGAAAGCTGACATTTCTGGCTTCTGATCGTAGGTTTTAACCGGAACGGCCGTAGCGTTGCCCTGCTCATCATATACCGTCATTTCTTTCGGTGACGGGCACAGCAGCCGTTTTTCGCCCGCAAAAGGCTCTTCGCGGCCACCCGAGAAGAAGAACGTAACGTGCGGGTATTTTTCCGTTTCGGCAATCCGGATCTGTTTCCGACCCGCGCCAGCTACTACTTCGCCCAGCGTGTTGTTCAGATTGTCTTTGTCGTAAATGACTTTTACACCCGTAAATTCGCTGTCGTAGTTGGTCATCGTGATGTAATACAGCGACAACTTCTTCATCCCCACTTCCGGAAAATCCTTCTGGGTCAGAGCCTGCGTGATTTCACGGCCCCGGTCGGTACGGAAGTTGAAGCAGAGTACTACGTCGCCTTCTTCGATGACAGCTACCGGTGAACCATCTGCTTTAACGGCAACGATTGGCTTGACGAACTCATCCGTTACGTCATTGTCGTATGAATTCTGAAGCGCACCGATGATGCCGGCAGGTGATACGTTCAGACCTTCACCATTCACCATGGCATCATACGCTACCTTGACCCGTTCCCAGCGATTGTCGCGGTCCATGGCATAATACCGACCCACTACGCTGGCAATCTGCCCGGTTGTAGCGCTCATGTGCTGCTCCAGATCAGTCAGGTAACCGACGCCACCTTTGGGATCAGTGTCGCGTCCATCGGTGAAAGCATGCACGTACACGTCGGTCAGGCCACTTTCTTTCGCAATTGATAAGAGTCCTTTCAGGTGATCGATATGCGCGTGCACACCACCGTCTGATACCAGACCGATAAAATGAACTTTCTTACCCTGCGATTTGGCGTAAGCCAGTGCATCTGCCAAAACCGGTTCTTTCTCCAGCGTATGCTCTACTACGGCCTGATTAACTTTAACCAGATCCTGGTAGACAATCCGACCGGCGCCGAGGTTCATATGGCCAACTTCAGAGTTACCCATCTGACCGGCTGGCAGACCCACCGCCAGGCCAGACGCTTCCAGCGTACTATGCGGATACTTTGGGTACAACGACCGCATAAACGGTGTACTGGCCGCTTCAATGGCCGACACTTCAGGTTTGAGGGGAATGCCCCAACCGTCGAGGATAATAAGAATTACTTTCTTGTTCATGAGATTTAAAAAGTAAAGGAGCGAAAGACCGGGTCGCCGGTGCGATGAAAGAGCGAAACCATCCGGAAAATCGCTCTTTCATTCTTTCGCTCCGCTTCGGCGGTCCGATTCGCTCTTTAGATACGTTAATAGTTGCTGGCAGCAGCGGAGAATGATTTGATATACTTCTTCAAATACCTCCGGGCCTTCATAATACGGATCGGGTACGTTCGGCTCATCGCTTACCTGCGGGTCGAACTCACGGAGGAGGAAGATAGTGTCTGCCGTGTGCAGGCCCGTACTGCGGTAATTGAGTTTTTCGATGGCTTCGAGGTTCATTTCATCCATCGCCACGAAGTAGGTAAACTGAGCGAGGTCTTCACCCAGCAAACGGCGGGCGCGGTGCGTAAGGGTCAGGCCGTGTTCCAGTGCGTTCTCACGGGTACGCTGGTCGGGGAGCTGACCAAGGTGAAACGAAGCCGTACCCGCAGAGTCACACTCAATCTGGTCACTGAGCCCTGCTTCGGCAACCAGCGTACGGAAAACACCTTCAGCAACCGGCGATCGGCAGATATTGCCGTAACAAACGAAGAGAACGCGAATCATTCGGTTTGGTGAGTTTCGAAGACGTAGCGCAAACCAACCGATCTCACAGGCCGTAACCTGAGTTCGGCTTACTTCTCGAGTGGTTCATTGTGTTCATCAACTACCACAAAAACGTCCTCGGTTGGTTTTTTCATCAGGTACTTCTCGCGGGCGTATTTCTCGCGCAGGCGGTCGTTTCCCAGTACTTCGCGCCGTTCGGTCTGCACCGTCTTGATCTGGTCTTTGTAGAACGTAATCTCGCGATCAAGCTCGCGAAGCTTCCACCAGTTGCGAACCTGCATAGGCAGATCGTTGGCGTCGATAAACGTCATCCAGACGAGCAGACCCAGACTGGTCGCTACGTAGAAATTCTGCAGAAGACGGAAGCGTTTAGGAAGCATGGGGAGCAGGCGTTGGGTTGAGGGGGTAGGGCTTGGGGCGAAGGGCTGGGGGTAGAGGGTGAAGGGCTGGGGGTATGTTGCCCAGTTCCCCTGTACCCTTAGCCCCCAGCCCTAAACTCCAAGCCCCGTGCCCTAAACCCTATGCTAAAACTTCAAGCCGGGGAAGTAAGCGGTTTCGCCTAGTTCTTCCTCGATACGCAGCAGCTGGTTGTACTTTGCCATCCGGTCCGAACGCGACGCTGAACCCGTTTTGATCTGACCTGTATTCAGGGCTACGGCTAAATCAGCGATGGTTGCATCTTCGGTTTCGCCCGAACGGTGCGACATAACGCTCTTGTACGAATTACGTTTCGCCAGGTTAACGGCGTCGATCGTTTCGGTCAGCGAACCGATCTGGTTTACTTTAACCAGGATCGCGTTAGCGATGCCTTTATCGATACCTTCCTGCAGACGCGTTACGTTCGTTACGAACAGGTCGTCGCCCACCAGCTGGGTGTTAGTACCTTTCAGCTCGTCGGTGTGCATTTTCCAGCCGTTCCAGTCATCTTCGGCCATACCGTCTTCGATCGACAGGATTGGGTATTTGCTAACCCAGTCTTTCCAGTAACCCGCCATTTCTGACGAGGTCAACTTGTCGCCGGTCGATTTTTTGAAGTGATAAACGCCTGCGTTCGCATCGTAGAACTCCGACGAAGCGGCATCCATCGCGATCCAGACATCTTCGCCCGGCCGGTAACCTGCTTTCTCGATGGCCTGAATGATGGTTTGAATGGCTTCTTCGTTCGATTTGATGTTCGGCGCAAAACCACCTTCGTCACCAACGTTGGTTGCTAAGCCCATCTTCTTCAATACACCTTTGAGCGTATGGAAGATTTCGGTACCCATGCGCAGCGCTTCCGAGAAGGTTGGCGCGTTAGCGGGCATGACCATGAATTCCTGGAAGTCGATCGAGTTATCGGCGTGCGAACCACCGTTCAGGATGTTCATCATCGGAACAGGCAGCGTATTGGCATTGACGCCACCGATGTAGCGGTACAGGGACAGCCCTGCTTCCTGCGCAGCTGCTTTCGAAGCCGCCAGCGAAACGCCCAGGATAGCGTTGGCACCCAGCCGACCTTTGTTCGGCGTACCGTCCAGTTCGAGCATGATTTTGTCGATCAGGCTCTGGTCAAAAACCGAGATACCTGCCAGTTCTGGGAAAATCAGTTCGTTAACGTTTGAAACGGCTTTCAGAACGCCTTTGCCGACGTACACTTTCGAATCATCGTCGCGAAGTTCAACAGCTTCGTGGGTACCCGTAGAGGCTCCTGATGGCACAGCCGCCCGACCCAGAAAGCCGTTTTCGGTACGAACGTCTACTTCAACCGTTGGGTTACCACGCGAATCCAGAATTTGTCTGGCATGAATGCTTTGGATGGTACTCATTGCAGAGATAAAAAGGGGTTAACAACGAAAAGCCAAATTTTGGGTTGTGACTACCAAGCCCTTAGGCTGGTTGGCTTACCGGTGGCAAAGTAACGAAATACGGGGCAAAACTTCAGACCACAAAGCGGAAAAGACGTGTTTGCCCCGCATCTGCCCACAAACAATTCGGGCGGAGGGGGGTTCTAAACGGAAGTTATCCGAAAAAGTTGTCTATTTGCGACGACACAAACTGTACTTAAAATCAATCACCGCCATGCGAGGCATTCTTTACTTCTTACTGTTTTTATTAGTCGTTTTTGGTATTCTCTACGGCCTGACGGGCTGGAGTTATAGCGACGGCGAACGCGCAGGTACCGTATCCAAATTTAGCCGCCGGGGATTTGTTTTTAAGACGTACGAAGGCGTTCTGAACGTGGGCGGCTTTTCGGGCGAAACGGGGTCGCTGACCCCCCAGTATTTTGATTTCTCCGTGAAGGACGACGAGGTGGCCAAAAAAATTACCGACGCGGTTAAAACGGGACAGCGGGTGACGCTGCATTACGAAGAAAAGATATTAAAATTCCCCTGGAACGGCGAAACCAAATACTACATTACCAACGTCGAGGAGCTGGGACCTGTAAACCCGCGTCCGTACGGTGATGGTTCGGCCTATCCGGGTTATCAGCCGACGCAGCCCCAGCAAACACAACCGGCACAGCCTGTACCAACTCCGCAACCAATACCAGCTGACTCAACGATATAGGCATAAAAGGCCATTTTCAGGGGTAAAGAAGAAGGAAGAAAACGAAAAGCCGCGCCGGTCAGGGACGGTGTTTTCGTCTTCTTCCTTTTTTATAGAAATAATAGTTTATGTATGCTTTTGATAAAGTTAGTAATATTCTGGTAATGAATAAGTTGTGTTGAGATTTTGGGGGCGGGGTCAATGTGCTATACCGATGCGTAAAGGCGGCTGATTATTTGCGAAAACGGTTTGGAAATTCGGTCAATTTTAGGTAATTTTAAATGCTTAAACAACCATCCAAACATGGCAAAATCGGATACGGCGCAAGCCACAGCATCTGCTACTGACAACAAGCTAAAGGCCCTTCAAACGACCATTGAAAAACTAGATAAAGCATTCGGTAAAGGTACCGTAATGCGGCTCAGCGAAAGTAAAGTTGTCGACGTTCCTGTCATTTCGACCGGTTCGCTCGGACTTGACCTGGCGCTGGGTATTGGTGGTATGCCACGCGGTCGGGTCGTTGAAATCTACGGTCCTGAATCATCGGGTAAAACCACGCTGACCATGCACTGCATTGCCGAAGCGCAGAAAGCCGGTGGGCTGGCAGCCTTTATCGATGCTGAACACGCTTTCGACCGGGTATACGCCGAGAAACTGGGTATTGATACCAAGAACCTGCTGATCTCGCAACCGGATAACGGTGAACAGGCGCTTGAGATCGCCGAACACCTGATCAGCTCGGGCGCTATCGATATCATCGTTATTGACTCCGTTGCCGCGCTGGTACCTAAAGCCGAGATTGAAGGCGAAATGGGCGAAAGTAAAATGGGCTTACAGGCTCGTCTGATGTCGCAGGCGCTACGTAAACTGACCGGTACGATCAATAAAACGGGCTGCTGCTGCATTTTCATCAACCAGCTTCGTGAGAAGATCGGTGTGATGTTCGGTAACCCAGAAACAACGACCGGTGGTAACGCTCTGAAATTCTACGCATCGGTACGTCTGGATATTCGTCGTATTGGCCAGATCAAAGAAGGGGCCGATAACGTAATCGGTAACCGGGCCAAAGTAAAAGTTGTGAAAAACAAACTGGCGGCTCCATTTAAAGTCGTCGAGTTTGACATCATGTACGGACAGGGTATTTCGAAAGTAGGCGAGATCCTCGACCTGGCTGTTGAAATGGAGATTGTTAAGAAGTCTGGTTCGTGGTTCTCATACGGTGCCAGCCGCCTGGCACAGGGCCGTGATGCCGTGAAAGAACTCCTGCTCGACAATCCGGAACTGATGGCCGAAATTGAAGGTAAGATTCGTCATATCATCAAAGAAGACGAAAACGCCCTGCTTGACCCCGTCCTCGAAGGTACGGACGCCGACGACGAAGGCGCTATTGAAGATTAGTTTTTCAACACAGAGTTCACGGAGGGGTTTGGTTAGACCAAACCCCTCTGTTTTTTTACTGCTAAACCGCCTAACTATAGTAGCTCTCTTGTGATAGGCTTGTTAGGGTTCAATAAGGTAATGAATCTGGCTGTTTGTTGTTGCTTACCACCCCCCGGCCCCCTCCTAGAAAAGTAGGAGGGGGAGATCAAAAGGTCATCTCTGCTTGTTCCCCTCCTGTTTTAGGAGGGGCTAGGGGTGGTAAGAGCAAACACCTACTAAATTGCCCGGTCGGAACGAAAGCGGTAAAACCCTGTATTGAAAAGAAAAGCAAAAAAGGGCAGGATTCACATCCTGCCCTTTTCTTGTAATGTAGCGTCTCTTACCGATTTTCCATTGGAACGAACTCACGTAGTTCTGAGCCAACGTAAATCTGGCGGGGACGCCCGATTGGTTCTTTTGTTTCGCGCATTTCTTTCCACTGCGCAATCCAGCCCGGCAGGCGACCGATGGCGAACATCACCGTAAACATATTCGTTGGAATGCCTAGTGCGCGGTAGATGATACCCGAATAGAAATCGACGTTGGGGTACAGCTTGCGCGAGATGAAGTATTCGTCGTTCAGGGCGGCTTCTTCCAGGCCTTTGGCAATTTCCAGAACGGGATCATTCACGCCCAGTTTGCTCAGTACGTCGTCGGCCGCTTTCTTAATGATCTTGGCGCGGGGGTCGAAGTTTTTGTACACGCGGTGGCCAAAGCCGAACAGCCGGAAGCCGGTTGTTTTCGCGTTCTTCGCCATATCTACGTATTTCGCTACGTCGCCACCACCGGCTTTGATTTCTTCCAGCATTTCGATCACTTCCTGGTTCGCACCGCCGTGCAGGGGGCCCCAGAGTGCGCTGATCCCCGCCGAGATCGACGAGTACAGATTAGCCTGCGACGAACCAACCAGCCGAACCGTTGAGGTCGAGCAGTTCTGTTCGTGGTCAGCGTGCAGGATCAGGAGGATGTTCAGCGCTTCGGCAATGACCGGATCGACTGTGTAGTCTTCTACCGGCAGTGCGAACATCATATGCAGAAAGTTCTGAATATAATCGAGGTTGTTCTGGGGGTAGTTGATCGGGTGCCCCTGCGACCGTTTGTACGACCAGGTAGCAATGGTTGGCAATTTCGCCATGAGCCGGATAATGTCCCGATCCGATGTATCGGTCGTTCCTTCGTACGAATCCGGATAGAACGCGCTCATGCCGCTTACCAGCGACGCCAGCACGCTCATTGGGTGGGCATTGATGGGAAACCCTTCGAGCATTTTCCGCATGCCCTCGTTGACGAGTGTATGCCGACGAATAGCGTTTTCAAACTCGGAGAACTGTTCCTGGGTAGGCAACTCGCCGTAAATGAGCAGATAAGCCACCTCCAGAAAGGACGCTTTGGCGGCTAAATCTTCAATCGAGTAGCCGCGGTACCGCAGGATTCCTTCTTCGCCATTCAGGAACGTGATTGCACTTTTGGTAGCACCGGTGTTCTTGTAACCCCGGTCAAGCGTAACGTAACCTGTCTGATCGCGAAGGCTAGAGATATCGAAGGCCTTTTCGTGCTCGCTTCCTTCTAAGGTTGGAAACGAATACGATTTACCATCGACGGTTAATTCAGCAGCGTTTGCCATACAAAAAAATGGGTAGAGAATATGCTGTGATAAAGGATTAGGCAGTTAAATACGCCAAAAGGCGAAAGTTAGTCCAAAAAGCCCAATAACAGACGAAAGCGGGGGAAAAAACACGCAAAGGTAAATGAGCGAAAGGGCAAACGAGCGGAAGAGCGAATGATTGAATGAGCGAAACCGGACCACCGGCCGCCAGCGAATAATAGCTTGTTTCATAGCAGGTTGAATCCAGGGACGCTGGCAGCCTGCCGGATTCGAATCGTTAACGGGCTACTGTTGCCGGATCATAGATTTTACCCCCTTTCAGAACCAGCTTTACGTTCGACGACCGAATCGCGTCGATCTGCCTGGTTGGGTCGCCGGTTACGATAACCAGATCGGCCAGCAGACCCGGCTTGACGCGGCCCCGGTCGTTGAGGTGAAAGACATCGGCGTTGGTGGCCGTGGCAGAACGTAATACGTCCAGCGGTTTCAGGCCGTAGTCAACCATCATGACCAGCTCACGGGCGTTATCGCCGTGCGAAAATACGCCTACATCGCCCCCAGCGCAGATGGTGACGCCCGCATCCAGTGCCTGTTTAAACGTAAGGCGTTTCTGCTTGATCCGTTCTGGCTCCGGTTCCTGGCCTTTCTTCCAGCCGCGGTACTGACTCACGGCATCGCCAGCCGCCAGGGTAGGGCAGAGGGCCGTACCGTGCTGCTTCATCAGAGCAAAAATCTCGGGGGTTCCGGCATCGCCATGTTCGACGGTTTCGCAACCCGCCAGAATCGCCCGGCGCATTCCTTCGGCGGTACTGGCGTGAGCCACTACGCCCCGGCCGCTGCTTTTGGCGACCTCAACAATGAGTTTTAGTTCGTCCAGCGTAAATGTTGGTTTAGCGTCGGCCATGAGGCCCCAGCGGTAGTCGGCGTAAATTTTAATGGCGTCGGCTCCCTTGCCGATCTGCCGCCGAACCGCGCGAATGAGCGCATCCTGCCCGTCGGCTTCCTCAGCCCCCTGCGGTACATCGAGGTCGGGGCTGAATCCTTTCGGACCGTAACTCCCCGACGCGATCAGCGCCCGCGTCACGACCATCATCCTCGGACCGGGAATAATGCCCTGGTTAATAGCCTGTTTGATACCGACGTCGTCATAGTCTGCCCCTTCAGTACCCAGATCGCGGACGGTAGTAAAACCAGCCAGCAAGGTACGCTGGGCGTGAACCGTTGCCCGCGATACACGTAACGAACGAGGCTCGCGCAGCACCTGATCGTCCCAAGACGTTTCATTATACGGGTGAAGCAACAGATGTGAGTGTCCTTCGATCAGGCCGGGCAGCAACGTAGTCCCTTTCAGTTCCAGCACCGTAGCGCCCGTTGCTGAAACCGAACCAGCGGGTCCGACGGATTCGATTTTTTCGCCATTCGTACGGACGACCCAGCCTTCATGCACGCGCTCCCCGTCGAAAACACGGTCGGGTTTGAGCAGATAAATGGACTGAGCAACCAGGCATGTCGGGAAGAAGAGCAGAAGAAGGAGACGTTTTTTCATTCAGGTAGGAAAGGGAATGTACGAAAATAGAAAAAGCTGGATAGCCTTCACTACCCAGCTTTTTCTATTGACAGGATTACAGGTTAAGAAGATCAGTGAAAATACTTTAGACTAAAGCTCGTTACCCCCAAATCCCCTAAAGGGGATTTGGGGGTAACGAGCTTTAGTCTAAAGTATTTTCACTGATCTTCTTAAAAGAAATTGTTTCATGGCACTCTTGTTAATCTTGTAATCCTGTCAAAAAACTTACTTCATGAGTTTGCTTAGCTTGCCGGTTGCCTGCATGGTGTTCATTTTTTTCATCATCTTCCGCATCTCGTCGAATTGCTTCAGTAGGTTGTTCACCTGCTGAATGCTCGTACCACTACCGGCTGCAATGCGTTTTTTGCGGCTGCCATCGATGAGTTCCGGACGGCTACGTTCTTTGGGCGTCATTGAACTGATAATGGCTTCTATGGGTTTGAACGAATCATTATCGATGTCCAGATCTTTCACCATCTTGCCCATCCCCGGAATCATACCCAGCAGATCCTTGACGTTACCCATCTTTTTGATCTGCTGCAGCTGCGAAAGGAAGTCATCGAAGTCGAACTGGTTCTTTCGCATCTTGGCGTTGATACGCTGCGCTTCCTCCTCATCGAAGGCTTGCTGCGCCCGCTCCACCAGCGAGATTACGTCGCCCATGCCCAGAATCCGGCTGGCCATTCGATCGGGATAGAAAACGTCGAGCGCTTCCATTTTCTCCCCCGTACTAATGAACTTGATCGGCTTGCTGACTACCGTCTTGATCGACAGGGCAGCACCACCACGGGCATCACCGTCCAGTTTCGTCAGGACGACACCATCGAAATTGAGTCGGTCGTTGAAGGTTTTAGCGGTGTTAACAGCATCCTGACCCGTCATGGAGTCGACAACGAACAGCGTTTCGCTGGGGTTGATCGCCTTCTTAACGGCTTCAATTTCCTGCATCATCGCTTCGTCGACGGCCAGACGACCGGCGGTATCGACGATAATGATACGCTTACCCGTCTTGCGGCCGTGTTCAACGGCGTTTCTGGCGATGCTGACAGCGTCTTTGCTGTCCGGCTCCGAGTATACTTCCACGCCAACCTGCTCACCCAGTACTTTTAACTGGTCGATAGCAGCCGGACGGTACAGATCATCCGCCACGAGCAGCACGTTACGGCCCTGCTTTTTCAGGTACGACGCCAGTTTGCCCGAGAAGGTCGTTTTACCCGAACCCTGCAGACCAGCGATCAGGATAACAGCGGGATCACCTTTGATATTGATCCCCTGCGCTTCGCCCCCCATCAGTTCGGTCAGTTCTTCCTGCACGATCTTAACAAAGAGCTGCCCCGGCTCAACCGAGATCAGTACCTTGCGGTCGATGGCTTTGTCGCGAATACGATCGGTAATTTCTTTCGCTACCTTATAGTTTACGTCGGCATCCGTTAGGGCACGACGTACCTCTTTGATGGTGGCAGCAACGTTAATTTCAGTAATGCGGCCCTGCCCTTTGAGGCTTTTTATGGCCTTATTGAGCTTATCCTGAAGATTCTCGAACATAGTGTATTCCTAACAGTGTAGCAAAGATAACAGTTTCCAGCGGTGTATAGCTAATCTGGTAGGGGTTTCAGGAGGTGGTGAATTGAGCTCAGTTTGTCGCTGCTACCACCCCCCGGCCCCCTCCTAGAAAAAAGGAGGGGGAGGTGAAAAGGTTACTTGTGTATATTCCCCTACTGGTATAGCCGGTCCGCCGTTGCAGAGGGGTAGGGATTTCATAATGTGGTGAATTGAGCTTAGTTCGTAGCTACTTACTACCCCTAGCCCCTAGAAAATAGGAGGGGGAGGTTAAAAGGTCGCTTCTGCATGTTCCCCTCCTGTTTTAGGAGGGGCTAGGGGCACCCAGAGTGCCCCCTCTACCACACTATCGTGTAAACACAGGAAGATACCGCGGCTTTGCTAATCCGCCCAGCGGCCACCGTAACGCGGACCGGTTGTAGTCCTGTTCATGAAAATATAGCAAAAATATACTGATATAATTCAATTGTCGTTATGTTTGTGTTTACTTCGCTTTTCGGTATATAAGCGAAATTTTATTAACGTATCATCTGCTTACTGGTATGCAAACCCTCGCGACCTTCGTTGTTTTAAGCCGTCTGGCGGTAAGTCTATGCATCACTGGCTCGCTGGCGTCGATGTCCACTACAGATGTACTGGCTCAATCGGGCAGTAAGCGGATTACGTACGCTGAGAATACCTCAGCCTCCCGAAACCAGGCGACCAAACTCAACGTGGGGCCGGTGCTGGCGCGTAACGTAGCCCCAAAGGCCGAAGCCACCACAACGCCAACCGCAACGAAAGTCACCCCGCCAGCTAATAAAAACGCAAAGCACGACCCTAAAGCCGTTGGTCGGTGCTGGAACCGACTGATGGAAATGATCCGGGAAGCCAGACAGGCTCGCCGGGGCCAAGATTGAGTAGATCTACTCCCAAATAGTTTGAGCAGGCATGGCCCTGGACGATTTTTGAAAATCGTCCAGGGCCATGCCTGCTTTTTTTACGATCAGTTTACCGGGTTATTTTGTGCGGCTTGGCAGGTTATATATTAACAAATAAAAAAAAATTCAATCAATTGAATAGGTTTGATTGTTAGTTTGAAAACTTTGCTTAAGTTTACGATTAGTATTAATGATTAACAAAGAGTTTTCTTTTTCGTAAAATATTAATATGCACACGTAGCAGATGGGCAAATAAAAACTACCGGATAATAAAGTCGGCAGAATAACTAGATATTGATAGTTTTGTTTCAGAGCAGAGGCTTTTTAACGAGATTTTTATATCTATATTTGTCGCCGATAAATGCAGTCTATTGCCAATAGACTGCATCGATAAGAAATAGATATTGATAGATGTATCTAATAAAGGAATAAAAGGCACATGTGGTAACTACTTAGGTATCGCATTCCTGTTAATACTACTTACTTAAACAATGCCAACCCGTTTCATTTAACCACGCGTTCAATCTCCAACCAATTTACTCATATTTCACTGTCTATGAACACAATTACTCGCAAGCTCAGTTGGTTAGCTTATGGCGTATGCCTGGTAGCTTCGGTGTACAGCTGTAAGACTAAAGACGTCGATGCTGTCGATCCATTCACGTACTCTTTCAAGGAACTGGAAAATATCCAGCTGCCCACGGTTACACCCACGGCTCCCGCTGCCGTAACGGTTGTTGAAGCAAAAATGACTTCGTCGACACAGGCGGCTGCCGTTAGCGCCGGTCTGGCCAACCTGACTGCCGGTGGACAGGTGCCTGCCGCTGTGCAACAGGCAGGAGCTGAGGTTGAAAAAGCGGTTTCTGCGTCAAAGGCAGCTGAACTGAACGCAGCCTTTACGCCTACCCTGATGTCAAGTCTGGCGACCGGTGGTAAACTGCCCGACAACCTGCAGAAGGAAGTAGCCAGCCTTGCCTCAAATCCCGCGCTGCAGGCGTATCTGCCCACGTTTACGTTGCCCCAGGTAAACGGTAAAACCGTGGGTGCTCGTATTGGAGCGCCTGTCAAACCGGTGGTGGTGACAATGGACCAGGAATCTGCAGATGCCTGCCGGGCAGCGGCTACTGCCGCATTCAACGCGGCCAAAGCGCGACTCGATGCGCAGCTTTCTGCACAAACCGGACCTGTTACGAATGCCTACAACACAGCCGCTGCTGCTGCTGCTGCTGAAGTGGTAGGCTGTCAATCGGCTGTTCCGGCGAAATACACGCCAATGATCACGGCGGCTACCACGCAGTTCAATACGGGGATCGCCAACCTGAACGCGGGCCGTGCCGTATTAGGCGAGACACTGTACAACCTGCTGACTGCTCTGTATAATGTAGCGTATGCGCAATCTCTTTCAGGAATCGCTACACTGCAATCGGCTGATAACAATCTGTGTACAGCAACGAGTGCCGCAAAAGTAGCCGCTGCTGTGGCTGCGCGTGATGCCGACCTGAACACGATCAATACGAACTACAACACTCAGATTGCTGCAGCCCAGGCATCGGTAAATACGGCTACTGCCGCCTGCCACAACCAGGGCGCAGGCCGGTAATCACTAATCCTCATATCCTCATCACCGCTTAGCGCGTCATGCGCTAAGCGGTGGAACTAACACCATTGGTCAACCCAATTCATGAAAAAACTATCTACCTTCCTTTCGTTCGCTGTTTTATCATTCATTTCTGTAGCTACCGCACAGGCGCAGGTTAACCTGAAAAGCATCAGCATTGGTGCCAGCTACTGGAAACCTTCGCTGGATTACTGGAACGAACGTTCCTTCCTGCGGGACTATAACAACGGCCAGGGCGCTAAGCTCGAAGGGGCCGTTATGCCGACTGCTGCCCTGGAAATTGGTTTGGTTAAAGGACTATCAATTGGTGGACGTGTTGGCTACTGGAGTAAATCGGTATCCAGCCCGTTGACGATTGGTGGTGTCAACCGCACCGAAGATCTGCAGCTGTCCATCATTCCCGCATCGCTGGATCTGAAATACACCTTCGGCGAAACGACCACGACGGAGGAAGGCGCGAAAAAACCATTTGTCACTCCCTACATCGGAGCCAGCGTAGCCCGGTATTTCATCAGTAACAAGTTTAACCGGCAGGTGACCAATGGTGACGGTACGTTGAGCCAGACCCAGACGGGCAACAACTACGGTTTACAGGTGTTCGTGGGTGCCGAACGGCAGCTGGTTAAAAAGCTCTACCTGGCGCTCGACGTACGGTACCACATCGGTAGCTACAAACAGGCCGTAGCCGAAGGAACGACTAGCACAACCGAAAAAGTAAGCCTGAACGGTGTGGAAGCTGGCCTGTCGCTTCGCTTCAAACTCAAATAAGCTTTATACGCTGTGTGATGTGTCACTCTGGGAGACGTGTCCAGGCTACCCTTGGCCGTATGCCCTCAGGTAGTATTCAGGACAATTATGTCTGTGAGCGACCACCTACAGCCTGAAGACGATATTTTCTACTAATCTATAGAATATAAAAAGAGAAGGGTTTACGTATATAGGTTACCGTTAGGATGTGCTGTTGATATGAAGACCGGAAAAAAAGATATTCTCCTGCTGATTACTGCCGTTTGCATGCTATGCACGACGACAGTATGGGCGCAGGTGAATATTTCTGGCAAACCGGGGTTGATCTACATCCCATCAGCTGACATACTAAAAGATGGCACTTTCCTGGCCGGGTATAATTTCAATCCGGCAGGTTATGCTTTCAAGTACAATAAAACAAACTCAGAAAGTATAGCCTACGTACATCTGGCCGTATTACCCCGATTAGAAATCAATATCAACTTGCTGAATGCCAATGGACCAATTGCCTTCAAACGACGAGGTATTGGCGATCGGCAGCTAGATGTTAAATATGGTGTGTTATTAGAAACGGCTAAACGTCCATCAGTAGCCGTAATTTTATCCGCTCCGTTTGGTGCTGACAACTCTTTAATAACACAAGCTCTTGTTGCTACTAAACATAAAGCACTAACAAAGTCAATTGAGTTAGCAATCACTGCTGGAATTGGTAGCCCTTATGCTATAGGGAGAAAAGGCAATACAAACAACATACTAGCTGATTTTCAATTACTAAATAAACGAGACTCTGCCTATCGCTATTTATTAGGGCCTTTTGGAGGAGTCAATATAAATTTCAACCGTAAAGGGGGCGTAATGGCTGAATGGGATTCCCAACACCTGAATGTAGGTGCTTACGCTACGCTATTCAAACATCTAAATCTTCAGGCTGGTCTGATCAACGGTAAGCAGTTGACGTTTGGAGCTGCCTATACAACAAACCTGTTACGCACTTATTCACCAATACGTAACCAACAGCCGAAGTATGAAGACGGGGGCGAAACCGACGACGAACCAGTAACGGCTTATCAACAACCCTTGGAGGGCTTATCTGATTACGAAAACCTGACTATTGATAGCTCAGGTTTTCGGGTTAGTTACGAACAACGGCTATACCGAAACCCGTTTGTTGGCCTCATTAAACTGGCCCGATCGTTGACACCTAAGGGAGTTGATGAATTTGTTCCGCTCTTTCAGGGCGTACCGGTGGCACGCTACCGTTTAGGAGAAACTGTTGAAACACGGTTACTTTCCCGTAAGGAGCGGGCTAACTACGCCCAGACGCATCCGTTCGATGGACGGAACTACAAATTTGATTTCCGACTGCAGCCAGAGTTCATTGCTCAGTTTGGCTTCCGCGAGCGGGTTGTCGAAAGTAAGACCAATCTACTTCTACAAAGCCAGTTATTTCTTAGCCGTGGGTTAGTCCTGAACTGGGGCGTATTACTGCCCATTGTCAATCACCTGGATAACCAGGCGCTGAACGTACGGCCTGCCCCAACCTTCGTCAACCAGTTTCTGGCCCTGAATGACCGTAACTTCATGAGCCTGTCAGCGGGTCTGTTTTACAATGATCAGTATGGGTTTAATGCACAGTACCGACATGGGGACGTACGCAAAAACTGGTCGTTTGGGGTTGAGTCTAGCCTGACGGGTTTCTACTTCTTTCCTCAAAATGGCTTTTACTACGAAAAGCTACAGCAGCTTATGCTACTCGCTGACGTAGCCTATCGAATTCCCAAACGCGACATCACCATTAAGGTATCGGGGGGGCAGTATCTGGATAAGGACCGTGGAGCAAGGCTTGATCTGATCCGGCAGATGGGTAATGTTGAAGTAGGATTTTTTGCTACCCAAACCCGAAACGGAACGACGGGCGGATTCAATTTCGCCATTCCGCTTGGACCTGGTCGTATCGTACAGAGTCAGCGCGTGCGACTACGTACTACCGAAGAGTTCCGTTGGGAATACATGTACACGCGGGGATATAACATTGCCAGTCGGTACCGAACCGGCTATCAGTTGGATGCGCTGCTTCGGCAGTACCACCACAGTTATTTTCAAAATCAGTATCGTTAAGTTTAGTATTCACAACTTGTATGAATAAACGTTTTTTACAGCGCCAGCTTGGTTATTTTTTGGGATTGTGCCTATGCCTGGGGAGCTGTATTTCAAGCAAAGAACTGGTCCTCTATCAAAAAGAGACGGGTGGTAACGATTCTATGGCGTTGGTCGATCGATACATACCGACAATCAAACCGGGTGACGTGCTGTCGGTACAGGTGAGTAGCTTGAGCCCAGAAGCATCAGCTTTGTTTAATCCGTATGCGGCAATAAGCATGGCTGAACGCGCGGGAGGACCACAACAGATATCACAAACGTCGCCTTTGCAATATACACCTGGCTATCTGGTTGATGAAAAGGGACAGATTGAACTACCGCTCATCGGATCGCAAAAAGTGCAGGGTTTATCGAATGCGCAAGCCGCTGCACAGATCAAGCAGAAGTTGCTCGATTATCTGAAAGAGCCAACGGTGAACGTACGTAACCTAAATTTTCAGATCTCCGTTTCGGGCGAAGTGGCCCGACCATCACTGTTTTCAATTCCGAACGAGCAGATTTCATTACCTGCTGCGCTGGGCTTGGCCGGTGATATCACCATTTACGGCCGCCGGGATAATGTCCTGGTGATCCGGGAAGAGAACGGTCAACGAACCTTTAACCAGGTCGATCTGACGAAGCGGGATATCTTTAAATCGCCTTACTACTACCTGCGCCCAAACGACATTGTCTATGTCGAACCTGGTAAAGCCCGCGTAGCCAATGCCGATCGTACGTACCAGGTATTACCCATCATATTAAGTGCTCTATCCTTTATTGCCATTATTGTCAGCCGTATTTAACACCAAAAAACATGAATACCAATCCATACACGCCGTATCAAGCTTACGACATTGAGCCACAAGTTAATATACGGGCCATGCTCATGCGCTACGTACGCAACTGGCCCTGGTTTATTGCTGCCTTAGTGGTAGCAGTCGGCGCAGCTTACGTATATCTGCTTTATCAGGCGCCTGTTTACAAAGTGCAGGCTAGTCTGCTCATCAAGGATGAGAAGAAAGGAATGGCTGGCGAAAGTCTGATGAAAGAGATGGATATTTTCACCGATAGTAAAGTGGTGGAGAATGAAGTAGAAATACTGAAGTCATACACGCTGATGAACCGAGTAGTGAATAGCATGGGACTTGATGTGAAGTACTATCACCCAAGCAGTACAATCGATAAAGAGATTTACGGTGAGTCGCCTATTCGACTGCTGTTAGAAAAACCTAATTCACTGGTGTACGCTGAAAAACTGACCTGCGAATTCAAAGGTCCACAAATCGTAAGTCTGAACGGAAAAGACTATCCAATAGACCAGAGTATTAAAACGCCTTATGGTCAACTGCGCATTTTTGCCAAAAAGCCACTGACAGCGAAAACTGAGCCGGTAATTATGACGGTTGTTGACCAGGCGGCTACTGTTGAAAACTATCTGGGAAATCTGAAAGTCGAGCCGACGACAAAACAGTCAACGGTACTGGCTTTAAGTCTCCAGGAAACCGTACCTGACAAAGGAGAAGCACTATTAAATCAACTGATCGCTGAATACAATAAAGAGGCTGTTTTTGATAAAAACAAAGAAGCTAATAATACACTGACATTCATCGAAGATCGGCTAGCGCTTATTTCTGGTGAATTATCGACCGTTGAGAAAGAAGTTGAACTGTATAAGTCTACTCAGGGAATTACAGACCTAAGCGTACAGGCGCAAACCTTCCTGACGGCAGTTAAAGAAAATGACACGCAGCTTAATGAAGTAAACATCCGAATTAGCGGTCTGGATGATATTGAGCGGTACGTACAGAAGCAAGGAAGCGAAAAAACGCTGGCACCGGCTACGCTGGGGCTTAGCGATCCGGTGCTGACGGGGCTGCTGGCTAAAGTGTCCGAACTGGAACTGAAACGAGATGAGGTATCACGCACTATGTCGGCAAATAGCCCCATGTTGCAATCGCTTGATAGCCAAATACGAACTATCAAGTCTAGCATCAATGAGAATATACAAACCATCCGGCAGCAGCTAACCAGCAATAAAACACAATTGGTTGCCAACAACCGGCGAATGGAAAGTATGATTCGTACCGTACCTGGTAAAGAACGGGCACTGCTCAACATTACCCGCCAACAAGTAATTAAAAACGGCTTATATACTTACCTATTACAAAAGCGTGAAGAGACAGCACTATCAGCGGCTTCAACGGTTTCAAATAGCCGAACTGTAGATGCTGCACGTACCGGAAGTATACCTGTAAAGCCGGTTAAAATGACAATTTTTGGCTTGTTTGCACTCGCTGGTTTGCTCTTGCCCGTTGGTGTAATATCAGCCAAGGATGCATTAAACAACCGCATACTGCGTCGTTCGGACGTTGAAGAAGCAACGCAAACGCCTATTCTGGGCGAAATAGTGAAAAGCCGCCAAATGACAGGCGATAATTTGGTCTTTAAACCCCGCATGCAGTCAGTAATTGGCGAGCAGATCCGGGCGCTACGTACGAACCTACAATTCATGCGTAGTGATGCACAGCGTTCGCAGGTATTGCTCTTTACATCCAGTATTAGTGGTGAAGGTAAATCATTCATCTCCCTAAATCTAGGGGCTAGTTTGGCACTGGTAGACCGCAAAACGGTCATCCTGGAAATGGACCTCCGTAAGCCCAAGCTGCACAAAAGCCTGCACATGCTTAATGGATCGGGCTTAAGCAATTATTTAATTGGCGAAGCAACGGTCGATGAGTTACTACAGCCAATTGCGGGTTATGACAATTACTTCATTATTACAGCGGGACCACTACCGCCAAACCCGGCTGAGCTATTAAGCTCTCCCCGCCTGGCGCAGTTGTTCGACGAATTAAAAAAACGTTTTGATTACGTCCTAGTCGATTCGCCACCAATTGGTTTAGTGACTGATTCGCAATTAATTGCTCCTTTTGCCGATGCTACGCTGTTTTTAGTGCGGCACGACCACACGCCAAAGAATTACATTAAGATGGTTGATACGTTGTATAAAGAACAGCGCTTCCAGAAATTAGGAATCATCCTGAATGGTGTAGGTGAAGGAGAATCATATTATTACAGCTATAGCTATGGGGATTATTACGGCGGGTCTGATAAAAAAGCACAATTGACGAAAAGAGCATAATATTATACAGAATAATTGCTTACTATTTTTTAACAAAAAACGGTGGGAAATTATTCTGTTACATGTCGAATTAATAAGCGTAAAAGCTATTCAACACATTTCGAAACTTCTATCATGATTAGTCTTGATTCACACTACAAAGTCTTGTACGTGTATGCTGAGTCTCGATCTCAGCGAGGGAGCGCACCCATTAAACCTCAAGGAAAACGATTATTTGACGTAATGTTTTCTTTACTTGTTATCGTACTTGTTTTGTCTTGGCTATTACCCCTTGTGGGAATTTTGATCAAACTGTCATCATCTGGGCCAGTATTATTTATTCAGAAACGTACAGGTTACAAGGGTATACCATTCAACTGTTTAAAGTTTCGAACAATGGCCTACAACCCTAATGCTGATTTTAAACAAGCGACTCGTCATGATAATCGAATTACACCCATTGGTCGCTTTCTACGCAAAACAAACCTAGATGAAATTCCCCAATTTATTAATGTATTACTAGGAGATATGAGCATTGTAGGCCCTCGTCCTCATGCTTTACCACACAGTGCGCAGTTCTGGAATACTTTACCAGAGTATAGAAAGCGTTACCGGGTGAAGCCAGGAATAACGGGATTGGCGCAAGTACGTGGTTGCCGTGGCGAAACCGATCAGTTAATAAAAATGCAGCATAGAGTGAAGTATGATCGTTTTTATAATCGAAAAAAGTCTCCATTATTAGATGTATGGATTTGCTGGTTAACTATAAAAGCCATGATATTAGGAAATGTCAACGCTTGGTAAAATAGAGTTTGGCCTAAATGCATATGAATAGCTTATACAAAAATTTATGTATATAATTTAATGACTAACTCACCTAATCATAATTAAAATACTTCTTTACTTGATTATAAGTATGTGAATTAAATAAATATATATGTTATATAAAATAGAGACAATTCTAAAAATTCCAAAATACGTAAAAGTTGTTGAATGGATAAAAGTTTTACTATTAACAGGTTCATCTCAAATACTAATTCAACTGATTAGTGTGGTGAGTGGAATAATTGTTATCAGAACTTTATCGATACAGGAGTATGCTTACTATACACTATCTAATAATGTATTGGGAGCAATGACTATATTATCCAATGGTGGAATTGTATCTGGCGTCATGGCTGAAGGTGGAAAAGTATGGGATGATAAAGAAAAGTTAGGTACAGTTGTAAAAACTGGGATGTATCTTAGGAAAAGATTTGCTATATGGAGTTTGTTAATAACAAGTTCTGTACTAATTTACTTGCTAAGACAAAATCATGCGTATTGGTCAACTTCATTTATTTTAGTATTAACTCTAATGCCTGCTTTTCTATCAAATCTGTCTAGTTCGATGTTAGAAATAGGTCCAAAGTTAAACCAAGATATACTTTCACTTCAAAAGAATCAAATAGCAACTAATTTAGGAAGGCTAACTTTATTGTTAGCCAGCGTATTCATCTTCCCATACTCCTTTGTTGCCTTATTATCTGATGGAATTCCTAGAACAATAGCGAACTTGAGTTTGAAGAATATATCCAAAAAGTTTATTAATCTAGAAAGTAATAAAAATAGTGCTGTTCAAAAAAGAATATTGAGCAATGTAAAAAAAGTGCTTCCTATCGATATTTATAATATATTCTCAGCTCAAATTACAGTATGGATTTTATCATTAACAGGTATAACATCATCTATAGCTCAAATAGGTGCATTATTTAGAGTAGCTGCCATATTAAATATATTTAATGTAGTATTTAGTACATTAATAATTCCAAGATATTCAAGATTAAGAAATGACAAGTATTTACAAAGAAAAAGAATGATAGAAATTCAAATATTACTGGCTTTAGTTTGCATTTCAATTATTGGTTCAGTATGGTTGCTTTCAAAGAACATTGTTTGGTTGTTAGGGGATCAATATAAAAATCTAGAATTTGAACTAATATTGACAATTATTATATTTTCTTTGAATTTTTTCTCTAATGCAATTTATGCAATTTGTACAAGTAAAAGCTGGTCTATTAATCCTTTTATTCTTATATCAATAAATCTACTCGCTATAGTTTCAGGAATATATATTTTTGGAATGAATACTTTAAGAGAGGTGTTAATTTTTAATGTATACATATCAACTATAATGCTATCTATGCATATTGTTTATTCATTAAATAGGGTATCAAAATAAATATTTCATTAATCAAAATGGCAAGTTTTTCATATTTGTGGCAAAATAGAGCCAGGTTTTCATACAAGTCGATATTGTTTTATCGTGCATGGGCTAAAAGGTTGCTGTTACTTTGGGATTTGAAGAAAAGGAACAGTATTCGGAAAAGGCTAATTAAACAGGGTGCGAAAATTCATAAAACTGCAGAAATAGAGAGCACAAAAATATATGGTAAAAAAAATAAGCTTAATATAGGATCATTTACTTATGTGGGCGATGTTCATATAGCGCTACATGATAATATTGTAATTGGCAATAATGTATGCATTAATAATGGTGTATTTTTATTAAGTGCTTCACATGACATATTGGATCCTGCATGGAAACATAAAAAAGCACCTATCAAAATTGGAGATTACGTGTGGATTGCAACGAATGCAATAATATTACCTGGAGTCACAATCGGCAATGGAGCTGTCATTGGGGCAGGAGCAGTAGTTAGTAAAGATATTTATGATCATGAGATTGCTATTGGTAATCCAGCAAAAGCTATAGTAAAAAAGCGTGTAAAAGGCCTAAACTATAACCCTTGCGAATTCTTAGCAGCAAATCAAGCATGGTTAAAAGGTTAGCCGGTAATTAGTAATCAATATTTGATAAATCAAATATTTTATGGATAAGCATATTACTTTATTGTTGAAAAAAGGTATATGGATATATTTTATTTTATTAATTTTTGAAGGCGCTTTACGTAAATGGGTATTACCTAGCTTATCTACACCATTGTTAGTAATTCGTGATCCTTTTGCAATATGGATTTTAATAACAGCTTATAAATATGGTATTTATAAGCCTAATTTATATGTCATTGTATCATTTTTTGTCGTTGCTGTATCATTATTCACAACTATATTGATTGGTCATGGTAATATATATGTTGCATTATACGGTGCACGTATATTCGTGATACATTTCCCATTAATGTTTCTGATTGGTAGAGTACTTGATAAACAAGACGTATTACAAATTGGGTATGTTATATTGTGGATAGTATTACCCATGACATTGCTTATGGCATTTCAATTCTACAGTCCACAGTCAGCATGGGTAAATAAAGGTATTGGAGACGACAATGAAGGAGGGGGATTTAGTGGTGCAATGGGTTATTTTCGTCCACCAGGTACTTTCTCATTTATAAATGGATTAACATTGTTTTATAGTTTAGCAGCTTCATTCATTTTTTATTTTTGGTTAGATAACAAATTGAAAAAAGCGAAAAAAATGCTTTTGGTCGCTTCAACAATTTGTCTCTTTATAGCCATTCCTTTATCTATAAGCCGAACTTTACTTTTTCAAGTAGGTCTAACAGTTATTTTTACAGCTGTTGCTGTAGGCCGCAATCCAAAATATATCAGTAGACTAGTATTTTTTATTATAACTGTTACTATTTTATTGTCATTGTTAAATAATCAATCATTTTTTAAAACTGGTATAGAAGTTTTTAATGATAGATTTCAGTCTGCTAACGAATCAGAGGGTGGAATAATATCCGTATTTAACCGAGTATTTGGAGGGGCATTTAATGTATTTGGTAGCGAAAGTTTGCCATTTTTTGGATATGGAATTGGAGTAGGAACTAACGTTGGTGCAATGCTAACGACAGGGCGTATCAGTTTTTTATTTGCTGAAATGGAGTGGGGACGGTTGCTAGCTGAGTTTGGTCTATTATTAGGTGGAACAATAATTTGGGTGCGAGCTTTACTTATTATCAAAATTTCAATAGCATCACTTAAACAGTTGAAATACAATAATTTTCTACCTTGGTTTTTGCTGAGTTTTGGCTTTTACACAATATTGCAAGGACAATGGGCACAACCTACAGCTTTAGGGTTTGCTATATTTAGCGGTGGAATTATAATATCCTCCCTAAAAAGTATAAACTAAAAGATATTTTAAGAAATTTATGAAAGTGCTTTTAACTCACCCTCAAACTCAGCATTCATATAAAATTGCAAAACTTTTATATGAATGCGGAATTCTTTACAAATTTTATAATCCTTTCGTAATATCAAATAAAAATATTGAACTTATACCGGATTTTATTCTAAATAAAATTAAAACTAGAATTATTGAAATTCCTCAAAATTATATACAAACTGATTTAAAATTTGAAATTAAAAAAAACATAATTAGAAAAATATTTAAAGATAACTCTACATATAGATATTTTAAATTTAATGAGGAATTTCAAAACTCAATATCAAATAAGCTTATATCTAAAGCCGATTTGACTATAGGTTTCGATAGTTCTTCATGGATTCTAGCAAATAATGTAAAGCTAAAGAATAAAAAGTTTATTCTTGACCGAACTATAGCTCATCATAGCTTATCCGAACTTATATATTCAAAAAGTGAACATAAATACCCTGAATGGTCGAAGCAGTATAAGGTAGCAATGACTAAAGAATATATTGAATTAGAAAACAAAGAATTAAAACTTGCAGATACAATTTCGGTTGGAGGAACTTTTACAAAAAATAGTCTGATAGAATTTGGTGTTGATGAGCATAAAATCCATGTGAATCCTTATGGAGTTGATATCAATATGTTTACTCCATGTGTTAGAAAAAATAAAGATATAATAAATTTCCTTTTTTTTGGTACAATTGAAGCTAGAAAAGGCATTCCTTTATTGCTAAGTGCTTGGCGAAAAATTAATACTGTTAATGCTAGATTAATCTTGGCTGGGTATGGTAATATACCTAAAACTATAAGTTTGCCAAGAAATGTTAAGTTATTAGGTAGAATACAGCCCTCAGACAGAAATCAACTTTTTAGTGATTCACATGTTTTTGTTTTTCCTAGTTTATTCGAGGGTTTCGGGCAAGTTTTGACTGAGGCAGCTCTGAGCGGATTACCTATAATCACTACTTATAATACTGGTGGAGTTGAGCTTGTGCAAGAGGGGATAAATGGGTTTTTAATCAATGCTAATGACGAAGATGCGTTAGTAGAACGTATTCAGTTCTTTCTAGATAATCCGGAAAAAATAGATCAGATGGGAGTTAGTCGATTGCAGCAAATAAGAGAAAAATTTTCTCTAGATGCATATAAGGATAGATGGATGAAAATTATAAAATTAACAGTAGATAATAATTAATTTTTTTTATGATTGTAATAATTGCGCCTTACACTGGTACAGATATCACTGATATTGATATTAATTTAGGAGCATCAAAAAAAATACGGTTTTTTATAACTGCTTTAGCAAAATTATCTTCAAACATAATTCTAGTTAACTCGGCTCATAATAATTGTAGCAATACTTCTTTTATAATTAGAAAAATAAATATTTCAAATGTTATAATTACAGAAATTGTTTTACCAACAAAAAGAAATAGGTTAGTTGGTAAACTGTTCAATTTGCTAGATGCCGAAAAGGCTATTAGTATTGTATCCAGTTATGGTCAACCCCAGTTGATATGGTGCTACAACGCCTATGCTTTTGAAATGATTTTCGCCCGAAAGGCCTATTCTAAATTTAAATCTAAAATGATACTAGAGTTTGAGGACTGGCATTTCTCACGATCAAGAGGATATAGCCTTAAACCCTATATAGATATGTTGTTTTGGAGAATAGCTGCAAGATATTTTCAAAGAATATATGTAATAAATTCATATGTAAAAAACAAGAATGTTCCTTTCTGTAAGGATATACAATTGTTGCCAGGAGTTGTATCCAATGAAATTATTGAAATAGATAAATTGTCGCAACCATTTTCGTGCACTAATGGATATATTAATATTGGATATTTTGGGGGATTAAATAGAGATAAAGGTGCTAATATAGTTCTTGAATTGCGTGATCATTTACCATCAAATTATATTATTCATTCAACTGGTTCTGGAACGCTTAAAAATGATTTTTTAGAGAAAAGCAAGTTACATAAGGATACATTTATTTATCATGGAATGGTTAAGGATTATGATTTGATTAATATAATTGGCAAATGTGATATTATATTAAATCCTCATGTACCTGTAGCTAAATTTCAAAACGGAATATTTCCTTTCAAAGTAATCGAAGCTATTGCAAGCGGTAGATTACTGATATCCACTGAATTACCAACAGACGAGCTTGATGATTTATTAGATAATGTTATTTTTGTTGATTACTCATCTGAAAGTTTTGCAAATGCAATTATTGAAGGACGATCTTACTATGAAAAAAACTATAAGCTAATCAAATTGTCGGCTAAAAAAGCTAATAACTTGTTTAGTGAAAATGCTCTAGTAAATTCTTTAAGTAATTTTTTAGCACTATAAATAAATGTAAGATTCTATTGATTGTATTTCAAAAAAAGAACTTTAAGTCTTTATTGTTATATTTATAGTTAACTAATACTAATTGATAGCAGAAAGTAATATCGTATTAGCACAGTATAGAATATTTTAATAGATAGATATTAAGTTTTCACGAAGGAGGATGTTTTACTTTACGTAAATGTCATAATTTACTTCATAGTTGTGTGATGATTGTAAATATGAACTACAGAAATTTTTTTCTTTCTTGTGCTTTAATATGTTTAAGCTAATTTGACTGGTTTCAGTTGAAGCTAGAAACCTCACTCCCCTATCAGTTTTGATTGAAACTAGTCAAATTAGTTTCTTGGCAAAATGCGTTCAGATTATAATAGGGCTGCCTTACCCTCATTATTAGCTGTCAAACAATTCTTAAAACTAATTAAAAGTTAGTTATGGTTAAGAATTTTTTGACAGCTACTTATTTTCTGCTCATTTTCCTTATTCTATAGAAAATAGCATGAATAGATTTTAATCTATTCATGCTATTTTCTATAGAATGACTAAGTGATTCTTTCACATAAAATTATATAGCTATCAAGCTATAATATAACTCAATAGCTATATAATAAGCTGAAAACGAAGTCATCATAAAAATCTAATTTTGTTTAAGTTTCTTACTAAGAGAGAACTTAAAGTGAAGAAAGAATTGATATTGCTAACCATAAATAAATTAGGTTAAGGTTTGAGTAAATATACTTAAAAAAATGTAGTAATTATACTAGTAATTATAGCTTTGTATTAATATATTGCTTGTGCATTAATTTATTACAATCTTCTCATATTCATTTATATATAGTTTCAAAGATGAAAATTCTTCATGTTGTACCATCTTATAAACCTGCTTACATATACGGCGGACCAATTGTTGTAATTGCTCAATTAGCTGAAACGATGGTTAGCTATGGCCATGAAGTAACAGTTTACACAACTAACGCAAATGGTTCAAATGATTTGAATGTTCTTACAAATGAACCAGTTGACGTTGATGGTGTTGCAGTTTATTATTTTAATCGAATTACTAAAGACCCTACACAGGTGTCCTTTAAATTGTGGAGATTTTTAGATAAAACTGTTAATGATTTTGATGTAGTACATATTCATTCATGGTGGAATTTTCTGGTGATTGGTGCTGCGTGGATATGTGCTAAACACAATGTGAAACCAGTGTTGTCTCCGCACGGTATGTTTAGTGATTACATTTTAAGGACTAGGAATGCATATGTAAAAAAAATTATCCATAATTTTATTGCAAAGCGCTTATTGAAAAAGACATTTTTACATGTGTCGACTGATATGGAGTGGGAGGAATCTCAAAATGTAATATTAGATTGGAAAGGCCAAATAATCGCTAACATGGTTAATTTATCTAATGAAATTTATGTTCGCAAAGAAAATGACGTGTTTACAATAGGATTTTTGTCTCGTATAGATCCTAAAAAAGGGGTTGATGTGTTAATTAAAGCATTAAGTAAAGTTACTTTCAATTACAAGCTATTGGTTGCTGGATCTGGAGAAGAAGCTTATTTGCAATACCTTAAAGCTTTCTCTGAGAAATATGGTAATCGAGATAAGATAGAGTGGGTTGGCTGGAAAGATAATGAAACCAAATTCAAGTTTTTGTCTTCATTAGATTTGTTAGCCTTAACATCATATAGCGAAAATTTTGCTGTTGTTGTGATTGAAGCATTATCAGTCGGTACTCCCGTTTTACTTAGTAATAATGTTGGACTCTGTGAGTATGTCAAATCAAGGGACTATGGGTGGACTACGAATATGACATCTGAACAAATAGCTGATCGATTAACGGAGGTGTATAAAAATAGAATGAACTTAGTACATATCAATAATTTTGCTCCAGGAACTATAAAAGAAGAATTTAACGTACAGTCAATCTTAAATCAATATGTGCAATTTTATAACGAAGTGTATATTACAAACAACTTAAATAGCCAAGCTCTCCTAGAGTATTAGTAATTTATTTCCAATTTTGATTTGTAGTAAACATATCATGTACATATATTTGTATTAGACAAATGTATTACCAGAAATTTATGTATACGTCTTTCACAAATCTTATACGTATATTTTCTGAAGCTTTTAAAAGTGCATTTGTATGTATAGATTATGAAAATTCTGCATGTGGTACCCTCTTATAAACCTGCATATATATATGGAGGGCCAATAGAGTCGGTTGCTAATTTGTGTGAGGCTTTAGTTGAACGTGGCAATGAGGTAAGTGTCTTTACTACTACTGCTAATGGGGAAGCTGAATTAGATGTTAAAGCTGGTAAGGCTGTAATCGTAGATAATGTGTCAGTAATTTATTTCCCCCGGTTAACAAAAGGGAACACCCATATTTCACCTCAATTATGGAAGTATTTATATCAACATTGTGACGAGTACGATGTCATACATATTCATTCTTGGTGGAATATTTTAGTTATCATATCTGCAATTATATGTCATCATAAAGGATCAAGAGTTATTATATCTCCCAGGGGTATGCTGAGTGATTATATTATAACTAAAACACATGCAACAGCTAAAAAATGGATTCATGAAACTATAGGGAAAAGTGCTCTTCAAAAGGCAATATTTCATGCAACTTCTGAAGCTGAGTACAATGAATGCCAACATCTAATTCAAAATTGGAATGGTTTCTTGCTGCCAAATCTTTTAAATTTGCCGCTTCAGCCGATCAACCGATCAAATAATGAGGTATTTACTATAGTATTCTTATCAAGAATTCATCCTAAAAAAGGGTTAGAGTTTCTTTTTGAGGCAATTAGTCAAATCAGAATTCCAGTTAGACTAAGGATTGCGGGTACGGGAGAGGATAGTTACATTCAGAAACTAAAAGAAGACACAGTTGCGCTAAAGATAGATCATATAGTTGAATGGGTTGGCTGGCGGAGTAAAGAGGATAAATATATAGAGTTAGGTAACGCAGATTTGTTTGCATTGACTTCGTATAATGAAAACTTCGCCAATGTGGTTGTTGAATCGTTGTATGCAGGTACACCAGTGTTAATTTCAGATAAAGTAGGCCTAGCTCATTTTGTCGAAGAAAATGACTTAGGCTGGGTAACCCATCTTGAAGTAAGCTCAATAGTTAACTCTATTCGACAAGCAATAGGGGATAAAAGAAAAAGAGCAATTATTAACGCTATTGGTAGAGATAAAATCACTGAAAATTTTTCCAAAAAAATACTGATAGATAGATACATAGGCAAGTATAATTTAATTTAAAAGCATACTTTCTATTACAATTATTTAGTAAGGATAATGCTGAACATAAGCAGTCGAATGTTCAAGATAATTATATGCTAATTTTATCAATTATACAGAGCTTCTGCGTGAAAAATATGGATAACACATATAATGTAGATACAGTTTCTGGTCCTTCCTTTTCTATTCGTAACCGATTAGGACGAGCGGCTTGGAACGTAGTGTTTATTTTATTGTTCCGGATTTCTCCAAAGCCAATGCATGCTTGGCGTTCATTCTTGTTACGTTGCTTCGGTGCTAAGGTTGGTAATAACGTTCATGTATATCCAAAAGTAAGAATATGGGCCCCTTGGAATCTTGTCCTTGAGGATCAATGTGGTATAGGCAATGAAGCCGTTCTCTATTCCCAAGATTTAATTAGGATCGGACGGCGAGCTGTTATATCCCAAGGAGCACATTTATGCGCTGGTACTCATGACTATAATCAGCCTGGATTACCGCTGATTACAAAGCCTATCATCGTTGGAGATTTTGCTTGGGTTGCAACTGAAGCTTTTGTTCATCCAGGTGTGGTAATCGGTGATGGCTGCGTTGTGGGCGCCCGATCGGTGGTTACAAAAGATATGCCGGCCTGGATGGTGTGCGCTGGACATCCA
This sequence comes from Spirosoma sp. KUDC1026, assembly GCF_013375035.1. NCBI lineage: Bacteria > Pseudomonadati > Bacteroidota > Cytophagia > Cytophagales > Cytophagaceae > Spirosoma > Spirosoma sp. KUDC1026. Next base: position 5,586,117 of record NZ_CP056032.1, on the reverse strand, counting down.
TGTAATCCAATAAAAGAAAGACAGCCGGTAGCAGCTTTTGAAAAGGCCTTACTGAAGTAATTAATGGTATGATATCTATTCTTATTCTTACTAAAAACGAAGAGCAAGATCTTCCAGATTGTTTAAGATCTGTTAGTTGGTGCGATGATATACATGTTTTTGATTCAATTAGTACAGATCGAACAATAGAAATAGCAGAGCAGTTTGGGGTTACTGTAACACTTCGAAAATTTGATAGCTATGCATCACAACGAAATGCAGCATTAGTTGATTTAAATTATAAATATTCTTGGTTATTAATCTTAGATGCAGATGAACGGGTACCGAGTGATCTATATAAAGCAATGCTTCAGCGTATTCAAACTGTCCCAGAACAAATAAATGGTTTTCGTATTCGTCGACGAGACTATTTGGGGCACACTTGGCTTAAGCATTCGCAGATTACCCCTTTTTACATACGTCTTATTCGAGTGGGTAAGGCTTATTATCATCGAGAGATCAACGAAGTGCTTGAAGTTGATGGAATAGTTGAAAATATGGATGGTTATTTCGAACACTATCCATTTTCTAAGGGGTATACTCACTGGTTGAATAAACATAATACCTATTCAACAATGGAAGCTAAGCGTTGGATCGACGAGCACAAGGGAGCAATAGATTTTTCACTCAAAAAGGCACTCTTTAGTAAGGACTTTAGTGAAAAGCGTTATCATCAAAAAGGTCTGTTTTATAAGATTCCAGGTAGACCATTAATTAAGTGGTTGTATATGGTTTTCTGGAAGAAATCATTTTTAGATGGGAAAGCTGGTCTGACAAATGCGACTCTACAAGCTATTTATGAATATTTTATCGTAATCAAGACTAGAGAATTATTGTCAAATAATCTATCTGGAGAGGCAGAACAAAAGCTTGTGCCATCTTCAACTGCTCCTGTATAAGAAATGGTAGCTGCTGAGCTGTTATCTATATAGCGTATAAAAGTTATCTGTATTGATTATATGAGAATACTAATTTACGGAATTAACTATTCGCCAGAATTAACAGGTATTGGCAAGTATACAGGGGAGATGGGCAGCTGGCTGGCCCGGGAGGGGCAAAATGTTGATGTCATTACGACTATGCCCTATTATCCGGAGTGGGCCGTTCATTCTTCATATAAAGGGAAATGGTGGTTTACGGAGCAGATCGACGGCGTGAATGTTCACCGCTGTCCGTTCTATGTCCCAATAAAGGTTAGTTCGTCTAAGCGTATTTTACATGAGTTTTCCTTTGTCCTAAGTAGTCTAATGTACTGGTTACCGATTTTCTTCGGCAAAAGGTATGACGTTGTAATTTGTCTATCGCCCCCTTTCCACCTAGGGGTTTTACCGGTACTCTATAGCAAGCTTCGTAACGTACCGATGTGGTGCCACATTCAGGACCTGCAAATTGATATGGCCAAAGAATTAGGTATGATTAAGAATAAGCGGTTTCTGGATATCATGTACAAGGTGGAATCTTTTATTCTAAAAAACTGTACGGTTGTCTCGACGATTAGTGAGGGTATGGTACGTAAGGTAAGGCAGAAGAAGGTTATACAATCTGACTGTGTTTTGTTCCCGAACTGGGTTGACGGTGATTATGTAAAGCCATTATCCAAAGCACAATCATTGCGCACAGAATTTGGCTTGAGGCCATCAGATAAAGTAATCTTGTATTCAGGCAGTCTGGGTGAAAAGCAGGGGCTGGAGATCATTGTTGAAGCCGCCAAGTCGTTTGTAGCCCGACCAGAAGTGAGGTTTTTGATTTGTGGATCGGGGGGAGGTAAGGAAAAGCTGGAAGCGCTTGTACAAGGATATGGGTTGACGAACGTCAAGTTTTATCCACTACAATCTTACGAAAAGTTATCTGCCCTGCTGGCAACGGCTGATATTCATTTAGTGCTGCAAAAGAAATCTGCTTCTGATCTGGTCCTGCCGTCAAAGCTTACGGGCATTTTAGCCGCTGGTGGCTGTGCACTGGTGTCGGCAGTACCCGGCACTACGCTATACGATGTTGTCAGTGAGCATCAGATGGGGATACTGATCGAGCCGGAATCGGTAGATGCCTTGAAACTGGCTATTACTAACGCGCTTTCTAGTGATTTGACGACGCATCAGGTCAACGCCAGAAAATACGCCGAGCAATACCTGAACAAGGAACGGACGCTACGTCGGTTCATGAAGGACTTACAGCGCCTGATCCAACAGAATGATCCGATACGGTCATTTCAAAATGTAGATAATGTGACTGTGGATTAACAGGCTACGGTTTGTTACTACAGGCTATACTATGTTGCCCTTCGCTATGGTTTAAAGCCACGGCAAAGGGCAATATTACTTATTGGCGAATCTGAAACAAGATTCTGTTTTCCTGTAAAACAGGCAGCTGTAGTGGCTAACTTTGTCAACGTTAACGCTGTCATTTAGTAGCCGACGTGACTTATGGCTAATCTAGCCAAAATCTTAATACTACGCTTTTCGTCCATTGGGGACATTATACTTACCACACCGGTTGTTCGGTGCGTTAAGCAGCAGTTACCAACCGCCGAGGTGCATTACTGTACCAAGCGGGGCTTTGCTACGCTCACCGAGAACAATCCATACATCGATAAGCGGTATTATCTCGATAAATCGCTACGTGTGCTTATTCGTGCCCTTCGCGCTGAGCGGTACGATTATGTCATCGACTTACACAACAACCTGCGGACGGGGCTGATTAAACGGGCGCTGGGTGTACGCTCGTATTCGTTTGATAAGCTCAACTGGCAGAAATGGCTATACGTGCGCTTCCACATCAACCGGATGCCGGAACAGCACATTGTCGACCGGTACATGGCTACCGTGAAACCGCTGGGCGTAACGAATGATGATCAAGGCTTAGACTACTTCATTCCGGCCAATGACCAGGTGTCAGTGCAAAGCCTGCCCCAGACCCACCGGCACGGCTACGTTGCCTACGCCATTGGGGGGCAGCATGCTACCAAGCGCTTACCCGTAGCGCGCATGATCGAGTTATGTCGGCAGATCGATAAACCGCTTGTGTTGCTGGGTGGGAAAGAAGATCGTACGGTGGGCGATACGGTCGTGCAGGCCGTTGGCGAGGAGCTGGTTTATAACGGTTGCGGGCTGTATACGCTGAACCAGTCGGCGTCGCTGGTGCAGCAGGCACAGGTCGTTTTTAGCCACGATACCGGTCTGATGCATATTGCAGCAGCACTTACCAAAAAAGTGTATGCCATCTGGGGGAATACCGTACCGGAGTTTGGTATGTATCCGTACCAGACGCCCCATGTTAATCTGCAGAAGGAGGGGCTGTCCTGTCGGCCCTGTTCAAAGATCGGCTTCGAGAAGTGTCCGCAAGGGCATTTCAAATGCATGCAGGAGCTGCCCTTTACGTTTGATCCGGGGGAATTGTGATGACAATGGTTACCTGTAAAGTACTCTCCAATATGGGTAGCACCTCAAAGATGCATAGTGGCACCGTAAGTAATGGTACTATATGTATAAGCTAGTAGATGGGTCAGTAGTGAGTTAATAATATATAAGGAGAAAGTAGTGACAGGAAATGATAAAGCAATACTAAAGCAACGATAAAGAAATATTTTCGGTTAGGTTTGTAGTAATGCATACAAACGCGAATTAATGTACCGTAGCGTTAATAGTATACTTACGAACGTCAATAACTTTACCGGACGGAGCTATGCGTAAAAAGGCAACTAATACAAGTGTATACAAGTCATCTACTACGGGGAGGTTTTGCGATGCACGGACAAAGGGAGGTGTCGTTATGGCAAAATCATCTTCGGTTAAAACCGGCAAGGTGCAGCAGGCGGTCAAAGATTTTTACGACAAGCACGGCGAAGCGATGACTACGCTGGCTTATGAGTAAACCCATACGGCGAATAGAACTCGATGAGTTTGCTGTTTTGGTCGATGCTGCCCGGTTGATTCACGCTAGCCGGGACGAACCGATACCGGAGTTAGCCCAGGACAACTGGGACAATGTCGAGTACGCACTTACCGCCCCGTTTGCCTACGTCTATGGCCATACGCCCTATCGAGGTTTCATTAAAAAGGCAAGTATACAGTTCTATTTGTTCGCGAAGGGGCACCGGCTCGTTAACGGTAATAAGCGCATAGCCTGCGTGTCTCTAAACTATTTTTGTATCAAAAACGATAGGACTCTCAATATTAGTAACGATGATCTGGTCGCGCTTGCCAGATACACAGCCAACAGCGATCCTCTGGCTATGCCGGAATGTCTTGACTACATCAATGACTTCTTAAAAGGGCGAATTACATGATATTATGTAATTCGCCCTTTCCGGCTTTAGCCGGGAGATATAAGCGACGCTTGCCTGTGGGCCGGGGGAGGGCAGCCTAGCCACCGGCACGGGCCACCGTGGCGTGGGCTAAGCTTGTAGGGCTTTGCTCTGCCTTACCACCCCTAGCCCCTCCTAAAACAGGAGGGGAACACGCAGAAGTGACCTTTCGCCCCCCCTCCTATTTTTCTAGGAGGGGGTCGGGGGTGGTAAGAGCTAAACTCCTACAAAATTAGCTCCTAAAACAGGAGGGGAACCAGCAGAAGTAACCCTGTAACCTCCCCCTCCTACTTTTCTAACGGTCCGCCGTAGCGGGAGGGGGCCGGGGGGTGGTAGAGGCAAATTAAACCAGATTCTCTAGTTCGTGAAACCCCTATGAAATTAGTTTAAGGATAGAACCAGGTCGTCGGTGCCATGACAAAAAATAAAAAGGTGCTCAGTAGATGTCCTGGTTGCGGAGAGGCTGTTGCTGCAGGAGTTTGTAGTCGGGGGACGAAAAGAGCGTTTCCAGCGACTTGAGATCGGAGGGGCGATGCAGGTCGGAGCCGATGAAGTCCACCCATTTCTGTTTGAGGAACTGCTGCGCCTGCTGTTTCACTTTGCTACCGTAGCGGCCCGTCAGCGAGCCCCAGTTCAGTTGAAAGAGACAACCTGCGTCACGGAGCTTTTGCAGTTCCTGGGGCGTCGGGAAATAATAGGTGTACCGCTCCGGGTGCGCCAGGATGGGTGTATAACCTTTGGTCTGGATGCGGAACAGGATCGTTTCGAGAAAGTAAGGGGCCGCCGACCAGCCGTTCTCAATCAGCACGTATCGCTCCTTCCCAAAGCTCAGGAGCTGGCCGCTGTCCAGTAACTCCAGAAAACGATCGTCAAGCAGGTATTCGGCGGCAATGTCGATGGTCAGGTCCAGGTTATGCTGAGTGACCAGTTCCTGTAGGGTTTCCCGCCCTTTGATCAGCGTATCGTAGGAATTAGGAAACCAGTCCTGGCTAACGTGGGGCGTGGTAATGACGTGCTCAATGCCCCAGTCGGCAAACTGCCGGAGACAGATAAGGGTCTGTTCTTCGGTGGAAACGCCATCATCGACGCCGGGGAGCAGGTGGGAGTGGATATCTGTTTTCCAGTAGCAAAGATTGTGGCTGTCTATCGGCTCACTTTTCCGGGCAAAAAGAGAGTCGGTGAAGGCTGCTAGCTTAGAACGTAAATCCATTCGTACGTGAATACAGTTTTCTCCCGGTGTGTTATTTCGTTATAGACGACTATCAGGCAACAAAGTTACCAGGAGTACCCAGTAAGAACGAAAAAGAGGGAGCAACCCGGTACAGATCGACAGCACTAAATAAACCAGACTGCTTTATAGCATTAATCGTATATTTTTTTGCTGTGATCGGTAACCAATCCGCAATATAACAGCCGGAAGACAACTATGGTTGTTTTTCGACAATAGCATTGACGCTTGATTGCTAAGTAGAAAAACTGACGTAGCGTGTAGACAAGGAAAAAGCGGTTGGACTCTGCTATGCTAAGAGAGTCCAATCGCTTCGAAATATAGATAACAAGAGCTACCGTTTGGCCTCGAACTTAAGTACAATAGACTCTCCAGTTTGCGAGTCTCGCGTGGTAACATCGAAATCAACGGTAGTACCGTCAGCAGTAGCTAACTGAGTGGAGCCCACGTGCAGATCATATTCATCGCCGTCAGGCCGAACCTCGACGTTATCAATAGGGAAGACGGCATCTGGCTCACCCGGCTCCTGTAGAGTCAGCTTCAGGCTCACCTGGTTCATTGCTTCCAAACGGGTAACCTCTAACTTACCCGTTATAATTTGACTACCCTGAACCGTATATGGTAAAGTAGGCAAATGATACGTACTGTCACCTCTCGTAAACAGGAACGAAGTAACTGAGTAAGTACCGGCTAAAGCCTCGCCAGCGTGGATTGGCTCAACATCTTTGCTGTTACAGCCTGCCAGAGCAAATAGGGCGAAGACAAAAACAAACAGATTTTTCATCGGGAAGATATAAGGTTGGTTTGAGAAGGACCCCGTACAAATCATAGACCCATCTCCTTTTTTTATCCTAGAATCAAAGACAGAAAAGTGTCTTTACGGATCAAATTGACCTATTTCTACTTCAACTTGTGCAAAATTTATTTTTGGTAAACGTCTGGTGACATATTAAATCCGCATTAAAATTCATGCCAATGGTACTCTATTCATACTATGTTTTTGCCTGGGTGGCATCGATTGCTCATGGTCGGATTGATGGGTGGGCGGGCTTTTTGCGCGTTGGCAATCAGTAAGCCCGCTGGCCAGATGGCTTTACAGGGCATCGATACTTTATTGAAAACTCATTCGCTTATGTTCGCTAAACTGTCTGTTGTGCTGGGATTATCACTGGGCTGGCTCGGGATGGAAACGGGCCTGGCGCAGTCGGGGAAACCGCTTTATACGTTTCCGCTGGGTGTGCAGGCCTATACGTACCGGCATACCTTTCCGAAGGACGTAGTTGCTACGCTGGACACCATCAAGGCGCAGGGGTTCACCGAGATGGAAGGGGGCGTTCCCAAAGGCCTGACGGCAGAGGCCTACAAAAAGATGCTCGATGAGCGGGGAATCAGTATGCCAGCAACGGGGGCCGGGTATGAGGAGATCGTCAAGGACCCGATGGCCGTAGTAAAGCAGGCGAAGGCCCTGGGTGCGTCGTACGTCATGGTGGCCTGGATTCCGCACCAGAAGAGCAACTTTACGCTGGCCAACGCGCAGCAGGCCGTGACTGATTTTAACCGGGTGGGTAAAATTCTGAAAGAAAACGGCCTGACCTTCTGCTACCACGATCATGGCTATGAGTTTCAGCCTTATCAGAATGGTACGTTGTTCGACTACATTGTGCAAAACACCGACCCGAAATACGTATCGTTCGAGATGGATATTCTCTGGACGACCTTCGGTGGGGCCGATCCGGTGGCGCTGCTGAATAAATACGGGAGTCGCTGGAAACTCATGCACCTGAAAGACCTGAAAAAAGGGATAACCGGTGACTTGAGTGGCGGCACCCCACCCGAGAATGATGTGGTGCTGGGGCAGGGGCAGATCGACATGCCCGCCGTGCTGAAAGCCGCCAGGAAGGTAGGCATCAAACACTATTTCATCGAAGACGAGAGTAATCAGGAAAGTGTGCAGGTGCCGAAAAGTGTGGCTTATCTGAAGGGGTTGAGGATGTAGGGTTGGGTAAAAGTGTATTACTGCCTCATGGTAGCGTACGTACGTTCCCGATCCCTCACCCCCAAGACCTAATCTTATCGGGGTTTCACGAGGTGGTGAATTGGGCTTTGTTGCTGGCGTTTACCACCCCCTGCCCCCTCCTAGAAAATTAGGAGGGGGTGGTTGAGAGGGTCACTTCTGCACGTTCCCCTCCTGTTTTAGGAGGGGCTAGGGGTGGTCAGAGTTAACCTCGACAAGATTAGGTTTTGGTAAAGAGTTCTGCAACGGTTATTCCGTTCAAAAATACCCCCTCAGTCCATTCCTGCCGCCGATTTAACCACTTGTGTAATAGCCTTCTCGTACCCTGTCCTGTCGCCTAGCTTTAGGAATAGGACAGGGTCTCTGTTGAAAGTAGGCCCGGTCGCATTAATTGTTATCATTAACGAGACGGAGCTATGTTCAACAGGAGAAAGAAGGCCGAGGAACGGTCGGCCAAAAGTAAAAAGTCAGCTTTGCGGGAGTGGCTGGATTCGGTGCTGTTCGCGGTGATAGCCGCTACGTTGATTCGGTTTCTGACGTTCGAAGCCTTTGCCATTCCGACACCGTCTATGGAGAACAGCCTGATGGTGGGCGACTATCTGTTCGTCAGCAAGCTCCATTATGGCATCCGTACGCCTAAAACGCCCCTGCAGGTGCCGTTGACGCACCAGAAAATCTGGGGGACGGATATTCCATCGTACAGTACGGCGATTCAACTGCCCAGTTTTCGACTCCCCGGCTTCTCGTCGGTGAAAAATGGCGATGTGGTCGTGTTCAATTATCCGCCCCACAAACCGGGTGAGCCTGCGTACCCTACCGATCTGAAAACCAACTTTATCAAACGCTGCATTGGGATTCCGGGCGATGTCGTCACCATCCAGAATCAGCAGGTGCTGGTCAACGGAAAAATAGCACCCATTCCGGTTCGGTCGGAAACGACCTACTTCATCAAAACGACCGAGGTGCTGGACGAGCGGTTCTTCCGGAAGTTCGATATTGTGAATGATTTCAAATCAGCCGAAGGGCCATTCATCAACTGGCAGCCGCTCGAAGCCTATAATGAGGTGACCAAAACCAATACGCTGGTTGGCTACCAGATCAACACGACGGCGGAGGTTATTGAACAAGTCAAAACGTTTGCCTGGATCAAGGGCGTTGACCCCATCGTGGCACCAGCGGGTCAGGCCGAACCGGGCATCTACGGCAGTAAGGCTTATGCCTGGAATCAGGATAACTTCGGGCCGCTTACGGTACCCAGGAAAGGCATGACTGTGCCCATCAACCAACAGACGATTGCGGTGTATGGCCCCGTGATTGAGCGGTACGAGTCGAACGAACAGGTGGTCGTTACGCCCACGGCGATCCAGATAGGGGGCAAGCCCATTACGTCCTATACGTTCAGGCAGGACTATTATTTCATGATGGGCGATAACCGGCACAACTCGGAGGACTCACGCTACTGGGGCTTCGTTCCCGAAGATCACCTTGTTGGGAAGGCAGTCTTTGTCTGGATGTCTATCGATCCCGTTCCGGCTGACAGCTGGCACAAAATCCGCTGGAGTCGCGTGTTTCGGACGATTGATTAAACTACCAGCTTGCCGTCCGGTCGTGAAGCGAGATCGCAGCAACCTGTTCATAAGCAGAAGGGTGATCGGCGTTTGCTTCGTTGCTGAATCAACACTATCATCCCGACCAGTTGTGCGCTACGGAAGTCGACTGAGCTTCATGAGCGCTTAAAACATGTAGTCGTAGATCCGGTAAGCCAACTGCTGAATATCGGCCAGCTCATGAAAAGCGCTGATCACGATCCGGGTGTTGGCCGGATCGTGAACGGTTGGATAGGCGAAGGAATACAGGACAATGTTTCGCTCCAGCAGGTACGGATAGAGCTTGTCCTGTTCCGTAAAAAAGACGGGATATCCTTTCGCGTGGTTAAACAGAGCCGTTACGCCCAGGAGCTTTTCGGCCAGCGTCAGGTTCTGCTGTAGCTTATCGAACGCTTCAGTATACAGCGGCTCGGCTTTCAGGAACGCATCCAGGTAAGCCGGTGGAATAGGGGAGGAACCACCAAAAAAGGCTGTCTTCCGAAGTCGGTCCAGCGAGTCGGGATTGCCGAACACCGCTCCCCCCGGCAATCCCATGGCTTTGGCCAGTGAACCCGTTACCAGTAACTCTACATTTTCTTTTGTCGGCAGCTGTGGCCAGATACCGCGTCCACCGTTCAGGAGGCCAAGCCCGTGCGAGTCGTCGACGACAAGCGTGATGGGCCGGTCGTCCGGTAAATCATTCACCCAGTCAAACGAATAGTGATTCGAGTGAAGCGCGTCGATGGCGTTGGTCAGCACAACAATAGGTGCCGGCGACGTAACGGCACGGAGCTGTTCGGGTAACTGCTGAGTCCAGTCGGCGAAGGAGCCCGCAGGGAGGGCAGGGGCTGGTACGTTCCAGAGAGCGGGGTGAGCGCAGGGCGCATAAATGAACGTAGCCTCCTGCGCCCGAAAGGCCTGAACGACAACCTGCCCGGCCATCATGCCCGACGAAACCGTCAGGGCCGAGGTGCCGGGACCGCTGATACGGCGGGCCAGTTCAGCTTCGGCGGCTTCATAAATCGCCAGCCGCAGATTACCGTTGCGGGAACTACCGAAACTGGTACCATAGCGGTTCGTACCCTCAACCAGCAATTGCTGAAACGCGGGATTCTGCTGCAGACCGAGGTAGGCCGTTCCGCTAAAAAACAGGTATTCGCTGCCAGCGTGGGTTATCGTACGGCCGGGCAGATGGTCGATATCAAAACTTGTCGTCATTGAATTTCAGCTCCTTCCTCTAACAGCCATTGAACGCCGGTGCCGGGTTCATCGGCATAAATAACATGACCATTGTCAAACGTAACGCCCATTGCGGGATCGTTGGCGATAAGCATGGCACCGTCCAGATCGGCGTAGTCGAGCAGGGGGAGCAACTGCGCAATGGCCGAAATACCGACGCTGGATTCGGTCATACAGCCTACCATGACGGACAGGCCCAGTTCACGAGCGCGGGCAATCATCCGGCGGGCAGGGGTAATACCTCCGCACTTGGTCAGTTTAATGTTGACGCCGTGAAAATACCCCGCGCAACGGTCAACGTCGCTTTCGACAATACAGCTTTCGTCGGCAATGATGGGTAGGGCCGTTTCCTGAAAAACGGTTTTGGCACCTTCCCAGTCGTCGGCGGGCAGGGGTTGCTCGATGAATTCGACACCCAGTTCGGCCAGGGCGCGCGATTTTGTGATGGCGTCGGCGGGTTGCCAGCCGCAGTTCGCATCGACTCGGAACAGGGCGTCGGTATGGGCACGTAGCGTCCGGACCAGCGGCAGGTCACCTTCGTCCGGATTGGTGGTCGAGCGGCCCAGCTTGATCTTATACAGCGGCCAGGGTTTTTCCTGCATCTTGGCCACCATGCGCTCGGGGGTATCGAAACCAATAGTATAGTCTGTAATCGGACTGTTGGCCGGATCGAGTTGCCAGAGCTTGTAAAGCGGCTGGCCCTGTTTCTTGCCCCACAGATCCCAGGCGGCCTGGTCGAGGGCACAGAGCGCGAACGGCTTGTCGGCCAGGTGCGGCTGCATATCCGCCCAGAACGCTTCCGGATCGGTCAGTTCATACGCTTCGATCTGGTCACGAATGGCCTCCAGAGCGGCAATCATCCCGTCCAGCGTGATGCCGTAGTAGTGTGTAGCGGTCGCTTCACCAAACCCCCGGTACGAGCCATCGCGCAATTCAACAATCAGCGACGGCTGCTCATCGCGGCTGTCGTGCGCAATGGTGAACGTATGCGTAAGTCGGAGTGTAACGGGATGAAATAGCAGCTGCATCGGATCGTCATTTCGACAAAGATAAGCGCCAGCCCGTCCGGTCGACAGGCTGGCGCAACGTAATGACGAAGAAAGAAGTGCTGTTTACAACGTAACGAGTCCCTCCTGCATGGCTTTAATGACCATGCCCACCCGGGTGCGAACGCTCATTTTCTGAAAAACGACCTCGCGATAGCCATCGACCGTACGCGGACTAACGCACATCTGGTCGGCGATTTCATTGTACGTCAGCTCGCTGCACGCCCACCGCAGGAAGTTGTATTCGCGGTTGTTGAGCTGCGACGAATTGGCTACCGATGGTAGTAGTACCCGGGCGGATGGCTTAGGGAAATAGGACCCAGTTGTGATCAGTTCACGCAATGCCTGCTGAAATTGTTCAGGGCGGCTCTGCCGAAGTAGATACCCATGAACACCAAGTCGCTCGATCCGGGCAACAAATACGTCGTGGCTGGGAACAGAAAGAACCAGCACCCGCAGGGACGGATACCGGCGACAAAGCTGCGTGACGGCGTCGAAATTTCGGATCAGGCTCATGTCCAGCAGCAGTACGTCGGGTGGGGGGACGACCTGACGAAGCTGATTCAGAACGTGATCGTACGTTTCGGCCGTGAAGACAATGGAATAGTCGCCTGATTTACGAACCAGATCGGCGAGGGCCTCGGTCAGGAGGTGGTAGTCGTGGGCAATGGCAATCCGGGTAGGCATACGTAAGGCGGTTAAACGAGTTAGGCTCTGAAAATTAGATACTTACTCGTCCGAGCGCAATACCCGGATTATGGGATATGTGGGAACGGTGTATTTGTTACTGAGCGGTAGACAGGTCGATTCTACGACATATTACCTACTGTACCAATGACCGAATAATAAACTTTTATGACTGCAATGAGCATTTTGCGACCAATCATGTTTGATATGAAAATATTTATAATGAGTTGACTTATATCTGAGATATACTCAACGGTCGGGTTTTTTGTAAATGAACTCGTCAAATTAGCATCCTTAGTTGCTTGTTTCTATATCATATGATAGTTACTCCACCCTGATAAGTTCTGCCTAACTGCCTTCTGCATCATCGCTACATGATGCGGTTTCCTCGTTTACCATATACCACAATTTTCAATTTACGAATACATGCGTCGCTCTGGCCTTCTGACAAGATTGGCTCAGGTCAATCTATGTCCTCTTTTATTTGTTTTTCTTGCCGCCGTTCCCGTGGTTGTGTATTACTGCCTGGTGATTGGACTGCAACGAAACCTACCCATCTTCGACGATTATATCCTTGAATTAGATATGGTCCGGCTCCGTGAAGCCACGACCTGGACCGATAAAATTCAACTTCTTTTTTCGCAGCTCAACGAACACCGGCTGGTCTACGTACGCGGTTGGTTCTGGCTAGTATACTGGCTGCATGGGCAGATTTCTTTTTCTGCTCTGATCATCATCGGAAACCTGGCGCTACTGGGCCTCGGCTGGCTACTGGTGCGTTTGTTATGGCAGCTATCAGTACCCATAGTTGTTTGGGTACCGGTCTGCTGGCTACTCTTTCAGATGCATTTCTACGAGAATTCGCTCTGGGCCATGGCTTCTCTGCAGAATATCACTGTGCATCTGTTCTATGCGTTGCTCTTTGTGCTGGTCGTCAATCCAGAACGCCGTTCCTGGTGGGGGGCGTGGGCGGTTGCCGCACTATTGTGTTACACATCCGGAAATGGCTTTATTGCTGTAGTACTGGCGGGAATCGCGTTACTTGTTCAAAGGCGTTGGCGCGATGCGGGAGCCTGGCTTATCCTGTTGACCGTGTTAATGAGTACCTACTTCTGGGGGTACGAGCGACCAGCTATTTTATCGGGTGTTGATACGTACAGCTTGTTGGACAAGCTATCAGGGGCTATGATTTTCCTTGGTGCTTACTTTAATATATACCCCTTTACTGATACGTACCAGGAGAATTTGCTGGTTGGGGGAGTCGTCTGTGTAGGGGTTGCGGGCATGAGTGTCTGGCTGATCAATCGATTGTTCCGCGTTGATTCGGCCACCCGGCTGACTGTCGTCTATCGAGCCAGTCTGGTAACGCTGCTGCTGGCCAGCTTTCTTGTGTTGTCGGCCGGAGCGGTGGCCAACAACAGGTTATCGTTTGCCGGCTGGCGGGGACTGATGCTAAGCCGGTATAGTCTCTATAGTACGATGTTCGTTATTACTGGGTATATCCAGTTCGTACTGATTGCCAGGGAAAGAGGATGGCCGTTGCGACTTGTGGGAGGGAGCGTACTAGCCGCTAGTATTATCTTCTGGATCGGTATTTTCCAGCACCACCTGGCCGGTATGTATAACTTCCGGAGTCGAAGCCTGGCTTTTTACTACAACTTTAGACAAACTCAATCGGAAGAAATCAAGCAGCAGGTAGCAACGGTGTTTCAGCCCGTTGGTGCCGACCGAAGGCTGTTAGCTCAACTGGAAAGAAAGGTGGCAAAACCCTGGCAGAACTACCCAAATGGAGACCAGTTGATTTCTGCTTTTGCTGAGGGTAATGATGAGGTTACTATTAAGAACAGTTGGTTTCACAGTAGCCTACAACCGGATAACTGGGTGTGGGTTTTATTGAAAGGAGATGACCATACCCTGTTATTCCCGAGCCGTCGGGCGACAAACCTGGGACTGCGATCGTTCTGGTTGCAGCAGACTTGGTTTGGCAACGGGTTTGAGACCCAGGTGTACCGGTCGTTCACACGCAAACAGCCCTATCATGTCGGCTTGATTCAGAAAAACAAGCAGGAGATTCGGGTGTATCGAACCAGTCGCGTTCTATAGTTCACGCACCGTATTGCCGGGCCAGCCCCTCCAGCGTTTGCAGCGACTGAACACCCGACTGCCGCCAGACAACTTTTCCGTTCTTGAACAGAATCATCGTCGGAATACTGCGTATCTGGTATTGTTGTGCCGCCTTCTGACTCTGATCGACATTAACTTTCAGTACTCTGATTTTATCCCCGTTCCGGTCGGTGAGCTGCTTGAGGATTGGGGCCTGCTGGCGGCAGGGCGCACACCAGTCGGCGTAGAAGTCAACTAATACGGGCGTATCGCCTTTAATAATATCTCCGAATGCCTGTTTAGCCATAGCGTTGAGGGCTGTTTTACTGTCAGCTATCTCTTAAACGCACAAATGCGGATCTGGGTTCTACCCCCTTGATCCGCATTTTTTTACGAACAGGATTACAGCCGCGCCACGGTGGCCGCCGGGCTGTGATCCTGTCTATAAAATAGTATCGTTAAAGCTGCTGTTCGTGGTTGACTGGCTCGTTCATGATGGTATGGCCCATCTTGTCGCGTTTAGTACGCAGGTAGCGCTCGTTATGCGGATTCGACGGAATCTCGATGGGGACGGTCTCCACGATTTCTAGTCCATACCCCATCAGACCCGCCCGTTTTTTGGGGTTGTTTGAGATCAGACGAAGTTTCCGGATGCCCAGATCCCGCAGAATCTGCGCACCAACGCCGTAATCGCGGGCGTCCATCGGCAGGCCCAGGTCGAGGTTGGCTTCGACCGTATCGCGGCCCATTTCCTGGAGTTTGTAGGCTTTCAGCTTGTTCAACAAGCCAATACCCCGTCCTTCCTGAAACATGTAAACGATCACGCCCTTGCCCTCGGCTTCTACCATTTTCATGGCGCTGTGTAACTGCGGACCGCAGTCGCAACGGCACGATCCGAAAATATCGCCCGTGACACAGGACGAATGGACACGAACCAGCACCGGCTCGTTCGGTTCCCAGCTACCTTTGATGAGGGCCAGGTGCATATCGCCGGTATTGCTTTGTTTATACGCAATCAAATCAAAATGACCCCATTCGGTCGGCATATCGACGCCGATCTCCCGATGAATAAGGGATTCGGTCTGGAGCCGGTAGCTGATCAGATCCTGAATGCTGATCAGCTTCATGCCAAAGCGGTCGGCCAGTACACGGAGTTCGGGGAGCCGCGCCATGGTGCCGTCTTCATTCAGCACTTCGATCAGGACACCCACGGGCGACAAACCCGCCATGCGCGCCAGATCGACGGCCGCTTCGGTATGACCCGCCCGGCGGATAACGCCCCCTTCGACGGCCCGCAGCGGGAAAATATGCCCTGGGCGACCCAGATCGTCGGGTTTGGTGTTGGGATCAACCAGCGCCTGAATGGTTTTGGCCCGGTCGGAGGCTGAGATACCCGTCGTGCAGCCATTGCCCAGCAGGTCGACCGATACGGTAAACGGCGTGGTATGAACCGACGTATTGCTGCTCACCATCATGTCCAGCCCCAGCTCTTCGCAGCGCTCCTGGGTAAGCGGGGCACACATGAGTCCGCGGGCTTCGCGGATCATGAAATTGACCATTTCGGGCGTAATCAGCTCCGCTGCGCAGATCATATCGCCCTCGTTTTCGCGGTCTTCATCGTCCACTACCAGAACGATTTTACCGGCTTTGATATCAGCGATGGCGTCCTCAATCCGATCCAGACGAATTGGACTGGAGGCTTCCTGATTTGCGGCCGAACCGGTGATGTTGGTACTATTATTGCTCATCTTCTTGATCGATGCGTGTCGGCGTAATTACCTTTGGTATCCAGTTTGGACGCAAACGTACGCAGCGCCGTACTACGTTGTGCTTTTCTAAAAACGCGTAAAGAAACGCTGTTTTGACTGAAAAACTGTTTTTCAGGAAGATACGTTTCGCCAGGCGCGAAAATGTCGGAGACAGCGTTTTACGGAAAGAATCCCATAAATCTCTGGTAACGAAAATTTTTACTCTCTGTGCGAATTTTACAAGGATGGCGGACTGAAGTGGGCAGTGAGCTTAGAATAATGATATTAGTATTCATGTTTTTTGGGCTAGTTAGTCATACCCAAGGACAGACCGACCTATGTAATCCTGCTAACCGTACTCCAAATACTCAAGAAGGGGGGTTCACTCTCAATAAAAGAAAAATATGTATCGGTGATTTTGTTTCTGTTACAAACACAAAACCAGTTGCAACTGGCATAAAATATATATACGGCTATACTAAAGACTCCAGTTTAGTGACAGCTGGTACTGTTTCGACAAGGTATCAATTTAAGACAGCTGGTGTATATAAAATTTTGCAGGCAGGTAGTCTTAATGGAACCGCAATGCTTCACTGTGAAGAAGTCGAAGTCCTTCCGCTTAATCCAGTCAAAATATCGTCTGTAAAAACCTGCGCTGGGGGCCAGGTGCAAGTGACAATAGATCCGGCGACATTGGGGCAGTATGACTTTTATACAATTCGCTGGGGAGATGGCCGTGTGGAAACCAAAACGAGAGCGCAGGTAGCCTCAACGTTTTCGTATGCGTATTCAACCACCGGTGGCAACACATCCTACACCTTTTTTATCACAGGGTCATACGGTGACCCGAATACAGGAGCTTTCACTGGCTGTACAAGCACTGAAGAGAAACAGGTTGTTAATCTGGCCGCTGCAACAACACCGCCTATTATTAATAAGTTAACGACCACCAGTGATAATTCAATTTCGATTGTGTACCAAACGGGTGGTGCAACATCTGCAGAGCTTTATTGGAAGAATGCAAGTGGAATCTATGAAACTACGGGTCAAGGGGGAACAGGAGCTGTAGCATTTAATGTGACGGAAGTTGGAGGTAAACAGATTGATACTAAGCAAGTTCAATGTTTCCAGTTAGTAGTAAAAGATGCTTGTAATAGTACACCAATCAAGTCAGATGAAGTATGCAGCTTAGTAATGACTGCTCAAGCTGCTAGCAAGGAGAATGTTCTAAATTGGCCAGCCTATGCAGGGGTTTCATCTTCTGCACGTCCAATAATTTATAGGATTGAAAAAAATGGAGTATTAGCTGGAGGAACAATTTCTGATCGGTCTTCAAATACTTATACAGATGCCAAAGATATTCAGTGTGGAGTTCAGTACTGCTATAGCTTGAATGCCGAAGTAGGACAAGCTACGATTATATCAGGACCAGTCTGCGTAACCGGTGTCGGTGGTGATGCACCCAGTGCGCCAGGCAACACGGTCGTGTCTATCGAAAACAACCGCCCCCGGCTGGTTACTACGTTGCCACTGACGGGTACGGCCACCAGTTATACCCTGGCCATCAGCCGGGCCAATAGTCCGACGGGCTCATTCGGGCAAATTTCCGAGCAGTTCAGTAACAATACGTTTATTGATCAGGACGCTAACCCGAACATCAGTTCGTACTGCTATCAGGTGACGTATCAAAATACCTGCGGTCAGGTGTCGCCCCCGTCGCAGCCCGCCTGTACGGTTTATCTCTCTTCTAATTCCGCCGACGGAATTGACTGGACCAGTGCTACGCCATTTTCAGATGCACCCTCTGCCGGTTATACCGTCGAAATTCTGGACGACCTGAACGGGACAACGCGGGTTATTCAGGTTGGTATGGATACGGAATACACGCCCGACCCGAATGAGCAATCGCAGAAATACCGAATCGTGGCTACGTCGAATACGGGTGTGTTCAGCTACTCCAATTACTTTACGCTGCGCCGGTCGTCCCGGATTCTGGTGCCCGATGCCTTCACCCCCGATGGCGACGGAATGAATGATACGTTCGTCGCCAAAGGAGTTTTTGTCGAACGCTTCCGGATGACGATCTTTGATCGCTGGGGCGGGGTGATCTACAGTACGACCGATCGAACGCTTGGGTGGGACGGTACGATCAACGGCACGATGGCTCAGGATGGTAAGTACGGGTATTATATTGAGACCGAAGATCAGACCGGAGAGAAAACCGTTCGGTCGGGTTCGCTGTTACTGATACGCAGACAGTAGCGCACGCTCCCTGCCAATAACCCATAACTGACAGGTGCCGTTCTGGTACAATCGCCTGTCACTAACCAAGAATTGCTATGGACATGATGAATATGTTCGGGAAGATGAAAGAAGTTCAGTCCCGGATGCAGGAGGCTCAGGCCACACTCAGTACTATTTCCGAAACGGGCGAAGCCGGTGCTGGTCTGGTACGCGTAACGGTCAATGGGTTGAAAAACGTACAGAATGTTGAGATTGATCCTGATCTGCTGAAATCGGCCGACGACCGGGAAATGCTGCAGGACCTGATTGTGGCGGCTACGAATAAGGCCATGAACAGCATCGACGCGAAAGCCAAAGAGCACATCCGGCAGGCGACCCAGGGGCTGCTGCCCAATATTCCGGGCCTGAATCTGGACGGGCTGATGTGAAACGATGGCAGGAGACCAGGCCAGCGTTCGACTAGGTATTACCTAAACGCTGGCCTGGTCTCCTGCCAAAATCCTGGAAAAAGCCGTGAGGTTGGTAGCCAGTGCCTGTCTGGAACGCTACCTTTGTGCCGGTCTTGGACCGACTACCAACCAGACCTTTTCTGTGGATACCCTTGCAATTGTCATTCTTAATTACAACGGACGGGCGTTTTTAGCCAGGTTTCTGCCTACCGTTCTTGCCCATTCCGACGGTTATCCGGTCTACGTAGCGGATAGTGCCTCAACCGACGATTCTGTTGCGTTTGTCAAAGCCAACTTTCCCCAGGTTCGCGTGATTGAACTGGCCCGAAACGAAGGGTACGCGGGTGGTTACAACCAGGCTCTTCACCAAATTCGCAGCCAGTATGGCGGGGCTGCGTACTACGTACTCCCCAATTCCGATATCGAGGTAACGCCCAACTGGCTCACGCCGGTGCTGGCGCTCATGCAGGCCAATCCACAGATAGCGGCCTGCCAGCCTAAAATCCGCTCGTACCAGGATCGCCATTTGTTTGAACATGCCGGAGCCGCCGGTGGCTTTGTCGACTGGCTGGGCTACGTATTCTGTAGAGGGAGGATATTTGCCACCTTTGAACCCGACCAGGGCCAATATGATGATAACCGGCCTGTCTTCTGGGCAACGGGTGCCTGTTTGTTCATGCGGGCCGACGTCTTTCACCAGACGGGCGGTTTTGACGCTGATTTCTTCGCGCATATGGAAGAAATCGACTGGTGCTGGCGCGTGCAGCGGCTCGGCTACCAGGTCTGGGCCTGTGGCGAATCGACGGTGTATCACGTCGGTGGAGGCACACTACCCAAAGCCAATCCCCACAAAACGTATCTGAATTATCGGAACAGCCTGTTCATGCTCTACAAAAACTGGCCTGCCGATGGCTGGTTATGGGGCAAAATTCTGCTGCGGCTGGTGCTGGACGGCATTTCGTCACTGTTATTCCTTAAGCAGGGTCAGTGGAAGGACGTATGGGCGATTGTACGGGCGCACTTCGCCTTTTATGGTCATCTGCCCCGCCTGATCGGTCAGCGTCGCGCGCTTCGGCGACAACAGACAGCGGATGTAGCGCTGTATCCGCACAGCGTGGTATGGCAGTATTTCAGTGAAGGAAAGAAGTTATTCAGCGAACTGGACAAGTAGACCTGCCTGTCCTACATACGTATTACAACTCCCAGATGGTCGGATTGGCGTGACGACGCAGGTGCTTGCTCATTTCCATCCAGAAGGCCATAATGAGGTAAAGCACAACGGGGGATCCCAGCGTCAGGCATGAGGTGTAGATAAAATACAACCGGATGCTACTGGCCGAAATATTCATTTTCTCCCCCAGCAGGGTACAGACACCGAAGGCCTGTTTTTCAACAAAATACCTGATCTTATCCATGTGTGGCTTCTTAAGTACGCTGCTGTTACTAAGCAAAGCTAACAAAATGATGTTGTAGATTGTTTGCCTTTTGCTCATAAAAGCAGAATAAAGTGAGTGTTAATTAATAAAAACTTTCTTTTTCATTAGCTGAAGTCAGAACATTTTTATTTTATTTGCAATGCAACGGTCTGTTCATGAATTTCAGGCCCGTTGTTGGGTGAAGCCCGTTGATTCTCAGCTAAATGCCCTGGCCGTAGTTGTATTTAGTAGTACTCAGCGTTCTTTACTGCAAACTGACCCTTTTATTATTTAATTGTCTAATTATTACGTTTTATGCAAACAGGTGTAGTAAAGTTCTTTAACGAAAGTAAGGGCTACGGATTTATCGTTGAAGACGATACCAATCGGGACATCTTCGTCCACATTACAGGTCTGAATGGCATTACGATCCGTGAAAAGGATCGGGTGCAGTTTGAAGTCGTTGACGGCAAAAAAGGACTCAACGCTGTAAAAGTAAAGAAAATAGACTCCGACTATTAAGCAGCATCTATCTAACTATATAAAACCCCACCCGTTGATGGATGGGGTTTTTTTCGTTTACTTTTTAGTTACCGGTCCAGCCGCGCACGTCGTCCAGCGTAGGCATGGCTACGGTCAGCTTTAGTTTCTTACGCATACCGCCCAGGTCGTTGAACAGCTTGTTAGGGCTGGCGGTACGTAGTTGCTCGACCGTCATGAAACCAAGTTTCTGCACGGCAGGAACCCATTCGGCGGGGACGCCGACCGCCACGAAATCGCTTTCGTCCGACTGCTCCAGCTTTTTCTCCGGGCGCATCTGCGGGAAGAACAAAACGTCCTGAATCGATGGCTGGTTGGTCATGATCATTGCCAGCCGGTCGATGCCCAGGCCAACGCCAGCCGTTGGTGGCATGCCGTATTCCAGCGCGCGCAGGAAGTCTTCATCCAGCGCCATCGCTTCTTCGTCGCCCCGCTCGGCCAACCGCAGCTGTTCTTCGAAGCGCTCGCGCTGATCAATCGGATCGTTCAGCTCAGAATAAGCATTCGCGATTTCTTTTCCGTTACAAATAGCCTCGAAGCGCTCAACCAGACCTGGTTTGCTGCGGTGCTTCTTGGTCAGGGGCGACATCTCCACGGGGTAATCCGTAATGAAGGTCGGCTGAATCAGGTTGGGTTCGCAGGCATCACCGAACAGCTCATCGATCAATTTCGATTTGCCCATCGACGAATCGGTTTTGATGCCCCGACCTTCGGCTACCTCGCGTAGCTGATCTTCGTTCATCTCCGAAACGTCAACGCCGGTATATTCCTGAATGGCTTCGAACATGGTCAGGCGTTTCCAGGGACGTTTGAAATCGATGACGTTCTCGCCAACGGTTACTTTCGTCGTTCCCGCTACGTCCAGCGCCACTTTCTCGACCATCTCTTCGATGGTGTCCATCATCCAGATGTAATCCTTATAGGCTACGTAGAATTCGACCTGCGTAAATTCCGGATTGTGCGTCCGGTCCATACCTTCGTTCCGGAAATCCTTTGCGAACTCAAATACACCATCATAGCCACCCACGATCAGTCGTTTCAGGTACAGCTCGTTGGCGATCCGCATGTATAAGGTCATGTCCAGCGTATTGTGGTGCGTCTGGAACGGACGAGCCGTTGCTCCGCCGTGGATGGGCTGCAGAATTGGCGTTTCCACTTCCAGATACCCCTTCTGGCTCAGAAACTGCCGGATGGAGTTGACCAGCTTAGTCCGTTTCACGAACACGTCGCGCACCTGCGGATTCACGATCAGATCGACGTAACGCTGGCGGTAGCGTTGTTCAGGGTCGGTGAAGGCGTCGTAGGTTTCTTTTTCGCCCTGTTCATTCACAACCTCTTTCACTACAGGCAGCGGACGCAGCGATTTGTTCAGCAGTTTGAACTCCCGCACGTAGATCGACAACTCGCCGGTTTTGGTCGAGAAGACGTTACCACGCACACCAATGATGTCGCCAATGTCAAGCAGTTTCTTGAAAACCGTATTGTACAGCGTCTTGTCTTCGCCGGGACTAATATCGTCGCGCCGGAAATACAGCTGAATCCGACCGGTAGCATCCTGAATTTCAGCGAAGGAAGCGCTGCCACTTACCCGGAATACCATCAGACGACCCGCCAGCTGAATATTACCCCATCGCTCGTCGCCGGAGAGATCCATTTCGGGTTCAACGGAAGCGCTGGGCGCGGGTTGAAAAGCCGTACGGATGTCGGCGACGGTAGCGGTTACGTCAAATAGTTCGGCGGGGTAGGGGTCGATGCCCATCCGCATTAATTCTTCCCGCTTTTGCCGGCGGTTTATCTCTTGTTCGCTAAGCAGCATGATCGTCAGACAGTCGGCCGAAAAAAGGCCTTTGTTTAAAGGGGCAAAAATAGTGAAAAGGATTGGCGTTTACAGACCGGCCCGTAAAGAAGCCATCCGTGGAAGCCGGGTACCACTTATCCGATTTCTGACCGCTATTGTGCTAGAGACTGCTACCTTTATGCTATCAATTTGATATCAATTTCTTATCCTTAACGCCTACTTCCATGCAAGAAAAAAAGCTTACCTCCGTTTCGGGATACATATTCCTGTTGTTTGCCATCGGCTGTCTGGCCCTGGCGGTTCTGACGCTTGTTGTGTCTATCCAGGAGTACGGGCCTTTCCCGGCCATCGTACTGTTCATCATAAGCATCTTTATTTTCAAGGGTATCGTCATTATTTACCCGAATGAGGGTATGGCGGCTACGTTCTTTGGCGATTATGTCGGTACCATGAAGGAATCGGGTCTGCGGTGGGTCAATCCACTGTACAATAAAACCAAAATCAGCCTGCGCGCCCGTAACCTGAACGGGCAGATGATTAAAGTGAATGATAAGATGGGTAATCCCATCGAGATTGCTGCCGTGGTGGTCTGGCAGGTCGCCGATACGGCGAAGGCACTGTTTGAGGTGGATAACTACCAGACGTTTGTACAGATTCAATCCGAAGCCGCCGTTCGTTTTCTAGCCAGCTCTCATGCCTACGACAATATGGAGGATGAAAACAGCCAGGAGGGAGCCACGCTGCGCGATAATACCGGCCTGATCAATAAATTTCTGGAGCAGGAACTGGACGAACGACTCGGGCAGGCGGGGGTTCGTGTAACGGAAGCGCGCATCAGCCACCTGGCCTACGCTCCCGAAATTGCGGGTGCTATGCTGCAGCGCCAGCAGGCAACTGCCGTCGTCTCGGCCCGGAAGCAGATCGTTGAAGGAGCTGTCGGCATGGTCGAAATGGCCCTCGAACGACTTGAGCAAAAAGGCGTCGTCCGCTTAGATGAAGAACGCAAAGCGGCCATGGTCAGTAACCTGCTGGTCGTTCTCTGTGGCGAAAAATCCGTCAGCCCCGTTGTGAACGCGGGGACGTTATATAATTAAAAAGGAGGAAAGGGAGGAGGGGGAAGAAGGGGAGGAAAGGTAAAACGCTGGATCAGTGAAACACCTTTTCTCCCCCTCCTCCCCTTCTTCCCCTTCCTCCCTCTTTTCCCTATGCCCACTGAAAAAAAAGCATTCGTCCTGCGTATTTCGCCCGAAACGTTGAAAGAACTGGAACGCTGGGCGCAGGATGAGTTCCGGAGCGTAAATGGGCAGATTGAATATCTGCTCAACGATGCGCTGCGAAAACGAAAAAAACGAGATCGGGATAAACCGGATGAGCTGGCTACTGAGTCGCTGCCGTAACGCTTTCGCCAATGAGCCGGATGCCTTCCAGCGTCAGGGAAGGAACAATGTCGGTGAAAATATCCCGGAGCGACGGGATCCGGCCAGATAGTCCACCCGTAGCCACGGCGATGCAGTCACCGTTTAACTCCGTTTGAATCCGGCTGACAATCGAACGTACCAGTCCCTCGTAACCCAGGATAACCCCCGCCTGAATGGCGTGGGTTGTACTTGTTCCCAGCGCAGAGTCCGGCACTTCGATGGGGACTTCGGGGAGTTGGGCCGTATTGGCGAAGAGGGAGCGAATAGCGGTTCGCAGCCCCGGAGCGATGGCAATACCCAGAATTTTCCCCTCGCCCGACACCGTCGTGAACGTCAGGGCCGTACCAAAATCAACGATCACACAGGTCCGCTGGTAACGGGTGTAAGCCGCCAGCGCGTTGGCAACCAGATCGCTGCCAATTTCGTGAGGACGTAAGATTTCCAGAGGAAGCAGGGGGTAAATCCCCGGGCCGACAACAATTGGCGTAAAACCGAATAGCTCCTTCAGCATGGCCCGCATGGTGGGCGTCAGATCCGGTACGACGCTGCTGAGGACAGTAGATTGAATGGTACTCAACGATACGTTTGCTTCGAGCAGCCACAGCCGTAACCGCTTTTCGTACGATTCCGGACTTTCCTCGCGCCGGGCAGGTGTTCGCCAGACGGATCGCCAGGCGGTTTGGTCATAAAGGCCGAAAACGGCATCGGTATTGCCAATGTCAACAATAATCTGCACAGGAGCGAAAAGACGGTTGTCGGGGCGAAGTACGCAGAAAAAGGGCAGATTCCCGCAACTGGCCCTAACAGACCAAGTAGAACCGGCGCCTACGACTACGTTTATACCGCCAGCGGCTTTTTCGGGACCGTCGTCATAAACTCTTTGAGGTAGAACGGCTCGAAGGTCGCTACGTTCTCAAATTGTCCCTGCGCAAAAAGCGGAGTCGCTAGTGCGCCAATCGTCCGGGCGGAGGGCACGATTAGTTTATCAAGAAAAATTGCATTGGAATTACTGCCCAGTACGGATTGACACTTGGCGGCACCATCGCCGAAAAAGACAACCGGTCCCTGTGCCAACTGCTCACTGAACGATTGCTCGTCGATAATTTCCGCCGACGTAGTGCGTATCTCCTGGCCATCGACACCGTAAAACGCACAGTACACTTCCATCCGCCGGGCGTCGATCATGGGGCATAATACGTAGTCAACTGGGTAAAACGCCTGTACCTGAGCGGCCATGGCTGCCAGCGTGTTGACCGCCAGCATGGGTTTGTCGAGCGCAAAGCAAAGTCCTTTGGCCGTCGAGACGCCAATGCGTAACCCCGTATACGAACCCGGTCCCTTAGCGACGGCAACCGCGTCGACCATACTCAACTCAAAACCAGCCTGTTTCACTACGTCGTCAATCAGCGTCGTGAGCATAGCCGCCGACGTGCGCTCGGTAAACAGTTCGTAGCAACCCAAAAGCGTACCGTTCTGATGCAGCGCCACCGAGCAGGCAGCCGTTGACGTATCGAGGGAGAGGAGGAGCATAAAGGGGAGGAGGAAAGGAGGAGGGGGAGGAAGGAGGAAAGGTAAAAACACTGATTCGTAAAATTCCTTTCCTCCATCCTCCTCTCCTCCCTTTCCTCCTTTTAAAATTATTTCTTCTTCAAAATCGTACTATACCGGCCCATGTCTTTGAAGAGGTCGAGGGCGGCTTTCATTTCGGGATCGGTCGCAAATGAAGCTTCTTTAATCCCTTTTTGCAGATAGTAGTGACCCGCAATTTCCTGTTCCAGCAGGCCACGTAGTTCCGGCTTGAACGTCATCATGTCGGCGTCTTTGCTGTGCGACACTTTCGTTTTCAGGGCTTTTAGTTGATCCTGAATCTGATCGAAGTATTTTTCTTTCTTGGCCGACGCTTCCAGCGTGCCCAGGTCCTTCTCAACCTGCGTGGTGTAATCGTATTCCTTATCGGCCGTCCACTTCACAAAGTCAGCGTATTCCGCGTCGGTCAGGTGAAATTCGCGGGCGGGTTTGATCGTCGGGTGATCGTGGTGGTATTTGACGGCATAATCGAAAATCAACCCTTTGTTAGTCAGGCTGAGGGCGATCGGCGTTGGCGTTTGTGCATCGACCACCACGTCGGGCAGTACACCACCCCCGTCGTACACGACACGTCCCGCCTTGGTTTTGAATGCCGTTTTCAATGAATCCGGAATCTTGCCTACGCTGCCGTCGGGATTCCGGTGGCTGTAATCGATGGCCTGAATACAACGGCCGCTGGGTATATAATACTTGGCGGTCGTGATCTTAAGTTTCGTATTGAACGACAGCTCACGAGTCGCCTGCACCAGCCCTTTACCGTATGTCCGCTGACCAACCAGCACACCCCGGTCATAGTCCTGAATTACACCTGAGACGATCTCGGCGGCCGACGCGCTCCGGCTGTTCGTCAGGACAACAATCGGAATTTCCAGGTCCAGCGGAGCGTTCAAGGCCGTGTAGGTCTTGTTCCATTCCGTCACTTTGCCTTTGGTCGTGACGACTTCCGAATCCTTGGGAATAAAGGTGTTCGAGATGTCGATGGCCATGTTCAGGAGCCCGCCTGGATTTTCGCGGACGTCAAGGATCAGCTTTTTCATGCCCTTGCCCTTCAGGTCCTGGAACGCCGTGCGTACCTCGCGGGAGGCTGTAGCTGTAAAATCTTTCAGGTCAATGTAGCCAACATCGTCCGATACCATGCCGTAGTACGGTACATTGGTCATTTTCACTACGTCGCGGCTAACGCTGAGGTCGACGGGCGAGGGCTGCCCAAAGCGCTTAACGGTCAGCTTAACGGCCGTACCGTTCTGGCCTTTCAGCAGCTTGCCTGTATCAATACTGCCGTCACGCTCCTTGCGGGTTTTGATATCGACACCGTCAATTTTCAGAATCTCATCGCCGATCTGCAGGCCTGATTTTTCGGCTGGCGTACCTTCGTAAATCATCAGGACGATACTCTTGCCCTGCCGCTGACCAACGAGTGCCCCAATGCCGTTGTAGCGGCCGGTGGTCATGGTCATGTAATCCTCAATATCGTCTTCGGCGTAGAAGTTGGTATACGGATCGAGGGCTTTCAGCATAGCGTCGATACTGGTCTTCACCATCCGGTTCGGATTGACCTCGTCGACGTAATACTGGTTTAGCTCTTTGAAGAGCGTCGCGTAGATGTCCAGGTTCCGGGCGATCTCGAAAAAGCGATCGTCGGTTTTGAAAGAAAAGAAGCCAATGCCGCCTGCTACGAGAGCAGCAGAAGCCAAGAGCGAAATTCGTTTGGGGAAGCGCATGAGCGTAGCCGGGCTTAGAGTTTTCTTAAGGCTAATTTCATGCCTTTTTCTATCTCTTCAAACGAAATTATCTGCTTGGCGGTATATAAAAAGGCAATGTTAGCCGGTGGTACTTTGTCGGCTGGTAACAAGTGCTTATTCAGGCGATACGCTTCGCGAATGCGACGCCGAACGAGGTTGCGGTCAACGGCCCGTTTGAAGTTCCGTTTTGAGACCGTGATGACAATTGCGGGGAGAGGGACCTCGCCGGAGAGGGCGTCGGTCGGGTGGGGGCGATAGAGCACCCGAAACGGAAAAAGGTAGAACGTCTGGACGGTCGCATCGGGACCGGACGTACTACCTTTCTTAAATAACTCTCCCAGTACTTTTTTGCTGCAAAGCCGCTCGGATTTGGTGAAGGTTTGCCGCATGGAAACGTAATCAATAACGAATAACAGGTGAGCCGGGGATGAAACCGGCACGTACCGGTTACTACAGTTTGAAACGTTCGCCTTTTTTCTCGTCCGAAACGGTCAGTTTGTGGCGACCTTTTGCGCGACGACGGGCCAGCACCTGGCGGCCATTAGCGGTTGACATCCGCTCGCGGAAGCCGTGCTTGTTTTTCCGCTTCCGGTTCGATGGTTGGTACGTTCTTTTCATGATCTATATGTTCCTAAAACCCTTGTTTTCCAAATGAGTCCGCAAAGATAGACCAATAAAGGCAGTTTATCAAGCCTCGTTTTTAAGAAAAACGATTTTGATCCCAAGCCGTTACGTTTGTATTCGAAAGAGAATCAAGTCCTATGCATTATCGCCTGTCTGCCGACCGTACCAGTGCCCCGCACTACATCGCCGTTGAGGCTCAGCTAACGAACATTACTACGCCGACTGTTGAGTTGCAACTACCTGCCTGGCGGCCGGGGCGGTATGAACTCCAGCATTTTGCCAAAAATATTCAGCGGTTTGCGGTGGTCGATGGTACAGGAAGGCCGTTGCCCTTCTGGAAGACGACAAAAGACCGCTGGCTGGTGGAGATGGGAGGGGCTACGGAATTAATGGTACACTACAACTACTACGCTTTATTACCCACACCAAACCTACTTAATGCGGGCAGCAGCTTTATCAGCGATACGTTGCTGTACGTCAATCCGGTCAACCTCTGCCTCTACGCAGAAGGCCGCATCGACGACCCCTGTACGCTCGAACTGGCGATTCCAGATACCTGGACAGTAGCCTGCGGACTGAAGCAGGTCAATACCCGCACCTGGCAGGCTGACGATTTTTACGAATTAGTCGATTGCCCGCTGATTGCGGCTCCGGTGATGCAGCACGTTGAGTACAGCGTTGGCGATACGCTCTTTCACGTCTGGATTCAGGGGGGGCGACGGACCAACGGCGATCCTACCTTCGACGCCGACCGGATCATTCAGGATTTCACGCGCTTCTCCGAAAAACAGCTTGCCCTCTTTGGGGAGTTTCCCGAACGGGATTACCATTTCCTGACCATTATCCTACCGGTAGCGTACTACCACGGCGTCGAGCACCGCAACTCAACCATGCTGGTGCTGGGACCAAACGACGAGGGCGAAGGGCTGTATCAGGATCTGCTGGGTGTAGCCTCGCACGAGTTATTCCACGCCTGGAACATTATCCGAATTCGTCCAACGGAGTTACTGCCGTATGACTTCACGAAAGAAAACTACTTCCCCACCTGTTTTGTCGCCGAGGGCGTTACGACGTATTACGGCGATCTGATGCTGCGCCAGTCGGGCGTGTTTGACGATGCGGCTTACCTGAAAGAACTACAGGTGCTTTTCAAGCGCCACTTCGAGAGCAACGGCCGGGCGTTTCAGTCGCTGGTGGAGTCGTCCTGGGATCTGTGGCTGGATGGCTACGAGAAAGGCGTGCCCGATCGGAAAGTGTCGGTGTATCACAAAGGCGCTATTGCCGCACTGATTCTGGATTTGCACATTCGCCAACTGACCAACCATACCCACTCGCTGGATGACGTTATGCGGCAAATGTGGCAGCAATTTGGAAAACCGTTCAAGGGCTATACGTTGGGCGACTACCGGGAAGAGACCGAAGCGGTGGCCGGTGAGTCGCTGGGCTGGTACTACGACCTGTGTATTTTCGGCAATCAGCCGCTCGAAATGACCCTGAACAGCTATCTGGCCTGGGTGGGGCTTCAGGTTGTGTACGAGGAACCCACGCCCGACCAGCCCGGCGGTATTCGGTTGCTGGAACTGGACGACGAAGACGGACGACGACAACGGTCGCGGTGGTTTGAGGGGCGGGGCGTTGAACTTCCGAGCGAAGGTCCGGTGTCGCTGGAGCAGCCCGGCCAAAATGCCTTACTTAACTAGACAGGTAGAAAACGAGGTTCGACCTGCTTACTCATAAAACTTGTCAATTCTTTTCATTCATGCGTCGCCTTACTGTTTCGTACGTATTTCTCTTTATCACCGCCTGTCTGTCATCAGGATGGGCGCAGGTTGCTCCCGAAAAATCGTGGATGATCGGGCCATTCAGGAAGCAGACCGCCGATAATCCTATTCTGGACGCCAAAGCGAATACTACGTTTTTCTGCCCCATTCGAAAAGATACGGTTCGCTGGGAGGAAAAAGACGTATTTAATCCGGCCACTGTGGTACGTAACGGGAAAGTATATATGATTTATCGAGCCGAGGACACCGTCGGTAAACACGCTGGTACGTCGCGGCTAGGGCTGGCTAGTAGCGACGATGGCGTTCATTTCAAGCGGATGCCAAAACCCGTTTTTTGTCCGGCTAACGATGACATGAAAACCTACGAGTGGGAGGGGGGCTGCGAAGACCCGCGCGTTGTCGAAAGTCCGAATGGGGTGTACGTAATGACCTACACGGCCTACGATGGCGATAAGGCCCGACTTTGCGTCGCTACGTCGAAGAACCTGACCAACTGGACAAAACACGGAATAGCCTTTGACGAGTATGACAACGGTAAATACCGGAATCTCTGGTCGAAATCCGGGGCTATCGTCTGCAAACGGGTTGGTAGTAAGTTGATCGCTCATAAGATCAACGGCAAATACTGGATGTACTGGGGTGATCAGGCGCAACTGTATATGGCTACCTCAACAGATCTGATTCACTGGACGCCCCTGGAGGATGAAAAAGGAACACTGCTGGCCGCTGCCGAGTCGCGCCGGGGTAAGCACGACTCCCGCCTGATTGAACCCGGTCCCTTTGGTATGGTAACTCCCGCCGGTATTCTGCTTATTTATAATGGGATGAACGCGGACCAAAACGGCGACCCAAACCTGCCCAAAGGTGCCTATACGGGCGGTCAACTGCTTTTTGATGCGAAAGACCCAACCCGGCTGGCGGATCGCTCAGAGAATTATTTCATCCGGCCTGATCAACCTTATGAGATTACAGGGCAGGTGAATCAGGTTTGTTTTCTGGAAGGGATGGTCCCCTTCAAGGGCAAATGGTTTTTGTACTACGGTACGGCCGATTCGAAAATTGCGGTAGCTGAAGCCAAGCAGTAATGTAGATTTTCCTTCCTGACCTGTTCATGCCTACTCCATCTGCTGCCTTACCCTTTACTGACTACATCGCGCGCGATGCTACGGCGCTGGCCGAGCTGGTTCGTTCGGGTGACGCAACACCGGCTGAACTATTGGAAACGGCCATTGCTCGCGCTGAAGCTGTTAATCCACAACTCAATGCGATCGTGACGCCCCTCTATGAGCAGGGGCGCGTCATGGCCGAACAATCGCCTAACGATAAACCATTCGGGGGTGTACCATTTCTGCTTAAAGACCTCGAATTTGAATGGAGTGGAACGCCCATGAAATCGGGCAGTCGGGGGTACCAGAATTATGTTTCGTCGGCAGATAGCGAGGTTGTTAAACGACTTAAAGCGGCTGGACTCGTCTTTTTCGGCAAGACAAACACCCCCGAGTTTGGTCTGACGCCTTATACCGAATCGAAACTGTACGGACCGGCACGTAATCCCTGGAAGCTGACGCACTCGCCGGGTGGATCGAGTGGCGGGTCGGCTGCTGCTGTAGCGGCTGGCATCGTTCCGGCGGCTACGGCTTCGGACGGGGGCGGTTCGATTCGAATTCCAGCTTCCTGCTGTGGATTGTTTGGGCTAAAGCCCTCGCGGGCACGCGTTACGTTGGGGCCTCGCTTCGGCGAACTCTGGAACGGTGCGGTCGTGGGACATGCCGTTACCCGTAGCGTTCGTGACAGTGCCGCGTTGCTGGATGCGACGGCGGGTCCACTGGCGGGTGATCCGTATGGCATTGCCCCACCCGAGCGACCTTTCGTTGAGGAAGTAAGGCGGGAGCCGGGCAAGTTACGGGTTGCTTTTTCGACGCAATCACTGATGCCCTCGCAGACAACCGACGCTGAATGTAGTAAAGCCGTGCAGGAAACCGTCAAATTACTCGAAAGCCTGGGGCATACCGTCGATGAAATTCCGCTGCCGTACGAAAAGACGATCGTTACGGAAGCTTTCTTTTTGAACGTCCTGAGCGAAACGGCCGCTACGCTACGTGAACTGGGACACTACCTTGGTCGTCCCGCCCGACGTGACGACGTTGAACTGAATACCTGGGCGCAGGCCCGCCTGGCCGAAGGCTTCTCCGCGACGGATCTCGCTTTTCAGAAACGACGGTGGAATTCGTTAAACCGGACAATGGGACAACTGCACGAAACCTACGACGTATTCCTGACGCCTACGCTGCCCCGCCCGCCTATCGCCATTGGTACGTTCCAAAACACAGCATCAGAACAGCGCCTGCTTAAACTGGTCGATACAGTCGGGGGTTTGAAATACCTGAACGGTAGCAAAATGGTGGACGAACTGGCCGAGCGGTCGCTGGGCTATATTTCATTCACAGTTATCACGAATATGACGGGCCAACCATCCATGTCGGTACCGCTGCACTGGTCGCCCGATGGCTTGCCCATCGGCGTCATGTTCGCGGCCAAACTCGGCGACGAAGCCACACTGTTCCGCCTGGCTGGCCAACTGGAACAGGCGCGTCCCTGGTTTGACAAACGCCCAGCTATCTGAGCATTTCGAGATAGCTTTAGCCGATTAAGCCACGAACGGCAAGGTCAAATCAACGCTATACTGATCCAGGTCGTTGGTGACCCGCAGCGAGTGTGCTGGATATAATAAGTTCAATCGTTTTTGGACGTTCGTTAGCCCCAGCCCCCCGACGCTGGCTTCGGGCATTGCTGGTTTGCTGTTGCTGATGGTTAGCTGCAGGGCCGTCTCATTGACCGCGACGGTCAGGTTGACCCAGGATTTACGCGCACTCCGTTGCACGCCGTGTTTGAAGGCATTCTCCACAAACGGGATCAGCAGAAACGGAACGATCTGTACGCGTTCGTCGACTGTTTCGGGAAGTGATACCTGAATGTCAGCCCGTTTTCCCGTTCGGATTTTTTCCAGGGCTATATAATCCCGGATAAATTGAAGCTCCTTTTGCAGCGGAACGGTCGGTTCGGTCGTTTCGTACAGTGTGTACTGCATCAATCCCGACAATTGGTGGACCAGTTGAGCGGCTGGCGGGCAGTCTTCTTCCGTCAGCGAATAGACGCTGTTGAGCACATTAAACAGGAAGTGTGGGTTGATCTGGCTTTTCAGGTAGTTGAGTTCGAGCTGCATGTTTTGCTCTTTCAACTGCGCATTGTTCACCTGTGAGGACATGTTGTCATAGAGGCCCTTGAACGCCAGCAACAGTGATGGATAGGTGAACGAAAGCAGGAAGTTCCAGCCGAATAGCGAAGCATTGGCAAAAAGACCCAGTGGGCCATGCTGCTCCATACGATGCCACATGGTGACCGTGTTCGACCAGAAATTGGCGCGAAACGGGAGTATGGGCGTATTGTCCGGGAAGTTGACGGTTTGGTGAAGCCAGGCAAATCCCGCGTAGTTCGCCAGGTATGCAATGGTATAGGAGAGAAGAATAATCGCCAGTAATGAAACGGGCCTGAACCGGTAGAGATAACGGGGGAACAGCCAGTATCCCCAGCCGTAATAGATCAATAGCTGAAGCAGAAACTGACCGTAGGTGTACCACCGACCGATGGTACCATACTGGTACGTTAGGCCAGCGGACAAGCCATCTGCGCTGACCAGCACGTATAGCGTACTGATAATAATGCCGTGCAGGAGTATCCGGCGGATCGATGGAGTCAGGAAGGGAAGCTGGATAGCTGGAAATTTCATGCATCAAACATCGGGGGTTCCCCGCAAGTACCGGTTCTTTTTCGATGAAAACGCCAAATTTTTCGACGAAAATGGATTAGTACGCTTGGTCGAATAGGACGGCTGATTCGCCGAATAAAGGAAAGGCAGCCGGTGGGGCAGGGCTAGGTTTGCATCATCAATCACGCAACACAAACTGCCCCATGAACGCACGGCTAATTATCTTCCTCTTTCTTTTTTCAGTACAGGCACTGGCCCAACATCAACTAACCGGCCGGGTTACGGACACGGCAAAACAACCTGTTGCCTACGCAACCGTAGCCCTGCTGAGGGACACTGATTCAACGGTGGTTAAAGGGGCTATTTCTGATGAATCAGGTCTATTCGTGATGGACAAGCTCGCGTCGGGAACGTACCGCACACGTATCAGCGCTGTTGGATTTAAAGACGTTTATTCATCTGTCGTTACGCTAAGCGCCGAAACGGCGACGGCTGACGTTGGGCCCCTGATACTGGAAGCCAGTGCCCAAAACCTGTCCGAAGTTACGGTAAAAGCGCAGCCATCGCTGGTGCGTCAGCAGGCCGACCGGCTTGTTCTGAACGTAGAAGGCAGCGTCATTACGCGGGGTAACAAAGCCGAAGATCTGCTGCGGTACATTCCCCGCGTCCGGTACGAGGGCGGAGCAATCAGCGTAGGTAACAAATCGAATGTCCTCCTACAGGTCGATGGCCGGCAGATGGGCCAGGGAAGCCTGGCTAGTTTCCTGCAAACGTTCTCGGCAGAAGATATTGTGCGTATCGAGGTGATCACAAACCCGTCAGCCCGTTATGATGCCACCGTCGACGCCGTAGTCAACATCGTTACCAAAAAGAGCCGGGAGCAGGGCATAAGCGGTCGGTCGACGCTGACCTATTCGCAGGGGCAATACAGTCGTTCGTCGGCCAATGGATCGCTGACGCTCCGGCAGGGGAAATGGACCGTCTTCGGCAGCCTTAACGCGACGCTGCCGTCAACAGCCTATTCGACCCAAACTCTCGATCGAACCTTTCCCGGTGCCACCCAACAAAATACGTTACTGACGCTGAATACGTACCGGTCGCTGGCCACCAATCTAAATGCTGATTACGCTATTAATGCCCGGCACGTCTTGAGCCTGCGTTTAAACGGCAACTGGCGCCGGGGGAACACCGACACCGATACACGAACCCGCTCTACGGTGGCTGCCCTTGCCGACTCGACAATCCGTACGGAAAACTTCGGACGGGAAAAGGCGAACGTGTATGATCTGAACCTGAGCTACAAGGCAACACTCGGATCGGATAAGTCTAAGGAACTGACGGTATTTGTAACGGAATCATTGCTGAATAAGGACGCTTCGCAATTCATCAACTATCAGCGTATCGGCCTGAACGATGCGCCTGATGGGCCTGTAACCCGGCTCCGTATCCTGAATCCGAGTCAGCAGCGTAACCTGATTGGCCAGCTCGACTACGCTACCCCAGTACTAGGTAAAAAATGGCGGCTGGACGTGGGGACAAAGTACGTTTTCATCCGCAACGACAATACCCTTCAGCAGGACAACTTCGTCAACGGCCAGTACCAGTTTGATCCAACATACAGCCAGGCAGGACTCTACCAGGAGCATACCTATGCTGCTTATTCAAACCTGAGCCGGTCGTGGGGGAAAGGCTGGTCGTGGCAGGGGGGCTTGCGCATCGAACGTACGGAGCAGCACCTGGCCCAGTCGGCGCTGGCGCGTACCTATGCCGGTCTGTTTCCCAGCCTGGGGCTGAACCGGAGCCTGGCAAACGGTCACTCGTGGGGCGTTACGCTCAGTCGGAAAGTGAGCCGCCCCAGCCTGAGCAGCCTCGTTCCGTACCGTAACCTGATCGATCCGTACACAATCATTGAAGGAAACCCGATGATCCGGCCGTCTTTTGCGCACACACTGGATGCCTTTTACGCACTCGGTAGCCTGAACCTGTTCGCTAATTATTCGTACATCCGCGACCAGATCACAACGGTGCTACGCGCTGACCCGGCTACGTTACGGTATACGCAGGTGATGGACAACCTTCGGAACGGCAATGATTTTTACGTGGGAGCGACCTACGCCAAAAGCATAACGAAAACCTGGCAGACGAACACGACGCTGATGGGGATGGGCAACCAAACCAGTACGGCTATCAATGAGCTAAGTCAGTACCGGGCAGCGGGTTTATGGGTGATGCTTACTTCGTCGAACATCATTTCCCTGCCCCGCGACTGGAAGTACGAACTGACTGGGCAATACATGTCGCCCGCCCGGATGGGCCTGTTCACGCAGAAAGGATTTGGCGGGGTATCAATGAGTCTGACGAAATCGCTGCTGGCTAAACAGGTTAACCTGCGGATTGACGTGAGTGACGTATTCCGGACGATGACCAGCCGGCTGGAGTCGAACTACGGACAGGTAAACTTCACCATGCGGAGTTACAACGACAGCCAGCGCGTCAAGGTGTCGTTCAGCTACAACTTCGGCAAGAAGACCGTAAAGGCAGCCCGGGCGGGGAGTCTGGGTAACGACGAGGAAAAGAGCCGGATGCGTTAAACCGCTTGTCACTAGCCAATCTGCTCCCGTCGGATCCGCTCTTTAACGGCATCCCGATACCTCGGTCCGATGATCAGACTGTCGCCGGTCGATAGTCGGACCGAGTTGCCTTCCAGCACTTTGACGTGACGAAGCTGGATGATAAACGACCGGTTGATCCGCAGAAAGCGATCAGTAGGGAGAACTTCGGCCAGCTTGGTCATCGTGAGGTGCGTAACCACAAATCGATCCGGCAGAAAAACCTTGATGTAATCGCCCAGCGCTTCGGCATAGACCAGCTCATTGAGGTGAATCTGTTCGAGTTTCTTATCCGTTTTGAGATAGATAAAATCAGCCGCTGGTGGTTCCATTGTTGCCGGGCTGGGAATGGGCAGGCTGACCGAATCGGCCAATGAGTTGTTGGCTGGTGGGGCCTGTGCCGGTTTAGGTACTCGTTCCTTGACCCGGCCAATGGCTTTAAGAAACCGATCGAAGGCAATGGGTTTCAGTAGATAATCCACCACGCCCAGATCAAAACCTTCGATGGCATGATTGGGGTTTGCCGTGGTCATGACCACTAAGGGATGGGGTGACGGGTAGGCCTGTAGAAATTCCAGCCCCGTCATTTCGGGCATATTGATGTCTAGGAAGATAACCTCGGGCTGCTGAGCGGGTAGCTGCTCGAACGCGCTGATGGCATCATCGAAGGTGGCAATCAGCTGAAGCGAGGGAACACGACGGACGTACTTTTCGAGTAATTGCTGCGCTAGCGGTTCGTCTTCGATAATGGCGCAGCGGAGCGGACTAGTCATACAAAAAGGGCAGCGGAAATAGAATTACATAGCCAAAAATAAGGAAATGCTGTTCAACGAGCGTGGTTGTCTGGCAGAGTGCTGTCAGGAATCGACTATTTTTACAATGCTGTACAGCTCGCGATTGCCCGGAAGTTATAGTAAATACCCTGAAATCACCGTTAGAAATTGCCTGGCTGATCCTTTTTCGATTAAGTCTGAGAAATGTCAATTTACGCGCATCAACGATCATGAAAACGCTGCTTTACTCCGTCTTACTGGCGCTGGTATTATCCTGTAAAGGCATAGAGCCCGATACCGTAGCACCCGAATACCAGGACTGGTACACCCTTCGCGCTCCCGTTGATGCCGAGATTCAGGGCGTGTGGGGAAGCTGGGAGAAAACCCTGCTGATTGCGACAAGAACTAACGTATTCCGCTCAACTGACCAGGGGAAAAACTGGCAGGAGGTGTTACCCTTCCAAAGTCATGGCATGTTCAGCGTTGTTAAACAACAGGATACTCTGTTTACGATGACGGGTTTAGCGAACGGACAGTTTTTAACCAACGCCAGCAATTACAGTGTTGATGATGGCAAGACTTGGAAGGCTTATACGCGCCATAATCCAGCCTTTGAGATTTCCTCGTCTTCTGGTCAGGCGATCAATAAGTTTTCGATTAGCCCTGTTGTCAACTCGTCCGGGGTAAGCTACAAAATCAATCAGGTGTTCCTGAATGGTCCGACGGCTACGACCGGCATTTTTGAAACGCCGGGTATCGTTACGTCTGCTGGCCGTCGAATTGACCTGCCCCAATTACACCAGCTGCGTAGTCTGTATCTGGATAGTCAGCAACGACTATATATTTCCGCTACCGATGCCGTCTGTGGACGAGGACATTCGGGTGAGGGCTTCTCGTTTTGCAACAGCAAAAACGGGCGGGGTGTCGTCTACATATCCAAAACATCTCTACTCTGAGATGCCTCTCTCAAGCATTACTTTGGCCAGTTGAGCCTGTTTTGGAAGAGAATAAAGAAGAACAGGAGAATTGCTCCACCAATTAGTTTAGATGCTTCCGATTTATCCGTGTCCCACTGGGTGGCGTTCCAGTCGCCAGTCCAGAAAGCAACAATACCGTAACTCAGAACTAAGGATAGAAAAATCAGAAAAAAGATTCTCATCTCACCAGAAATAGACTTTTTGTATGCTAAACGATAACCCCCGAACTGTCTACTCCGTTTGGAAACGTTACGTACTGGCGGTCTGCCTGATGATGCTGACGCTGATGTGTTCCCGGAAAAATGTTGATCCGAACCCATCCGGACTAGTTGGTGAAGTGTACACCGTTGTCGATCAGCCACCGGCGCCGGTCGGCGGGCAAACAGGGTTGAATACGTATCTCATGCAGAATCTCCGGTATCCTGCCGCAGCACAGCGCGCCGGAATTCAGGGCAAGGTGATCGTGGGTTTTGTCGTGACCAGCACTGGTAAGATTACCGACGTACAAGTCACGCAGAGTGTAGGTGGCGGTTGCGACGAAGAAGCCGTGCGGGTTATTAAGGGCATGCCGGACTGGATTCCCGGTCAGAAAAACGAGCAGGCTGTCAACGTACGGACCAGCCTGCCCGTTTTATTTACGATCCTGTAAAAACGTACTTGTTCATCTCAAAACGAAAACCGGTAGCGGACCGACAACGAGCGACCGGGCAGGTTGTAGCCCCGTTTTTCGTAGTAATTCTCGTCGGTCAGGTTAGCGATCTGTAGTCCCAGCGTATGATGTTTAGCCAGCGTGTAGGATGCGCTCAGGTCGAGCACCAGGTATTCCGGATACTGGATCTCCGGGTTGGCAGCATCCGTAAAATCTGTGTCTTTGCGATGTCCTATGTACCGGCTCAATAAACGCAGCTGTAACCCCCTGAACGAATCGTATTCAAGACCAGCGTTCAGGTTCATTTTCGCTACGTTGGCAATGTCCCGCTGGGTAGCACTACCGTCGGTACTAACAAGAGTTTCGCTGTAACGAAGCATGGTTGTGGCGTTACCGAACAGCCGAAGCGAATACCGATAGGCGGTCAGGGCGCCAAAATCGTAGCTGATTTCCGATTCGATTCCCCGCAGGTCCGAGTCGGCCGCGTTGACGTAAGTAGCCCGCGCGACGATCACATCACCGTTGGCCTGTTTCTCGTTCACCTGCGTCACGATCCGGGCGATCCGATCGCGTACGTCCGTGTTGAAGTAGGTGACACCGGCCCGGAAACCCGCTTTGTGCCGACTGAACGTCAGTCCCAGGTCATAGCTGATGCTGTTCTCGTTGGTCAGATTGGGGTTGCCCGTCGTGATCGTGATACGCCCGGTCGAGGTGCGGGTTTCTGAATAACCGGCTACGTTGAACGCATCAGGCGTGACGAACGCCCGACCCACGGTTCCTTTCAACTGCCAACTGGGTGCCAGCCGCAACGACGCGCCCAGATTAGGGCTAACGAACGGATTGGTTGTTTTGCCCGGCTTGAACGTAGTGAGCAGGGGCGTTTCCTTGACGGAGAAGGTAATATCATCCACCCGCAGACCGGGCTGCAACAGGAAACGATCTCCGCCGAAGGCCAGCTGTCCCTGCGCGTAGAACGCCGACGACCGAATCGAGTAGTTGGGCTGCGTAGGCGCTTTTTCGGTAACGCCGTCGCTCCAGCTACGAGACGACGTACTGGAATTTAGATAATCGTAGCCAACCGTAAGCTGATGACCCCCCAGTTGCCAGTTATCTTGGAGCTGAACGCCCTGCCAGCGGTTCGCAGTATTTGACGACAGGAACGGGGTAACCGGCTTGCCCGATACGTTGGTTGTCTGGTTGAAATTGTTTTCGCCGGAAGCAAAGACCCGTAACGTCGGTTTGTGAGCCGCCAGTTGACCCCGCAGGGCAACCTCTCCCGCCTGCCGATTAACATCTTTCAGGCTGGCCTGCGTGGTGCCGTAGGTAATGTCGCCGGGTGATTCAACGTCGTCGGCAATGAATTTTTCGCCCCGTACGTCCACTCGCCAGTTAGTACTGATCTGATAGCCCAGCCTTAGCGAACCGGAATAGTAGGTGAGCTTGGTGTTGGGCCGGATCTGCCCATCGTCCTTGCGATCATCGATCGTTTCGGCCGGTTTGTTGCTGTAGTATTTTACGGCCTGATCGCCTTTTAACCAATTCCGGAACAGGTTACCTTTTCCGATTCGGTAATCCTGCGCCCGCCGGAGGTAGTTGACCGATGCATCGAAGTCGAGCCGGTTGGTTAGACTGCCGCCAACATTTCCCCCCGCCTGATATGTCTGGAACGAACCATACTCAGCGAAGGCATTGCCCCGCAGCGGTCCCGTGGAGCGCCGGGTGATGACGTTAATGACGCCCCCCATGGCCTGCGAGCCATACAGCGCCGATGCGGGCCCTTTCAGCACTTCGACCCGCTCTACGTTGTTGAGTCCAATGGTCGACAAATTCGTGGCCCCCGCCGGACGCCCGTCAATCAGCAGCAGCGTTCGCTGGTTCAGTCCCGAGAACTGCGGACGGAATCCCCGGATGCCAACGCCCGACGATAAGTTAGGATACTGAATGACATTGACAGCCGCTAGCTTCTTGACCAGATCTGTTACGTCGGTGGCCGGCGTTTGCTCGATGTCACGTCGGGTGATGATGTCGATTTGCTGCGGAACCCGGTCGCGACGGGTTTCCGAACGGGTGGCTGTAACGATCGTTTCTTCCAGCGCCCGGCTTCGTAGTGTGTCGGCAGGGATCGATTGCGCCTGTAAAGAGTTAAGTATACTAAGCGTTGCTGTTGCACCCAGACAAGCAAGGGTCTGGATCGAGCTACCTAGAACAAGATAGTAGCGGTGTTTCATGAATACTTGTTACGATTAAAGAATGTCGACCAGCGTGTAAATGCCGATCGCAATGGAGAAGATGCCCACCGCATAGTTGATAACCCGAACCGCCGTCTGCCACCGGTCGACTACTTTGGTCAGTGAAAAAGCCAGCAGGCAGCCGTAGAGAGTCATGGCGACGATGATGCCCGCGCTTTGCAGCACAATAATCCAAACGGCTGTGGCCGCATCGCTGGCCGCCAGCGTCAGAGCTACCGTGCAGGCACCGCCCGTACCGGCCAGGCCGTGGACCATACCGACCCAGAACGACCGGCTGAACGTAGTGGACGGTGCTGGATGTAAATGCTCGTGCGTCTGCTGGTGATTCCGCCGGATGGCCACAATCCCCAGCCAGATCATCAACGGGCCGACGGCCAGTTCGACCTGCTCGGCAATGTTGAGCGACAGCGCTGATTTGACCAGCAGCACCAGACAGGCAAACAGAATGAGGGTGAACGAATGGCCCAGCGCCCAGTGCGACGATCGCCAGATGATACGCCATATGTGATGCCCTCCTGACTTGCCTTTTTCGGAGGCCAGCACCGACACGGCGGCCATATGGTCGGGTTCGAAGGAGTGCTGCACACCCAGCAGTAACGAATCGATAAGTAGCGGATTGATCATGCGCTTGTTCGGTTGATGTGGTGGCAAACCCGTAAAAAGCGCGTACAAAAAGCAGGGGTGTCCGCCGGTTAGTAGGCGCACCCTATCTGACTTCCTGTCTGCCTTTCGTCCCGAAAGCACACCGGTTTATGACGTTTCTGGGCAGGTCTTCTGGCTCGTTCGATCCCAACGCCTTCCCATTCCTGATGAGGAACAGTGGCCTGATTGTCAGAATGTTTGTGTGAACTATACAGCAGCGGGGACTGCTCCGATTAACACTGACGGGCAGCGCGACGGATTCCCTTTTAAGCGCTTCCCGGCGGAAGCGCACCTAAAAACAGGGGCAAAAGTATAGTTTTCGCTGTACTTCTGTCCTATACGGACTGAGTTACTTTTCTTGACTCAATCGTTTTACGTTTCCCGCGAGCACTTATCTTATTCATCAACTGCCCTTTACAAAATAATCAGATTGTACGTTGATCAGAAAATGGCTCGCCTTTGCCTAAAGATGCATTGAGTTACGAGCTTCGTCTATTTCCTTTACAACCTTGATCATCGAGGCCCATCTACGACCCCTCGGAAGCAGAAAAGACATAATGACAACAGCCAACAAAAAGGAACTGTCGCCCGAACAGCGTGACGAACTACTCCGCCTTTTGAAAGCCCGTTTCGAGAAAAACAGAAACCGGCACAAGAATCTTGACTGGGCTGATGTACAGAAAAAGCTAGATGCCAATCCCGAAAAACTGTGGGTGCTCGATGATATGGAAGTGACCGGCGGGGAGCCTGATGTTGTCGGGTATGATTCGAAGACGGGGGAGTATATTTTTTATGACTGCTCAGCCGAGAGTCCCAAAGAACGTAGAAGTTTTTGCTATGATCGGGAAGCGCTGGAATTGAGAAAAGATAATCGCCCCGAAAATAATGTTGATGCTGCTGCTGCTGCCATGGGTGTCGAACTCCTGACGGAGGAGCAGTATCGGCAGTTGCAGCAGATTGGACCGTTCGACCTAAAAACGTCAAGCTGGATACAAACACCTGCTGCCATTCGTAAACTAGGCGGAGCTTTGTTTTGCGATCGGCGCTATGATACGGTTTTTGTGTACCATAATGGTGCTTCCTCATACTACAGCGCCCGAGGGTTCCGTGGTTCGTTACGGGTCTAGGGACGTAGTGAAAAGTCATTAGGAATGATGCCTGGACCAGTTCTCTAGCTGCTTGTTGAATGTCAAATCAGAGTATATTTTCTCAGTTTCTGCTGGCCGCTCCGGCCAGCGGTTCCGGTAAGACGACACTGACACTCGGGTTGCTTCGGGCGCTGGCGAATCGAGGATTACGGGTGCAGCCGTTCAAATGCGGTCCGGACTATATCGATACGCGG
Organism: Spirosoma sp. KUDC1026; assembly: GCF_013375035.1. NCBI lineage: Bacteria > Pseudomonadati > Bacteroidota > Cytophagia > Cytophagales > Cytophagaceae > Spirosoma > Spirosoma sp. KUDC1026. Next base: position 5,543,519 of record NZ_CP056032.1, on the reverse strand, counting down.
CATCATCAGACTGCCGCCAGCGGGGAGGCACATAGCGGAGTGCCGCCCAGCATCAATCTGGATTTGTTTATGTCGTCACCTGAACACGTAGTGGATTCCTACCAACGGTACGCCAGCGGTGCCGATGTGGCGATCACGGAAGGGGTGATGGGCCTGTTCGACGGGGCCGACCGGATGCAGGGTAGTAGCGCATCGATTGCCGAATTGCTGGATATTCCGGTCGTACTGGTTGTCAATGCGAAAGCGATGGCTTACTCGGTAGCGCCACTGCTGTACGGCTTCAAGCATTTCTATACAGGTATCAATCTGGTCGGAGCCATTTTCAATAACGTCGGCTCAGCGTCGCATTATCGGTTCCTGGCTGATGCCTGCGCCGACGTGGGCGTGGAACCGCTGGGTTACCTGCCTTCAAACCCGCGCTTCACCATTCCGTCGCGGCATTTGGGGCTGCATATTTCTGCGGAAACGGACTATGAACAGATCATTCAGGCTATTGCGGAGGAACTGCCTAAAACGATTAATCTGGATCGACTGCTGGCGGTTACCCAAAGACCTAACCCGAGCCCCCAATCCTACACCCCACCCCCCCAGCCCTCCGCCCAAAGCAACCTTCGCATTAGCGTCGCGCGAGACGAAGCATTTACCTTTACGTACGAGCAAAACCTGGACGTACTGGCTCGTTGGGGTAGGGTTACATTCTTCAGTCCTTTACACGACAAGGAGTTACCTGAAACAGACTTTCTATACCTGCCCGGTGGTTATCCCGAACTATATGCTCAGCAACTGAGTGAAAACATAGCCATGCGTACCAGTATAGGCGATTATTGTCAGGCAGGTGGCCTCACGTACGCGGAATGTGGGGGGCTGATGTATCTGAGTCAGTCAATCCAAACGGAGTCAGTTCAACGCAATAACAGTACGGCATGGCCAATGGTGGGCGTACTGAACATAACCACCTCTATGCTTTCTCCGAAGTTAACGCTCGGCTATCGCATCGTTGACTGGGATGGTATGACGCTAAAAGGGCATGAATTTCATTATTCGACGCAACAGGAGCCAATGCTCCAGACTTCCATAGCGTCGGTGACTAACGCCAAAGGTGTACCCGTCAACACAAAGCTTTACCGTACGCACAATACCGTTGCCTCCTACGTTCATTTGTATTGGGGCGACAAACCGGAATTTATTCAGCACCTGCTGTCTTCCTCGTTCCGTACCGACAATCACATAAAGCCCGAACTGGCAATCCAATAACTTATGTCTGAAATGAAACGCCAGCGGGTAACCCGGTCCGATGGGAAAGCCATCAACCTTGTGCAGCGTCGGGGGCATCTGTCGTACTGCTACAACGCCTGCTGCTGCGGCCGGGTTGATCGGGGGTACGCACCGATTCCGGTCGAGCTGTACAAGAGCGAATGGATGCGCCGAAAAATCCGTAACGTGGTGCACATGACCAAAGGCGGTTGTCTGGGGCCCTGTACGTTGGCTAACGTGGTAACGTTGCTGTTCGATGGGCACTCGGTCTGGTTTCATTCGATTAACAGCAACTGGCAGATCATCGCCATTTTCGACTATATTGATAGCATGATTGCCGCCGACGGGTTTCTGCCTCCGCCTACTGAGCTGTCGGAGTACGTCTTTCAGTTTTACACCTGGAAAGGTTCCGAAGCAGCTACCCAACTGGGCCAGCCAGCTATGCCGACAGGGGGGATTGTTTTTCTGACGCACGCTGATACGGATCTGTTGACGATGAACCGCGTGTTGCAGGAGTTGCCGGACGAGTTTCCGAAAACGTCGGGGATCAGCCTGCTCGCCATAAAAAGTGAAGCCCAGATGGCGCAACTCCTGGATCGGGAGATTGGGGCAGCTCAGATTATCATCCTGCGGATACATGGTCGACCAAGCAGCGTACCCGGCTTTAGCGAGTTGGTTCGCCGGGCGAAAGAGAAGGGCCAACACCTGATTGTCATCAGCGGTACAGGTGAACTGAACCCCGAATTTGCGGCTGTTTCGACCGTATCACCCGCTATTCTGCACGAAACATTAGCTTACGTCCAGGCAGGAGGGTACCAGAACCTAACGTCGCTGCTGTATTTTTTATCCGATCACCTGCTCATGACAGGCTTCGGAGCCGATGCGCCGATGCAGTTGCCCGAGCACGGCATCTACCATCCCGACCTGCCCGAAAACGCCGAGCTAACGGACTGGGTGCAACGTCATGATCCTGACCAGCCCACCGTCGGCATTACGTTTTATCGTTCACACTGGATCAGCGGCAACACGGCTTTCGTGGATGCGCTGGTACGTTCGCTCGAAGAGAAAGGCCTCAATGCGCTGCCTGTATTTACCTCCTCGCTAAAGTCGGTCGAGCCAAGCACCAACGAACCGGTTGCTTTCTCTTATTTTCAGGCCGAGCGGGGCGGCATAGCCATTGCTAACCTCATCAATACCATCTCGTACGCCATGACCGACGTGCGGACGGATGGCAACGAACTGTATCGCCAGCCGCTGGACCGTCAGCGGCTGGGTCGCCAGCTGACAACCTCACAGCAGGCCTTATTGCGACTAAACGTTCCTATTTTTCAGGCAATCACACCGGGTATGGCACGAGGTCCCTGGGAATCGTCGAGCCGGGGGCTGAACCCGTTGGATACGGCCATGAACGTTGCCATTCCCGAATTTGATGGCCGGATTATTACGGTACCGGTGTCATTTAAGGAGAAAGAACGTACCACGAAAGGGTACGTGCCACTGGACGATCGGGTGGAGCGCGTAACGGGACTGGCCCTACGATTTGCCCGCTTGCGTCACTTGCCGAACGCGCAAAAACGGGTAGCGTTTATCTTTACTAACTCGAACACAAAGGCCTCGCAGATTGGTAATGCGGTTGGGCTGGATGCCCCCGCGTCGCTGATGAATATGCTCTACGCGATGCAGGCCGAAGGGTACCAGATTGAAAACCTACCCGCTACGGGGACGGAATTGATTCACCAATTGATCGACCGTTGTTCGTACGGCCAAACGTATCTAACGCCCGAGCAACTGGCCAATGCCGCGGGTCAGGTGCCGGTGGCTCAATACGCTGATTGGTTTAAAGAACTCCCTGAAGCGATTCAGAAGAAGATAGAAAAACAGTGGGGACCGCCACCGGGTGAAACCTACGTTCACAACGGGCACATCGCGCTGGCGGGTCTCGACCTGGGCAACGCTTTTGTGGCGTTACAGCCCCCCCGCGGCTACGGCATGGACCCCGATGCTATTTACCACCAACCCGACCTGCCACCGACCCACCATTATTACGCCTTGTACCGCTGGCTCCGCGACGACTGGCAGGCCGACGCGATTGTGCACGTTGGCAAACATGGTACGCTGGAATGGTTACCGGGCAAAGGGATTGGTCTATCGGCTAACTGCTTTCCTGATGCGTTATTGGGTGATCTGCCGCTCTTTTATCCGTTCATTATCAACGATCCCGGCGAAGGCTCGCAGGCGAAACGACGGGCTCATGCGGTTGTTATCGACCATCTGACGCCCCCCATGACCTCCGCCGACAGCTACGGTGAACTGGCTCAGTTGACACAATTGGTTGATGAATACTACCAGGTTGAAACGATGGACCCGGCCAAGTTGCCCTTGCTGCAACGGCAAATCTGGACGCTCATCAAACAAACCAATCTGGACATGGACCTCTCGGCCATGCTTAGCCGCGACCACGGCGACCATAAACACGATTGGGACGACGAGATGACGCCCGAGGGTGTACCAGTTAGCTTAACTGAAATGGACGGCAAAGACGTAGCGCACCTGATCGAGGACATTGACGGCTACCTCTGCGAACTGGGAGCGGCTCAGATTCGCAATGGCCTGCACACGTTGGGCGAGATGCCGATGGGTGATGCGCTGGTCGACATGCTGCAATCGCTCACCCGCTTACCTAACGCGTCGGCACCGAGCCTGTCCGCCGAAATAACCCAGCTGTTCGGCTTCGACCTGCATGATTTACAAACCGCCAAAGGTGCCCGGCTCGCAACCGTACCCGCGCCCTTTACCGAGTTAGCTGGTCGTCCTGTAGTGACCGCTGCCGACGCGCTGGAAGTGATGGATGAGTTGAGCAACCACCTACTCCGGGTAGCGCAACAGCATCGGTTTCGCGTTGATAAGATCGACCAGATTCTATTCGAGACGTTCAACGAGTCGCCCGCACAGCCCAAATTTGACGGTGTTCGGCAGGTGTTGACGTATGTCTGTGAGCACCTGCTGCCCAATCTGGCCCGTACGGACGACGAGATTTCGAACCTGCTGCATGGGTTGTCCGGCGGTTATGTACCGGCGGGGCCCAGTGGTGCCCCCACGCGGGGTATGGCGCACATCCTGCCAACGGGCCGTAACTTCTACGCCGTCGACCCGCGGGCGCTACCCTCACAGGCGGCCTGGGAAGTGGGGCAGCAACTCGCCCGCGAAGTCCTCGACCGGCACTGGAAAGAAACGGGCCGCTATCCCGAAAACGTGGGTATCAGCATCTGGGGCACCAGCGCTATGCGGACTAGTGGCGACGATGTCGCTGAGGTGCTGGCGTTGCTGGGCGTTCGGCCCGTCTGGCAGGCTGAAAGTCGGCGGGTGACGGATGTTGAGGTAATTTCGCTGGAAGAACTTGGTCGGCCCCGCATCGACGTAACGACGCGCATCAGCGGCTTTTTTCGGGATGCGTTTCCCCATCTGATCGACCTGCTCGACGACGCTATACAACGCGTTATCGCGCTCGACGAACCCCTGGAGCAGAACTTTATTCGCAAGCATTACCTGGAAGAGCTAGCCCAATTGCAGGCGCAGGACATGTCGCTTGACGAAGCCGAAGAACGGGCAAGTTACCGTATTTTTGGCGCAGCTCCTGGCTCGTATGGTGCCGGAATTTTGCCGTTGATCAATGAAAAAAACTGGCATTCTGATGCTGATTTCGCCCAGGCGTACGTCAACTGGGGTGGCTATGCGTACTCCCGAACGGCTCAGGGGACCGATGCCCGGACCGAGTTCAGACAGCGTTTGTCGAGCGTAGAAGTAGCGCTCCACAACCAGGATAACCGCGAGCACGACATCTTTGACAGCGACGACTACCTACAGTTTCATGGTGGTATGATTGCGACAATCCGCAGTCTGACCGGCCAGCAGCCGAAGCATTATTTCGGTGACTCGCAGAATCCGGCCCAGCCCGTCGTACGCGACCTAAAAGAAGAAACCCTTCGCGTGTTCCGTTCACGGGTCGTTAACCCCAAATGGATCGAGAGCATTAAAAAACACGGATACAAAGGGGGGCTTGAACTGACTGCTACCGTCGATTACCTGTTTGGGTACGACGCTACGGCGCAGGTCATTGATGACTGGATGTACGAAAAAGTCGGCGAGACCTACGCCCTGGATCCGGCCATGCAGCAGTTTTTTGCCGAAAGCAATCCGTGGGCACTCAACGCCATTGCTGAACGACTCCTCGAAGCCGCCCAGCGTGGCATGTGGGCCGAGCCGTCGCCCGAAATGCTGCGGGCTTTGCAGGAGGTCTATCTAAAAAGCGAAAGCCTACTGGAGGTGCGGAGCGAATAAAATCTTACACAATGAATTACCCATTTTCGGCCCTGGTTGGTCAACCCAAACTGAAACAGGCGCTGCTGCTTTGCGCGGTCAATCCGGGCATTGGCGGGGTGCTGGTTCGGGGCGACAAGGGAACGGCGAAGAGTACGGCGGTACGGGGCCTGGCAGCCGTGATGCCTTCCATCCAGCGGGTGGCGGGCTCGCGCTTCAACTCCTTACCCGACGAGCCGTTTGACGAGTGCGAAGCCTGCCAGCAATCCGATTGGCGGGTGGAGGAAATAGCCGTTCCGTTTGTTAACCTGCCGCTCGGCGCGACTGAGGATCGGGTGCTCGGAAGCTTAGATCTGGAGGGCGTCCTGGTTGAGCGAAAAAAGAAATTGCTGCCGGGTTTACTGGCGTCAGCCCATCAGGGGATCCTGTACATTGATGAAGTAAACCTGCTGGCCGATCATCTGGTTGATAGCCTGCTGGATGTCGCGGCTATGGGCGTGAACACCGTTCAGCGGGATGGTCTTTCGATCAGCCACCCGGCCCGGTTTATGCTCATCGGCACGATGAATCCCGAGGAGGGCAGCTTACGACCGCAGTTTCTTGATCGGTTCGGTTTGGTTGTCGACGTAACGGCTCCCCGCGACGTGACCGAGCGAACCGAAGTCGTCCGTCGACGGATGGCGTTCGAGGCTGATCCAGAATCATTTGCCAGACAATGGAGTGGAGAGCAACAATTATTACAGGCCCAGCTCCAGAAAGCCCGACTGTTGCTCCCCTCTGTTCGGTTGGCCGATGGCTTGTTGACAATGATCAGTCAGCTTTGCACGGACTTGCACGTAGCGAGCCTGCGGGCCGACCTGGTTATGTATAAAACGGCCAAAACGCTGGCGGCTCTGGCCGGACGTCTGGACGTAACACCAGATGATATTCGGCAGGCAGCCGAATTAGCCCTACCGCATCGGCAGCGTAAAAAGAACGCCCAAAGCAATTTAACCGATACCACTAAACTAGACGAGTTACTTCAACAGAACTTACCTCGCCAGCATTCCGGTCCTGCCCAACCTCAATCGGATTCATCAGCGCCTTCATCACTGTCGTCCGGCGCCGAAACGCCTGATAGTGGCGTACCTCCCAGCGCTACTGAGCCACAGTTGGAGCAAACGTTTGGTGCGTTACCTGATGTTGCTTCACCTACGCTCGTTACCGAACCAATTAAGCAACGAACATCCACGCCCGAGGGACAGCGGAGTCAGATGAGCGACACAGTACGAGGCAATGCGCTGCGGGCGGTTCGTGATCCGGCCCCTACCGATCTGGCTGTCACCGCAACCTTACAAAGCTCTTTCATGCGTAGTGCTGATGACTGGACGCTCACGCGCGACGATCTGCACCAGACGATACGAACCGGCAAAACAGGTAACCTAATTCTGTTTGTCGTCGATGCGTCGGGATCGATGGCAGCTCATCGCCGGATGGAAGCTGTAAAAGGATGCATTCTCAGTTTGCTACAGGACGCCTATCAGCACCGGGACAGCGTGGGCATGATTGCCTTCAAGGGCGTTGAGGCCCAAGTTTTACTACCTCCTACCCGCGACGTCGAACAGGCTGAACAGGCGTTGCACCAGCTGCCCACTGGCGGGCGAACGCCTTTACCCCATGCTCTCCAACTGGCGGGCGAGGTTATTCAGCAGACAACTCAATCGGGAAACGCTAAGCCGTTCTTGGTCCTTCTCAGCGATGGTAAAGCGAATGTCCCACTGCCAGGCGGTGGTGATGCCTGGCAGCAGACGATCCAGCTGGCCACGCAGTTGCGGGAGCAACAAATCTCGGCGTTGGTGTTGGATACCGACACTGATTATCTGCGATTAGGACGAACGGCAGACCTGGCCATAGCCTTAGGTGCCGATTGCCTCTCACTTGACGACCTATCATCGCAGACGCTTACGGAGACGGTGAAGAGCCAGGTTTATCCGAATTAGTGAAGGTAACCTTCACGGCAAGTACCAACGAAATTGATAGCTTTTTTGCCCCTTATTTATGTTGTAGTTTTGTTTCGTGCAGATTTAATCAGCTAGACTATGAATACGCTTGAAATCGAACTTGTCAATCAAAAAGCGTTGAAGCTCCTACAGGATATGGAAGAGCTAAACCTGATACGGGTGTTGAAAAAAAAATCGGGGGTGTCTGCGCTACGTAAACAAATTCAAACCAGAATGAGCGAGACAGAAATAGATAATCAGCTCCTGTCAGTCCGCGCCGAATGGAAGAGAAATATATCATAGATAGCAGTGCGGTTATCAAATACCTGAATGAGACGTTCCCTGTGGCGGGTATTCATTTCATGGATGAACTTGTTGATCGAGAGTGTGTAATATCTTTTGTTTCCGAAATAGAGTTGCAGGTTTGGCAACCGTCTAACCCTGCTGACTCAGCAGTGTATTCTGCCTTTGTCTCCGGTTCAACTATCCTTGGTATTTCACCAGCTTTGATTCACGAAGCCATTCAAATCCGCAAAACGTATAACATAAAACTTCCCGATGCGCTCATTGCAGCCACGGCTATCGTAAATAACCGGATACTTGTCGCCGATAACGACAAAGACTTCACTAAAATAGCCACGCTTAGGTACATTAATCCCAGGACTATTGACCAGTAGGCATAAACCAAGTAAGAACAAGCCACACTGTTGCTCCATTCTACCGGCTAGCATGTTCATCATCTCAGTACATCGTATTGGCTACTCCATTGTCTAGACTTCGCCCCATCATGTTCGTTGGTACGGCCTCTGACGTTGGGAAAAGCGTTATCACGGCCGGATTTTGCCGGATCTTTAAGCAGGATGGCTACCAGCCAGCCCCGTTTAAAGCGCAGAATATGTCGCTGAATAGTTATGCGACACCCGATGGTCTGGAAATCGGCCGGGCACAGGCGGTGCAGGCAGATGCCGCCGGAATCGCTTGCCATACTGATATGAATCCGGTCCTGCTCAAGCCAACCAATGATAAAAGCTCGCAGGTCATCTTAAACGGCAAACCTGTTGGGAATCAGTCGGCTTATGAGTATTTTATGGGCAATGACCGCGCCCAGCTGTTTTCCGCTGTGAAAGAGGCATTCGACCGGCTGGCGGATCAGTATTCGCCAATTGTCATGGAGGGGGCTGGTAGTATTTCGGAGCTCAATCTCAAACACCGTGACATCACTAATCTCCGCATGGCTCACCATGCTGGAGCCGCTACGTACCTGATTGGTGACATTGACCGGGGCGGGTTATTTGGTAGTGTGTATGGCACCATCGCTCTGCTGACCCCCGACGAACGCTCCCTTATTAAAGGCATCATTATCAATAAATTCCGAGGTGACGCCCGGCTGTTTGACGATGGGCGGCGGATGCTGGAAGAATTGACCGGCGTTCCGGTGGTTGGTGTACTGCCCTATTTTCGAGACATTTTCATCGAGCAGGAAGACTCGGTATCGTTGGAGAAAAAGTTTCGTTCAACCGTTGCGGGTAAGGTCAACGTAGCGGTCATTCTTCTGAAACGGTTGTCCAACTTCACCGATTTCGACCGACTGGAGCGAGACCCTCGGGTGAATCTGTTCTACACAAATCAACCGGATGATATTGCAAAAGCCGACATTATTGTCCTGCCCGGCAGCAAGAACACCATCGAAGATTTGTTGACGATCAAAAATAACGGCGTAGCGTCGGCGATTGTAGCGGCTCATAAGCAGGGTAAAACGGTCATCGGCATCTGCGGGGGATACCAGATGATGGGCGAAATCGTTGAAGACCCGGATCATCTGGAAGGCTCGATTGAAGTCCTGCCTGGTTTAGGCTTGTTACCCGTCCGTACGGTAATCCAGCCTACCAAGACCACGCAGCAACGCCAATTCACGTACCGTCAGTCGACGGCTTCGTGCCTGGGTTATGAGATTCATATGGGACAAACTACCGTTAACGGCCAGCCGAGTCCCGTTGCCCAACTGGATAACGGCGATCCTGACGGTTACTTTCTGAACCGTCGCTGCTGGGGTACCTACCTGCATGGTATTCTGGATAACGATACGGTTGTCAACGACCTGCTGGCTGACTACGCATCCTCGTCGAGCGAGTCTAATTTCAACTTTCAGCAGTTTAAAGAACAGCAATATGACCGATTGGCTGACGTAATCCGAGAGCATATCGATATGGAGCAGATTTACGCGTCGCTGCGATACTAATAATTCTTGGTCGTTAATATTATCGATTCAGGATTTGCCTGAATTCTTCAAACGAGCAGATGGGTACTGGAGGGAAACGATTCTCGTCTCGTAGCAAGTTTAGGATGTGGTGATCGTCGGATACTAACCAGTCAGCGCCAGCGGCAATAGCACAGTCTATGAATTTGTTATCGTCGGGGTCATCTTTGATCTGCTCAAAACGGAAGTATGGCTCCTGCCTCAGGTGGTTCGGAGCCGATAGTAAGAGCGAAGTAACTAACTCGGCCGCTGTAGGACTAAAGTAATACGCTGTCATCTCAGCGTATTCAAGCATGATTTCATTACTGACTACCCAGGTGAATTGTCCAGCTTCGAACGCATTATACAACCAGCGATATGAACCGTTGCGGGGAACTGATCGAAGTAACCCGTTTGTATCAACAACAACCTTCACTTAGTATCCCGGATTTGACGTAGTCGCTTGGTGCGGTTATCGAACATCATTTTCGCTTCGAGTTGCTCTAGGCTCACATTCTTCTGCTCCATAGCCTGTTGGGCTTCGTTTTCAAGCCGCTGCCTAAAATGCTGCATAAGCGTCTGACGCATCGCCAACACTTCCGTTTCGCTCATGTCAAAGCTAAATAGCTCCAATAGAGCTTGTTGAGCTTTTGTTAGTCGTTGGGCTGCAATCATAGTAGAACGGGGTGAACTTACACAAATTTATTACGAATGACCTGTAGGTTGTTAACAGCCTATCTAAATAAACGGCGTAAATCATTAAAAAATTAAGTGCCGCTACGTGCCCCTGCTTGAATGTAGTATTTTCATGACCTATTACGTAATTGCTTCGCTTGTCGAAGCCTGATTTATGCTCCACGGACATGGCGACGATCGCTACCGCTACGCAACTGATGTTCGCGCCGACTTTAGCACGAACGTCTGGTACGGAGGTGAACCAACTGGGTTGAAGGAATACCTTTTCAGCCAGTGGGATAGCATCAACCGCTACCCGGAAGTACTGGCCGAAAGCCTGGCCCGGCAGATCGCTTATCACCATCAGGTTGACACCGATCAGGTACTAGTCAATAGTGGCACTACCGAAAGTATCTACCTGATTGCGCAGGCCTATGCCCGCCGAACAACAACCATTGTGATACCCACCTTCGCTGAATACGAAGATGCCTGCCGGATGCATGGGCACTCGCTGCATTTTATGAATTGGGATCAGCTAGCCCAGTTACCCCAAATGACGAGCGATCTGGTATTTATCTGCAATCCAAACAACCCGACCGGTGCCGTTTTTGGACAGTTGGCGGATTGGATCGCCCAAAATCCACAGACGCTGTTTGTTGTTGATGAAGCTTTCATTGAGTTTACCGATCAGCTTGACACTGCTATTTCGTTGTTGAATCAATTCAGTAACGTAGTCATCATGCGGTCGCTGACGAAAGCTTACGCTATTCCCGGCTTACGACTGGGCTACGTCGTTGGCTCGTCGTTACTAATTGATCGATTGAAGGCCGTCAAACAACCCTGGACGGTAAACGCGATGGCCCTGGCCGCCGGACGGCATATTTTTGACAATTTCGATTCTGTTCAACTGCCGCTGAGTCAGTTGCTGGCGGATAAACAACTATTCATAAATGCGTTGTTACGTAACTCGGCAATACAAGTTTACGATAGTGGTACCCATTTCTTTCTTGCCCGAACCCAGAAAGGTACAGCTGCTCAGTTGAAGACGTATCTGATCGAAAACCACGGTCTATTGATTCGGGACGCGAGCAATTTTCGGGGTTTGGAAGCGGGTCATTTTCGGGTTTGTACGTTATCACCCGAAAAGAACGCTTTACTCCTTGACGCGCTGACAGCATGGAACAATTAGGGCTCTTTGCATTACCGCTACTGCTGGGCTATGTGCTGGACCTGATAGTTGGTGATCCTGACAACTGGCCGCACCCCATTCGAATCTTTGGCAACCTAATTGCCAAGGGGGAGCGGCTTCTTAACAAAGGAAAACTCCGATTCTGGAAAGGAGCCGCCCTGGCCCTTAGCTTGTGCATACTGGCTTGCTTATTTTTTCTTGGCCTGAACCAACTCACGTTGTCCATCCATCCGGCGCTGTTTGTGCTCACCAATGCCCTTTGGGTGTGGTACGGCCTCGCCAATCACAACTTGATCCGTGAGGGGAAAGCCGTTTTTCGGGTGTTGGAACAGGAAGGTGTAGAGGCTGGCCGTCGACAACTGTCGCGGATTGTGGGTCGTGATACATCACAGCTAAGTCCACAGCAGATTCGGATTGCGGTGCTGGAAACGATGTCCGAAAACCTCAGCGACGGTGTTATTGCACCACTGTTCTTCTACGGGCTGGCGGGCGTTCCGGGAATGATGACCTACAAAATGATCAATACGCTGGATTCAATGATTGGCTACCGGAGTGAGCGGTACGAACAGTTTGGTAAATTTGCCGCCCGTCTGGACGATGTAGCTAATGTCATCCCTGCCCGGTTGACGGCGCTACTCATGGTGTTGGTTACGGGTAGTAAGCGCGGATTAAAGTTTGCGTTGCGGTACGGTAATCGGCATAAAAGCCCCAACGCGGGTTATCCCGAAGCTGCCCTCGCTGGGATTCTCAATTGCCGCTTTGGTGGGCCGAACATGTACCATGGTGTACTAGTCGAAAAACCGTATATCGGTGAACTGGATCGCCCTATTGCACCAAACGAAATTGACCAGGTAAGTCAAATCAACCACCGAACCTGCCTGCTCGTGGTGACTGGTCTGGTGGGTCTTCATTACCTGTTACGTATCTATGGCTAGATTTATTATCTCCGGCGGACCCGGCGCTGGCAAAAGTACCCTGCTCAATGCCTTACGCACCGCCGGTTTTTTATGCGTTGACGAAGTATCCAGACAACTGATTCAGGAGCAGGTCATGCTTAGCAGTAGCTGTCTGCCGTGGATCGATCTGGACTGTTTTGCCAAGTTGGCGCTCCAGCGAATGATCGACCAGTATGAAAAGGCTTCTACCGATGATGATACGTCCATTACGTTCTTCGATCGGGGTATTCCCGACATAATCGCTTACCTGCGAGTGGGCGGCTTACCGGTCGAAGAAGCCTGGTATCGGGCTGCCGGGCAGTTTCCTTATGATCCACTGGTGTTTATGGCTCCCCCCTGGGAAACCATTTATGTGAACGACAGCGAGCGCTGGCAAACGTTTGAAGAAGCCTCAGCGCTGCACCAGGCGCTGGTTGAAACGTATCAGGCACTTGGGTACAAAATTCAAGAGTTGCCCCAAACCAGCGTAGCCGACCGCGTTACGTTTGTTCGTAACGCGGTCGGCCTTTTACCACGGTTTGCTTCCTGATTACTTAAAGCGTTTGTAAAGAAAGAGTTGCCATTTCTCTTCGGCCACACCAGCTTTGTCCATTTCGGCACGGGCCAGCGTGAAAAACAGATCCGACAACCGGTTGATATAGGCCGGAATGGCATCGTGTACGTCGTCTGTCTTTATGAGTGATACCAACCGGCGTTCGCCCCGGCGAATCTGCGTGCGCGCTACGTGGCAGAGGGCTGAAATCTCGTTGCCACCCGGTAAGAGAAAATAATCTGATGGCGACGACATGCCCGCTTCCAGTTCATCGATCCACTGTTCGCAGAAATCCGAGCCACCTTCCGGCATGGGGTTGGTATTGACTTTCTTGGCGGTGGACGGCCGGGCCAGATGGGACATCATGTCCATTAAATCCTTCTGAATCTTGTGCAGGTTCGGTTGCCACGGGTGGTCATTGCCAAGCTTGACCCGTAGCAGACCGATGGTGGAATTAGCTTCGTCCAGTGTGCCGATGCAGTCAACCCGGACATCGTCTTTGTCGACCCGGCTGCCGCCGAAAAGTCCGGTCGTTCCTCTGTCGCCTTTTTTTGTGTAGATCTTCATGACTTATTGTCTGTTACGTAATAATGGACTCAGTTCCGGCAGCGCCTGTTAGTTCAACTGTTTGTAATAAACCAGCTGGTGTTTGGGAAGTAATTTGGGGTGCATAATTTTGATCAAGTCGGCCAGTACCACGTGCGGGTTTACAGCGCCCGATTCCCAGTAGTCGTTGGCGCCCCGGTTGTTCATGCGCTTGCCGTAGCTGTACATCTGACCCGATTTAAAGGGGGCGAAATCGGCATACCGACTGTCTTTGGCCAATACGTCTTTTTTTGAGCTCACGCCGTTCAGACCGATGTTGAGCCAGTAATCAGCGTTGAGGGCAATGGGATAAACCGCTTCAAAATTCAGGGGTAGACTACCCGTTGTTCGTCGGTTCGACCAGGGGTAGCTACCGCCCGCGTCCAGGAAGAAGCGGGTAATGTAGCTATCGCCGTCGGGTACGAACCAGGCGTCTTTCGCGTTCATCCCGCTGATGATGCTGGGTTTACTGGCAACGTTTCGTGCCAGGGCCGCCAATCGGTTGTACTCCCGTTCGACCTGCGCAAATTTTTGGTTAACCAGCGCTTCTTTGTTGAGCAGGGCCGCCATCAGCTTTACCCATTCGGCCCGCCCCAGAGGGGTCGTTTCTACCCATTCCGAATTGATTAGCACGGGGACTCCAGCATTACGTAATGTCTGATACCGGTTCATTTGTGCGGTTGGGCTGCCTGTTGCCATCAGCAGGTCAGGTTGCAGGCTAACCAGTTGTTCCTCGTTCAGCGTCTGGTCGTGGCCAACTTCCTGCACTTTCCCCGCGTCGATACGCTGGATGACTTTAGGCGACGATACGTATTTCAGATTACCAAGTCCAACAATCTGCTCTTCGGCCTCCAGAAAACCGGCTAGGCCAACGTGCATAGAGGACATGAGCACCATACGTCGAAGCGGAATCCGGATAATCTGGCTGGGTGCATACCCTTTGGGCGCGGGTGTGCCCCGTTGCACCAGTACGTAACGCACTGTATCGGTCTTTTTTTCGAATGGGCTAATAATGGAAACCAGTTTATAGTTTCCAAAATATTGGATGGTGAATCCACGGGCGTAACGAACAGTGATCCGGTCTGGCGTGACCCGGTTGGATGCTGATCTTTTGGATGGTGCAATTGATTGATTCCGAACGGCCGATGGCTGGGCAAGCGTAGAGAATCTGGTCAGACTAACCAGAACGAGACAATACAGAAAAAGGCGGGCTAAATGCGTACGCTGCCCGCTACTGGAGAGATTTTTAGAAAACATACATCGATGAGCCTTTCTGCCGAAAGCTATTGATCAACGCGACAAAGGCAGGTCTTCTGACTTCCCCAGCGCCCCCGCCTTCCCATTCGATGCCGAACAGTGGCTAAGTAATGGAGCGCCTTGATTGTGGGGTTACAGCAGCGGAGACTGTTCCGGATTTTCACCGAGTCGGCAGGCCGACGGATTCCCTATTAAAACAAGTTCGTTTCAGTCAGAAACGAACTGTTACCTCTGTGCTTTATACGGCAAAAGTACAATAAATAAGCAGACGCCTATACCCGCTCCGGGTTAGCAACTTTGACGGGTTTATCACCGGGGGCAAAACGGTCCTTTAGTTTCAGGAACTGCTTCTCGAAATACTCGTAGGACAGCCAGGCTACCAGCGTCGTGAGGGCATAACTGGATACGTAAAGCATCACCGAAAAGCCTGTGCTGTAGGGTATGAACTGCCGGATAACATACAAGCAAAGGACGATAACAACGGGGTGGTACATATAAACGCCGTACGAAATCTTGCCCATGAATGTGCAGAACCGGTTTTCGAGGTTGATGATCGAATTCGGATTACGCGCCAGGTTCATCAGCAGAAAGACGAAAAACAGGGCGTACCCTTCGTAATTCAAACCCGGAATCCGGTAGCCTGTTGCCAGCAGATAGACCAGTATAGCGTACACAACCACCTGCACCCACTTCTTATATAGAAAGGTTAGAACAGGATGCTCAATGAAGATCAGGTAAGCACCGATGCCGCCAATCGCCATTGCGCCGATGCGAAAATGCGCCAGAAAATCGGAAAGAAGCAGTTGGGTAGTTCCGGCGGTGGGCTGTATTGAGCCAGGACCGAAACGTATCCAGAAAAAAGCTCCTGCCAGGATGAGGGCAATACTGCCCAGTATCAATAGCGTTCGGCGTGGACGTACGCTGCCGATCAGCCACGGCCAGATCAGGTAAAACTGCTCCTCGACACCAATCGACCAGGTGTGGGAGCTGAACGGCATTTCGTGGTACAACGTAATGGCAATGTTGGGCATTACCAACAGGAAAAATCCCAGCTTGGGCCAGAAGTAATCGTAAGTGTGCTCCGACCAGCCCGGTACGTATAGCGCCGGAATATGAGGAAAGACAAAGAAGCTCAGCCCGATAATCAGGAAATAGAGTGGCCAGATGCGCAGAATCCGGCGGACGTAGAAATTACCCGTGGCAATCCGGCCTGCGTATTGCTTTTCGGCCAGGAGCAGGTACGTAATAAGAAAGCCACTCAGCACGAAAAATAACGCTACCCCCAGCCGACCAGCCTGGTAAATCTGCGGATACTCGTTGGTGCGGTCAAAGGCGTCCGTAAAGCCAAAGATTGATTTGAACTGCTCGATGTGGTGAAATACCACTGCCGATGCGGCAATAAAGCGAATGCCGTTGAAACTAGGGAAGTACACCTGTGCCGGGGAGGCTGGACGCATGGTGTTGGGCAATTGGTTGAAAAAAATAGACCTAAAGTTCTACATAATCCAAGTCTTTGCCAAATGTCTCGTCGAGTTGGGTGAGCGACCAGAAGCCTACCGCGAAGCAAACTGCCGATACAACAGCCCCAGCGCCAAGTACGCCAATAAGCGGTTTCATAGCCTGAAAAGCAGGAATGGAGATCAGCGTTGTGGCCCGTACGTTGTTGGCTACCGACGTGGTAGCTGTTGAACGCAGGTTCGTGCCGAAACTCTCGGCGGTGATGGTCAGGAACATAGCGATGTAACCGATCCCAAAACCCATACCCATGCAGATGGCATAAAAAGCATCTGTCGTTTTGAGAATACCTGAGAGATAAACACCCACAAAAACCAAGGTCAGCCCCATCATCAAGCCGATTGCCTGTCGACGTGAGCGGAGGTACTGGCTGAAAATACCGCTCAGCAAATCGCCAACGACGATACCAATGTAGGTAAACATGACGCAACGACCCGGCGGCACGGCGGCTTCCAGCCCCATCGCCTGGGCAAACTCGTTGCCGAACGTTGCCAGCAGGCCAATGACCAGATAGGTTGGTAACGAAATTCCCATGCAATAAACGTAACGCATCAGCCGCTCACGCGGACTAAACAACGACCAGAAGTTGCCCCGGCTCGTAGCGGTTTGCTGTACGCGGGTAAACATGCCCGACTCAAAAATGCTCACCCGTAGCAACAATAGGCCCAGCCCCAGGCTACCACCGATGAAATACGTCGTACGCCAGGTATACAGCGTAACGGTGAAGTAGGCCACTACCGCTCCAAACAGGCCAACGCTGGCCACCAGCGAGGAGCCATAGGCGCGCAGTTCCTTGGGCAAAATCTCATTAACCAGCGTAATACCGGCACCCAGTTCACCCGCCAGACCAAAACCGGCTACGAAGCGTAACACCGAATACAAGGTGGGGTCGTGGACAAATCCGCAGGCAATATTTGCCAGCGAGTACGTCAGAATCGAGCCGAATAATACCGACAACCGCCCCCGCTTGTCGCCTAGAATACCCCACAGAATCCCCCCCAGCAACAGACCGGCCTGCTGGAAATTCAGAATCCGCCCCCCAATCAGCGAAACGTCTGTATTCGATAAGCCTAGTTCCTGTAAGCTCGGTACGCGGACAATGTTGAACAGCAGTAAGTCATAGACATCGACAAAATAGCCCAGGGCAGCCACAATAACGGGCAGTGAAAACAAGGGACGGAGCGAAACGGAAGGCGGGGCGGGTTGGGTCATGCTGAACTGCGAAAATGAAAGAATAAAGAACCGAAAAGAGCCTCAAAAATACGTGCCTTTACCAGCATGTATTTTTGAGGCTCCCAACGAAAACCAGCGACTAACTACCAGAACCGGACGTAGAGCGCCGAGATGATGAGCATCACAACCGTAATGAGCGCGACATGATTTGGGGCCAGACGGAACATGCTGGCGTCGATCTGAAACGCTTTTTTGCTGATCGCTGGGCCGGCTAGACTAATCGCCACCATCAGCAGAATCGTAAATACGAACGTCCAGCCCATGCAGATCAGAAAGGGAATCTCGTAACCACCATTACCAGTTGGGTAAGCAGTATAAAGAATTGTGTCATTCCCGAATAGGGCAGGAGCGTAGTTGTTGAATAGAATCGCCAGCGCAAAGCTGGCCAGAATACCGATTACAGCGGCTGAGCCGGTTGTCCGCTTCCAGAAGAAACCGAGAATGAAGACAGCAAAAATACCGGGGCTCAGGTAGCCCGTATATTTCTGAATAAATGTAAAACCACCTTCGGCGCCAATGCCCAGTGTATCCTGCCAGGTCAGACCGATCGATACCAGCATCGCAGCCAGAATCGTAACCCGGCCGGCCCAGACCAGTTGTTTTTCGGAAGCGTCCTTGCGGATATATTTCTGGTAAATATCCAGGGTGAAAATCGTCGAAATGGAGTTGGCTTTGCCTGCCAGTGAGGCCACGATAGCGGCTGTCAGGGCGGCCAGCGACATGCCGCGCAAACCCGATGGCAGGAACGATAGAATCGCCGAATAAGCGTTATCGGCCAGAAGCACACCGTTCGGTGCCATTTCCTGTTGCAGGCTTCCGTTCTTGTACAATACGTAGGCAGCCATACCAGGAACCATAACGATGAGCGGCATGAAAATCTTCAGGAGAGCCGCGAAAAGAATACCTGTCCGGGCCGTTTTCAAATCGGCCCCCAACGCCCGTTGCGTAATGTACTGGTTACAACCCCAGTAGTTCAGGTTCACGATCCAGATACCGGCAACGTACATGCCAATGCCCGGTAGCGTCAGGTACTTGTTGATGTCGGCCTGCGACGCGTTCGGACCTGGCTTTTCGTAGATCATGTGAAAATGGTCTTCTGCGTCGTTCATCATGGCTTTGAAACCAGCAATAACGTCGTTGCCGAGGCCAAACTTTTCGCTCACCAGCGTCATCGCGATGTACGTCGTTACCAGACCACCAATGACCAGTACCAAAACCTGGATAACGTCCGTGAAGCCAATTACTTTCATCCCGCCCAGCGTAATCAGCAGGGCAAAAATGCTGAGGCCGATAACGATGGCGTGAAAGTAATCCGGTCCCGCCAGGTTACTGATTGCCAGTGCACCTAGAAACAGAATTGATGTCAGGTTGACGAATACGTATAAAAAAAGCCAGAAAATGGCCATAATTAGACTGACAGTCTCGTTGTAACGCGTCTTCAGGAACTGCGGCATGGTGTAGATGTGGTTCTTGAGGTAGATGGGCATGAACCACACCGCCACAATGATGAGTGCGATAGCCGCCAGCCATTCGTACACCGCTACGGCTACCCCGAAGGTGAAGCCATTTCCCGACATGCCGATAAATTGTTCGGCCGAGATGTTCGACGCAATCATGGATGCGCCAATGGCCCACCAGGTGAGCGATCCTTCGGCCAGGAAGAAGTCTTTGGTATCGAGGTTGGTCGACTGCTTTTTCTTGTAAATCCAGTATCCGTAGGAGGACACCCCGATAAAATAGAGAAAGAATATAATGTAATCAATCAGGCTTAGCTGGTTCATTGCGGCACGCAGAAATGAGTTTGGATAATAAGCGGTAAAAAAGCAATTATTTCTTGAAAAAGACGAGATTTAGCAAAATCATTTCCTAATAATTCTGTTTTCTGCCGATATGTCATACACATGAATACGGTTTGTTTGTAGAGCCGGCAGACAATAAAAAAGCACGGAACGAAGTCCCGCGCTGGTAAGCCAAAAGAAAAGAGTATTTACTTCATCGTGACGAAACGGGTAGCCGTTTGCTGAACCACCGTTGGCGTGGTCAGGTTGAACGTAACTTCCTCGGTCTGATTTCCGCTCGATAGCCGGAACGTGTATTTCCCGTCGGGAATTCCGCTCAGATCGAATTGCTGACGATACGTGTTACGTTTGCCTGCTTTTTGGGGGAGCGTTTCGGAGAATAACTGTTTGCCGCGTTCGTCGTATAATTCAACGTTGATTTTGTCGGTCAGCTTAAACTTCTCAAGGTGTAACCACACTTTAGACGTCGCAGCAGCCGGATACATGACGGCTGCGAATGATTTCTGAGCGGATGGTGAGCCATCAATTGGGCTCGCCGATGCAGCAGTGAAGATAGTAAATGCTACAAGTAAACTGCTGGTAATCAGACGGAAGTAAGTTTTCATGGGAGTGCGATTTAGTTAGTGTTACAGAACTGAATTCACTCCAATGATGCACTTGACCAGGCGTAACGCTGCCGTTTAGGAACAACGGCCGATTCGGCTGATGGACGGCGAAAAGCTTAATCTTCCAGGTAATTCAGGTCCTTGCCGTGCGTCTCAGGTATGCTGGCAATGGAATAAAAACCGATGAGAAACGCGATTAGACCAACGACGGCGCCCGAATTGATAACGCCTATGGGGGACTTCAAGACCTGATACGTCAGCGTCATCGGAATAACCAGCCCCCGTACCATATTCGGAACAGTCGTGGCAGCTGTGGCGCGGAGGTTGGTGCCAAACTGCTCGGCGCCAATGGTAACAAACATGGCCCAGTAACCAATACCAAAGCCCATAACCAGGCAAAGACCATAGAGCAGTGTGGCTGTCTTAATGCCGAAAAACAGATAAACGACGCTGAAGATCAACGCTATGCTCATGAGTACGGCAACGCCTTTTTTCCGGGAGTGCAGTGCGTGACTAATGAAACCGCTGCTCAGGTCGCCAAGGGCCAGACCAACGTAACACCACATGATGGCGAGACCCGGCTGAATTTCGTCGGGAATTCCCAGCGCGACCCCGAATTCGTTTGAGAAGGTTGACAGAATACCGATGACAAACCAGGTCGGCAAACCAATGCCGATACAGCGTAGGTAACGCCCCAGCCGATTCGCGTTGGTGAAGAAGGAAAAGAAGTTACCGCGGCTAACGCCTACCTGCCCCGTTACGTCTTTGAAGATACCGGATTCAACCACACCAACCCGCATCAGCAACAGGCCAACCCCCAGTAAACCACCCACGAAAAAAGCCATCTGCCAGTCGAACAGCTTTACGGTAAAGTAAGCCACAACCGCCCCCGACAAACCGATTCCGGCAACCAGGGAGGTACCAATGGCCCGTTTTTCCTTCGGCAGAATCTCGCTGACCAGCGTAATACCCGCTCCCAGCTCACCCGCCAGGCCCACGCCCGCAATAAAACGCATGATGGCGTAGTACGTAGCCGGGTCCATGAACGTAACGTTTTTAACGAAGCCGCAGGCAATGTTGGCAATGGAATACGTCAGGATCGAACCGAATAAAACCGACAGGCGACCTTTTTTATCGCCAATGACGCCCCAGAGAATACCGCCGATCAGCAAACCGCCCATCTGCCAGTTCATTATGGCTGTACCGACCGAGGAAATCTGTTCGGCATTCAGACCGAGGTCCTGTAAACTCGGCACCCGAACAATTCCAAACAGAAGCAAATCGTAGATGTCAACGAAGTAGCCAAGGGCCGCTACGATAACGGGTAAACTAAATAGACCAGCTTCGACGGTCTCGGATTTTTGCGGAATAGTTGGAACAGCCATGCGGCAGAATTAATTGAAGACATTCAACAATTCTGCAATAATACGAAATGACCAAAGAAAGCACTACTCCTTGTCGGTTGGTGTACCCGTCTCAGGAGAGTACATGCCGGCACTGTCCGGGGCGGGCGAGTCACCGGATGCGTCATCGGCAGCGATTGCTGTATAGGCGGACTCATGAGTAGGAATAACCGTCGGTACGGGTCGAGCGACGGGTGCCGGCTTTGGCAGAATTTTATACACGTTGTAGGCCAGTCCCAGCGACCAGACTTTCAGGGCTGCCCGAACGAAAATAACAGCCTGCTGTACCAGAAAAAGCAGGCTAATCGTCAGCCAGCCACTCATCGTTACATGCTCTTCAACCAGAAAATACAATCCGAAAACAGCTGTACCGATCAGAATCAGCAACCAGTAAAGACCATACGTTTTTCCCGGATTTTTCAGAACCAGCCGACCGGCGCGACCAAAGGCCCGAAAGGCACGTTGATCGTCCTCTTCAAAAAGAATCACCTTTGCGTAGTCACCGACACAAAGTAGCAGTGTCGTTGTGAGCATGAACAGCGCAAAGGCAGTGATACCAATCCAGAACTGACCGCGTTCGGTGAGGGGATCGCTCACGGCCATGATTGCCAGACTGCCCGCAAGAACCCAGATGATGGTGTTGACCAGCACAAAGAGAATTGTAACGCCTGCAACTTTCAGAAACCGGCCAAAGTAGTGGCTACAGGCCTGCCAGAACGTACCAATATGAAACCGGGAGCCTGCCTGAGCCTGGCAGAAGAGGATACCCCCTGAGAAGAAAACGCTCAGGAAAAGATGGAATACACCCAGCCAGCGACCAACGCTAAAGAGCGGGTATAGCGTTTGCTGACTCTGCCGCATGAAATCGGAAAAGACAGTATAGTCGAAGCCATCCAGCAGCTTTATGAACTCCAATGAGTCGTGATATTCCGATTTAAGCGTGTTGTAAAACGGTAGCGCGGCCAGTAAACCGAGCACCAGTGTCACAGCATACAGAAACCCCACCAGCCGCAGCAAGCCGAGGAGTTGGCGAAAAGATACAGACAGGGCGTTCATGGGTAAGGCGCCAGAAGAGTAGAGTTCGAGGAGTTATTCCGCCGAATGTACAACATCTTTGGCTCCCAAGAGCGGATGTTCAGTTCTGATTTTTTCCTGTAGTTTCAGGAAACCATCGATCAGCGCTTCAGGGCGGGGGGGGCAACCCGGCACGTACACATCCACCGGAATGATTCGGTCAACGCCTTTCACGACGTGGTAGCCGTGCTGCCAGTAGGGACCGCCACAGTTTGAGCAGGACCCCATCGAAATAACGTAGCGGGGCTCGGGCATCTGCTCATACAGCCGCCGGATACGATCGGCCATTTTGTAGGTAACGGTGCCCGACACGATCATAATATCCGACTGGCGGGGGGAAGGCCGGGGGAAAATGCCAAACCGCTCCAGATCATAAGACGACGCAAACGACTGCATCATTTCGATGGCGCAGCAGGCCAGGCCAAACGTCATGGGCCACAGCGATTTTTCCCGTGACCAGTTCAGAAGTTCTTCGGAGTGCATCAGAATGATGCCCGCGTCGCCGGATTTATCCATGTCGATCGATTACGTAAAACAGCGTCCTTCTAGGCAACCACAACTGAGCGTGGATCGGTTCCTGATCAGAAGTCTAGCGTCGTTCGTATTTTTTGTTGACTTGCTCGTAGAGAGTAGTTGGAACGCGCGTATCTGTAGTCGGAGTTTTTGGCTGCGGCTTCACCCAGTCCAGGTACCCTTTCACCCACACGTAGGCTAAACCCAGCGCTAGAATACCAACAAACAGAAACGCTTCAGATAAGGCAAACCAGCCCCAGAGCCCATCCGTTTCAGCGATCAGGTCAGCCCGTCCGAATACAGTAGCCCAGGGGAACAGAAATACCAACTCCACATCGAACAGCACGAAAACCAGCGCAATAACGTAGAAGCGGATGTTGAACTGAATGTTGGCGTTACCAATCGGTTCCTCGCCCGATTCATACGTACTGTTTTTCTCCACGTTTGGGCGATCCACACGTAGCAGTTTTGCGCCGAACAGAATCAGGCTCAGGAAGGCAAAAGCCGCCAGAATAAACAGCAGAATAACGCCAAAGTCAGACAGCATAGGCCGGGTGAGACTAGTGATGGGCCTGGTAAACAGAGGCCGTTCTTACTTCTTTTTCTTCGGGTACAGGTTGTACACGATGGATGCCTGCAACTGCCGGTTCAGGTACGTTGCCTGCGCCACGGGCGATACGTTGGCAAATCCGTACACATACCGTACGTGCAGACTGAATTTGTTCAGCATATCCAGAAAATCGTAATGCGCACCGACGGCCAGGCTCACATCGTATCGGTTGCCGGGTCCGTTGGTCTTTCCGGCGTTCAGAGCATAGCCAAGTTCCGGGCCCGCCTGCAAGGTCAACCCCTCGGTTGGAATGTACCCCAGTAGCAGCGGGACATTGACGTAATAGTAGTTGATGGCAGTGGTCGTACGCTCGGTTTGACCCACAATGGGAGTTTGAAACGTAGCGCCTTTCATGGCCAGCAGAAGTTCGGGCTGCGCCACAAATTTATGGTATCTATACCGATACATAGCCCCAATGTGCGGTTGCAGACTCCGTTTGGGAATGTTGGCATTAACCCCTGTAATATTAATCTGACTGAGGGCTGCACCAATTTTTAAACCGAAATGACCACCGACCGGATTGTCACTCTGAGCGCTGGAAAGAAGCGGGAAAGTAAAAAGAGAAGAAAGAAGAAGTAGTCGAAAAAAATGCATACAGGCTTTGATTGGAAGATAATTCACCTTCCGATAACGCGTGATCTTAGGAAACATTGGACGATTTGCCGGGGCCAATCCATCTGATGCTGCCAAACTGCCCGTAAAATTGGTTAAAAAAAGTTAAGAAGCCGCTAACCCCTCTAGCCGAAGGTTAGTTGAGCCGGGGATCGACGGGGTAGTGGGCAATGGATTTGTATTCGCCACCCATCCGTTTGAGCACCCCGCGCCAGAACTGATCAACGGGCGTATCGAACAGGAAACTGGCATCGGCCTGGCTGATGATCCACGATTTTTTCAGTAATTCATCGGCTAGCTGACCCTCGCTCCAGCCCGAGTAGCCAATAAAAAAGCGGGCATCGCGCTCGGTCAGCGTTCCCAGATTGACGGCGCGCTTAATCTGCTCGAAATTGCCGCTCCAGTATAAGCCTTCTGCGATCCGGATGGAATCGTCGATAAGGTCGGGGCGACGGTGAATAAAATGCAGGGTGTTTTGCTGAACCGGCCCGCCAATGAATAGCGGGAGGTCAGCCTGAACTTCGTCGATTACATCACCCAGATGAATATCCGTTGGCTGGTTCAGAACCAGCCCGAACGTACCGGCGTCGCTGTGTTCGCAGACCAGCACAACGCTGCGGTCGAAGTTATTATCGCCCATGAATGGCTCAGCAATTAACAGGTTGCCATTTGTGATGCGAGGAGCTTTTGCGTTCATAGGTAGACGAGTGTTTAGGTGTCACATGGAGGCAAAACGGGAAGCTGATGTGTCTCTTCCCGTAGATCAGATATCCAACGTAGGGGTATTCTCAAAAACTGTACCCGAATCGGCGCTATCTCGTGAAAATAAGACCTACTTTTTTACCGGACAACTGGCTCAACAAAGGGAGTAGCATTCGGTTAGCGTTCTGCCGGGTCTGCTCCAGGATTCCACCATCAAGCGCCGATTGCCGGATCTGTTTTTCGGCCTGCTGGTAGGCGTTGTCCACCAGTTTAGATTCCTCCAGAAAGGTAAACCGTGTATCGTACACTTTGGAATGATCGTGGTTGATACGCCAGTTGCATAGTTCCGGTGCTGGCAGCCGAATCGTTAACGAATCATTCTCAAGTACAATATCACTGGGCTGTATCTTCGTCAGATCGACGCAGCCAGTGGCCTCTCCTTCAACGACCAGAATGGCATTGCCATTGGGCAGAAAGGTGTTAATCTGTTCGTGTTCAACGATATCTTTGAACGTATATTTGACCAGTTCCAGTTTGCCCAGCGCCGTCACTTCTTTCAGGACGATACGCTGCGTTGTCGTGTCGTTCCGCCGGAAACGGCTCAACGCGTCGCTGCCGCGAACCAGTTCCCAAAGCGCAATCAGGCCAATCACCAGCAGCACAACAATAAATAACCGAAGTAAGGTACTAAGCAATCTGGACATTAAGCGCGAAACAAACCTGACGATAGTGGTAAAATAAGAACTCCCAAATCAATAACGATTTGGGAGTCCGGAACGTGTAAAAAAACGCTTTATCGTATACCTTACGCCAATCAGGCGGGTTGTTTTTCGAGGTCAAAGAGATCGTTTAATACGTCGATCAATGTTTCGGCTTCTCCGCGTTTGCAGGCTGCTTTGAGCTGCAGTACAGGTAATTTGATGATTTTCTGCATAATACCCCGTGTAATTTTGTCGATTTTCTCCGACTCGTTGGGGGTGAGGTGCTTCATGTGCCGGGCTACTTCGTCGCGACGAATCTGCTCCAGCGCGTTTTTCAGTTTGTTGATCGTCGGCGAAACAATCATCTCTTTCGACCAGTCACCAAATTCACTAACCGCCTGATCGATGATTGCTTCCACCTGCGGAATAGCGGCCAGCCGCTGGTTCAGCGCTTCGTCAGTCCGGTTGCGGATGTGGTCAATGTTGTAGACCAGCACGCCCGGAATCTGCTCGACAGTGGCATCAACGCTACGGGGTACCGACAGGTCAATGAAATATTTGTAAGTCAGTACGTTGATCTCGCTGAGCGAAGCCGGCGTAAAGAGTGGCTCGTCGCGCATTACCGACGAGATAATCACATCGGCCCGGCGAATCTCGTTCGTAAGGTCAGCAAAGTCAGCCACCCGAAAACCGTGTTCAGTTGCGATTGCTTCCGATTTTGCCAGCGTGCGGTTACAAAGGGTAATGTTGCTCAAATCCTGACCGGAAACGGCATTTGCTGCCAGATTCTTGCAGACATCAGCGCCAATCTCACCCAGACCAACGATCAGCACGTTCGGGCGGTGGTGGTTCCCAACCAACTCGTCGATGAGTTCAACGGCTGCGTACGAAACCGAGGCCGCTCCGTCACGGAATGAGGTTTCCTGAGCAACGCGCTTGTTGGTAAAGAAGATGGTATGCATCAGCCGGTGCAGGAATGGCCCCGCCATATCCAGATCGGCCGACCACTGATAGGCTTGCTTTACCTGATTCGGGATCTGCATGTCGCCTACAACCTGCGAATGCAACCCAACGCACACTTCAAACAGATGCCGTACAGCCGCATCGTGCGTGCCGAAGAACTGAAAATAGGGTACGTACTGGTCAGTATCCGTCAGCCCTTTTTCGATAAGCAGGAGCTGAGTAATCTCAGTATTGAGATCCTGCTCAAACGCATAATATACCTCCGTACGGTTACAGGTCGAAACAACCAGCAAGTCCGAAAGCCCAAAAAAGTCGCGCAGGCGCAGCATGAGCCGCTTAGCTTCGTCTTCGTTGAGTGCAATTAGCTCCCGAACACGGAGAGGTGCCGTTTTATGGGATAGGCTAATCGATTTGAACGTATCTAACATTTCAGAAAATCACAAGGAACGGCAGTTGCCAATACAAAAATACGGCGCAATCCCGGAGATAGAAACGCCGGTCTGCGTTGGTTATACTATTTAGAAAGTATCCAAATAACTTTGATCTTTCTTCCCTCAATCCTATTTATCTGATTAACACCGCTCATCGAGTCCGCGTTCTGCGTTTGCATCAAAATTGACCGTTTTTTCGTTTACTAAGGGGGTAAATTTGCCAATTGGACAGTTTTGCACTTGGCTGGGTTTAATGAGCGAAAGGCCAGTGTGTTACCGAAAGGGAACAATGCTTTTAGTCAACGGTCGTTGGTTACCCTCACCACACAACACAGTATGCTGAAGTCATTTGATATTTACAGCCAGAATAATATTCTCAAGATCATTGTGGCCCTCAACCTGCTGCTGGTCGGAACCGGATCGTTGCTATACACAAACCGCCTGATTCGGCAGTTGGAAGATCGGGAGGAGCACTATGTACAGTTGTACGCTAAAACCATTGCTTACTTGGTTGATCCGGCCCACTCCGACGCCGGTGATCTGACTTTTGTGACCAGCGAGATACTGGAAGCTAACCGGTCAATTCCAGCTATTTATGTAAATCCGGACGGGCAAGTGGCTCAACGTCGGAATATTGATACGCCGGAGGGACTCAGTGAGGAAGAAGATAACAAGTTTATCCGGCAGAAAATCGCTGAAATGCGTAAGAATCACATTCCATTGCCTGTTGATATGGGCAATGGTGTGCGGGGATTAGTCTACTATAATAATTCTAAGCTGCTACGTAAGTTAACTTATTTCCCTTACGTGCTCTTAGCCATTCTGACTGCACTGGGTGTGCTGGCTTACCTGGCGTTCAGTTCGTCGCGCCGGGCCGAGCAGAACCGGGTTTGGGTGGGACTGGCCAAAGAAACGGCTCACCAACTGGGAACACCCATGTCGTCGCTCATGGCCTGGGTGGAGTTCTTTCGGTCCGATCCCGACCAGTATGATACGTCTATTACGGACGAGATCGAAAAAGATGTCATGCGTCTGGAAACGATTACGGCCCGTTTCTCCAGCATCGGATCGGTGCCCACGCTGAAAGAGGAAACAATCAACGAAGTCGTTAAACAATTCGCCGACTACCTGTCGAAACGGATTTCGACGAAAGTAAAGATGAGCGTAGCCAGCCAGATTCCGGCTGGTCAGCAGGTGAGGATCAATAAACTGCTGTTCGAGTGGGTCATCGAAAATATCTGCAAAAACGCCGTCGATGCCATGAAAGGCGTGGGCGAACTGCGGCTGAATATGCTATTGTTACCAAACAAACAGGTGGCTATCGACATCACTGACACCGGGAAAGGGATTTCGAAAGCAAACATGCAGAAAGTTTTCTCGCCGGGGTTCAGTACTAAAACGCGGGGGTGGGGGCTGGGCCTGACACTGGCCAAACGAATTGTTGAAGAATACCACGACGGGCGGCTGTTTGTCAAAAGCTCCGAGGTGGGAAAAGGTACCACGTTCCGAATTGTGCTGGATCAGGCATAAAAAAAAGTCTGCCGGTAGGGGCAGACTTGTACGTCAAAAATGATCGGCTTAGCGCTGGAAGGGAACGGTAACCGTGTCGGTTTCGATGACGTTGCTCACGTTTAAATCCCGGTCTCGAATCTGAATCTGGAACTTAACCGGATAAAGCCGGAAAGAGGTCCCATACTGAAATGTCGAGTTGAAATCCAGCGTTCCCTCAATCGGTCCTGCCGGCCGGCCCTTGGCCAGGTTGGGGAAGATCAGTGTCTGGTTGACAGCGAGAGGAACTTCTTCATAGCGGTTATTCACCAGTCGCAGGGTCGTAATCTTGTAGTTTCCCCAGCCGCCGTTAGACGCATACCGGGCCGAGTCGGCTTTGGCCAGAGGTAAATCGTTACCCAAGTTGCCATCGCCATCGCGGAAACCAATGGTAATGACGACCGAATCCCGGCGGCTCTGCCCAACGCCCGTTCCCCCTGCCAAATTCTTGTAGGGGAAAACGGCGACACTGGTAATTTCTGGTGTATTGGAATAATTAGGCTCGTTGAAACAGCCCATTGCCAGCAGGGCAATACCCAGGATAAAAAGATAGGGTTGAATTTGTTGCCGTCGCATACTGTTGTACTCGTGTTGCAATAAAACGCTTTTACTGTTTTGTCTTTTTTATCAACGCTTCCGGACGACGTATTCGCCCGGCGGCAATCGCTCCGCGAACAGATTCTGACCGTTACCGACACTACGTTCGATGAACTGACGCTAGCGGTGTTTCAATACCAGGCTGCGTACAACCCTGTGTATCGCGAATATCTTCGTTTATTGAATAGCTCGCCCGCTACGGTGACAGAAATTCGTCAGATTCCGTTCATGCCCATCAGCTTTTTCAAGACCCATTCTATTCTGACAGGGTTGCAAGCCGATAAAGATATGTTGGATGCTCCGCTGACGTTTGCCAGTAGCGGGACAACCGGTCAGCAGACGAGTCGCCATCTGGTTGTCGATCCTGAGTTATATGATGCCGTCAGTGTCCGGATTTTCGAGGAGACGTATGGCCCCCTCCGCGATTTCCATATCCTGGCGTTGTTACCATCCTATCTTGAACGAAATAATTCGTCGCTGGTGTATATGGTTCAGCGATTTATGGCGCAGATAAATCCTGACAATACTGGTGGGTTCTATTTGAACAACTATTCTGAATTAACGACTGAATTGCGCCGGCTGGCAAGCCAGCGTAGCGAGGAGTCTGATTGGAGAAAGCGGGTCCTGCTGATTGGAGTAACATTTGGGCTGCTGGACTGGGCCGAGGATACTCAAGAAGATTTGTCGTTCCTGAAAGAGTTTGGTTCGGACCTGGTTGTTATGGAAACGGGGGGAATGAAAGGTCGTCGGAAAGAACTGCTTCGGGAAGAGGTACACGAAATCCTGAACCGGCAACTGGGGATAAAAACCATTCATTCTGAATACGGCATGACCGAGCTGCTCTCGCAGGCGTATTCGATGGGCAGCGGAGTTTTCCGCAACAGCGCTACGTTACGGGTGCTGTTGCGTGATATAAACGACCCTTTCTCGATGTATGACGAGGGAAATGAGCGTCGGTCGGGGGGAATTAATGTTATCGACCTGGCCAATCTGGATTCCTGCTCGTTCATCGAAACGCAGGATCTGGGGCAGTACGTCGAAACCGACGGTAGTTTCCGTGTTATCGGCCGCTTCGATAATTCCGACGTGCGAGGATGCAACCTGATGATTTCATAAGGAGCGAATGAGTGAAAGAATGAAAGAGCGAATTAGGCGTCAGCAATCTTTCGCTCTTTCATTCTTTCACTCATTCACTCTTTATGCATATAGCTTGACATCTTCCAGCGTGATATCGTCTCCGCACATGATGACCAGACGCTCGACTACGTTACGTAGCTCGCGGACGTTACCGGTCCAGGGCAGCGACTGCAGGTAGGCCATAGCGGGTTGCGTCAGATTTTTTACCGGCGAGCCATACTCCCGTGCGATGTCGTGCAGAAATTTATTCGCCAGCAGGATAATGTCCGACCGGCGTTCAGCCAGGGGCGGTACGTGAATGACAATGACACTTAGGCGGTGGAATAAATCTTCACGGAAATTACCATTGGCGATCTCCTGACGCAGGTCTTTGTTGGTAGCCGCAATGACCCGTACGTTGACTTTTACCTCCTTATCGCCCCCAACACGGGTAATCTTACTTTCCTGCAGAGCACGCAGTACTTTTGCCTGTGCCGACAGACTCATGTCTCCGATCTCATCGAGAAACAGCGTTCCACCGTCGGCCTGCTCGAACTTGCCCGTCCGTTTCGCACTAGCTCCCGTAAAGGCACCTTTCTCGTGGCCAAATAGCTCACTCTCAATGAGTTCGCCAGGTATTGCTGCGCAGTTCACTTCAACCAGGGGCATATTGGCCCGGTTGCCTTTTTCGTGAATCTGTTTAGCTACCATCTCTTTACCTGCTCCGTTGGCGCCGGTTATCAAGACCCGTGCTTCGGTAGGTGCTACGCGATTGATGGTGTCCTTGACGCGCCGGATCGGCTCTGACTCGCCAACGATTTCGTTGATCTTATAGATCTGTTTCTTGAGCGTTTTGGTTTCCTGAACCAGTTTGGCGTGCTCAATGGCGTTGCGAACCGTGATGAGCAGCCGGTTCAGATCGGGTGGTTTGGTGATAAAATCGAAGGCGCCCCGTTTTGTTGCTTCAACGGCGTTATCGACGTTACCGAACGCTGAAATCATGACAAACTGAGCGTTGGTGCCCATTTCATTTGCTTTGAGCAGCAGTTCCAGACCGTCCATTTTGGGCATCTTGATGTCGCATAACGCTACGTCGTAGGTTGTGCGGGAGATCATATCAAGCCCTTCTTCGCCGTCTTTGGCTTCGTCCACATCGTAGCCTTCGTATTCTAAAATATCGCGTAGAGCTGCCCGAATGCTTTTCTCATCATCCACGATAATCAGTTTGGCCATAAAGAAGCGATATTATTGAAGTATGGGTTAGTATACCCCGAAAGTAGGCGTTTTACTGATCTAACTACAATCGGATATGACCAAAAAAATGTTTATTTTGACGTAATGGGATCGATCTGGTGCGAAACGACAATTTATTAGTTGCGTAATCGACTCCGATAGAAACCTATGAAAGACGAGTTGTAACTAATAAAGTAACTCAACACATCTCGATTCTATCCGAAAATTAATTCATTTTGGGAAAGATTGTATTCACTTCTCCACCAGATCTGTAAAAATAGATGCACCGAAGGGTGTTTTCGTTCGTTACGTCAATATACCCGTTTGTCCCAGCTTCAGGTGACTCTACCCCCATGTTTGTGCGAAGTTTACTCATAAATCTTTTACTGTTGCTGGTGCTGATCGACGTATCGGCACAGTCACGTCGACGTCAGAAACTGACAACTCCTCAGGAAACCGGCCCCGTTCCAGTTGTGACGCCCCCGCAGATTCGTCTTCTGGAAAGTATGCAGTTGAATAGCTCTTTGTTGAATCGGCCGGTCAAGTATTCAATTTATCTGCCACCCGATTATTACGTATCGAATCGACGCTATCCAGTGGTGTACTTATTGCATGGCTATGGCGACAATGAAACCAGCTGGGTGCAGTTCGGAGAAGCCAATCGCATTGCTGACGAACTGATTCAGTCGGGCGAATTGCCCCCCATGATTATCGTCATGCCCGATGCAGGGGCGAGCTGGTATATCAATGATTACCAGAGCAAGGTACGTTACGAAGATATGTTCGTCCAAGAATTCATTGCCCATGTCGATTCGATGTACCGCACCCGGCCCCAGCGGGAATACCGGGCTTTGTCGGGTTTATCGATGGGTGGGTATGGCTCGCTTGTATTGGCCATGCATCATCCGGACCTGTTCAGTTCCTGTGCCGCTCTGAGTGCTGCTGTTCGTACCGACGAAACCTTTGCTGCCGTACCCGATGAGCGTTATAATACAGTCTACGGTCCCGTTTTCAGTGGTCCTGTAAAAGGAGAGAACCGGCTGACGCTCACCTGGAAACGTAACAGTCCGATCGTACTCGCCAGGTCGGCGCCCGAAAATGACCTGAAACGGGTTCGCTGGTACCTGGATTGTGGGGACGACGATGCGCTTTCCATGGGGAACGCGGTACTGCACCTGGCCTTCTTAGAGCGCAAAGTAGTTCATGAATACCGGGCTCGCGACGGTGCCCACACCTGGCCTTACTGGCGAAGCGGTTTGCCAGATGCACTGAAGTTCATTGGAGAAGGGTTTCGACGGTAAACAAACGAAATTTGTTAGGCTAATTACAGTTGCTTAGGGTGGAGCAGGAGCCGTTGTTAACGAAACGATTAGCCGTAAAATACAATGAGGTAATGCTAGTACCGGCCGGGCTAGCGTGCCCCGGTTGCATTACCTCAAGGAACGGTCGAGGTTATCACCCCAATCGCTATAAAAACCAATAAATCTGGCTGAAAATCAAACGGTTCTACGTAAAAAGCGTAGACGTTCCGCTTGATTCAGGGGCCTACGCCATCTCTTTCTTTAGCTTATCGCGTAGCTGAAACAGTTCGTCGCGTAGACGGGCGGCTTCGAGGAAGTCGAGGTCTTTAGCGGCCCGTTCCATCTTGGCCTGGGTTTCGTTGATGACTTTTTCCAGATCATTTTTACCCATGTACTGAACCACAGGATCAGCAGCGATGCGAATATCTTCGGGTTCGACGTAATACTGTTTCGCTTTCGAATCGGCTACTTTGGTTTGTCCCATAATGGCTTCGCGTGATTTCAGCACGGTTTGTGGGACGATGCCATGATCCGTGTTGTACTCCATCTGGATAGCCCGGCGACGGTTGGTTTCTTCGATGGCCTTCTGCATGGACCCCGTAATAGTGTCGGCATACATAATTACCTTGCCGTTGGCGTTCCGGGCGGCCCGACCAATGGTCTGAATCAGTGATCGGATATCGCGCAGGAAGCCTTCCTTGTCGGCGTCCATGATCGCTACCAGCGATACTTCGGGCAAGTCAAGGCCTTCTCGTAGCAAGTTCACACCAACAAGTACGTCGAAATTTCCCAGCCGCAGATCGCGTAAGATTTCCACCCGGTCAAGAGTTTTGACTTCGGAGTGAATATAGCGGGTTTTGATACCCACCCGCTCTAGGTATTTGGTCAACTCCTCCGCCATTCGCTTGGTCAGCGTCGTCACCAGGACCCGTTCGTTATTCTTGATCCGGGCATCAATGGATTCGAGCAGGTCATCAATCTGATTCAAGCTGGGCCGTACCTCAATTTCGGGATCAAGTAAGCCCGTTGGGCGGATAAGCTGCTCAACCACAACGCCTTCGCTCTTGCGTAACTCGTAATCAGACGGAGTAGCCGATACGTAAATGGTCTGACCCGACAAATCTTCAAACTCCTGGAAGGTCAACGGTCGGTTGTCCATAGCAGATGGCAGTCGGAAACCGTAGTCAACCAGCGCCGTTTTGCGGGAGCGGTCACCGCCCCACATCGCCCGAATCTGCGGAATCGTTACGTGGCTTTCGTCGACAACCAGTAGGAAATCGTCCGGGAAATAATCGAGCAGGCAGAACGGCCGCTGACCAGGCTGGCGACGGTCGAAGTAGCGGGAGTAATTCTCAATACCCGAGCAGTACCCCAACTCGCGCATCATTTCCAGATCGAACTCGGTACGTTCCTGAATCCGGGACGCTTCCTGCTCCCGGAACTCTGATTCGAAATACCGGATCTGGGCGACCAAGTCATCCTGAATCTCATGAATGGCATTATTCAGCGTATCGCGACCCGTCACGAAAAGGTTTGCCGGGAAAATCGTAACCAACCGCTCTTCGGAAATCTTCTTCCCCGTCGATGGGTCGATGCGCTGAATGGTTTCAATCTCGTCGCCGAAGAAAATAACCCGGTACGCAAAGTCTGCGTAGGCAACGTAGAGATCGACGGTGTCTCCTTTGACCCGGAAATTTCCCCGCTGGAAATCCCCCTCGGTGCGGCTGTAGAGAATACCAACCAGTTGGTGCAGGAACTGATTCCGGCTCATCTGCTCGCCAACCCCGATGCGTACGACATTCCGCTTGAATTCTTCGGGGTTGCCCATGCCATAAATACACGACACCGACGCGACCACAATGACATCGCGCCGTCCACTCATCAGGGCTGACGTAGCCGACAGACGTAATTTGTCGATTTCTTCGTTGATCGCCAGATCTTTCTCGATGTACGTATTGGTCGTGGCGATGAACGCTTCGGGCTGATAATAGTCGTAGTAGGAGATAAAATACTCGACGGCGTTATCGGGGAAAAACTGCTTGAATTCGCCGTAGAGCTGGGCGGCCAGCGTTTTGTTGTGGCTCAGGATCAGGGTGGGACGGTTGAGCTGAGCAATCACATTGGCAACGGTGAACGTCTTACCGCTACCCGTTACCCCGAGCAATACCTGCGACGGTTCGCCCTCTTTGAGACCCGCCGTTAGCTTCTCAATGGCTACGGGCTGATCGCCGGTTGGCCGAAATTCTGAAGTTATGTTGAAGTTCATCAGTGCTGCTTGGAATCTGGCTAATTTACGAATAAACGAGCAGGATTGCAAAGCAGTTTCGATTCCTGGAAGGTAGCCGGCTAAGGCATTTTCAGTTGCGTGATTATCAGGTTGCAACGGGCTACTAGTCACAGGCTGCAAGCGTAAACCAGCACGGTAATATTAGGGAATTGTAAATTATGCAAGTTTCATATTAACAGATTGTTAAGTAACGGGATGGTGTAGAAAGGGCTACTAATTTTGCCGCGCCCTGGTAATCTGACGAAGTAATTCAATACCATCAGATTACCAGGACATCAACTAACTCAATTCCTTTATATGAAGCACTTTTTACCAAGCTGTGTTTTGCGGGTTTGTCGTCTGTTTCTACTACCTCTTCTGGCTATCAATGTCGGCTGGGCGCAGACTACGCTCGTACAATGGAACTTTAACTCAAATCCGCCCGACAATGCCCCGGCGACGGGAACCACGGCACCGTCCGTTGGTGTAGGTACCCTAACCAATGTTGGGGGAACATCATTTACGTATGCTGCTGGTTCTGGGTCGACCGATCCAATTACAACGGACAATTCCGGGTACAGTATCTCAACTTTCCCGGCAGCTACGGCTCGGAACAAAACCGCCGGGATTGAATTCCGGACAAGTACAACAGGGTTCCAAAGTTTGACTATTTCCTGGGATCAGCGTTTCAGTAACACTGCCGCCAATCGTTCTCGTCTACAATATTCTGTTGATGGTGGAACAACCTACACGGATGTAGCCAATCCGCTGAC
Source organism: Spirosoma sp. KUDC1026 (assembly GCF_013375035.1). NCBI lineage: Bacteria > Pseudomonadati > Bacteroidota > Cytophagia > Cytophagales > Cytophagaceae > Spirosoma > Spirosoma sp. KUDC1026. Next base: position 5,507,544 of record NZ_CP056032.1, on the reverse strand, counting down.
CGTTACGGCGGGAGACCGGTTTTACAATGGTAATGCATACGATCTATCCGGAGTTGCCGGCCTGAACGACAAGGCAGATGTTCGTTTTCGAATTGTTGCTGAATTTTCAACGCCCACGGCTAATCCAACCAGCTACACAGCGGCTGCGCCTACATCGGCCTATGGGACATCGGGAACCTGGCGATTCGATATGGTAACCGTTCGGGGAACTGCCCTACCAAAACCCGATTTAACCGTTTCTCTTGCGGGACCTGTTTCAGGGACTATAGGACAGCCAGTCACCTATACGCTGGTTGCCAGTAATGGGGGAGAGGCAACAGCTACGAACGTACCGCTTTCGTTTACCTTACCCACGGGCGTTACGTATAGCAATGCAGGAACTGCGAATAATTTTACGGCTTCACAAACGGATGGCGTCGTACTCTTCACCGGAGGAGAAATTACGCCAGGTAACAGCGCGACGCTGACTGTTACGGTGAGTCCGCAGGCCAGCGGTGCTGTGACGATACAACCCGGCGCGGCTGTTGTCGATCCTGCTAACACGATTGCTGAAAGTAACGAAACGAATAATAGCTCGACCGCGACGGTGACAACGACGGTCGAAGCGGCCAACCAGCCACCAGTTGCGCCTGCGTTTGCTAATCAGACAGGCGTTGTAGCCGTACCTTATTCATATACGGTTCCTGCTTTTACGGATCCCGAAGGGCAGGCGATTTCGTATCTAATAACGGGCGTGCCGGCTGGCTTGAGTGCCGATAATACTACATTGGTTATCAGCGGTACACCTACCGTAACGGGAGCTTCGACCATAACCGTAGTGGCAACCGATGCGGCTGGAGCCTCAACCAGCGCTACGTTCGGACTAACAATCAACGCAAACCAGGCACCTGTTGCCGCTACGGTTAGTGATCAGACCGCTACGGTCGGGACGGCATTCAGCTATGTCGTTCCTGCTTTTACCGATCCTGAGAACCAATCGCTAACGTACACAGCAACGGGACTGCCCAGTACGCTTACCTTCGATCCGGCTACCCTGATTATCAGCGGTACGCCCGATGCGGCTGGAATCTTACCGGTTACTATTACGGCAACCGATCCAGCCAGTAACACAGCCAGTGCATCTTTTACCATAACGGTAGCGGCTCCGGCGCCCACTCTGGCAGCTACGCCAGTCAGCCTGGCCTCGTTCAGTACAACGGTTGGTACAGTTTCGGCGGCTCAGACCTATAACCTGTCGGGAAACAACCTGACGGCAGACGTAGCGGTGTCGGCCCCAACTGGTTTTCAGGTAAGTTCTAACGGTACTACGTTCCAGAACCAGCTGACGCTGACACCCGCTTCGGGCGCTGTAACGGCTACGATTTCGGTACGTCTGACCGGCGCTACGCAGGGAACGTTTACAGGAAACATAACCAACAACAGCGGAGCCGTGTCTTCGGCGGTTGCGGTTAACGGAACCGTATCGGCAGCTCCGGCTGTGAACGGTCCCGTGCCGGTGCCACTGGCTTCGCAGCCTAACTTTACGTACACCGAAACTTTCGCGGCCATCAGCACCTGGGCAAACAGCTTCACGGCTGGTACCGGCGCGAACCGCTTTGCCCCAGTAGCAGCGGGCGGAACGGGAACGATTCCTGACCCAAACCGGATCACTGCATCATCTGCGACGTTTGCGTCAGGTACATCAGGTGGCGTGCAGAAAGGTACCGAAAACCTGGTGTTGCTTTCTACGGGCTCATCTGACAACACAAGCAGCACGGCGGTTGACTTCCTGGTTGACTTCACAGGTGTAAGAGCGGGCCGGTTAAGCTTTGATGCGGCCGAAGTCAACAACTCAACCGGCAACCGGCCGGGTAGCCTGAAAGTGTACGGCTCTACGGATGGCACGACCTTTACGGACTTGGGAGCTACCTTTTCCGTCATCAACAACGTAGCCAGCACGACAGCGATTTTGGTAACGCTGCCCACTACGTTTGATAACGTAGCCACGGCTCGTTTTCGCTTCTACTACTATAATGGAGGTCCCAGCACAGGTTCGGTCAGTGGATCACGCCCGAAAATTTCGATCGATAACCTGACCATTACGGGTACGCAACTGTCAACCAATCCGGCACTGACCGTATCGCCAACTACGCTGGTAGGTTTCAGTACGACGCAGGGAACGCCTTCGGCTCCACAGACGTACACCGTAACAGCCAGCAATCTGGTGGCCCCTATTACGGTGACGGCTCCGGCCGGGGTTGAAATCAGCCTGACCGCCGGGACGGGCTACACCACCGCTCTGTCGTTACCCACCACGACATCATCAACGACGGTGTACGCTCGTTTGACCGGTACAACAATTGGTGCAGTGAGTGGAACCATTACCAATACCAGCAACACCACGCTGACCGCGTCGGTAAGCATTAGTGGTCAGGTCAATGATCCGAACACGCCAGTGCTGGCCGCTACGCCAACGACCCTGTCGGGTTTTTCGGCCATTCAGGGGAATGCGTCAGAAACACAGACATTCTCGATTACGGCCAACAACCTGGCCGGGCAGACTATTACGGTAACAGCCCCCACCGGTTTTGAGCTAACGACAGGTTCGGTTTACAGCACCAGCCTGACGGTTACGCCGACGGCCAACGCCAGCACGATTCCGGTAACGATCCGGACCACGGCGTCGGCACCAGTCGGTACCGTGAGCGGAAACGTAGCCATCACGAGTGGTGCGCTGCGTGCCAATGTGGCGGTGAATGGTACAATCAACCCTACCGTAGCCATTACACGTATTTCATCCATTCAGGGTAGCGGCTCTACGTTCAATACAGCGTTCGGCGGTAGTCAGACCATCGAAGGGATCGTCACCCGCACGTTCGCCGGTTCGAGCCGGCTGAATGGTTTCTACGTTCAGGAAGAAGATGCCGATAGCGATGGTAACCCCGCTACGTCGGAAGGGATCTTTGTCTACGACCCTAGCGGTTTGTTCACCGGTAACGCTGGTGATAAGATTCGGGTGACGGGAACCGTTGGTGAGTTCACCAGTTCAAATGGTGGCAACAGCAGCAGCCTGACCCAGCTGACTACGCTAACCAGTGTTATCAACCTCGGGGCCAGTACGCTGCCGACGGCTACGCCGGTGCAGTTTCCGGTAACGAACGTATCCGATCTGGAGCGGTACGAGGGGATGCTGATAACGGCCAGTGCTGCGTCGGGTAATCTGACGGTTACGGAGTATTTCCAACTGGGTCGTTTCGGTCAGGTAGTACTGGCGGCTAACGGAGCCAGCAACAACCCCGGCACCGATGCTCGACTGGATCAATACACTCAGTTCAACGCGCCTAGTGTGAGCGGTTACTCGGCTTACCTGGCCGAAATCGCCAAACGCCGGATCATCCTGGATGACGGTAGTACGGCGCAAAACCCCGATCCAATCATCTTCGGTCGGGGCGGTAACCCGCTTAGTGCATCAAATACATTACGGGGTGGGGATGAAGTGGCCAGTATTACAGCGGTTCTGGATGAACGTCTGGAAGGATACCGGCTGCAATCAACGACCGGCGTTAACTTCCTGCCGGCGAATGCGCGACCAACGACTCCGCCTGCCGTTGGCGGCTCGCTGAAAGTTGCGGGCTTCAACCTGCTTAACTATTTCAACGGTAACGGTCAGGGCGGGGGCTTTCCAACATCCCGCGGAGCCGATACGCAGGCTGAGTTTACCCGGCAACGTAACAAAACGATCCAGGCGATTGTCCAGTCGGGCGTTGATATCTTCGCACTCAACGAACTGGAGAATGATGGATACGGTGCAACCAGCGCCATTCAGGATCTGGTGAACGGCGTCAATGCCGTAGCCGGTCCGGGTTCGTTTGCGTTCATTAATCCGGGTACCAGTATCTCGAGCGACGAGATTACGGTAGCTATGATTTACAAACCAGCGAAAGTAACGCCCGTTGGTGCAGCCGCTACGCTGACCACCAGCGCTGCGTTCACTACGGTGGGTCGTTTCCCGCTGGCACAGACGTTCCGGGAGAACGCAACCGGTGGCGTATTCACGGCGGTGGCTAACCACTTCAAATCGAAAGGGTCGAGTTCGGGTGGAGCGGGTGATGCTGATGCCGGAGACGGGCAGGGACAGTCGAACGGCACCCGGACCCGTCAGGCGCAGGATCTGGCAGCCTGGCTTGCTACGAACCCAACGGGAACTACCGATCCGGACATTCTGGTGCTGGGTGACCTGAACGCGTACGCGCAGGAAAATCCGTTAACGGCACTGGCCAACGGCGGCTTCACCAACCTGCTGCCCAATACGTCGTATTCGTACGTGTTTGATGGTCAGGTAGGTTCGCTGGACCACGCCCTAGGCAGTGCCAGTCTGCGGGCGCAGGTAAGTGGTGCCGAGAAATGGCACATCAATTCCGACGAGCCCAGTGTGCTGGATTACAACGTTGAGTTCAAAACGACCGGTCAGGTTAGTTCGTTATATAATGCTGATCAGTTCCGCACATCAGATCACGATCCGGTTATTGTTGGCCTGTCGCTGACGTCGCCATCGGCTCCGCTGGCGTTGACACTGACGGCGACTCCGTCAAACCTGCTGACGACTGAGACAACAACGCTGTCGGCGGTTGTAACGGGCGGCTCCGCGCCGTACAGTTACACGTTCACGGGCCCCGGTACGGTTACGCCGAACGGAAATACGGCCTCGGTATCGGCTATACCTACGGGAGTACAATCCTTTACGGTGATTGTCCGCGATGCCACTGCGCCAACGAGCCAGACTGCATTTGCTACGGTAAGTGTGATGGTAACGGCTCCGAATCAGGCTCCGGTAGCGCCAACCGTTTCCAGCCAAACCGCAACGGTTGGTCAGGCGTTCAGCTATACGGTACCCGCCTTTACGGATCCTGAAAATCAAACGCTGACCTATACCGCAACGATCAATCCGGCCAATGGTCTGGTGTTCAATCCAGCTACGCGGGTTATTTCGGGTCAGCCAACGACGACCGGCGTATCAACCGTTACGGTAACGGCGACTGATCCGGGCAGTCTGTCGGCGAGTACGACCTTCACCATTACGGTGAATCCTGTACCAAACACCGCGCCGACGGTTGCGAATGTAATACCATCCCAGACTGCAACGGTTGGTCAGGTGTTCAGCTATGTCATTCCTGCGAACACCTTTGCTGATGCCGAAACGCCGAGCGCGTTAACGCTCAGTGTAACGGGTTTGCCGGCTGGGTTAAGCTTTACCAGTCCGAATACGATCTCGGGTACGCCAAGTACAACTGTTGGATCACCGGTTTCGGTTACGGTAACGGCTGCTGATCCGGGTAATCTATCAGCATCGACAACGTTCTCGCTGTCGATCAATGCGGCCCCGGCTGGTTTGATCCGCATTACGGAGTACATGTATAACGGTACGCCCGGTGAATACGTCGAATTGACGAACGTAGGTAACGCGCCAGTCGATATGACAGGCTGGAGTTACGACGATAATACCCGTACGGCGGGCTCGTTCTCGCTCAGTGGTTTCGGTATTGTGCAGCCGGGCGAATCGGTTGTCTTTACCGAAGCCGACGCTACCGTTTTCCGTACGGCCTGGTATCTGCCAACGTCGGTGAAGGTGGTAGGCGGCAGCAACCAGAACCTGGGTCGCAGTGACGAGATCAACATTTATGATGCCACTGGCTCGCTGGTGGACCGCCTGACCTACAACGATCAAGGGATTGCCGGTTCGGTACGGACGGCTGACATCAGCGCCTGGACGGAGCGTGCTAATCTGGGTCAGAACCTGGCTGCCACCTATAAACTGTCAGTCGTGGGTGATGTACAGAATTCGTATTTGGCCACAACCGGTAACCTGGGTAACCCAGGCGGCTATTTCATTCCGCTGAATCGCGTTCTCGTGGTGGAATCAGGTGCCAGCACGACAGTTGCCGAAGGTGGGGCAACGGATACGTATACAGTAGCCCTTAACAGCCGTCCATCAGCAGACGTGACGGTAACGATTAACGCGGGTAGTCAACTGACAACGAATCCCGCTGCGTTAACCTTTACGCCAGCCTCCTATAGTACCGCTCAGACGGTAACCGTTGCAGCTGTGGATGATAATCTGGTTGAGGGAACTCATACGGCGCAGATCATACATAACACAAGCAGCGCCGATGTTGCCTACAATGGCATCGCCACTAATCCAGTTAGCGTTACGATTACGGACAACGACAATCCGGTAACGGCTGTACCGGCGATTCAGGTAGCTGCATCGACAACACCGTACCTGAGTCTGTCGGCGACGGGGGCTGGTTATGTGAGCGGTGTTATTAACGATCCGACGGATCCTGCTGCTACGCTCGGCATTAATTTCACCCTGAGCGATACCGATACACCGGTTAGCAGCCTGACCGTAACGGCCAGCAGCAGCAACTCGGCTGTAGCTTCTACGCTGACACTGACGGGAACGGATGCTGCGCGTAACCTGAAGATCACGCCAGCCGGTGTTGGGTACTCGACGATCACTGTAACCGTAACCGACGGAGTTAACAACGGCTCGTACGTTGTCAACTATGCCGCTTCGGCTGCTGCGTTAACCCCGTCAACGACGCGCTTTCATACGGGTACCAGCGATGCATCGACCGCGATCCGGATTGATGATAACTACATGCTGGTAGCCGACGATGAGAACCAGGTGTTGCGGTTGTATAACCGTCAGAATTCGGGCTTGCCGGTTGCTGGTTTTGATTTTACCTCGTCGCTGGCCCTGACCGACATTTCGGGTGGGGTACCGCGTGAAGTGGATCTTGAAGCGTCTACGCGTCTGGGCAACCGCATTTTCTGGATGGGTTCGGAAAGCAATGCCGATGGTGGTAACGACCGGCCTAACCGGAATCGGGTATTTGCCACGGACGTGGCCGGTACGGGTGCTGCTGCAACGCTGACTTACGTTGGTCGGTATGACTTCCTGCGCAATGACATCATTGCCTGGGACGTAAATAACCGTCACGGTAAAGGAGTCAACTATTATGGTCTGGCTGCCAGCGCTGCTGCGGGTGTTGGTTCGAAACAGACAACTGGTTTCAACATCGAAGGTGTAGAACTGGCTCCCGACAACGCAACGGCTTACGTATCGTTCCGGGCTCCGCAGGTTCCGCCAACGGATCGTAAGAATGCACTGGTCATTCCGGTAACGAACTTCACGACGCTACCTGTATCGGGTAACGGTGGTACGCAGGGAAGCGCAACTTTCGGTGCGCCAATCGAACTTGATCTGGGAGGACGTGGTATTCGGGAGATTCGCAAGAACGCCAACAACGAATACATTATTATTGCCGGGGCTGCCGGTGACGCCGGAGCCGCGCCTAATGATTTCCGCCTGTACACCTGGACAGGTAATGCTGCCGACGCTCCAGTAATACGGACGACTGATCTGATGGCGCTGAACGCCAATGGAAGTTTCGAATCCATTGTTGAGGTGCCCAGCCCGCTGATGGATGCCAGCGCAATTCAACTGCTGGTTGATAATGGAGATGCTGTATTCTACAACGATGGTGTAATTGCGAAGGAACTGACTCAGAATAATTTCAAGAAGTTCCGATCGGAAATCGTACCGCTGGGAGCCGCTGTCAATACAGCGCCAACGGTTGCCAATACGATCGCTCCGCAGAGCGCAACGGTGGGTCAGGCTTATACCTTATCCCTAGCTGGTGTGTTCACTGATGCTCAGACGCCGAATGGGCTGACCTTGGCGGTAAGTGGTCTGCCGGCAGGCTTGAGCTTCGTAGCACCGGCTACGATCTCGGGCACACCATCGGTGAGTGGAGTAAGCACCATCACCGTGACGGCCACTGACCCAGGTAGCTTGTCTGCCAGCACCAGCTTCACCTTGACAGTGAGTCCTGCCCCGGTGGTCAACACGCCACCGACCGTAGCGAACGCAATTGCTCCACAGAGCGCGACGGTGGGTCAGGCTTATACGTTGTCTCTCGCTGGTGTGTTCACCGATGCCCAGACGCCGAACCAACTGACGCTGTTTGCGAATGGTCTGCCAGCGGGCTTGAGCCTGTCGGGTACGACCATCAGCGGTACGCCATCGGTGAGCGGAGTAAGCACCATCACCGTGACGGCCACCGATCTAGGTAACCTCTCCACCAGCACCAGCTTCACCATTACGGTGAGCCCTGCCCCAGTGGTCAATACAGCGCCAACGGTGGCAAATGTAATTGCTCCACAGAGCGCGACGGTGGGTCAAGCTTATAGGCTGTCTCTGGCTGGTGTGTTCACGGACGCCCAGACGCCAAACCAGCTGACCCTGTTTGCGAATGGTCTGCCAGCAGGATTGAGCCTGTCGGGTACGACCATCAGCGGTACGCCGTCGGTGAGTGGAGTAAGCACGGTGACTATCCTGGCTACCGATCCAGGTAACCTCTCCACCAGCACCAGCTTCACCTTAACGGTGAGCCCTGCCCCGGTGGTCAACACGGCTCCAACGGTGGCGAACGCAGTTGCTCCACAGAGCGCAACGGTGGGCCAAGCGTATATGCTGTCTCTCGCTGGTGTGTTCACTGATGCTCAGACGCCGAACGGGCTGACCTTGGCGGTAAGTGGTCTGCCGGCAGGCTTGAGCTTCGTAGCACCGGCTACGATCTCGGGCACAACATCGGTGAGTGGAGCAAGCACCATCACCGTGACGGCCACTGACCCAGGTAGCTTGTCTGCCAGCACCAGCTTTACCTTAACGGTGAGCCCTGCTCCGGTGGTCAACACGCCACCGACCGTAGTCAACACAGTTGCTCCGCAGAGCGCAACGGTGGGTCAAGCGTATACGCTGTCATTGGCAAACGTCTTTACTGATGCCCAGACGCCGAACCAGCTGACGTTGTTTGCGAATGGTCTACCAGCGGGCTTGAGTCTATCGGGCACGACTATCAGCGGTACGCCGTCAGTGAGTGGGGTGAGCACGGTGACTATTCTGGCCACTGATCCGGGCAATCTCTCCACCAGCACCAGCTTTACCTTAACGGTGAGCCCTGCTCCGGTGGTCAACACGCCACCGACCGTAGCGAACGCAGTTGCTCCACAGAGTGCGACGGTGGGTCAGGCCTACGCGCTGTCCCTGGCCGGTGTGTTCACCGACGCTCAGACGCCAAACCAACTGACGTTGACGGTTAGTACACTGCCAGCAGGTCTGAGCTTTATGGCACCGGCTACGATCTCGGGCACACCTTCAATGAGTGGGACAAGCACCATTACCGTGACGGCCACTGATCCAGGTAGCCTCTCTACCAGCGCCAGCTTCACCTTAACAGTGAATCCAGTTGCTGTGCCACCAACCCAGCCGTTTGCCTTGACTGGGGTGACGACGGTGAGCTGCGAAAGCGTATCGGCAGGCGCCCGCCGGGTGAGCTTTGTGCCCCAGTACACGGGTCTGACAGGTGAGCCGGTGAGCTTCTCGGTCGTCAACGAACTGTCACCGACAATGGCCGCCGGTCCTTACTCGCTGCAGTTGTACACGGACAATCCGGTTATTACACTGGTAGCCCGCCAGGGGGCGGTGGTGAGTCAGTTCAGCTACAACTGGCTGGCCAACTGCGGGGGCACAACTCCGCCGGTCAACACGGCCCCAACCGTAGCGAACCCAATTGCGGCACAGAGTGCGACGGTGGGTCAGGCGTACGCGCTGTCCCTGGCCGGTGTGTTCACCGACGCCCAGACGCCAAACCAGCTGACCTTGTCCGCGAGTGGTCTGCCAGCGGGCTTGAGCCTGTCGGGTACGACCATCAGCGGTACGCCATCGGTGAGTGGGGTAAGCACCATCACCGTGACGGCGACCGATCCAGGTAACCTGTCATCGAGCACCAACTTCGTACTGACGGTAAGCCCCGCCGGTACCACTCCGCCAACCCAGCCGTTTGCCCTGACTGGGGTGACAACGGTGAGTTGCGAAAGCGTATCGGCAGGCGCCCGCCGGGTGAGCTTTGTGCCCCAGTACACGGGTCTGACAGGTGAGCCGGTGAGCTTCTCGGTCGTCAACGAATTGTCGTCAACGACGGCCGCCGGTCCGTACTCGCTGCAGTTGTACACGGACAATCCGGTCATCACGCTGGTAGCCCGCCAGGGGGCGGTAGTGAGTCAGTTCAGCTACAACTGGCTGGCCAATTGTGGGGGCACAACTCCGCCGGTCAACACGGCCCCAACCGTAGCGAATCCGATTGCGGCACAGAGTACAACGGTGGGTCAGGCCTACGCGCTGTCCTTGGCCGGTGTGTTCACCGATGCCCAGACGCCAAACCAGCTGACCTTGTCCGTGAGTGGTCTGCCAGCGGGCCTGAGCCTGTCGGGTACGACCATCAGCGGTACGCCATCGGTGAGTGGGGTGAGCACCATCACCGTGACAGCTACTGATCCGGGGAACCTCTCGACCAGTACCAACTTCGTACTGACGGTAAGCCCCGCCGGTACCACTCCACCAGCCCAGCCGTTTGCTCTGACTGGGGTGACGACGGTGAGCTGCGAAAGCGTATCGGCAGGCGCCCGCCGGGTGAGCTTTGTGCCCCAGTACACGGGTCTGACAGGTGAGCCGGTGAGCTTCTCGGTCGTCAACGAATTGTCGTCAACGACGGCCGCCGGTCCGTACTCGCTGCAGTTGTACACGGACAATCCGGTCATTACGCTGGTCGCTCGCCAGGGGGCAGTGGTGAGCCAGTTTAGCTACAACTGGCTGGGTGTCTGCGGTAGTGGCAACGCTCGTGTGACTGCTGAATCAGTAGAGCGCCTATCGGTACTTGTACTTGGTAACCCGACACCAGCCGAAGCGGTAGACATAGAGATTCGGGGTGTGGCTGGTCAAGCAGTTCAGGTTCAGCTAATTAATGGCCAGGGGCAACCGGTGAGTCAGCAAACTATCGAGCAGGCCGGTGCGGTTGAACGCCCAACAATTCGACTGGGTAAAACGGCTGGTATATATCTGCTCCAGGTTAGCACGGCAACGCAAAAACAGACCGTGAAGATTGTGAAGCAATAGAATCACGTAGACTCCTGGCAGTCAGGAGATCACTGTAAAAGAAACCTTCCCGCAGGCCCCGGTTCAGCAGACCGGGTGCAGACGGGAAGGTTTTGTTTGTAGCTGATCAGGCAGGCGAGCCTGGGTTTGATAACAAATGGATAACATGAGATCGGCTTGATCCAGAACTGTGCCGCGTAACTTTAAATAACGCTAGCCAATACGTGTATGCCTTATCTGAAGATTAGTCTATTGGTGCTGGCCGGTCTGGTCCTGTTTCTGTTTGCACTCAACTACCTGGCTGATGGCTTGAAAGCTATTTCGGGTGAACGACTGCAAGGCTGGCTCAGGAAGTTTACACAGAACGTTTTTACGGGCATCCTGACGGGATTGGTCGTCACTACGTTGCTGGATTCGTCATCGGCTGTCATTATCATGACCATTGCGCTGGTAAATACGCAGGCCCTTACGTTTCGGCAGGCAATGGGCGTTGTGCTAGGGGCTAATATTGGTACAACCTTTTCGTCTCAGCTGATCGCTTTCGATATCGGCCAGTGGGCGGGTGTACCGATGGCTATCGGGTTAGCCCTTCTGTTACTGGCTAAACGGGATATTGTAGCCCAGTGGGGTCAGGTATTGCTGGGGTTTGGGATGTTGTTTCTAGGCTTATTTCTGATGGAGGAAGCCGTTCAGCCGTTAAAGGGATTGCCGCAGGTAGTGAACTGGATGAAAGAACTGGCCGATCCCCTTCGGGGAGCGCTGACGGGGGCCGGAATAACGGTCCTGCTGCAATCCTCATCGGCAACGGTCGGTATGGCGGTGGTGCTGTCCGGTCAGGGGCTCATGCAACTACCGGCTGGTATTGCTCTGATGATGGGGGCCGAGTTAGGAACCTGTTCCGATACGTTAATCGCGTCGTTGGGCCGAACGCGGGCTGCCCTTCGGACGGGATTATTTCATCTGGCGTTCAATTTTATTTCCATTATAACCGGATTGTTGGTGATTGAGCCATTTACCCATCTGGTGGAATGGCTGTCGGCGGGCGCACCAGTTGAGCGGCAACTGGCCAATGCCCACGTGCTGTTCAACGCACTGGGTGTTCTGGTTATCGCACCGTTTGTCCCCTGGCTAGCTGATCACTTTGAGCAGTGGATTCCCGACGCGAAAGAAAAATCGACCGTTGCTGCCGCCAGTTAGTACCTGAGTTATCAGGTGGAACGAAGTGTTGAAAACATACGTAGGAGATTGTCAAAGCGCTTTCATAAACGCGACCAGAGCGGCCTGCTCAGCTTTGGTTAACGCTAATTTACTATCGGGCAGCGTCTGGTTGGGGATACCGAATCCTAGTCCATTACCGCCCCCTTCATTGTAAAAATCAACAACCTGTTCAAGCGTCTGGTAAACGCCGTTGTGCATGTACGGTGCCGTTTTAGCCGTCTGCCGTACGGTTGGCGTCTTAAAGGCATACCGGTGCGGGTCCATCGTTGTCGTGTGAAACTTACCCAGATCCGGATCAAGCTGCCGATTGGCCGACGTAGCGGGCGTACCCAGCACTTCGCTTTCCGTTTTCTCGTAGGCCGGGGGTACTGTGCCGTTGAACAGCGGATAAAAATGGCAGGTCGCGCACTGCGCTTTACCCATGAACAGGTTGAAACCCAGCTTTTCCTGATTGGTCAGGCTGGCCGTCTGCCCTCTTAAGTAACGATCCACCCGTGAGTCGAAATAGGTGAGCGAGCGGACATAACTGGCCAGCGCATTTTTAAGGGTATGCTCGGTAACACCCTCTTTGTAAGCACTGGTAAACTGACGCCGGTACGTTTCCTGATGCTGCAATTTTTTTACCGCCACCGGCAATGAACCGTGCATCTCCGATACGTTCTGAATCACATCGCTGGCCTGGTCTTCCAGAAAAACAACTCTGGAGTCGGTGAACTGCGTGGCCTGCAGGGCCGAATTCATTAGTGTAGGGGCGTTACGTCGAACGCGTTGGCCGCCAATGGCCAGGCTGCGAGATTCGCCGTCGGTAAAGGCCTTGTCGGGCTGATGGCAGGTGGCGCAGGTGCGTTGCCCATCACCAGATAGGATTGGGTCATAGAACAGCAATTTGCCGAGTGCGATACGTGCCGGTGTGGCCCGATCATCGATTGAATTGACAAAATGGTTTGGATTGAACGCATCAGGGTCGGAGAGGGTCCGGGCGGAAGGAGAGAGTAGCCGACTTTCCTTAAATACGGGAATGGACAGGCGCTGCTGAGCATCCAGCAGCAGGGCGCTGAGGACGTTTGCGTGATGCGTGATGAAGTTTAAGCGGTCAAACTGGTTGAAGTCTGGCGCCTGTTTCAGTTGATCAATAGCTCCGGTAAACGTACTGTCTAGCCGACGGGCAAGTTGGGTATCGTGGTCACCCAGATTGTAGAAAGACAGATGGTGTTGCAGGCTCGCCAAAGCCTCACTGGCTTCGGGCAGGGAGTGGTGCGAAACAGGCGAGTCGAAGCCCGTAATACTTAACGAAATCAACCGGAATACTTCGAGCCGCATCCCATCGAAGACGTGGCTATCGGTCAGTTCATTCGTCGTGGCTACTTTCCCAAGTCGACCGACGTTTGATACCAGAACAGAAGCCTGCTGAATGGCTTTTTCCTGCTGCGCTGGATTGTAGGGAAACAGCAACTCTTCCAGCACCTGAAAGCCTTCGGGCTGCTCGACTTTTCGGTCGGCTTCATCCACTTCCGGAATGTTCGCGCCGTTGATACTTTTGGCCGTTTCCGGAAAATACAGTTCTGTCAGAAACTCAACGCGTTTGTAACGGAGCCTAGCCCGCCGGAACTGTTCCTGCAGAACGTCGGCTGACTGACTATGCTGAATACTCCGCTGCAGTTGGTGGACGGCGGAATCCAACTGAGCAATGTCATTCAGGTACTGCGTCTTTACCTGTTCCAGCGGTGTCTGTCGGGGACGTAGGTAGCCGTACAAACCAATGAGCCAGAGCAATACGGCTGCCGACACAACAAGCGGCCAGGCTCGAAAAGACGGTTTTGCGTTGGGTATAGGCTGCGTTTCCTGGGTAATCATAACCGAAACAGGGCAAATGAACTGGTAAGTAAAAGTAAACACCTGGCCAGACGAAGCCAGCCAGGTGCTTGATACTACGTAGCGGGCGCCTAGCGGGCTAAGCCTTTGATAACGATAAGCTGGCTCGCCTGATTTTCATTGAGCCGTTTAGAACCCCCATCAACACCTTTGTATTTCTCGCCGGTCCAGGTGTGCGACTGTAAACCAACGGTGAACGTGTTAGGAATACCAATGATGTCAGACACGTCAATCATACCGCTGATCTCCCATGAACCGATCGATGACGTACCACCTACGTTATATTTAGCCGCGTCGGCTTCGGTCCGGCGGTGATCAATAACGAAAACTGGTTTCAGTTCACCCGATTTCAGGTTATACTGGTACAGATACGCATCGTGTTTCTCGTCGCCGTATCCGTTCGGGTCTTCCTGAATATAAGCATAATTTTCCGTAACGGTGATGTTGTCAGGATCCTGGAAAGTTTTGGCTACACCATTCCGGTCGTCGCCGTCCAGCAGCACTTCCAGCATACCTTTCGTCGGGTCGGCAGCGTCCATCGTGATTTTATACACCCGGCCGTATTTAGAGCGCGAGTAATCGGCATTGGCGCCACTGGTATTCTGGCCTGTTACGGTGAAATACACGTCACGACCTTTGGCCGCATCAGTTCCCTTGCCGTAGTCAACGTCCTCAACCCGGCCAAATTTGATGGCTTTCAGGTCGTTTACTTTCTCGTTGATCTGCCGGCCCGTCAGGGTTTTCTGGTTGTCAATTTTAGCAAACTCAACGGGGTATTTCGTGCCGACTTTCATGTCCATTTCCCGCTGGTTTCCGTCGGTACGCTTCAGCATATACAGCGAACCGTTCTCCAGATCACCAACCGTATTCGACATATACATGGCGATCTGTCCACCGTAGGTGTCCGAATCATCGTCGCCAATGACCACGATCGTTTTGCCGCTGTACGCCGTTTTAGGCAGCGGAACGGCGTTTTCCGCGCTCCAGCGACCCAGACCCGCTACTTCTTTCGTGATACCCGCCGAGCTGACATCGGCATACGGATTCAGCGCGTGTGTCCGGGACTCCTGACCGCTTTCACCGCAGGTAATAAACGTCGGACCAAAGCCGTGCTCAGCGGGCGTTGCCAGCGTAGCCGAGCACAACCGCCACTGACCGCCGTCTGAATTAAGCAGGTATTCGCCTTTAACGGGCTTGAAGGTTTTGTCCAGGATCAGGCGCGATACGGCAAAGTTATCTTCATTGTTCACCAGCATAGTGTACGTACCATCTGGATTTTTTAGCAGACCCGCGCCATCGGCCGAACCACCAAATACATACTTGGGCGACTGTTCCAGTACGTCATCGCTGCTGACGAGCGAATATAGGTTAACGTTTTCGAAGCCGGGCTGCAGCTTGGCCAGTACGGGTGTTACCGACCGATTTTGCAGCACGATGTCCGACTGGGGAACGCCCGGATTGGTATGGTCGGCGCAGGAGGCTACCGCAAAGAGCGACAGCAACACCGCCGAAGAAAGGTAAAGATTGGTCAAACGCATAGACATTGGAGGATTAGTTACCTGAATCAGTGACAAAAGTATTGGTCAGCTTTTACCCCAATGTGAAGGCGGTGTTATCAGTTTACGATCAACGAGTTACTAGAAATAACATAGAAATGATGGATTCACTGCTTTACGTACTACTGTAGAATAAATAAAAATAGCCCCTGCCGACGGACAGGGGCTATGTAGGTAATCTAGTTCGAATCGAATTAACCAACTGAGCCTTCCAGGCTAATTGCCAGCAGTTTTTGAGCCTCAACGGCGAACTCCATGGGAAGCTGGTTCAAGACTTCTTTCGCGTATCCGTTGATGATGAGGGCGACCGCCTGCTCAGTTGGGATACCGCGCTGATTGCAGTAGAACAGCTGGTCTTCGCCGATTTTCGACGTAGTAGCTTCGTGTTCAACCGTAGCCGATGGGTTGTTAACTTCCAGATACGGGAAGGTGTGCGCTCCGCACTTATCGCCCAGCAGCAGCGAGTCGCACTGCGAGTAGTTCCGGGCGTTTTCGGCGCGCTTCAACACCTGAACCAGACCCCGGTACGAGTTCTGGCTCTTACCCGCCGAAATACCTTTCGATACGATCCGGCTTTTCGTGTTTTTGCCGATGTGTACCATCTTGGTACCCGTATCGGCCTGTTGCATGTTGTTGGTGACAGCAACCGAATAAAACTCGCCAATCGAGTTGTCACCTTTCAGAATAACCGATGGGTATTTCCAGGTAATCGATGAACCCGTTTCTACCTGCGTCCACGAAATCTTGGCGTTCGGACCGTCGCAGATGCCTCGCTTGGTTACGAAGTTATAAATGCCACCCACGCCGTCTTTGTCGCCCGGGTACCAGTTCTGAACGGTCGAGTATTTGATTTCGGCGTCCGCGTGCGCTACTAGCTCAACAACGGCCGCATGGAGCTGATTTTCGTCACGCATCGGTGCCGTACAGCCTTCCAGATAGCTTACGTACGACCCTTCGTCGGCGATGATCAGCGTCCGTTCGAACTGCCCGGTTCCGGCGGCATTGATCCGGAAATAAGTCGACAACTCCATTGGGCAGCGAACGCCTTTCGGAATGTAGCAGAACGAACCGTCGGTAAAGACAGCCGCGTTCAGCGCAGCGAAATAGTTGTCTTTCGCCGGCACGACTGATCCCAGGTATTTCTTCACCAGCTCAGGATGCTCGTGAACGGCTTCTGAGATCGAGCAGAAGATAATGCCCCGCTCGGCCAGATCTTTCTTAAACGTAGTCGCTACCGAAACAGAGTCCATAACGGCATCGACAGCAACTTGTGGCCGCTCGCCCATAGACGTATCGCCGATCGTTGGATCAACGACACCCGCCAGTCGTTTCTGCTCGCTCAGCGAAATGCCGAGCCGGTTGAACGTATCCAGCAGTTCGGGGTCAATCTCGTCGAGCGAGTTGACGGTTTTCTTCTGTTTAGGAGCCGAATAGTATTTAATCGCCTGGTAGTCAATCTTAGGATATTTGACGTTTGGCCAGTGCGGTTCGGTCATTTCCTGCCACATTCGGTAAGCCTTCAGGCGGTTTTCAAGCAGCCATTCGGGTTCGTTCTTTTTGGCAGAAATAAACCGGATAATATCTTCATCCAAACCCACCGGAGCCTCGTCGGCCTCAATCAGGGTTTCGAATCCGTATTTATACTCGGAATTGGTTATACTTTCTAAAATCTCAACGTCCTTGCTCATAGTCAGTTGGTCGCGTGGTTAATTGCGCCGATGCAGTACTGTTTTAACAATTGGCCAGGTAGGTACGTTCCGGGCAGTCTGGACAAATATCGTAAACTTTCGCCTATTCCGTCTATCGACGGGGCGTCTGCGCTAGTTTAGAGCGATTACAAAAAACGCCATCACGGTTGGGTGATGGCGCTGGAGGATGTGAGCGTAAGAAGGGCTAACGGGCCGTTACGTTGATTTTGCTGTAGTAGAGCGTAGTGAGCCCTTCAAAGCCGGAGTCGGTGCCAACAATCAGCCAGAGTTCACCGTTGGCATTGGTTCGAACGGTAATTGGTGCGTTGGCATTGGTGCGGGTAATGAGTTGATACCCTTCGGTATCGTTGCCTGTGCCGACGTTGCCCAGCAGCGTCAGATTTTCACCATCCTGCAACTGATTACCCTTATCGACGTTTTCCAGTGTGTACTGACCATCTTGCAGAACCTTTTTAGGTTCGAACGAAACCCCACCGGCTTTTAGATAGACACTGCCGCCCGGCGATCCGCCAATACCAATGGAATTGCTGGGATACTGGGACGCCAGTTCAATATCGAAGATGAGGGAGTAACTGGTATTTGGTAAAAGTCCCGACAGTTTTTTGGTCACGTACATAAACGCATCATCGCTGCGGTTCATGCTGCTGAGCATCAACGACTGGCGCGTCGTGTCGAGTGGGGCCGGTAATTTGCTACGCCCAAATTTGAACTCCATAATGCTGTCCTGCGCGGTGCTGTAATCAACGATGTCAGCTGTCCAGCTATCGGTGCCT
Organism: Spirosoma sp. KUDC1026; assembly: GCF_013375035.1. Taxonomy (NCBI): domain Bacteria; kingdom Pseudomonadati; phylum Bacteroidota; class Cytophagia; order Cytophagales; family Cytophagaceae; genus Spirosoma; species Spirosoma sp. KUDC1026. Next base: position 5,489,438 of record NZ_CP056032.1, on the reverse strand, counting down.
GTCTGAAAATAGGATTCATACGGCAGGTCGGACGGAACTACTGCATCGTCGGGCGTATTACAGGCGGAAAGGAAAAATAAACTACTTGCCAGAGCGGCTGCTTGAAACAACGTTGACTTCATTACGTACTAAATTGGTTTGTTCTGATGACCCTGCCGGATAACCATTCGTTGGAATCAGAACGAAAATTTGTTGATTTAACGGTTCCTTTCTACTGGCTCCAGTCCGCGTAGCGCCAGATAAAAAGCGATGAGGTAAATCATCTGCGTAGCGGCACCAGCCCAGTCCTGTTTGAGGGTCGTTCCGAAAAGCAACGCGCTGATGATCAAACCACCCAAGAAATAGCCCCACTTGATTGTCCGACCACCCAGCAGAATCAGGAGGCCCGTTGCGATCTCAATGAAAGGAAGGGCAAATAAAAAGCCGCGCGTTATAGCCGCGGGGAGAATCGTTTCGGCAAAGCCGGGAGCCATTTTGGCCACAAAGCCATTCAGCTTAGGAAGGCGGGTAAGGCCGTGCATCAGCATGTTGATACCGATGCCGAGACGAATGACGAGCTGGGCTAATTGATTAGGCGAGAAATTCATGGTAAACGTAAAATGCAGGTTGAAACACTCAGTCCTGCATTTTACGCATCGTTTCAGACAAAACGACTAATTCCCGTCTATTTCTACATCGCTGTTCGCTACGTCCTCCTCAGCTAGTTCGTCGTCGTTGATACCCGTATCGGGCGTATCGGAGTCATTGACCTCTTCCTTAATCGGCTCTGGTCCCTGCGCGGTTACAGGGCTCATGTTCTCAACCTGCGCCACGCCCGGACTGGCTTCTTCACCCTGTGCCAGCAGTTGAGCGACACCCTGGTTGTCGTCGTCGGCCGGGTTATATTCGTTCTTATTAACTGGATTCATGCCATCGTTGGTTTATAAGTTCGTTAAACACTTCCTGAACGGGTTACGTGGCCGCCGAGGGCGTAGTTGTCGTCCTGGTGATGATCGTGTTCGCCGGTGGGGTCGCCGTCTTCATCAGTCGGCTCGTCGGTCTGTTCACGTTCTTCGTCTTTATCGTTGATCAGGTCGCCCTCATCGTCAATGGCGGCACCGCTCTGGTTGCGAAACGTATTGGGATAAAGATGGGAAAGGCGCGATTGTGCTGGCGTTGCGTTGTCTATAGTCGGAAAATCGAGTACTGCCTCCATAACGTTACGATTTAGTTTGTAGCTAAATTAACTCGCCGAACTGGCTAAAAGTTAAAGACATTCCTGTACCTTACCTTTTTCGATTCGCATGAGCTTTTTCAGAAAAATACTTCTCGTCATGGCCTCGGTGCTAGGGTCCCTACCGGGGCACGCGCAGGCCAACCGGGACCCCTTGTTCGTCTCATTTGACAAGACGAAGATTCACTATGATGTAGTCGGGGAAGGGCAACCCGTTGTCCTGCTGCACGGGTTTCTCAACACGGGCGAGACCTGGAAACGGTCTCCACTGCGACAGGCTCTGGTCGATGCGGGTTTCAAAGTCGTTACGCTTGACCTACGTGGAAATGGGCTGTCAGACAAACCCCACTCGGCAGAAGCGTACCAGGACAACGCCGAGCTAAAGGACGTAACAGCCCTGATGAAACACCTCGGACTGACGCAATACGACGTAGTAGGCTACTCCCGGGGGGCTATCCTAACTGCCCGAATGCTGACGCTGGATAAACGGATTCGCCGGGCAGTGATGGGTGGCGTCAATGCCGACTTTACCGATCCTAACTGGCCGCGACGTAAAGCATTTCAGGAAGTTTTCACGGATTCCAGCACCCATCCGGAGTTTAAAGGTGCGGTGCGTTACGCCCAAAAAATAGGTGCTGATCTGACGGCTATGGCCCGGTTGCAGGAATTTCAACCGTCGACCCCGTTAACGGCTCTGGCGCGGGTACGTGTTCCGGTGCTGGTGGTTAACGGAAAAGAGGACGCTGATAATCCGAAGCCGGAAGTTCTGGTCAACGCGATACCCGGCGCCAAACTGGTCATCGTTCCCGGCGATCACGGTGGTGCCATGCACAGACCGGAGTTCGCAAAAGCTGTGGTTGAGTTCCTGACAAGCAAGCGCTGATTGGGACGCTGAGCGTCAGACATAGTCGGAGTAGCGCCTGAATACCATGAATCCACTTAGACTGTTCGCCACCAGACTAATGGACGGATAGAAAATCCACAAAGCAAAATTGGACGCACTGGCACCGAGAGAGAAAAAAACGCCCACGAAGGTGTTGTACAGGATTAGCCAGATTGCCAGAGCCGTCAAATGACCAAGGAACCAGCCAATGCTAGTATCAATGGTGTTTTCGTCGCTCATAGACGAGATAAAGATGGTATTAATGAGTTGACAGACGTAATAGGCAATCACGCCATCAACGATGCCACCGGGAATAGAATAGTCTATGTGTGGTCCCCATTTTACCCAGGCGGTCATCATGAAGGGTATGGTTGCAAGCCAGATTTTGGGGCGAGTGAAAGCAGATTGCGCTCGAAAAAACAAGTAATAGGATACAGTTACGAAAACCGGAAACGTAATAATTGCGGACAAACCTGTCATACAACTGGCCCAGTGAGCAACTACGGGGGCAAAGACCCAATACTGATAGGGACGTTTGTCTTCGGACGAAATTTCAAAATAGTTTTCCATAATTATGAACTTTCAGAAATTATTGAAATGTAAAAACAAAAAATAATCACTTAAAAACTTTCATAAATTGACTCATTAGCCAGTTTTCTTCAGCCTTAATAACGGCATTCAGCGTGGAATCAGCAAAACCAACAACGTTACTTAGACCCGTCATAACCCGCTGAAATTCCTGCGCTTCGGGGGTGTTAGTAGGTATAGACTTCAGCTCGTTCAGCACCTCGACAACAGGAGTGATTTCCCGGCGACGGCGCTCCTTCGCCACTTGCCGGGCTACTTTCCAGATGTCTTTTTCCGCCCAGAAAAACTCTTTCCGTTCACCAGGTTTGAGTTGCTTAAAGATCAGTCCCCAGTCCATGAGATCCCGTAGCGTCATACTGGCGTTCCCCCGCGAAATTTGAAGTTGCTCCATGATTTCTTCAATGCTGAGGGGAGTCGGGGCAATCAGCAACAGCGCGTGTAACTGCGCCATCGAACGGCTGATACCCCATTGCGTGGCCAGCGTACCCCAGGTATGAATGAATGTATCTTTCGCTTCCTCAAATGTCATGGAACAAACGTAATTCTTTCTTTTCAAACTTTCAAAATATTTTGAAAGTTTGAAAAGAAAATTGTTTTGCAACAAAGACGGTTTAGGGTAGCCCTGGAATGGAGAGCAGTACGTTTGGGTTGGGGCAGATAGCCAGAAATCGCTCCCGGTCAGCTACCGAGCAAACGCCGGGAAAGTCACCTTTGCGACCCAGCATATCGGTCATGAGCTGAAAGTGTAGATGCGGTGGCCAGTCGCCGTTTTCGGGGTAGGGGCCAACCTCAGCTATTTTCTCTCCAGTCCTGACAGACCTGCCTTCGTATAGACCATTCAGCGATTGTCGCGTCAGGTGACCGTACAGACTGTACAGCGGTCTACCGTCGACCTCATGTTCCAGAATAATTGTTGGTCCGTAGTCGCCGAACCCGGTATTATCCTGAAAGCTATGAACGACGCCGTCCAGCGGAGCAAAAACGGGCGTACCGGCTTCAATCCAGAGATCAATCCCCAGGTGGATTTCGCGGGGTTCGGCCGGTTCCTGCTGGAAATGCGGACTACGTCGGTAAATGACCCGGTGCTCATTATAACCGCCCACACCAACCACTGCCTGGGCCGCTTTTAATTTGCTGAATACGTAATCCGTGAATGACGCCGTGTCGGTCAGGGCCAGGGTAGACAGCTCAGGATTGGTGGCTGAGAAATCAAGAAACAGCAAACGATCTTTTTGAAAATCAACGGGTAAGAGCATACAGGACTACGGTTGGCAGCGCAAGTTAGTTGCCGGTTTCGACCGGCGTCGGTATATTTACAACTATTTTGTTTGTCTATACTCTACTTTATTTCGTCAACCGACCACTTAACCGATACCCATGGAAGCTACGATTGATAAACCCAGTACCCGTTCCGGCCACCCGACAGGCCTGTATGTCCTGTTTTTCACCGAGATGTGGGAACGTTTCAGCTACTACGGTATGCGGGCTATTCTGCTGCTGTTTCTGATCGATAACGTTCGGGGCGGAATGGGCCTGACAACCAGCGAGGGGGCGGCCATCTACGGTATTTATACAGCTTCGGTTTACCTGCTTTCGCTGCCGGGGGGCTGGATTGCCGACAACCTGCTGGGACAGCGTAAATCCATCTGGTATGGCGGGCTGATCATCATGCTGGGGCACATTATTCTGGCTTTCCCATCCGACAAAGCCATTTTCTACCTCGGGCTCGCTGTGGTAGCGATGGGTACCGGGCTGCTGAAACCAAACATCAGTACCATCGTTGGCGAACTGTATCCCGAAGGGGGAGCGCGCCGGGATGCGGGCTTTTCGATCTTCTACATGGGCATCAACCTGGGCTCGTTACTGGGTATTACCATTGTTGGGTATCTGGGCCAGAAAGTCGGCTGGCATTACGGCTTCGGCGCAGCTGCGGTGGGGATGGGATTAGGAATGATCACATTCCGTACGCTGGGACAACGGTATTTAAGCCAGCACGGGAACGAGCCTCGAAAAGCCGAAACCAGCGAGGCTACAACATCCGGCGGCAGCAAAGCTCTGATTGGATTTATGGGCGCTGTCGTGGCCATACTCGTGGCACTCCAACTGACCGGCGTTCTTGACCTGACAACGGCACAGGGCCTGGCGCAGGCAATGGGAGCTATTATTTCGCTGACGGCGCTGGGCTATTTTGCCTACATTCTCTTGGCAGGCGGTCTGGATACGGTCGAGACAAAACGAGTCTCCGTCCTGTTCATTTTCTTCCTGGCTGCGGCTGTGTACTGGGCTGGCAATGAACAGCAGGGCTCATCGCTGCAAATCTTTGCGGATCGGCATACTGATCTGACGTTCTTCGGCTGGCAGATTCCATCCAGCTGGTTTCAGAACCTGAATTCGGGTTTTATTCTGCTGTTTTCACCGGTGCTGGCCGGCCTGTGGATTTTTCTGGCGAACCGAAATATCAATTATTCTGTGCCCGCTAAAATGGCAACGAGCCTGTTGCTGCTGGGTATGGCCTATGTCGTGATGATCTTTGCGTCTGAACAGGCAATTACCGGGGTTCGTACGTCGCCCTTGTATTTAGGGTTCACTTATTTACTCTTTACCCTTGGCGAACTGTTTCTAAGCCCGGTAGGATTGAGTTCGTTTACCAAATTAGCTCCCAAACGCTACGCCAGTCAATTGATGGGGATCTGGTTCGTAGGGTCATCGCTGGGTAACCTGGTTGCCGGGTTGTTTGCGGGTGGTTTTGACGAAGAAAACGTAGCACAGATGCCTTCGTTGTTTCAGAGTGTAGCGATCTTCTCGCTCGGGGCTGGTGTTCTGCTGCTGCTGTTTGTCAAGCCACTACGGAAGTGGATGGGTGGCATTCAATAGGCCATGAATAATCCGCACGACAAACTGTTCAAAGCCACTTTCTCGCATCCGGAGGTGGTTGCCTCGCTCATCGAGGACCTGTTTCCGTCGGAACTGAGCAGGCATCTTCAGCTAGATTCTCTGGTGTTGACAACGAACTCATATATCGACGATGAGCTGAATGAGCACTTTGCGGATCTGGTCTATGACTGTGCGTTTGATGACGGCATAACCATTCAGATCGCGCTGTTGCTGGAACACAAGAGTTACGTCGTTGCCGAACCACATCTGCAGTTGTTACGGTATTTAGGCAACCGCTGGCAGCAGGACAGTGAACACCGTCGCAAATTGACGCCTATCATTCCAGTGATCATTTATCACGGAACGGATGCATGGCAACAGCAACCATTCGCTTCGTCTCTGGTCGGAACGAACAGTCTGCTACAAACCTTCTTCCCGGAATTTGATTATGTTCTTATCAATCTGACTGCCCTGAAAGAAGAGCAGATTTTCGCTTTTCGGAATCGCTTCTTAGCGCTGTCGGCTGCGTTAATGAAACACCGGCAGGACAAGCGTTTTGATGAGTACGTTCGTCAGAACATTCGCCCATTGATGCAGGGGCTGGCGGATAATGAACTGGCTGGAGTTGTTATCCCGACGTTTCTGTATTTACTGGAAACAACCCGCTTGACCGGAGACGATATTGTTCTTATTTTTAGTACCGTATCCAAACAAACTGAAGAGGCCGCTATGAATGGAATTGAGAAACTGCATCAGGAAGGCTGGCTTAAAGGCCACGCAGAAACCGCTCGTAAGTTCATCAAAGGAGCGCTGAAGCTGGGTATGGACGCTAAAACCATCGCTGATACGTTCGAAATGGATATTGCTGAAGTATCGGCCATCATTGAGAAGATCCGTCAGGAAAAGGCCTGAACGATCAACCTCCTGCCTTTTTCGCTTTATAGCCTTTGCCGGTGAGCCACGTCAGTACTTTATCGCGGTGGTCGCCCTGGATTAGAATTTCGTTGTCTTTTACTGAGCCGCCTGCCCCACAGGCGGCTTTTAGTTGCTTGCCTAAATCGGCTAGATCAGCGTCGGTGCCGATGAACTCCCGAACCGCCGTAACAACTTTGTTCCCGCCGAGCTTGACGAGCCAGATCTTTAGGTTCTGCTGCACCGGAGCCAGCGTTTCAGCCTGGGGTGCATCGTCGGACTGGTAGTTGAAATCGGGATCGGTCGAGTAGACAATACCGGTGAATTTTTTCTTGCTCATCGCCGTAACGTTTTCGGCAAAAATACACGCTTTCCTCAAATCAGTAGTGGGCTGTCAATCGGTATGCTACTCGCGATCAGAGTTCGAGGAGCTGCCGAACCGTATCGACATAGGTGCTGCCGGTAGTCAGGCGGGTGGTTTTCTTATCGGTCATGACCAGTTGAAATTTTCCGTCGAAATGCTTATGGACTTCGCTGATTTTGTGCCGATTGACCATGATGGATCGACTGACGCGCACGAACGTATCGGGGAGCTTTTCGGCCAGTGTGGTCAGTGTATAGTTCGTCAGGAATTTCTGACCGTCCAGCGTTGCGAGAAAAACATACTTGTCTTCGGCTTCAAAATAAGCAATGTCGGAGAGCGGAACCAGCCGGATTTTGTCGCCGGTTTTTACCGATATGGAGTAAATCTCTTTCTTGGGCTGCATCTGCGCGAGCAGCCGCATGACGTTTTCCGTCGAAACGGCCGTTCCGGTTGACGTGTGGTCATTACGTTCAACCAGCGTCCTGATCTTCTGCACCGTTCGAGTCAGGCGGTCGGCTTCGATAGGTTTGAGCAGGTAATCTACGGAGTTCTCCTCGAACGCCCGAATAGCGTACTGATCAAAGGCAGTAGCAAAAACGACCAACGGCATAGTCGTTAGGCGTGATAGCATCTCGAACCCATTCAGCAGTGGCATTTCAATATCCAGGAAAATCAGATCAGGTTGCCGGGCCTCCACAAGCGTCAGACCTTCGGCGCCGTTCGCGGCCTCGCCAACAATGGCAAAGGTGTCGGAATGTTTCGCCAGCAGGCGCCGTAACCGGCTAATGGCCAACGGTTCATCGTCAATGAGGATTGTTTTTAGTGGGAATTGCATAATGTAAGTTCGCTAAACTGCGGTAAAGGAAGCTGAGGTAGTTGCGCGCACCTTATTCATACGAATCGACAGGAGTACCTGCTTGATGGGCCAGTTCTGAAGCTCGACCCGAGCGTCATCGCCGTATAGCAACTTCAGCTTGTCCTGAATGCTACGCAGGCCATAGCCACCACCCATATCGTCGGGAAAGGCGGGTCCGTTATCGTGGACGCACAGGTGTAACTCCTCTTTTTTTTCGTAAATCCGGACATCGATACGGCCGGCATCGGCTCGTTTAGCTATACCGTGTTTGATGGCGTTCTCGACGATAGGCTGGAGCAGAAACTGCGGTAGTTTCAGATCGTTCAACGCCGGATCGCTGACTTCGACGCTGAACACCAGCCGGCTACTAAAGCGAACCTGCTCAACCTGGAGGTACGTTCTGACCATTTCCAGCTCGTCGGTCAGCGAAGCAAATAGCTCCCCGTTACGTCCAGTTGAATAGCGAAAAAGCTTCGACAGCAGGAGGGTCATTTCCTCGGCTTTGTCCGGATCTTCGTGCACCAGGCTGGCAATGCTGTTGAGGGAATTATACAGAAAGTGCGGGTTGATTTTGGCCTGCAGTGCATCCAGTTCTGCCCTGGTTTTTAGCTTCTCCAGATTAAGCAGCTGGAATTCCTGTTCCGATAGTTTGCGGGTAAGCTGACGCCCCTGTTGCAGTACGTACAAAAAAACATTGGCAACCAGAATGTTGCCTAGCGCATAAATGGGCCAGGGCGCATCAGCATCAAAATAATCCGGTCGAAGGGCAAGCTGATCAACGAACGTTTTGCCCAGGAAGAGAAACAGGATCGTGTTGATCACGAAAAAATTGAGCAGAACGGCTATACTGACGAGTACATGGCGTTTCCAAGCTTCCGGATACCGGCGGGTAAGCCAGCCAGATAATGACCAGGTAATCAAGAAACAGAGTATACCATCAATGCAGTTCTGGACAATAATATACCGATATAATCCCGCAATGGTGCGGTCCTGGGCCCTCAGGATCAGGTTCGTAAAGTAGATGATGCCGCTGCATCCATATACCAGTAAAGCACCAAGCAACGCACCGATGAGCGTACCCCAGCCGGGCTTTTGCAGAATGGTAGTCAACGTAATGGGCTCAGGCCGAATGGGTCTTTCCGGCTTGTAGGCACTACGGCCCGAAAAATTGAATCTGGCTCCTTCGACATTGGCACCGTCCAGGTTTACGTTTTGTAAACCGGAAAAGCTAAAATTGGCTTCGTACAGATCGGCGTCAGTAAAATCGGCTCCTTTCAATTCCGAGAAACTCAGATTGGCTTCCCGTAGAATAGCCCCCCGGAAATTGGCTCGCGACAGGTTGGAAAAACTCAGATCGGCCTTGGTTAAGTCAAGCCCGCTGAAATCAAAGTCAGACAGGTCGGAAGCCCGCATACTGACTCGCCGACCGTTGCGGCCCATGGTACCAATTAATTGTTCGCGCGTCATGAATTTGTAACGGAATCAGACTGTTAGCTACCCGCAGCCGGATGCCTCAGATGAGGTACGCATTCGGTACGTTGGCAGCGCACGGGCCAGCAGAGTTAAATATAGTGTTTTTCCGGACGTTGGCTGGTAATAGCCCCTACGTTGTCAGCCGTCCGATTTTTGATCCGACAGCTATGAGGTAAAACTAGTGACGATACGGCCCGGAAATGCGCCTTTTCTGACCAACTTCCCAAAACGGGGGGTGAACCAGTGGCAGGTTAGGATGAAGTTATTTTGTAGTATTGACCCGTCAAACGAAATGCACGTATATGAGCAGCCGCGATCAGATTCTCAGCCGGGCCCGGCAAAACAAACCCGACCTGTTGCCACTTCCGGAAGTACCTACCTTCGTTGACGAGACCGATGATCTGATTGACCGGTTTCAGAAAGCGCTGGCGTTCGTTGGCGGAACACAGCTCGACCTGGCCGATGGTATGTCATTGAGCGATCAGATCCGTCAGACGTTCCCTGATGCCAGACGGATTACTTCGTCGCTGGAATTGCCTGGTATTGAGCTGGTAGCGATTGATGCTAATACGGAGAAAACTGTGCTCGAACAGGTCGATCTGGCCATTCTGGCGGGCGCGTTTGCCGTGGCCGAGAATGCCGCCATCTGGCTGCCGGAAGCCAACATGATGAACCGGTCTCTGCCGTTCATTACGCAGCACCTAGTGCTGGTAGTGGCGAAAGACCAGCTTGTGCCCAATATGCACGTGGCTTACCAGCGTATCGACCGGGCGTCGCTTTCCTATGGTGTATTTATTGCGGGACCATCGAAAACCGCTGACATTGAGCAGTCGCTGGTGGTGGGTGCCCACGGCGCCCGGAGCCTGATGGTCGTGTTGGTATAGGCTAAAATACTGGGCTTAATTCATCGGCTCAGCATACAAATTTGTGCAAGTTACTATTATGAAAATGAAGCTCAGACAAGCAATTGGAATGGGTCTGGCCGTGGGCCTGATGGCCTGCAATCGTGCGGAAAAATCAGCCGATACGCCGACCGGAGCGCCCCTGTACATCAATACGGCCGTGCGCCCTTTTTCGGATGCCAAACTGGCTGATACGATGACTGTTTCCCTGAATGGAGAATCAATCCTGACGGGGCAAGTCTATCTGCAGATCAGAAATCATACGGGCAAGGACATCTACACCGCTACGTTTCCGGCAAGTAATCTGGTAACACACGCTGGTCCTGTTGACCCAAGTCAAGACGAGGAGGTGGTAACCAAACAGTTGAGAGCCTTTTTTCGTGATGAACATTTTTCATCGGCAACCGCTGTACCGCTGACATCGTCAACCCTACCCGATTCGTTAAAAACTGCCTGGAAGGCCGTGCAGGCTGATTCTGGCGCCGTGTGTTTTTCGTATCCGGCTGGCGGTACATCGGAAAACCGGATCGCCTATGCCAAACGTCTGGGAAAGGTAATCAACGTAGAAACTACCGCTGGTAAATAGCTTTCAGACGCGATTAAACCGACAGGGCTTCCAGGGTCAGTAACCAGGCTGTCAGGTTGAGCGCCAGACGGACGTAGTTCAGCCGAATCCATGCCTGAACTAGGCGACGGGGGTTGGCAATAGGCTGGACATCGGCCTTCTGAAACCGGATGGCCGTTGGAATAAAAAAGGTGAACGTACTTAGTCGTTCGACAAGCGTCAGTAACGTAGCGGCAAGCCACCAATCGTGTTTGGGCGGGGCCGACTGCCAAGCAACGACAAGGTTGGCCAGGGTAAGTAGCGTAAGCGGGCCGGTGCTGACAAACGCCCAGAAGCTGCGCCCCACGTCGGTTTGCCGCATAGCGTCTACATTGATGGAATAGCTCGACGTAGCTGTTTTGGGAAACCAGCGGGGCAGAATGATTTTTGTCTCATATAGCCCGGCGCCAAAGGCGGTACCCAGGTTGATGATAAACAGGAACAGCAGAAGATCTGGTACGTAGCTCATGAACAGACGGTAACTAAATCGGGGCAGGTTATAGCCTCAAACCTAGCCGCTTGAGTAACTCAGAACCCGAAAATGAGCGCAAATCCGACAGAAACGCGGACGAACAAAGTAAACCAGCTGATGAATTGACTTCCTGCAGAAGGGCTTGATGAGAGACTGGCTACCAAAGCAGACTGTTTCTGTTTTAGCTTGTTCTGGTATTCATCAACATTTAACCACGAATCAGGTTACTACTCTGACACCGTATCCATTACGCTTTCTTTGACAACTACGTTGATCACGTTCGCACTGTCTACTGGCCGACTCCGTCCCTGGCGTGAGGGCGACGAAGATTCGTTGTCCAGACACGCCAGCAACCGCCATATCTGGAATAATGTCCGCGATTTCTTTCCTTATCCCTATACCCCCCGCGACGCGCATTCCTGGGTACGATCCAACAAATCGTATCATCAGCCCACGAACTTTGCCATCGAAATAGAGGGACAGGCTGTTGGGAATGTCGGGTTCACCGTCAAGGACGACATCTATCGTTTCAACGCAGAGATTGGCTACTGGCTGAGCGAAGATTATTGGGGTCGGGGAATCATGAGTGAGGCTGTGCCCATCGTGACCCGGTATATTTTCGACCAGTTTCAGGTCAACCGGGTGTTTGCCTGCGTCCTGTCGGGCAATATGGGCTCAATGCATGTTCTACGGTCGGCGGGCTATCGGCACGAAGCGATTTTACGGCAGGCAGCCACCAAAAATAACCAGTATTTCGATGAACATATCTTCGCAATTCTCCGCGAGGAATGTACTGGCAATGAGTAAGATGCTGAAATTACCCGGAGGGTGATGCGTATGCATTAGCGGACCCTGGCCCATTTTGTGGTTATTTTGTCAAAAATTTGCCGCACTGGCGGACTAAATTTCATGCCCAAGATAGTTATTGCCATTGATGGCTATTCCAGCTGCGGTAAAAGTACAACCGCTAAGGCCGTGGCCGCCCGAATGGGATACGGTTACATCGACACCGGAGCCATGTACCGCGCCGTTAGCCTGTATTTTATTCGTGAACGGATCTCCCTGTCCAACCAGCGGGAAGTCCTGGCCGCTTTGGATGCTATTCATATTACGTTCAACCACAATAAACGCACGGGCCGGAACGAAACCTGCCTTAATGGGCTGAACGTCGAAGAAGAAATCCGGAAGATGTACATTTCTAATATCGTCAGCGAAGTAAGTGCCATTCCGGAAGTGCGCTGGGCAATGGTCGCGCAGCAGCAGAAAATGGGCCGTCGGCGGGGTGTTGTCATGGACGGTCGTGACATCGGCACGAAAGTATTTCCGGATGCGGAGGTGAAAGTCTTTATGACAGCCGATACGTACACCCGCGCCCGGCGTCGGCAGGAGGAACTGCTCGAAAAGGGGGAAATGGTTAACCTCGATGAAATTATTCAGAATCTGGAAAAGCGCGACAAGATCGATACGACCCGCACCGAAAGCCCGCTTGTTCAGGCGCCCGATGCCGAGTTGCTCGATACGTCGCATATGACTATTGAGGAACAGGTTGACTGGGTGATCGAACGAGCCGACCGCCGACTGGCCGAAATTCATCGGTTGTCGGGCAGCCAAACGAAGAAGGCATGAACGCCGATTTTCTCATCGTAGGACAGGGAATTGCCGGATCGGTACTGGCCTGGACGCTCGACCAGCGGGGCTGTTCCGTAATTCTGGCTGATGATCCGGGCCTGCCTTCGGCCTCAGCCGTGGCTGCGGGTATTGTTAACCCCCTGACGGGGCGAAAACTCGTCCGGACCTGGAATGCCGATGAGCTCTTCCCCTTTCTGCACCAGTTTTATCGCTCCATTGAGCAGCAGCTGGGCGTTCAGTTTTTTCATTCCAAAACCATTTATCGACCGTTTCGCTCCGACGACGAGCGGAAGACGTATCAGGAGCTCACGGCTGACCCGGCAGTACGTCCTTACGTGACGGAGTCGCCGGAAGATGCGTCTTACAGCCAGTGGATTAATAACCCGTTTGGCGGGCTGAGTGTTGCTCAGGCGGGTTGGGTGGATCTGAACGAATTCGTCCGGCTGATCAAAGGGTATTTCATTCAGAAAAATCAGTATTACGAAGGTCGCGTTGAGCAGACCGATCTGGTTGTTGGCGATACGTCGGCGGCCTGGAAAGGGATTACGTTCAACCGGGTTATTTTCTGCGACGGTGTGCAGGCGCAGCAGAATCCGTTATTCAACTGGCTGCCCTTCAATCCGGTAAAAGGCCAGATTCTGACGGCCCTGGTGGATGGCTATTCTATTCCCGACATTGTCAACCAGGGCGTGTTCATTCTCCCCGTCCGGCCCGGTCTGATCCGAATTGGCGCTACGTACAGCTGGCACGATCTTGACTGGGAAATCAGCGACGACGGACGAGAATACCTGGAAGCAAAGGTGCGGGCCGTCCTGAAAATTCCGTACGAAATTGTTAATCAGCAGGCGGGAATCCGGCCGTCGACCAAAGACCGTCGCCCCTTTGTCGGACTCCATAAGGGCAAGCCGGTAGCGGGTATTTTCGGGGGAATGGGCACCAAGGGTGTATCGCTGGCCCCGTACCTGGCCGAGCAGTTTGCCCGGCATTTACTGGACGGTGAAGAATTAGATTCGGAAGCGAATATTAGCCGTTGTGTTTCGTTATAGTATCGTTACGTAAATTACTGGCAATTTCGGGCTGAATTCGGGCAATACATTGCTGTTTTAAAGACTGAAAACCAGTCGGGCCGGCGAACCGGTCAGTTGCTATTACCGATTGTTATGCGAAACAAATACTTTCTGCTGTTGGCCCTGCTGCTGGGGGGAATGCGCATGGGCGTGGCGCAAAACTATCCATCGCTCGAACGGTTCGGAAAAAACCGGATTCAATACAAGAACTTCGACTGGAAGATTGTCCGTACGTCGAACTTCGAAATCTATTACAACCAGAACGGCAGCCAGATCGCAAACCTGACGGCGCAGTACGCCGAGTCGGAGTTTGACCGCATCACTGAAATGCTGGGCTACACGCCTTACAATCGGGTCAAGATATTTCTCTTTAATTCGCCCCAGGAGTTAGCGCAGAGCAACATTGGTCTGACAACGCAGGGCGGCCTGAACAGCAACGAAGTAAATCTGTCGAAATCCCGCATCGAACTGGCATTTACGGGCGATCAGACTAGTTTTCGCCGGCAGATCGTACGCGACATCGCGATGCTGTTCGTCTACGATATGCTCTACGGCGGCAGCCTGAAGGACGCCCTCCAAAGTTCCCTGTTGCTGACCCTGCCCGACTGGTTTATGCCGGGTATTGCCGCGTACATCGCCGACGGCAACAGCATCGAACTGGACGATTACATGCGCGACGTGTCCCTGACGCACCCGGTCAAGAAACCTCAGCTGCTGTCGGGTATTGAGGCCGAACGGATCGGTCAGTCGATCTGGAATTACATCGTACAGCGTTACGGCCGGGACAATATTTCCAACATCCTGAACCTGACCCGGATTATCCGCGACGAAAATCGTAGTATCTCAAGTACGCTCGGTATTACCTACGCCCGGTTCCTGCGGGAGTGGCGCGACTACTACGCGGGTATGGCCAACACCGTAGCACAGGCCTACCAGGCTGGTGCCCCGGATTTTCAGATCAAAATAGGCTCGCTCGACAAAAAAACGGTACTGACAAGTCTGAAACTCAGCCCGGACAAACAATTTTTTGCGTACTCGGTGCTGCGCGACGGCAAATTCAGCGTAGAGGTCGTCAACACGTCGAACCGGAAACGAGTCGGCGTTCTGTCGGGAGGGTACCGGCTTGATGGACAGGCTGACCGGACGAGCACACCACTGCTGGCCTGGCAAAAGGATAACCAGTTGCTGGTAATGACGAACGAGCTGGGGAAAACAAATCTGTATCAGTTCATCAATTTTGAGAAGAGTCCTAAGCAAAAATTCAAGCGTCAGGTAAATGGCCTGTCGCAGGTGGTCTGGATGGATGCGTCGGATGATGGGGGCAGCCTTATCCTCAGCGCCGACCGGCAGGGGCAGAACGACCTGTTTCTGTACAGCATCAACCGGGGGTCGTACCAGCAACTCACCAACGATCTGTACGACGACCTGTATCCGCGGTTTGTTGGCCGGAACGCCCAACTGGTTGTGTTCAGCTCGAACCGTCTGCAGGATACACTGGGCGTGGACAAAGGATCGTACAAAACCATGCGTGAGCAACTAAGTCTGTTTACGCACGAAGGCAGCGCCCGTAACTTAAACGTAGAGCGTCTGACCGATTCACTCTCGTACGCTACGCAGCCCATTCCAGCTGGCGAAAACACGGTGTATTTCCTCAACGAGGTCAATGGTATTCGGAATATATACCGGCTCAACGCTGAAAGCGGCTCAATCAGTCAGGTAACCGCGCTGCAACAGAGCATCAATCAATACGATCTGATTCCCAGTAACGGTGGGTTCGTGTACAGCAGCCTGCGCAATGGTGAAGAATATATCGGCTACAAGGCCGAGCTTAACCTGAATCAGCGCCTGGCTACAACGCCAACTCCGCGTAGTGCCACTATGCGTCAGTCGGCGGTAGTTAGTAAAGGACGCGCTGGCCAGACAGCTCAGGCGGTTAAAGTTGACACTACGGCTCAGGTTGCCAAAAGGGATACCGTGCCGCAGCCTGCCACCCCCGATTCGACACGTAGTAAACTGGCGCTGGCGCCGGGCGAGGTTGATACCGATAATTATACCTTCGATCCGGATGTTGTGAAAGCCACCGAGAATCGGCAACGCCGGATTACGGGAGCCACGGCCAACCTGACCCCGACGCTGCCCCGCAACCGGCGCCGGGAAAACATCACCATTCGCGGACCCTTCAACTATAAAGGTCAGTTTGGCGTAAACGATGCCCAGTCGAACTGGCGGGTTGATCCGTTGCTCGGCTTCGGTTACGCGCAGGACGTAACACTGACAGATCTGCTGGAAAATCACATGATTCGGGCGGGGGGCTTTCTGTCAACAGCGGCCATGCTGCGCAACAGCAACCTGTTTGCCGAATACATGAACTACACGCACCGGATCGATGTGGGGGCGCGGGTCGAACGCCGGACGCTATTCGCCGATGGGATTGGTCTTACCCAGAAATACCGGTTCAACCGGGTCGATCTGACGGCATCATACCCGCTATCCGTCAACAGCCGGTTCTCGCTCTCGCCGTTCTACGCCATTACCCGTCTGATCGACATGACGACCACGGCCGAGCCGGATCGGGTATCGGACTACGCTGGTCTGCGGGCTGAGTTTGTGTTCGATAATACGAAAGCGGGTGGTCTGAATACCATCATCGGTACCAAGCTGAAACTCCGTTTTGAGGAATATGCGGGCATCCGGTCGTCGGCCGAAAGCTTCCGACGGCTCTCGCTCGATCTGCGACACTACCAGAAAATCCACCGTAACCTGGTACTGGCAACCCGCTTTGCCCTGAGTCAGTCGGGGGGACCGGCGCCCAAGAAGGCAACGCTGGGCGGTATGGAAAACTGGATTGCGGCTAACCGGCTGGAGCGCGTAGCCTCCAACCCGCTGCTGGTGCCGAATGATGTGCCCGCCGAAATTCCGTATGATTACCGGGATGTTTTCTTCCTCGACTTTGCCGCTCCGCTGCGTGGTTTCCGGCAGGGCAAGCTGACAGGTAATAGCTACATGCTGTTCAACGCCGAACTCCGCCTGCCGTTTATCCAGTACTTATACAAAGGAAATATTACGTCGAATTTTCTGCGAAATCTCCAATTGGTAGCCTTCACCGATATTGGTACTGCCTGGGCGGGTACGGGCCCGTTCAGCCAGCAGAACAGCCTGAATACGGAGATCGTAGGTGGCGGTAGTATTCCCTTCCGGGCCGTTGTAACAAATTTCAAAAATCCATTCCTAATCGGCTACGGCGCGGGCGTCCGGACGACATTGTTTGGGTATTTCGTTAAGCTGGATTATGCCTGGGGCCTTGAAGACAAAGTAGTCAATTCGCCGATTGCGTACCTGACGCTGGGTTACGATTTCTAAGCAGAAATCTGAGTCTACAAAAGCCGCAAAGCCACTCCCTGATCGGAGTGGCTTTGCGGCTTTTAGCTGTCCAGTGTTACACAAAAGGTCAATTAACGCATAATTAATAAATTTAGACTTCCCCAATGGTTACATCCTGGTTGGCATAATTTTCGCAGTTGGGATGCGACTCATGCCAGTTCGGATAATTTTCTCCAGATTAATCGCGCTGACTGGATAAGCTGTGGTTTCCTTCCTCCTTCCTTGGGCTAACCCTTTAAAATAGGGGGTTTGGCATAGTTTTCGATGATTTCAGGCTGACCAGTACCGTCTTGTCTTTCACAGAAAAAGCAAGCTGCGACTTGTCATGGGTTTGCAGGCTCTATACCTCCCGACAAAGGAGGGGGGCTGCATTAAATAACGCCCCAAACTAAGTACCAGATGGCAGTACTCTCTACGCTACGTTCTTTATATAGTACAAGCACTTCCCGACTCATAGCCTCTTGGTTGTGGGGCTGGACTCTTTTTCAACGTACAATGCATCTGCTGCTTCGGGTTCTGGGCGATTCAGGCCCGGCGGGTCGGCTCGGCGCTCCGGGGTTGTCGGCTTCTCTTCCCGCTTCCTCTTCTCAACTAGCTGCATCTACTCCGTGTCCTACAGCTTCGCTAGTGTCGCCCCAATCGACACTGGCGGATGCCGTGAACAGTTTACAAAACCACCGTACTTATTTCAATTCATCATGCACTACGCGTTCATCCAGACGGTCAATGAATGAGTCAATTCTACGAAGCAACCTGCCATACGAACCATTAGTCCGGCCAATGGCCGATGGGGCGGAGGTTTTCAGGAAACGTCCTGACCGGCAACCCGCATTTATCGACAATCTGCTTGATCGTCTGTTGGGTCTGTTCAGAATGCTCCCCGCCCTACAGGGCTTTTGTGCGTTCTGGGCTGTCCTGCTAACCGGACTTGTTACATCAGCCCAGGCGCAGGACATGCAGACTATTGATCTGAGTCTGCGCCAGAGTATTAGCAATCAGAGTCCGGCTATTGGCAACGCTGTCGCGTATACGCTGGTTGTTGCTAACGCGCCAGGGTCGGTTGCGGCTACCAACGTGGTGGTTAAGACTGATCTGCCGGCAGGCGGGGTTACCTACATACCCGGCTCGGCAAATATTCTGCGCGGTGGTGGATCGTATAATGACGCAACCGGCACCTGGACGATCAACAGCATTGCTCCCCTCGATTCGGCGGTGCTGGTTATCAGCGCTACGGTGCAGGAACGCGGGGTTTGGTTCAGCAAAGCCGAAATCATCGGTGCAGGACAGCAGGATTTCGATTCGACGCCGAACAACCAGCACTTGCTCGAAGACGATTATAGCTCGGTCTGTTTCTCGGTGCCGCTGCTCTGGTATCCGGGTGACGAATACACCATTACGATTCCAACTGGCTATAACCAGATTGTCTGGTATCGCAACGAAACACCGATCAGTACAACAGCTGTTTCCGCTGACCTGGCTCAGGTGAACAGTGATTTTTCGCTGACAATCAAGAGCCCCGGTACGTATCGGTTCGTTATGTATATGGATGGCTGCCCGGTGTCGAACTGCTGCAACATTCAGGTTGATGCGGCTCCAGTGAGCAGCGTGGGCGACAAAGTTTTTGCTGACCTGAACAGAGATGGTCTGCAACAAACGAGTGAACCTGGTATTTCGGGGGTAAGTGTATCCTTATTAGATGGGACGGGGCAAGTTGTGGCAACGACAACAACGAATGCCTCGGGCATTTACAGCTTTACCAGTTTGACGCCGGGTGTTCCGTACTCAGTGAGTTTTGCCACACCAACCGGTTACGTCTCAACCAGCGCGCTGGTCGGCACAGACCGTACGATCGATTCAGATGCTGATCCGATCACTGGCCGAACCGCGAGCTTCACGTTGGCACCGGGCGAAAACAATACGACTATCGACGCTGGTTTCTACGTACCGAGTGCCAGTCTGGGAGACTTTGTCTTCTACGACAACAACGGAAATGGAGTTCAGGATGGCGGCACCGAAACGGGTGTGTCGGGCATTCGTGTATCCTTATATATAGACGGCCAGGCAACACCGGTAACCAGTCAGCTTACAGACAGTAACGGTAAGTACCTGTTCACGAATCTGACACCGGGCACCGGCTACTACGTTGTCTTCGACACAACGGGGCTGGGCGCCCGTAACCTGAAGCTGACGCTGGCCGGGCAGGGGATCGACGGTACGAACAGCGTTGCTGATCCAGTCACCGGTCGGACACCCGTGTATGTGCTGTCTCCGGGCGAAGTTCGCCTGACGGTTGATGCTGGTTTAGCACCACGTTGCCCAACGAACTTTAACCTGATCGTTTCGTCGAACACGACGGTCTGCGTTGGAGGAACTGCCCAACTGATCGCGTCGACATCAGCGCCGGGCGCTTCGATTCGCTGGTATCTGTCGGCAACGGGCGGCACCGCCATTGATACAGTGGCAAGTGGTGCTCCATTCACGGTCGTCCCGGTAGCGACGACGACCTATTACGCGGAAGCTGTATCGGCTGATGGTTGCGCCAGTACGCGTCTGCCAGTCACGGTGACCGTTACGGATCTGGCAGCACCAGTCATTGCCGGTACCGCTCAGAATGTCTGCCCCGCTACGTCGGTTAATCTGACAACGGTTCAGATCACAAACCAACTGCCTGGGCTGACTTATGAATGGTACACCAGCATAAACCGCGCTCCCGGAACGCAGGTAACGAATCTGACCTCGGTAGGCACCGGAAATTATTACCTCTTCGCCCGGTCGGCCGACTGCTACAGCGATCCGACGGTATTGTCGGTAAATATCATCGACTGTAACTGCCAGAACGTAGCGGGCGTAACCGTTGGTCCTGGCGTGGCCGTCTGCGCTGGCGACATCATTCCGCTGCGGGCGATCCTGTCCGGATCGGCCACAAGCGTAACCTGGTCGACAAACGGTTCGGGTACGTTTGGCAGTGCAACAGCGCTTGAAACGATCTATACCCCATCGGCAGCTGACCTGGTAGCAGGATCGGTACTGCTGACGGCAACGACTAACAATCCAGGCGGAAACTGCACGGCTTCCAGCAGCTCGCTCGTTGCCCGGATTAATCCCCGTCCAGTACCGCCAGTGGGCGTTGCCTGCGACGATACGCTGGTTTGTCAGGGCAGCAGCACCAAACTGATTGGTTTTGCACCGGGTGCCCGGATCAATTGGTATGATCAGAACAACCAGTTGATTGCAACAACCGAAAGCGGAGAAAAACTGCTCGTTACGCCAGCCGGAATTGGCGCCGTCGTTTACTCGGCCGAAGCTATTAATGCAGACAACTGTGTTAGCAGCCGCACCTCGCTGACGATTACGGTTGGGCAGTGCCGGGCCGATCTGGCAGTGGCCAAACGCGTTGTGACGCCAGGACCCTACGCGCTGGGTCAGAAAGTAACCTACGCCATTACGGCCTCGAACAACGGACCAATCACCGGTACGAATGTAACGGTGCGCGATGTGCTGCCAGCTACGCTGACCTATGTTAGTTCAACGCCAGTCGGCGAGTACAATCCGGCTACGGGTATCTGGACGGTTGGTGCGTTGACATCGGGATCCAACCGGAATATTTTGATCGAAGCAACGATCAATTCGACCGGTACGCTACGTAACACGGCTACCATCAGCGGGGATAACAACGATCCCGGCAAAATGACCAACGATACATCCACGGCGGTTATCCTGATTGATCAATGCGTCGTTCAACCACCAGTTATTGCCAGCTCGGCCAGCGAAATCTGCCGGGGAGCTATGGTGACGCTGCAAGCAACGGGTTGTGCCGGTGGAACGGTTCGCTGGTCGGATGGTCAAACGGGTCTTTCGGTCAGTGTATCGCCAACGGCAACGACGATCTACTCGGCCACCTGTATCGTTGGGCGTTGCGTGAGTGCCGCGTCGAACCCGATCACGATTCAGGTCAACGATCCGCAAACACCAACCATTACGGCAAGTGCGGCAAGCGTGTGTGCGGGATCGTCAGTGACGTTGACCGCAAGCGCCTGTGCGGGCGGTACGATTCAATGGTCTACGGGGCAGACGGAAGCATCTATCGTGGTTACCCCAACCGTACGGACGACCTATACCGCGCAGTGCCGCGTCGGTACCTGCCTGAGCCAGTCAGCTACGCAGATTATCGAAATAACCCCAACGCTGGTTGCGCCAACGATTGCCAGCACAGCGACGGAGGTTTGTCCGGGCGAATCGGTTACGCTGACCGCCGGTGGCTGCCTGGGTACGCCAGTCTGGAGCACGGGTGCTACGGGAGCCAGCATCGTGGTTCGGCCAACGAATAGCAACAACAGTTATACCGTATCCTGCCAGAGCGGTGCCTGCACCAGCCCGGCTTCAGCGCCCGTCGTTATTAACGTCGTGAGTCCGACTATCCCAACTGTAACGGCCAGCGTTGACTCGATTTGCGCAGGTGGTCAGGTTGTGCTGACGGCAACGAACTGCAACGGTACCCTAGTCTGGAACACCGGTGCCACGGGAGCCAGCATTACGGTGAAACCAACCGCGACCACGAGCTACTACGCCCAGTGTCGGGTTCGTACCTGCCTGAGTGAAGCATCGCCATCGGTACCGGTTACGGTGCTGACCCCATCGGCACCAATTATCAGTGCAAACAAAACATTCATCTGTAGCGGAGAAGCCATCACGCTGTCGGCTCAAGGCTGCACGGGCACGGTGAAATGGTCGGGTGTGAACCTGACCGGTTCAACCATCACGTTCATGCCGACAGAAACGAAAGAATACTACGCTACCTGCCAACTGGCTACCTGCACCAGCGACGTCTCGAATCGGATTCGCGTAACGGTCAACACAGCTGGTACGGCTCCGAGAATCACCGCATCAACGACGGCTACCTGCGACGGCGGAGTTGTATCGCTCTCGGCTACGGGCTGTAACGGTACGGTAATCTGGTCGGATGGTCAGACGGGACCGGTTGTGTCAGTAACGGCAACGGCCAGCGTCCACCAGTTCTACGCCGTATGTAAAGTAGGAACGCAATGCGGCAGCGGCCAGTCGAACGTCATTGATATTAACGTAACGCCATTGCCAGCACCGACCGTCGTGGCCAGCACCAGCGTAACCTGCGGTAAAGACCCCGTAACGCTGAGTGTGAGCAACTGCGCCGGTACACCAGTCTGGAGCACGGGCGAAACCACGTCATCGATCACAGTGACTCCTGGCGCAACAACAACCTACTCAGTCTACTGCCAGGTGGGCGCTTGCCGCAGTGCGACGGCCGGTACCTACACCATCACCGTGGTACCGGTTGCCGCCCCAACCATTGCTGCATCGGCTACGTCGGTAGCGCCGGGTGGTACGGTTACGCTGACGGCTACGGGCTGCAACGGTACGGTAGTGTGGTCGGCGAATGGCATCAACGGCAGCAACACGGGTACCAGTATCGTCGTGCAGCCAACGGGTACGCAGACCTACTACGCCCAGTGCCGCGTGGGTACCTGCCTGAGCGATCCGTCGACCTCGATCACGGTGACCACCAACACGGATTGTACAGTTAGCGCCGGTACGCTCGTTGCGGTGAGCCCAACGGTTTGTGCCGATTCGAACAGTACAACGGTAGCTGCCCGCGCGAACGGCGGTCTGGTGCAGCCAGCCGGTTACTCAGTACTGTACATATTGACGAAAGGGGCCAGCAAGGTGGTTGAACAAACCAGCGCGACACCAAGCTTCAACGTACCGGCTCAGTCGGCGGGTTACACAATCCATACACTGGTCTACAACGCCAACGCATCGGATAAAAACTACCTGGACGTATCGGCGATCCGGCCTGGCCTGTCAACGGCGCAGGACGTGTCGCTCCTGATTAGCAGTCGAAACCTCTGTGCCGCATTCGACGGAACAGGGGCTGCGGTAAACGTTCGTCACGTAGAGCCGCCACGCCTGGTAGCCGGTCCATCGCTGACGGTTTGCTACGGAACCACAGCTACGCTCGAAGCCCTCGGCTGCGACGGTGGCATCGTGACCTGGTCGGATGGTACCGTCGGTGCAAAAATTACAAAAGTCGTTACCAGCGATCTGTGGCTGATGGCAACCTGCACCATTGATGGTTGCACCAGCGAGGAGTCGGCCAGCATCGATGTCATTCTGGGGACACCAGGTACACCAACCGTTGCCGTGAGCAAGCCAAGCGTTTGCCCAGGCGAAACGGTAGTGCTGACCGCAACGGGCTGTGACATGGGAAGCTACATCTGGTCGGATGGCTCAACGGGCAACACGCTCACGGCGGCACCAACGGCTACCACTCAATACCGCGTGAAATGCAAAGTAGCTGGTTGCGAAGGCGACTGGTCACCATACAGCACCATCACGGTAGGCTCGCCAGCTCCGCCAACCATTACGGTATCGGGCGTGACGGGCAGCGGCAGCAGCGTAACCGCCTGCTTCGGCGCGCCAATTACCCTGACGGCGCAGGGCTGCGGACCGGGTTCGTACGTAACCTGGTCGAACGATCTGGTTGGAAATTCGATCACGATCTCGCTGGCCAAAAGCGGCACGTACACGGCTCGTTGCTGCAGCTCGGACTTCTGTAAGAGCGAGGCCTCGAACCCAATCACTATAACGGTACTGCCGAAAGTAGCAACGCCAACTGTGGCTGACCGGACCAACATCTGCCCGGCGACAACAGTGAATCTGGTATCGGGTGTAACCAGTAAAGTGAGCACAGCGGGTGGTGTCTTTGAGTACTACACCAATGCATCGTTGAGTGCCGACTCGAAAGTAGCGAATCCCGCCACCGTGGGTACGGGTACGTACTACGTCGTCGAACGGACAGTCAACGGTTGCTACGGCCTGCCAGCGATGATCCACGTGCTGATCAAATCCTGTGAAACGCCGATTGCCTGTGATCCAACCAGTCCGGCAACGGCCAACGCCGGTGCTGACGCGACCATCTGCGCGGCTAAGACGTACCAGCTGAACGGAGTGATTGGCGGTGCTAATGCCGTAGCGCACTGGACAACGAGCGGTACGGGTACGTTCAGCAACCCATTCTCAGCCAACCCAATCTATACGGCCAGCACCGAGGACGTTATGGTCGGCAAAGTCACGCTGACCCTGTCGGTGAGCCTGAACAATGCCGCCTGCCCGGTTGCGAAAGACGATGTTGTACTGACGATTGGCGGTATCAAATCGGTACCAACCATCGCGGTTATTGGTAAAACGACTTTCTGCTACGGTGATTCGGTGATTCTGCAGGCACCAGCCGGTGCTGCGGGGTACCTCTGGAACAGCAAAGCCACAACGCAGACCATTGTCCTGAAAAACAGCGGTACGTATAGTGTACAACTGGTGGATGCCAACGGTTGTACATCGGTGAAATCGGAGGATGTGGTACTGACCGCGTCGCTGCCTGCCGAAATGCCGGTGGTGCAGAACCTGCGGAATACCTGTCCGTCGCCAACGGTTAACCTGGCGAACGCGCTGTCGTACACGGCAGTGGGGCATTCGTATGAGTTCCGGGTGGGTAAAACGATAACCTCACCGCTGGTGATTCGGACGGATTCGGTCGGGGCCGGTACGTATTACGTGTTCTCGCGGTCGAACGCGGGCTGCGTCAGCGCACCAGCCGCCGTAACGGTGAGCATCTTCAACTGCACCGCCGATTCGCTGACAACCGATCTGGCCGTTACTAAAACGGTTAGCAAAACGGCCGTTCAGCAGGGCGAGATTGTAACGTATACCATCCGGGTAACCAACAACGGCAACTACACAGCGAAAAACATCGATGTACGTGACGTACTGCCGAAAGGACTGGAACTGGTGACCGAAAGCGGTATCGGTATCTCGGGTGGCGTAATCAACAAACGGATTGACAGCCTGCGGGCCAAACAAGCGTCGAGCTTTTCGTTCAACGCCCGGATTCTGTCGAAAGGCCGGATTGTCAATAAAGCCGAGATTACGTACTGCGACATGCGGGATAGTAACCCGGCCAACGATACGTCGAGCGTAACGGTAACCGACCTGACGCCCTACAAACCAAGCTTGATTGGTCTGGCGAAAGCGGTGACGGGTACCCCAACGCTGGTGGGTGATTCTTTGATGCGGGTAACGTACCGCTTCGTGGTGACTAACTTCGGCGACGATACCCTGCGTAACGTACAGGTGACGGATAACCTGGCTGGTGTCTTTGCACCGGGTCAGGTGGTGTCGACCAGCGTAGCTGCCGGTTGCACATCGGCTAACTGCCGGACGATCACGGTGAATCCGGCCTACACGGGCGCGGCTACGGCGAGCATGCTCACGTCGGCAAGCTATCTGCTGCCGGGTAATTCACAGACGTTCTCACTCGACGTGATTGTAAGACGCAGGGCGGGTGATACGACCCGGACCTACCGGAACCAGGCTGTGGCAACCGCCATGAACAGCGTAACGATGGTGTCCGATCAGTCGGTGAGCGGCAGCAGTGCCGATCCGGACAATGACGGTAACCCGAACAACAACAGTGGTTATACGTCATTCACGCTGGGCGCACCACAAATAAAAGGACCGGCTATTGCGCTGTCGCTGGCGGTGACCAACAACCAGAAACAAGCGGATAACAGTTACCTGGTACGATTCCGGGCGACGGTGAAAAACGTGGGTGATGTGTCGCTCTTCGGCCTCACGCTGACGGATAGCCTGTCGAAAGCCTTTGCGTCGCCGGTATCGTTCACCGTGATTGGCGTACCGAAAGTAGGCACTGGCAGCAACCTGGTTGCGAACAGTGGCTTCAACGGCAGCTCGCAGCCCAACCTGCTGACTGCGGCCAGCTACCTGTCGGCAGGTGAGCAGGATACGCTCATGTTCATCGTGCGGATTCTGCCAAACGGCAATAACGGACCGTTCTTCACCAGTGCTACCGTAACGGGCAAAACGTCGAACGGCAGCCAGACGGTACGCGACATTTCGAACGATGGTCTGGTACCAATCATGAATACGGCCAGCTCAACGGCGGTGCGGTTCAGCCTGCCAAGCGGATTACTGGGCGTCGCGAAATCGGTTGGCACACCCGTTGCTGTACCGGGTAGTGAAGGCGTCTACGACGTACCGTACACCATCCGCCTGCGCAACATGGGCAGCGTACCGCTGAAGAAAGTACAGGTAGTCGATAATCTGTCGGAAACGTTCCGGCGGGGTGCGCTGATCGTGGGCAATCAGATTGCGGTAACGGCCGACTCTGGTCTGCGTGTTGATCCAGCTTATACGGGTCAGGGCCTGATCACGAAAATGCTGATTGACTCGATGAGTACACTGGCCGTCGGTGCCAGCCGGGATCTGAAGTTTACGGTTCGGGTTGACGTGAAAAACGCCGACACGACGGTCTTCAACAACCGGGCAACGGCAACCGCCCTGACGCCAACGAACGAAGTTGTTCAGGATGTGTCGACCTCAGGTACCAACCCTGACCCGGACAACGATCTGGATCCACGAAACAACAATGTTCCAACGCCGGTTACGCTGAACTACCGGTCGCTGTTACCACGCATTGGGGTAGCGCTCGCCGTTCGCGACACCGTCCGCCAGGCCGATGGAAGCTACAACGTAACGTACCAGGTTGTGGTGAAAAACTACAGCGGAGTTACGCTGCGGAACGTCATGCTGACCGACTCGCTGGAGAAAGGATTCAACCGCCAAACCGGCGCTGTCTGCAAGGTGACGAACGCACCGGTAGCGATTTCAACGGGATGTACACTGCTGCTGAACCCACGGTTCAACGGTATGGAAGATACCCGACTTTCGCTCGACGACAGCACCAGTATGCTGGCTGCGGGTAAGGTCGATACCTTGATCTTTACGGTGAATGTGCTACCGGATGGCAGCAACAGCACCTTCTGGAACACGGTTCAGGTAACGGCGAAAGCGGGAACGGTACGGATCCGCGATACGTCGACCAATGGGCTGGAACCCGATCTGAACGGCAACGGCAACCCATCTGACAGCAACGAAAGCGAACCAACGCCGTTGACGCTGCAGGTGGCACCATCGTCGCTGTTTATTCCGGAAGGATTCTCACCAAATGGTGACGGCATCAACGATGTCTTCGTCATACGGGGAGCAGCCGGATTGACGATCAGTCTGGAAGTGTTCAACCGCTGGGGCCATATGATCTATAAAAACGAAGATTACCAGAATGATTGGGATGGTAAACCAAATACTGGTATCGTTGTGGGAGGAGATGCCAATGGAGTACCAAGCGGCACGTATTACTATGTGATCAAGCTAAGTGATGGACGCCGGTTTGTACACTATATGATAATTAATCGCTAAAACGAATGGGAAACCTTTCAGGAATAAAACGCTGGACCGTTGGGCTACTGCTGCTGTTTAGCAGTAGCCAGGTCTGGGCGCAGCAGGATAAAATGTTCTCGCAGTACATGTTCAACCTGATGGCGCTGAACCCGGCCTATGCGGGTAGCCGTGACGTACTGAGCATGTCGGCGCTGTACCGGAACCAGTGGTCGGGGCTGCCGGGCTCGCCACAAACGGGAACGTTCACAATGGATATGCCCCTGAACCGGGAGCGTATCGGAGTGGGGTTACAGATATACGGCGACAAAGTTTCTGTTTTTGAAGAAGCAGGCGCGTTTGCGTCCTATGCCTTCCGGATCAAAGCAGGCGAACGCACTACGCTGGCGCTGGGATTACAGGCCGGCGCATCCAGCTTCCGGGCTAATCTGACCGATGTACGCCTTACGCCGGACGGAACGACGCAGACCGACCCGGCGTTTTCGCAGAACGTATCGAAAGTGCTGCCAAACTTCGGAACCGGTATCTACATCAGCAATGACCGGGCTTACCTGAGTCTGTCGGTTCCCCGGCTGATCAAAAACCGGCTGAATGAGTATGACTCCGATCAGCTGCGTTCCCGCCAGGTCCGGCATGCCTATCTGGCTGCTGGGTTTGTGATTGGCGTGAGTCCGGCTGTCAAAATCAAGCCCTCTATGCTGGCGAAATACGCGGAAGGGGCCCCGCTGGGTTTCGACGGGAACATCAACGTCTGGTTTATGGACCGGTTCGCCATTGGCGCGTCGGTACGAAAAAACCAGTTCTCGAGCTGGACGCCCTATACTACCGATGCTATCGTAGGACTGCTGGAGATTCAACTGACCGACCAGTTCCGGTTCGGGTATGCCTATGACCATACCATGAACGATTTGCGCACGGTGGCACCAAGCTCGCACGAGATCCTGTTACGTTATGAATTTGGTTTCGGTAAAAACCGTATTCTGACGCCCCGTTACTTCTAAAATTCGGCCTAGTATTTGCTAGGGTCAAAGTACCTTCTTCATGAACTGGGGAAGGGCTTTGTGTTTGTACTCCTGTAACAGCCCGTACTATGAACTACCGTCTTTACCTGCTTCTGGGTATAGCCTGTCTGTTGGGTAAGCCATTACCATTACTGGCCCAGTCGCTCATTGCCGAAGCGAACCGCCAATTCAATCAGTCTTACTACGACAATGCGGCCGCGTTGTATGAGCAGGTGCTGGCAAAACCCAGTGAACTTTCCGACAAGAACCGCCTGACGGCGAAGATGAACCTGGGATACAGCTACCAGCAGCTGCATAACTCCAAAAAAGCAGAGCAGGTTTTTCGGGAATTACTCTACTCCGAATCAATTCCGCCCGAAGATGCTGACTGTTATCTACGCTACGCGCAGGCACTGGCCAGCAATGGTAAGTACAAGGAAGCCGAGATCGCGTTTGAGAAATACGGCAAACTGAAACAGCAGGAAAAACCAGAAGGCATTACGGATAACCGGTACGGTAATACGGATGAGTTGCTTCGGAAACCGGCTAATTACAAGCTTGATTTTTTGCCCTTGAATACGCAGAACGCCGAATTTAGCCCGGCGCTGTATCAGGGCGGGCTGGTGTTCGTATCAGCGGGCGGCAAGAAACGGCTGAAGAAAGCCTTCTCGCAGAAGAATACCCCTTTCCTGGATCTGTTTTTCCTCCCTGCCGACGAGCAGAACGCAAAAGGCAAGCTGAAGCAGGTGCCGCTGGGCAAAGATGCTTACACCAGTCCTACGGCCAACGACTCGAAGATGCAGGGAATCTACGCCGGTACCCAGCTGCATCTGGGCTATAACGAGCGCCCCACCAGCCGCTCCGAGCGTTTCTACGAAAGCCTCAATACCAAGTATCACGAAGGGCCAGCTACGTTTACCAAGGATGGGTCGCGCATTATTTTCACCCGCAACAACTACAACGAGGGGCGCTACCAGCAGAGTACGGACCGGATCAACAAACTAAAGCTGTACACGGCCAGCCAGTTGGATGGTCGCTGGAGCAAAGCCGAAGAATTACCTTTCAATAGTGATCAGTACTCGACGGGTCACCCCGCTTTGTCACCCGATGATCAACTGCTGTATTTTGCCTCCGACCGGCCGGGCGGGTTTGGCGGTACCGATATTTACGTATCGCGCTGGACCAACGGCAAATGGAGCGAACCTATTAACCTGGGGAAAGAAGTCAATACGAAAGGAAATGAGCTATTCCCGTTCGTTGATGAAACCGGTAATCTGTATTTCTCCTCAAATGGTCTGAAAGGCCTGGGCGGACTCGATCTGTTCTATGCGCAGCTGAACGGCAGTGACCAGGTGAAAAGCGTGTACAATCTGGGGCAGCCGCTGAATTCGGAAAAAGACGATTTTGGGATTGTAACGGATAAAAATCGGCAGACGGGTTACCTGAGTAGCAACCGCAGGAACGGGGGCGCCGATGACGATATTTATCGCTTCACGCGTCAGGGTTCGCTGTACCCCTGCCGGGAACTGACGGTTGGCGTGTTTGATGCTGATTCGAACACCCCTCTGGACAATACGATTATTGCGATCAACGCAGCAAACGGACAGGACGTAAAACAGTTGAAAACGAATGACAGTGGCTTACTGCGGTTCTGTCTGGATGCTGAAAGCGATGCTACGTTTCTGGCGAGCCGCGACGGGTATCTGACGAACAAAGTAGGGTTCTCGACGAAAAACCTGGCCGACAACCAGCCGGTACGGCTGGACATTTCGCTGGCAAAACCGCAGCTTCGTTCCAGTGAGGTATTTGGCCCTTCGACGACCACCTTACGCGGACGGGTGACGACACAGGCGACGCAGGCAGGAGTTGTTGGCGCGAAGATAAAACTCATCAACATGTGCGACGGGATTGTGCAGGAAACCACCACCGACGCCAACGGGCAGTACGAACTAATGGTCCTACCGGGCTGTGATTACCGCCTGGAAAGTAGTAAAGAGGGCATGGCTGCCCTGTCGAGCCTGATAACCAGCAAAGGCACAGGCTCCCCCGACTTAGTGATGTTCACCAAGGGCGATGTGGTCAAGATCAACAATATTCACTACGGCAAGAACAAAGCGACGATTCAGCCAGCCGCTGCTGCCGAGCTGGATAAAGTGGTTGCACTACTGAAACAATATCCGGCCATGACCATCGAACTCCGGTCGCATACCGACAGCCGGGCCACGACGCAGTATAACAAAACGCTGTCGACAAACCGGGCTAAGTCTGCTGTCGCCTACCTGAAATCGAAAGGAATTGCCCCCGCACGGATTACGGCAAAAGGATACGGTGAAAGCGAACCGCTCAATAAGTGCAAGGACGGCGTAACCTGCACGGAAGAAGAACACGAACAGAATCGCCGGACCGAAATCAAAATCCTGAGTCTGAACTAGCGGACTGGATCGTCGGCGTTCAGGTTAGGTTTTTAGGGTAAAAGCCTGCAATTTGTTGGCTATTCCGAACCGTTATGAAAATTCGTTACCAGGCAGGCATTTTTTTGGGCGCCGTATTGAGTCTTGTGTTGTCTCAGACGGCATCGGCCCAAAAAGAAGTGCTTTACTCGCAGTACCTCATTAATCCCATCAGTATAAATCCGGCAGCTGCTGGCAGCGCCGAAACATTTCAGCTGTCGGCCTCGCTTCGACGCAAATGGTTTGGCATACGGAATGCCCCACTCACGCAAACGGTAAGCGTCGACGGAGCGGTAGCCAATGGCCGGGTCGGGCTGGGATTTCAGGCGTTGAACGACCGCATGGGGTTGTTTGCGGCAACGGGAGCCTACGGGAGTGTTGCGTATCGGTTTAACATGCCAGCGCTGGCCAAACTATCCATCGGGGTACAGGGGGGCGTTAGCGTATTGCCTCTGTATGACTACAGCACAGCCGCAGCAATCAACCGGCCCATTGCCAGCCTGGGTCTGGGAATCTACTATAAAGGCGACCGCTTTTTCGGCGGACTTTCGGTGCCGGAATTGGTTGGCCGGGCGCTGGATCTGTCGGAACGCTACTTATACCAGAGCGTACGGCCTGTGATGCTACAGGCGGGTACCCGAATTGATCTGAGTGACAAAACCGTACTGATTCCGTCGGTACTGGTATCCAAAATCGCCGAACGATCGCCGGGCGTTGATCTGAACGCCCGTGTCTGGATCAATGAGCAACTGGGCCTGGGCTTATCGTATCGCTACAACAGCCCTGGGTTGGTTTCAGCCAATTACCTGTATGCGCTGGCTGAGTTTCAGATAAGCAATGCGATACGGTTAGGCTATACGTTCTATTCGCAGACGCCTGAGAATCCGACGGCTAACCTTTATTTTCAGCCTAGTACGCACGAGGTAACGCTACGCTTCACGCCGAATGCCCTGACGTTTACGTACTAATCGGCCGCTTGCTTTCGGTTTTTCAACTTCCGAAACTGGCGCAGTTTGGGTAAGTGCAGAGCATGGTCGGCCTGCGTGATCATCGATTCAATACCCCCGTAGCCAATAGCCCGGTGAACCAGTTCGCCGGTGGGCGTCATGAACAATGAGGTTGGGTAGCTCTGCACGCCATAGGCCCTTGCTACGTTCAGCCCTTCGCCAAACTCAGCGTTGACCTGGTAGCAGATAAAATACGTATTGAATTTCTCGCCTACTTTCGGATTGGGAAAGGCTTCCCGCGCCATACGTCGGCAGGGGGGGCACCAGTTGGTATAAATGTCGACAAAGATGGGTCGGTTCTGGAGTTTCGCTTCGGTCAGAACCTGCTGCCAGGAACCCTGAAAAAACTGGATCCCCGTTGGTTCTTCGGCGTGGACAGGAAGCAGGAGAAGACAAAAAAGAAGCGTAGCCCAGGCGTAGTTCATGGACTAAAGGTAGGCAATATTGAGGCAATGAAAGGCGTATCAGGCTGCTGTTAGCTGGTTGCCGTTTGGTTTCGGGCGATGTTTGCGGGTCTGCTGCCGTTTTTCCAGTTCTTCAACTTTCTCCTCGTGAATCTCCTCGGCTTCCTCAACGGAGTGCGATTCTGATAAGGTAGCTTCGGCCTTCGCTTTTTCGGCTAAGCGGCCAAAAAATTCGTGGAGGGAACGTAACTCGGCTTCGCTGAGGTCTTCTATGTTCAGGAGTCGGTTGCTGGCTTTCCGGTTAACCGCGATCAGTTCGTTGAGCTTGATCTGCATGGCCATCGAATCCTTGTTCTGCGATTTCTGGATCAGAAAAACCATAAGGAACGTAATGATGGTCGTTCCGGTATTGATGATCAGCTGCCAGGTATCAGAGTAGCCGAAAATAGGCCCCGTAATCAGCCAGATGATGACGGTTAGCAGGGCAATGATAAAAGCCGTTGATGAACCCGTGGCGCGGGTGGCTTTGGAAGCAAACGTTTCGAAAAACTGCGTGAATGATTTCATGGTGGTAAGGTAACTGTTAGGTGTACCATAAACGATTCTGGCGCAGCTTTGTGGTATTAATTCGTTTTAATGTATTTACCCCCGTTTTCCCGAAAGGGGTCAAGAAAAAACAAGATTTAAAAAATACTTACCTTACAAAGGAACCATATGGTCGGTTTCTTTGTAAGGTAAGTATGGAGAATAGCAATAATTATAAACGAAAGAAGGAGCCACAAGAAAATCGACAGCTCATCCTAGAAGCGGCTACAGACATTATCAATCGTAAAGGGATTGAGAGTATGAGCTTAGATGCGGTGGCCAGGATGGCTAACCTTAGCAAGGGAGGATTGATGCACCACTTTCCCAAAAAAGAAGCACTTATTGATGAGTTGTTTCAGAATCGGCTGGACCAATTCACTCAAGCTTTCAAGCAGGAACTAGCCCTTAATCGGTCGTCCGCTATCGCTTTCTTAAAGACAGTTGTCAATGAAGAGTTTGATGAACAACAAAAGCGGTCGTTAAACGTGATGACCCAGGCTTGTTTCAACAGTGAGTATTACCGGCAATTGTTCAGCCAATGGTACCGGGAACATGTGATTGCTGATCCAAACGATACTTCGGTTGCCAATCTAACGGCTATTCTGGTTGCAGATTCGCTGTTGCTATCTAACGTATTTGAATTTTATCAGATCAGCAGTGAGCAGAAGCAACGTCTTGTCGCCTACTTGGAAAAGCTGGAAAGGGATTTATAAAGTCCTTTTCATATCTCAACTATTTACCAAAAACAACCATGAATCTTTCTCATAAATCCGACAACAAATCAACCACTCCTTTGCTGGACAAACACCTGCTCTTCAGCCTGATAATAACAGTGTTTACCAGCGCTGTGATCCTATATGTGATTAAGACCACTGAACGTAATCACTTGCTTCACCTCAGTTATTTCGTGGCCTCGATGGCAGCTAGTCTACTTGGTGTAATTGAGCCACGTAAAGGATGGTTATTAGCCATAGCACAAGTCATTCTTCTGCTGGTTGGTTACTACCTGATTAGTCCTGCTGCTACTGAAAGTGGTCGGATAGAAATTGAACACTTTGGCCTTTATGGGGCAATCATTCTGACGTTTATCGTAAGCTTGCTCGGCGGCTTTGTGAAGCGTGCCTTGAGTAAGTCATAAAAGCATTAACTGCCTTGTCAATCAGAAATACTTATTTTTAGCTATCGCAATAGTAAGCAAAGACATTGCTACTACGGCTCTCAATGCATCGCAGCAATTCACCAAATTATAGCCTAGCGTGGTGTGGGCGATCGGCTATTTGCTAGCGTTTTATTTTTTAAGCTTAACGTTGCGTAATATGCCCGTTAGTGTAGCTTATGTCTTTTGAGCCGGGCTATACAAGTATCGCTTGTCCTAGAGATTAAAGCAGTTGGTAGTACCCCTTGTGTATTGCTCTGCTCTTCAAACGCTCCTTTTTTGCTACATACCTTCTAAAAGTAAATGGCGGATTTTACGGTCCGCCATTGTGATATGAAATATTAATGCCCCCATTAACATGGGTGGCACTAAAGGAGCTATCGCTGTCTAATTTCGGCCAAGCTCTTTTCGTAATCGTCGAGGTCACCGCCCTCTGCTTTTACCAGTGCGATCGCTTCTTGCTGCGCTTTAATTGCCTCAGCTTTGTGGCCCAACTTACTGAGCAGATGAGCATAGGTGTCCAGATTTGCTCCACTTCGGCTGTAGACCAGCGATTTTGCTGACCAGGCCAGCGCCTGTCTCAAATCGGCCTGATCGGATAAATGCTGATAATAGTCCCACGCCAGGCTATTCAGCTGGGTCGCGATCCGGTTTGTTTCGGCATTTTGCATGCTGGCCGCGTACTGTTTGAACTCCGCCTGTTGTTTGGCTGAATCGGGCATAAAAGCGGACTGCTGCTGAAAACGTTTTAGGAGAAGTTCATCCTTGGCTTTCAGCGAATCGGCGGGAATTGCCAGCAGGCGGGCACCTTCCTGAGCCGCGAGCTTCCGGTAGCCATCCATGTCCTTGGTTTGGAGGTAAAACGTCCGGCGGTACGTGCTTTCCCGTTCATCGGCGCTAACGTTACCGTCAATAGGCACAACCGCCGTCAGCCGCCGACGATTGCGGAGCATGGCGTCAAGCAGACGTTCGTCGGCTTTCTGAATGGCTTTCTGATAGTCTTTTCGTTCGGCCCGTTGCAGTCCGCTGATGATTGGGCGGGCTAATGCCATTTTATCCTGGTCCATTCCCAGTTTGGGAATAGCCTGAATGAGGAGATCATAGGCTTTTGAATTGGTTGACCCAATATTGCCGCTAAGAATGGTCAGGTTCTCGACCGAAAACCAATCGGCGTCGGGGACCAGCTGCATGTACGATTCCAGCGCTTCCGGATCAGGCAGGCCAACCTGACCCCGCTTGGTTAGATAAAGGGCCACAAAAGCCGGGTTGTTCTTGTTGCTGGCGTAGTGTTTCTCCAGCGCTGACAGTGGATTTGGGTCAGCCGCTGCCGCAATGGCTTTGTCGGCTTCCGTCAGCATGGCCTCGATACCGCCGTAGCCAACAACCCGGTGGATGAGGTCACCATCGGCCGACACGAACAGGGTCGTTGGGTAGGCAGTAACCGTGTACTTTCTGGCGATCTGAACACCTTCACCCCGTTCGGCGTCGAGCTGATAACTGATAAAATTGGCGTTGAATTTTTCGCCAACCTTCGCGTCCGGGAAAGCCTGTCGGGCCATCTGCTTGCAGGGACCGCACCAGGTCGTGTAGATATCGACGAAGATTGGTTTATTCTGCTTTCTGGCTTCGTTCAGGACTGCCTTCCAGGAGCCTTTAAAAAAACTGATGCCCGTTGGGCCTTCGGCCTGTACCGTAAACGAGGCTGTAAGCAGGACAAAAAAGAGGGCGCGGTTGAGCCCGTAACGTAACCGTTTCATAGAGGAGTGGTTGCTATAAAGTAAGAAGGTGAACAGGGCAGAAATATAAGAATATATGATCGTTGGTGGTTGCCGTTCAGGAAATTTTCAACGAACTAAACCCCGCGTCTACGTGTCTTTTTTATGTATGACAACAAAGACTAAATCGAATGCTAAGACCGCTGATACTAAGCCAGACGTGAGTTGGCGCGAACGCTTTGCCGCGCTTGGAAACCTGCCTGCTTTTTTTCGCCTGATATGGGAAGTGTCGCCGGGCCTGTTCCTGGGAAATGCCTTCCTGCGACTCATCCGGGCGGCCGTGCCAGCGGCTACACTTTACGTCGGTAAACTGATCATTGATCAGGTGGTCGCCCTCACGAATAATACGGGTTCGGATGATACAACTTTCCTGTGGTGGCTCGTAGCCGCCGAGTTCGGGCTGGCCGTTTTGTCGACGGCGCTGGGCCGGGCCGTATCACTCATGGATGGTTTGCTGGGCGATCTGTTCGCTAATCAGATTTCCGTCCGCTTGATGGAACACGCGGCTACCCTTGACCTCGAACAGTTTGAGGATGCTACGTTCTATGACAAACTCGAACGCGCCCGGCGCCAGTCGACCGGACGAACGGTACTGCTGTCTGGGGTATTCGGCCAAATACAGGAATTGATCTCGGTGGGTTTTCTGGCGGCCGGACTAGCCGTATATAACCCCTGGCTGTTGCTGCTGATTCTGATTGCTGTGACTCCCTCGTTCATTGGCGATAATTATTTCAACCAGCGCAGTTATTCGCTGTCCCGCTCCTGGACGCCCGAACGACGGGAACTGGACTACCTGCGCTACGTAGGGGCCAGCGACGAAACGGCCAAAGAGGTTAAGATTTTTGGTCTATCCGATTTCCTGATCGACCGGTTCCGGAGCCTTTCCTGGGAATATTTTACGAAGAACCGCACGCTGGCTATCAGCCGGGCGGGTTGGGGAACGATGTTAACCATACTTGGAACGGCGGGCTACTACGGTGCCTACGTCTGGATTGTGGCGCGGGCGGTTAACGGGACAATCTCACTGGGCGATCTTACGTTTCTGGCGGGTTCGTTCCGGCAGGTGCGCAGTTCGCTGGAGGGAATTCTACTTCAGTTCAGTAGTCTGACGCAGGAGGCTATTTACCTGCAGGACCTCTTTGATTTCTTTGCTATCAAACCGTTGATCTACTCGCCTGCTACGTTCCGGCCTTTTCCGAATCCCATTCAACAGGGCTTTACGTTTGAGAACGTCGGTTTCAAATACACGAACTCAGAGCGCTGGGCGGTGCGAGACCTGTCGTTTACGCTCCGGGCCGGTGAAAAACTGGCGCTAGTAGGCGAGAACGGAGCGGGCAAAACCACGCTGGTCAAACTACTGGCCCGGCTGTATGACCCGACGGAGGGGCGAATCCTGCTGGACGGCTACGATCTGCGTGAGTATGACCTGACCGTATTACGTCAGAATATTGGCGTTATCTTCCAGGATTACACCCGATTTAAAATGTCGGCCGGGACCAACATTGCCGTTGGGGACGTGAGCGAACGGATGAACCAGTCGCGGATCGAAACGGCCGCGCAGCAGTCGCTGGCCGATACGGTCATTGCCAAGCTGGAGGGCGGTTACGATCAGCAGCTGGGACGCTCGTTTGGCAAAGGGGTTGAACTCTCGGGTGGAGAGTGGCAGAAAGTAGCCCTTGGTCGCGCCTACATGCGCGACGCCCAGTTGGTTATTCTGGACGAGCCCACGGCCGCCCTCGACGCCCGTGCCGAATACGATGTATTCCAGCGATTCGCCAAACTAACCGAAGGTCACTCGTCGGTAATCATTTCGCACCGCTTCAGTACGGTCCGCATGGCCGACCGCATTCTGGTGCTTGATAAAGGAACGTTGCTCGAGATCGGCAGCCACGACGAGCTGTTACGTCAGGATGGTCGCTACGCCGAGCTGTTCAAGCTGCAGGCGCGGGGGTATCAGTAGCAGGGCTACTGGCTAACAATCTTGTCGATATATGCTTTTGTCAGTAAATAAAACTGACGAGCATTATCGAGCGATTGTTTGGCTTCCTCCATAGATATATCGGTTTCCAGGTCATAGTCACCTGCCTGACGGAGTTGGAAAGCAGCCTGTATCCAGTTAATCGTTTCATGGGGAAAGCGAGCCGTGCGAATAAACAATTCGTGAAATTTACCCTGTGCGCCAGAGTGCCGCTTCGTCTGCACTCCCTCTGTGTATAGAAGTGCTGTTAGACAGTAAAAAATAACGTAATAAGCTCGATTTGCAGTTGCTGTAGTGAAGCCGCCATCTAGGTTATGGACGGATTCTTCGAGTGTATCTTCCGCTCGCTCAAGGGCGAGTTGAGCTTCGTATAATTTGCTCATAACTGGATTCCTTCATTCCGGATAGCTTCGTAAACACCCTGCCCGGATGTATTTAGCTTTTGTTCCGAGACTGGTAATACAGAAATTAGAAGCCCATATTTAAGGCTAAGCTCAGCGCTGAGGGGAGCCAGACGAAATATTTCTGCTGATGGGCGCGTAGCTGGATCTTTTAATACGATAGCAAAATCTACGTCAGATTCTGGCTGAAAGTCACCTCGTGCATAGGAGCCAAACAAAATCAGACTAGTCAACTGACTGCCGTAGATTGCTTGCAAGCCTTCTTTGAATTCGCTTCCCAGAGTGTCAAGAGGAGTTATCATAGCTGTAAGGTGTTAGGCTAAGTTATAAAATTCGTCGTATCACGAAGACCCGATAGTTAATAATTTAAAATTCTCGTAAATAAGTACGTATTTTTGTACGTAATCACGTAAAGTAACATGCAGGTAGTCAATTACTCCGAATTTCGCCGGTCAATGAAGGCCAAGCTCGATCAAGTCAGTGATGATAATGATATGATTGTGATCAATCGCAGCGAAAACAAGAACGTTGTGTTGATCTCGTTGCGGGAATACAACTCGTTAAAGGAAACACTTCACCTGCTGAGTTCAGAAAACAATCGCAATCGCCTGATGAGCGCCGTAGAACGTGCAAATTGGGGAGAGCAGGAGGACCACGACCTGATCGACGAATAAGGATGAATCTGTCGTGGGATAAGAATGCGCGGGAAGACTATGTATATTGGCAGCAAACCGACAAGAGTGTGTTGCGTCGCATTAACGAGCTCGTTAAAGAATGCATGCGGACGCCGTTTGATGGGAAAGGGAAACCCGAACCCCTGAAGGAAAACTTATCCGGCTTTTGGTCGCGTCGCATTACAGATGAGCACCGGCTCGTTTACCGCGTTGAAGCAGACCGGCTTCATATTATTCAATGCCGGTTTCACTACTGATCTGAACTGCTTTTTCAATACGTTCCCTATAAATCACGAACCTTCATGAACGCTCAATTTCTATTCACTATTGCCTTACACGGGCTGTATATTAATGCGATGGCCCAGACGCCTGCGGTTCCTTCGCCTGAGGTGCAGATAAAAACGGCGGTGCTGGCCGCTCCGGAAGACAAACGCGCCGGGGCAGCTATTTATGGTTACTCGGCAAAGAACGAATTTGTGCTGTTACGCAAGGGCACGAATGAGCTGGTTTGCCTGGCCGATGATCCTCGCCAGAAAGGACTCAACGTTTCCTGCTACCACCGCGATCTGGAACCCTTTATGGAACGCGGCCGGGTGCTGAAAGGCGAAGGCAAGAAACCCGACGAGATTCTGAAAATTCGCGAACAGGAAGTGAAGGATAAGAAACTGAAAATGCCGGATCATCCATCGTCGCTGTTTTCGTATACAGCTAAAGCGGAAGACTTCAACGCCGAAACCGGTGATGTAAAGAATGGCTATCTGCGTTACGTAGTCTACATTCCGTACGCTACCGCCGAAAGCACCGGTCTGCCGCTCAAACCCGAAGCACCCGGGATGCCCTGGATTATGGATCCCGGTACGCACCGCGCTCATATTATGATCAATCCACCCGCGGCAGCTGATAAATAGTCAATACAAAAGGGCTCCTATAACGCGCAGGAGCCCTTTTTGCGTTGACAAAGAGATGATTAGCGAATTGGCGAATAATCCGTGGCGTTCATGTAAACGGATTCTACTTTATCGGTCAGCTTACCATTCGCTTCCGATTCCTTGAGTGCTTTCTGCCAGGCAGGGTCATTGCCAAAGTCCTTGAAATGTTGTTTGCCTTCGGCTTCGCTGGGGTGAGCCAGGATATAGAGCAGCCGTGGCTGAACGCCTTCTTTTTCCTGCGTGATCCAGTAGCCAATGTGCGTCATGTCGTGTTTGCTGAACAGTTTCAGCGTATGATCCCGGAAGCGAGTAAGCAGAGCGTCCAGTTTGCCCGGCGCGGCTGTGTAGGAGCGTAGCTCGAATGTCCGCGGCTTCTTGCCTGCCTTTGTTTTAATGGCTAGTGACAGATCTGACTCAGTCATGAAGATCTGATCGACGTGGTTGACTAGCTTGCCGTTCTCCTCAGACGCATCGCGTGCCTTGATCCAGTCCGGATCACTGCCGAACGCTTTCCAGGAGGCATCGCGGGCTTCGCGGTTTGGATATGCCAGGATGTAGATGAGTTCCTTCCGGCTGGTGTCGGTGGGCGTCCAGTAGCCAATGTTTTCCATGCCATGTTTGGCGAACAGCTTCGTCGTGTGCTGCCGGAATCGATCGACAATAGCTTCGTACTTTCCAGGATTTGGGTAGTAAATACGCATCTCATACAGACGAGAATCAGGCTTTGGGGGGCGGGGTGCACCCATACTTGTGGTGCTGGCCAGTAGTGTGCCGCACAGGATTAAGAAATAAAGTTTTAACATAAAGCAGTTAATAGGAATAAAGAGGTAAAATAACCTATTTTTTCAGGATTATGGATGAATGAAGGGGCGATCGTTAGCGAAATATTGCAAAACTGCGTGAACGACCTATTTTTGTTGATTACCCATGCTAGCCCACTTACTTCGTTTATGCTAAGCCGCGTCGCCAATTCTATCTACTGGATGCATCGTTACATCGAGCGGGCCGAGAACTACGCCCGTTTTATGAGCGTGAATTTTAATCTGGAACTGGATCTTCCACCGAACGTAGATCAGCAATGGGAACCGCTTCTGACGGCTACCGCCGACAATTACCTTTTCTTTAAATATTACCAGCAGCCCACGCGGGAGAACGTTATTCAGTTTTTGACGTTCGATAAACGGAACCCGAACTCCATCGTAGCCTGCCTGAGTAACGCCCGCGAGAACGCCCGGACAGTACGGGAAACGATCTCGAAGGAAATGTGGGAACACCTTAATCAGTTTTACCTGATGGTGCGGGATACGGCTCCCAAGCAGCAGTTAGGCCAGAGTCAGACGCAAAGCTTTTTTACCGAGATTCGGAATAGTATTCAGTTGTTCTACGGCATTATCGATGCGACGATTACCCGTAACGATGCCTGGCACTTTGGACGGCTGGGCCGATTTCTGGAACGGGCCGACAAAACGTCGCGCTTTCTGGACGTGAAATACTTTACGCTGCTGCCCGAAGTGGAATCTGTAGGATCGACACTCGATCTAATGATCTGGTCGGCAGTGCTACGGTCGGTAAGTGCGTATAATATGCATCGTCAGCAATACCGCTCGCTGACGCCTTCCAGCATCGTTGAGTTTCTGATTCTGGATAAAATGTTTCCCCGCTCGGTGGCCCATTGTGTTCGACAGGCTGAGCTGTCGCTGTATGAGATTTCGGGCAATAATATTGCGCAGGGATTCGGTAACGCGGCCGAACGGGCGCTCAGCAAGCTCCGCACTGATATTGAATTTACCGAGACGACTGACATCTTTAAGATGGGACTGCACCAGTATCTGGATAATTTCCAGACGCGCACCAACGAAGCGGGAACGGCTATTTTCGAAACGTATTTCGATCTGAAACCGGTCGAAGTATAGATACAGGATAACACAGGACGGGATAGGTTGAGAGCCAACCTATCCCGTCCTGTCGTTAGTAAAACAGCGGCAACGTAACGGCCAGATAGGGCATACCCGTCCGGTTGCGGAATCGATTGTTATTGGCTACTACATCCCGGTTGACCATGCGCATTTCGGTGGTCTGCCACTGATAGCCGGCTTTGATAGCGACGCGCTGGCTGACGAAGAAACGAGCGAATACTTCGGTTGAAAGCGACCCTTGATCATTGTCGCCAAGCAGACGCAGGTTTCCTCTGGCCGGGGAGCCATCTTGTATAGCGTTGCTTCCGCTGAACGGTTGTGTCCTTGTTGAATCGATATTGAAACGACCATTCGCGGAGCGATAAAGACCCGTCCGGCGTTTGCCTACGGTAAGACCCAGCAGATCGGCGCTACCACCCAGTTCCACCCAGCCCAGATTGATGCGGCCCCGAATACCGAAGTTAAGGGACGTAGCAGTCATATAATCAAAACGGACGTTATCAATATTCTCGCTGACGAGCGGAGCCCCCAGTGCGCCCAGGCCCGACTTGCCGCGGGTGAGCCGGGAGGGAGCGGTGTAGAAATCAATGTTATCGCCGTAAAAGGCGCCCAGTCGTGCTGTCCAGCCCAGCGAAAAGACCTTACTTTCGCCAAGGCTGATCAGTTGGTAGTAAGCGATGGATGGGTTATATCGGTTTTTCGTGTAAGCCATAC
The DNA here is from genome assembly GCF_013375035.1 of Spirosoma sp. KUDC1026. Lineage (NCBI taxonomy): Bacteria > Pseudomonadati > Bacteroidota > Cytophagia > Cytophagales > Cytophagaceae > Spirosoma > Spirosoma sp. KUDC1026. The sequence goes on along the minus strand of NZ_CP056032.1, from coordinate 5,446,943 downwards.
CCAGGTCGAAACCACTACTTAGCCGGGCGGCCACGGGCGATTGCGCAAAACCAGAGAGGGAAATTAGGGTCAACAGGGTGGCGAGAACTTTCTTCATGCAGACATTTACTGATCTTGCGCGCAAAGATAGACGAATTGATTGAGCGGAGGCACCCGTTGCTTGATTCGTTGCCCGAATCTACCGTTTTACTATTCAGTGACGTACCAACGACTTGAATCAGTATAGTCACTGATCAAAAAGCAGACGGTACCATGATGAAGCATAACACCTCATACTCATGGTACCGCCTGCCTTTCTGATTATCTACTGCTGTATTAGCTTCGTTTCAGCACGACAGCTCCCAGCGGGGGGATGTTGAGCCGTAGTGACTGAGGGCGGCCCTGCCAGCCTGTTTCTTCGCTTTGCATGGCGTTGGTATTACCGACACCGCTACCATGAAAATCAACAGAATCGCTGTTGAATACCTCGTAGTATGTACCAGCCGTTGGAATACCGATGCGGTAGTCCAGTCGCGGCATGGGCGTCATGTTCAGGACAATGAGCAACGTATCGTCCGGGTTTTCGCCTTTCCGCACGTAGCTGATGACACTGTTCTCCCGATCGGTCGTGTCGATCCACTCAAAGCCTTCGGCCGAGAAGTTACGCTCATGCAGGGCAGGCTCGTTGCGATACAACTGATTTAGAGCACGCACGCAATTCGCCATGCCTTTGTGGGGAGCAAACTCCAGCAGGTGCCAGTCCAGGCTACTGTCGAACTTCCACTCCGACGTTTGCCCAAACTCGCCACCCATGAATAGCAGTTTCGTGCCCGAGTGCGTAAACATATACGAGAACAGGAGCCGCAGGTTCGCAAACCGCTGCCATTCGTCGCCCGGCATTTTACCAATCAGGGAGTGCTTGCCGTACACCACTTCGTCGTGAGAAAGTGGCAGCATAAAATTCTCCGTATAGGCATACACCGTACTGAATGTCAGCTCGTCCTGGTGGAATTTTCGGTAAGCCGGATCGCGCTCGAAGTACCGTAACGTGTCGTTCATCCAGCCCATCATCCACTTCATACCGAAGCCCAGGCCGCCCATGAATACCGGCCGCGAGACGCCGGGAAAAGCGGTCGATTCTTCAGCAATGGTCTGCGTATCCGGGAATTCCAGGTACACCGCTTCGTTCAGCTCTTTGAAGAGCGAGATAACTTCCAGGTTTTCCCGGCCGCCGAAGATGTTCGGTTCCCATTCGCCTGCGTTACGGGAATAATCTAAGTACAGCATCGACGCGACCGCGTCGACCCGGAGGCCGTCGGCATGGCAGCGGTCCAGCCAGAACAGGGCGTTCGAGAGAAGGAATGACCGGACTTCCGGCCGGGCGTAGTTAAAGATATAACTCTTCCAGTCCGGATGGTAGCCCTTCCGCATGTCCGGGTGTTCGTACAGGTGCGATCCGTCAAACTCATACAGACCGTGCGCATCGCCGGGGAAGTGGGAGGGAACCCAGTCCAGAATAACGCCAATACCCGCTTGGTGTAGTTTTTCGACCAGCGCCATGAATTCCTGCGCGGTACCAAACTGGCTGCTGGGCGCGTAGTAACCCGTGATCTGGTATCCCCACGAAGGCGCGTACGGATACTGCATGACCGGCATAAACTCGACGTGGGTGAAACCCATATCCTGCACATAGGGAACCAGCGCATCGGCAATCTCGCCGTAGCTCAACTCACGCTCGGGATTCGATGGATCACGACGCCAGGATGCCATATGGACTTCATACACCGAAATAGGCGCGTTCAGGGCATTTTTGGGGCCGCGGTTGGCCATCCAGTCCTGATCCTGCCATTCGTAGTACGTATCCCAGACGACCGAGGCCGTCTGGGGGGGAACTTCCCAGAGGTGCGCATATGGGTCGCCCTTTTCCAGCTCGCGACCGCTTTCGTGGACGATGAAATATTTGTAGACTTCACCCCGACTAACGTTCGGAACGAAGATTTCCCAGATACCCGATGAATCCCAGCGGACATTGAGCGGATTGCTTCCTTTGTTCCAGCCGTTGAAGTTACCGATTACCGCTACGTACTTTGCGGAGGGAGCCCAGACGGCGAAGTACGTACCTACGACGCCGTTGTGTTCAACGACGTGCGAACCGAATTTTTCGTATAGCCGGTGGTGTTTACCGGCCCGGAATAAATGAACATCGAAATCGGTGAAGCGGGAATAGTATTCGCTCGTTGGCTGAGGAGTATCTATAATCTCAGTGGTTGGTTGCTCAACAGTAGCCGGTGGAGTCACTTCGGCTGCGGGTATTGCAGTTTTACGTTTTGCCATGTGTTAGTAATCTCTTCGTTAGTGAACGCAATAAGGGTTGGAAAGTTAGAAAAAGTACCAGGAAGTACTTAGCTGACGCATGCCGGCAATAGCCGACTAATCCAGGATTTTCGTTTGCAGCATGGGTACATCATCGCGCTTTTGATTCTCGCTCAGTCGGATTTTTTCAATTTCGCGGATGACATCAATAATACCTTTGAGGGGTATTTTTACCCAGGAGGGGCGGTAACTAATTTCATAGCCCAGTTCATAAACGGCTTTCTCCAGCAGATAAATCAGCAGCAGAAAGTTGCTTTCGTTATTGTTATGAAAGAGCGGATGTGGGGTGCCGATAGCGTCGTAATACGCATTCAGATACGTATCGCGAATTAGCTTGAACCAGCGATCGGAAATGCGTTGCAGGTACTCGGCGCTAAGTCCTTCGGTTTCGGCCGAATTAAACAGCTTGGCCGAAACGGCGTAGTGATACGATCGAATCATGCCCGCTACGTCCTTGAGGGGGGAGTGTTTAACTTTCCGGTCCGAAATGCTGCTTTCCGGTTCACCCTCAAAATCGATAATGACAAAGTCGGAGCCGATGCCAACGTTGGGTGTATTGATCGCGAGAACCTGCCCCAGATGGTAATCGCCGTGAATCCGGACACGTAACGAGTCCAGTGGACGATTCCGGAAATCGTCAACAAAGGCTTCGATCATTTCGCGGGCTTCCATAAACACCCAGGCCAGCTTCTGCGCCTGCTCGTCGAGTTTGGTGTAGTTATCGACCAGCAGCGCGTACCGCCGTTCGAGCAGATCCTCAAAACGCTTGATCAGAAACTGCCGATACTCGTCCGTGAATGATTCAGGAGCAAACGTATCGTCGGCCTCGGGTTTATAAAGTGCCAGGTGCATCTCGCCGGTTCGCTGCCCGAGCAGGGCGACCTGCTCGAAAACGTCCTCCCGAATGGCGAACAGGCGCTGGGGAACAGCATACAGAAAATCGTTCAGGAAGTCACCGGTCTGCATCCAGGAGTCCTTATTGTTCGGCACCATGCGCTGCACCATACCCAGCGTTACGTCGGGAACGCCGGTTTGCTGCCAGCTCAGGCTACCCCCGAAGGCCGGAATATGCCGGAAATCGCTCTCGTCGGTCAGAAAGGCGACCATGTCAACCTCCGGGTTCGTTTCTTCGAATAATTTCCGGTAGAGTTTCAGGAAATACTTCTCGCCGAAGATCATCGCCGAATTACTCGAATCGACCCCCAGCACTCGCGACGGCAGAAACTCATCGCCCTCGTCCAGTCCTTTCCCGCGCTGGAATGTCAGCTGCCCGTCCGGTTGCGCCAGCTCCACATTCTGATAAATATTGGCGAAGATCGTTCGCCGAAACCGCTCATCATGAATGGCGTCGATCAATACACCCGGCTGGCTACCTATCACAACCTCGCCAATACGCCCCGTTTCCGGAATTGACGCCAGATTAAACGAAAACGTTTGGGCCAGGTCATCGGCAACAAACGTAACAGGTAGCAGGTACCGCTCGGGTTCGCCATCGGTATACGTTGCCCGGAGAATCAATAGATAAGCAACGTCATCGTCGGGTAGAGGAAGTGTATGAACCGTATCGATCGAAAAGCCACTCTGCTGACGCGCTTTACCCGCAAACCACCGGCATATATTGACAAAAGGAGGAATCAGCGTCTGCGAAAAGTTAGTCCAGAACGTAGTATCCTTCGACAAATCTTTCCAGGGGGTAGATGAGGTAACAGGCGTAAGGGTAGTCATATAGCATAAACGGTTGAGCCGGAGAAGGTACTCAGGTTCGGCTCCATACGATTCGACAAAGTCAAAGCTCTTTCAAGAAAAACAAAATCAGGCGGGTAATGTTGGCCCGGACCAGCGAATGAGGTCTTTGCCACGCAAAAAAGCCAGCCCTGAATCCTCAGGGCTGGCTTGGGTATGTACAAAAAGATTGTGTTGTTAAGACTTCGGTGGTTTCTGAACCGCAGGCCGGGTGGTTGGAACTGTATAACAGCTTTCTTTGCTAACGGTCCACTGAGGGAGTTTACGGGCCAGTTCGTTCATCACGGTTTCTTCGTTTCCTTCGACCAGCAGCGTTTTCCGGCTGGCGTCAACTAACTGTGTCTTCGACCGGATCAGTTTCATATCGTCGGCTGGCAGCGGGGGAATGCCCTTAAAGTTCAGTATATATCGACCGTGTGCCATAGCCTTGAGTGTCATTACGTTGCAATTTGTTATGCATAGTTAGCCAACAAATTTTAGACTAACAACATTCCAGTGCCTTCAAAGGTTGAGCCGAAGCCCATCGATTGTACGTGTTCAGCCAGTAACCGAATCATGGCTTCAGCGCGGGCTGCGCTACGGGGCTGCGCCAGTACATTGGGGGAGGCCGACAACAGCCGGGCGGCAACTCCCGCTGCCAGTGGACAGGCCATCGACGTACCGCTCATGGGGGCATACCCGCCCGGTACCGACGAAATGATGCCTACACCCGGTGCGATAAAGTCCACTTCAGGGCCAATATTCGAAAAGGCAGCCACGAAGTTTTTTCGGTCAGTCCCGAATGGAGCCTGTACGTTGGGCGCATCCGTTGTATTTGCCGGAAATGTTCCTTTTCGACCCATGGCACCGACCGCTAGGGAGAGCGAGTACGAAGCGGGGAAACTAACCGGCTGGCGACCGTCGTTGCCCGTAGCTACGAAGCAGATGGTTCCGTTTTCGTGCGCAAAACTGATGGCGTCTTCAGTGGCATCATCGCTCGGCCCACCGCCGAGGCTCATGTTGATGATGTCGCAACCGTCGGCCACGGCCTGCTCAATCGCCTTAATAATGGCAAAGTTCGAGGCCCCCGGATTATTCTGGCTGAATACCCGGTAAGCGTAAAGCTCTACCTCGGGCGCTGCCCCGCGAACTCCCGTTGGGGACGTACCGTGGGCGGCAATGATACCCGCGACGTGGGTACCGTGCTCGTCAACGTCGGCAAAATTGCTGGAATCTTCACCGGTTACGGTGCTGAGCCCACCCGCAACGGTGAGATCAGGGTGCGGTCCTACACCCGTATCGATTACACCAACCCGAACGCCTTTGCCAGCCGGCTGTCCTGTTACCGCGGGTGGGTAGAAGAACGTCTTGGCGTCTCTATAATCGAGCTTGACCGGCTGAAGCGTAATGATATCGTTCGTTTTAATAGCCAGATTCTGTTTCCAGAAACTCCAGTGCCCGGCTTTGGGGTAGATATAGATCTGGTCGAGGGTACGGTTGCCGATGTTTCTGAATTGCACTACGCCCTGAGCATTGGACGTCGCCTGTTCGCCTTCCCGCTGCTCAAAATTCGTGAAGGCTACCACAACAGCATCTGCAATTGGATTTCCGGTTTTTGCATCGTTCAGCAGAAGCTTTACGGTGACTCGCGCCTGTCCCTGCAGGGGCTTAACCTTATTACGTACCTCCTGCATCCAGCGCTGCGGGTAATAAAATACTTCGGGAACGATACGTACACCCGGCAGCTGGGCGCGCAGATCAGGTAATTCATCGGCCGCAACCCGGACCAGTTTGGCCCCGCTATGGCGGGTAGTGTCGAGAACGACGGCCTGCGAGCTAAGGTCGCCGTCGAGTACGTCGTCCAGATGAGTATCTACTGTCAGTCGGGAGAATGCCTGCCGGGTAGAGGTGGCAAGCGATTCGGCCGAAAAGCGCATGTCTGTTTTGGGCAACAGAATGTAATTCTGAGTGGGAGACTGGGCCATGATGAAAGCAGGAAGAGGTTGTGAGAATGCTATCGATTCAGCACAATTAACGCAATCAGGGTGTAAATGGGTATCAATATTGAGCCAATGAGCCGGATAATGGCTTCGTCCAGACCAAGCAGACCAAAAGGGCCGCCCAGACTAATGGCATAAACAACAAAAGCCCCCGCCGACAGGCCAATCTGCCGCCAGCTGCTCACTTTGCCGACGTACCGCAGGTAAAAAGGATTGATGACCGCCAGGAGAATAAACACTACCCAAAGCAGCCAGGCGTATACGGTTGGGTGGGCGGAGGGGAGAACGCTGCCCCGTAGTAATCCATCAATGGTGATGTAGGCACTGATGACCTCCACCGGCATCAGTTTTAGAAACTGCGTCTGGTAACCATCGGTTACGTCATTTCGGGGTAACGTTGGTCCATCAGCGAACGGGCCGGAGGTGGGTCTGTTCGATCGGGTAACAATCGTGCGATTCATGGACAGGTGGTCAGGTTGGAAGTGGTAAGTTGCCTAAAATCTGGTGATTCGCCAACAAAAAAGCCGGACCGATAGGGTCGGTCCGGCAGCAATGAACAGGTGGGATGAAACGGGATGATACTTAGTGGCTGAGCGGGGCATCTTGATATAGATCAACATCTTTAATTACCATAACTCAACATCCGGATGGAGCGGCCCATTGTAAGTTTGCCGAAGGAGCAACGTGAAACGGGCGGTCAGAGGAATACCGGTACCGAAGCGCAACAATTTTTATTTTCATTGAACTCAATAGTTTACCTCAGTGATTATGGACCACATTATCGGCATTATCGGAGCAGGGCACATTGGACGCGGCCTGGCCATCCATCTGGTCAAAACAACCTTCCCGGTGTTGATCGCCAACAGTCGGGAGCCGGAGTCGCTGAACGAACTGGTCGCTTCAATCGGCGGGTCTTTGAAGGCCACCGGGCTGCAGGAAATCATTGCGCAGGCCGACATTCTGTTTATCGCCATTCCCTGGTCACAGCTGCCCGAATTGGCCGGTGAACTGAAAAAGTATAGCGGAAAGATCATCGTTGACGCTACCAACAATATCGTTTCTTTCAACCCGTTTGTTCTGGCCGATACGGCGGGTAAAACAACAGGAGAGTATGTGGCCGCTTTATTCCCGGCCCAGCGAGTGGTAAAAGCGTTCAACACTCTGGCGGCTGCTATACTTACCCAGCCAGGGTCGGGCGACGCCGGGCGTACGGTCATTTTTATCAGCGGTGACGATAGCGATGCGAAGCGGGAAGTGGCCAGCCTTATCGAAGTCATGAGTTTTGAACCGATCGACATCGGCACATTGAAGGAAGGCGGTAAACTACAGGACGCTGGTGGGGCTTTGTCCGGAATTGAACTGATCCGGATAAAAAACTAAGCGTGAACTCTTATTTAGTGCAACAAGGAACAGGGATCTATGCATGGACATTCAGCACAAAGACAACGGGAAAATGGGGGTTTTTTACGTGGAAGCCGACGGCATGACAACGGCGGAAATGACGTACCTGTGGTCGGGCGACCGACGTATCATTATTGACCACACCGGCGTAAGCGAGGCCCTGCAAGGCCAACATATCGGCAAACAGCTGGTAGAGGCCGCCGTGGTATTTGCCCGGCAGAAGCAGCTGCGCATCCTGCCGCTATGTCCGTTTGCCAAAGCTATGTTTGACAAAACGCCTGAGTTTCAGGATGTGCTTTTTTGAGGGCTAGGTAGACAATTGAGAACATAAAAGACGTATCGTCCAAAGGAAGCGCCAAAGACCACCGTCTTTGTTGATTTACATCAACCGCGCTTTTTACCACACCATACTACCCAGGGAATTGACGAACCCTGGTTCTACGCCATTATCCGAACATAACCGTTTACTTATCATTAACACGATGACTAACACCATGAGCACCAGCGCCCAGGAGCGACCTTTCAAAGGCGAGCAGGACCCCCAGATTTTTTTGGAAGTCAGAACGTTTTTACAGGCTTTGAACGCGGGTGATGGCCAGCCGCTGGAAACGTTGAGTCCTGCCGATGCCCGGCAGGTGCTGACCGGTGCCCAACAATCGGTTGAGGTCGATTACGCCGGCATCACTGAAAGCGAAAAAACAATTTCCCAGAACGGCTACCAGGTAACTATTCACATCGTCAAGCCCGCAGGGGTCCGGGATGGAGCACCGGTTTTCCTTTTCATTCACGGTGGGGGCTGGGTGTTGGGCGATTATCCGACGCACCGCAGACTTGTGCGCGATCTGGTCGTGGCCAGCGGTGCCGTAGCCGTGTTCCCTGATTACACGCCGTCGCCCGAAGCCCAGTACCCAACCGCCATCAACGAAATTTATGCTACCCTGCAGTGGGTCGCCGAAAATGGAGCAGAAATTGGCGTAGACGGCAGTAATCTGGCCGTAGTGGGCAACAGTGTCGGCGGTAATATGTCGGCGGTCATGGCCCTGATGGCCAAGCGTAACAACGGTCCCAATCTTAAACTGCAAGTATTGCTGTGGCCGGTTACAAATGCCGATTTCGATACCGAATCCTACAATCTGTTTGCCAACGGTCGGTTCCTGACCAGGAACATGATGAAGTGGTTCTGGGACAACTACCTGCCCGATGCCGCCAAACGAAACGAACTATACGCATCGCCCCTCCAGGCGACTGCCGAAGACCTGCAGGGCCTGCCACCAGCTCTGGTGCAGACTGCCGAAAACGACGTGCTGCGGGATGAAGGCGAAGCCTACGCCCGCAAATTGAATGAAGCTGGCGTGCCGGTAACGCTCACCCGCTATGGCGGTATGATCCACGACTATGGTCTGCTGAACCCCATTGCCAGTGCACCAGCCGTACAAACCGCCCTGTTGCAGGCGGCTGCGGTGATCAAAAAGGCGTTGCAGGCGTAATCTTCTATGATGACCATGCGCCTTTTCATGGCTATACACCGACGTTCTGAACGCTCTCTCAAACTACGTTTGAGAGAGCGTTCAGAACCAGTTTACCCAACCAAATTCCACGTATGGATACCCAATTAATCAACCGTTTACAGGATACCCACCTGGCTATCTGGAACGAAAAAGATCGTACCAGGCGCGACGCGATGATGCCCGCTATCTACGCAGCGGATATCAGGATGTACGATAAGGATTTCACCCTCACCGGTACTGAGGCCATCTCTGATTTTATCGACAAACTGTTTGCCGACGACGCCAACTTTACGTTCAAGGCCGAAACGGCTATCGTCAATACGCAGCATGGTGCCCGGCTATTCTGGACTATCCAGACCGGCCCTCAACCCAATGTGCTGACCGGTATGGATTTTTTCATCGTTGAAAACGAGAAAATAGCGCATCTGTTCGTGTTTATGGATCCTCAATAACCCCGTCGGTTGGAACGACGCTGTTAAGCAAAAAAATGCGTCGATGTAAATCGACAGGCTCCGCGAAAGCTATCCTTGTTTTCTCACTGCCTGGTGCCGAATGCGACTAAGCGTCTCTTTCGTAATACCCAGATAGGAGGCTATGAGATGCTGGGGAAACCGCTGCAAAAACTCAGGATACAACCGCATCAGTTCTTCGTAGCGGACGTCGGCCGTGTAGTTAATCGACGCATGTAATCGCTTCTGAGCGGCCATATGCTGATTGTCATCCAGTTTTATCCGCATTTCGTTAAAGGCTGGTATGTTGTTGACCCGCTCGTAATAGTCATTCGTTTTCGGTAGAAGCAGTAATTCAGTCTGCTCCCAGGCATCGATGTTGTAGATAGAGGGTACCTCCTTGTGAAAGCTTTCCCGGTCAGATGTCCACCAGTTTTCAATGCACAGATTCAGGACGTGTTCATACCCTCTTTCGTCAACGGTATACTGGCGCGTAGCACCTTTTACGATAAAGGCGATGTATTTGCAGACTTCACCCTCCTGAAGCAGAAACTGTCGTTTTCGTAATTGTTTAGGTATGAATGCTTCTTCGATTAGGCCGATATCGTTTTTAGTGAGGGGGCTGGTCGATCGCTCCTGAATGTATCGGATGAGAGAGGTAAACATTAAATGGCGCAGTGGCTGTTATTGACAAAGATAGGATTCGATGAGCGTGAAAAGTTAGGAAAAGCGGTTTTCGGGATGGCGCCGAAGTTTTGTGCTGCATGCGAATGCGGGGCTGATCCGGCAATTAGCTACTATGCTCAAAACTATGGTGGCTGGTCAGTAGTGGTAAGTTGCCTAAAATCTGGTGATTCGCCAACAAAAAAGCCGGACCGATAGGGTCGGTCCGGCAGTAATGAACAGGTGGGATGAAACGGGATGATACTTATTTGCTGGCCAGTACGTCAGTCTGCACCAGGCGTTTGGGCACTTCTGGCTGATGGGTTGTCAGCGTGACGCTTTTACTGGTGGTACTGGTACCATCTGTGATATCCAGTTGATAGACGCCATCTTTCAGGCTGTCGACGTTGAAAGCCAGACGGCAGTTTTCGGCTTTCTTACCCAGACGTTGTGTGTACAAGGCTACACCTTTGTCGTTTTTCAGTTGAATCGTGACGACACGACCGGTTTGTTTATCGAGCGCAACATGCAGTTTACCGTCGTTGGATGTGTAAATACCCGATTTGAAAGAGGCCGAGTCCGTTGGCTGTTCGGGGTTGGTCGTGCCGGCGAATGATGCGAACGATGTAGCAACGCCCAAGGTCAGGGCAACGATGAAGGATTTAGCGAACGATTTCATGACTATGGAATTTTAAGTTGTGTATCTGATTTAAACCCGCCGTATTTCGGCTGATTGGTGAAACAAAGTTATATGGTTGCTATGGTACTATGTATTGCAAACTACCGGAACGGTTGCTGCGTAGGATGAGTGGACAGAAAAATGGACGACTGAGGGAATGGTCTGATCAGATTGTACCTTTGAGGGCGAAATCAGACGCTAGTATCACCATGCCGCAGACTATCGAATTAACTGCTTCTTATGTAAGGCCCGCTATTTTTTCGCTGTTTCCGGAGCTGGTCGGGGCCGAAAGCACCCGGCATGGAGGAGTGAGTCCTGAGCCGTTCTCTTCGCTTAACCTGGGAATCAATACTGCTGACGATATAGCGAATGTAGATGAAAACCGCCGACGCTTCCTGTCGGCTATTGGTGCCGAAGAGTTTGGATTTACCTCGTCGTATCAGGTGCACGGGCTGGAAATTCTGCTGGCCACCGAAGCTGGACGTTATGAAGGTTACGACGCCTTGGTGACTAACCAGCCGGGCCTGCTAGTGGGAGTGACGGTTGCCGACTGTGTACCTATATTGGTATATGACTCGGAGAAGCGGGTGGTAGCGGCTGTTCATGCTGGCTGGAAAGGCACAACAGGAAAACTGGTCGCAAAAACGATAAGCCTTATGAAAGACCTGTTCGGAACAAACCCCGAAGCTTGCTACGCCTATATCGGGACCTGCATTGACGAATGTTCGTTTGAAGTAGGCCCCGAGGTCGCCGATTTATTCGAGCCTGCCTTCCGCCGGGCGCAGTTGGGGACGGTTAAAAGCTACGTTGATCTGAAAGCGGCTAATCGGCAACTGCTTCTGAATGCGGGCGTACCGGCCGCGCACATTGAGGTATCGAGTTATTCGACCGTGTTAAACAACGACTCCTTTTTTTCGCACCGCGCCGAGCACGGCCAAACAGGACGAATGCTGGCAGTCATTGGCGTAAAGAAATAAACAAAACACGCCTTAGACGGTTATTATCATTGATTTAACAATCAGTTCACTCAACGAAAAATAAAGTCATGGGAATCTTAGTAACAATACTGGTAGGGGCCATTGCCGGTTGGCTGGCTGATCTTGTTTTTAAACGGTTTTCATTTTCACTACTCGTCGAAATCCTGCTGGGTATCGCGGGTGGGTTTGTTGGCGGCTGGATCTTCGGTGCTGGCGGCAGTTTCCTGGATAGCGTACTGACATCCTTTGTCGGGGCGGTAATTATTCTGGGTATCGCAGCGCTGATCAAGGGAGCGCGCAGAACGACCTAGTTTGGTCAATCTGGTTTGTACTTTTTTATTTCAGTACCAAGAGGGAGAACACACATCGGTGTTCTCCCTCTTTCGTTATAGTAATATTATTAGATTACTTAGTTTTTTTCTATTCTGTTGTTTGAACTAACCATGCCATTAAATAAACCAATAGCTGACAATTAACCTGTTTTCATAGGGTAGTACGCTCCGATAAAATTTGGTTAAATGAGTTATTAAAGTGACTATTTACCCGAAACTGGAGTCTTTATGTAACAGGGAGGTTGTCAAAGATGAGAAAAGCGGTACATAATACATGAGAGCCTGACGAGAGGTTACGCTGTGACCAATTCTATTACCAGTCAGTCAGTATTACTGATTAAGCGTAGGGTATCATTGAAAAACTCCTATTTTTGCGAGAACCAGTTGATGATTCTCAGAGCATTGATTTGTATATAATAATCGCAACTATTTAATCTTCGATTTATGAAATTGGCAGTCGTTGGGACCGGATACGTGGGTCTCGTTACGGGTACCTGTTTTGCCGAAACCGGTAATCAGGTGACGTGCGTTGATATTGATGAGCGGAAAGTTGAAAAACTTAAGAATGGTGTTATCCCTATCTATGAACCAGGTCTGGATACACTGTTTCACCGGAACGTTGAAGAAGGGCGGCTGCTGTTCACAACCAGCCTCGAAGAAGGTATAAAAGGAGCCGAAGTGATCTTCCTGGCGCTGCCAACCCCTCCGGGCGAAGACGGTTCGGCCGATTTGAAGTATATCCTGAAAGTCGCCAGCGACCTGGGTCCAATCATGGAGCAGTACGCCGTGATTGTTGACAAGAGTACGGTTCCGGTTGGAACGGCCGAAAAGGTGCACGCGCACATCGCCGACAACGCGAAAGTTGATTTCGACGTAGTGTCTAACCCCGAGTTTCTGCGGGAAGGTGTTGCCGTCGAAGACTTCATGAAGCCCGACCGCGTAGTTATCGGTACGAAATCCGAGCGGGCGAAAGGCGTTATGAACCGGCTGTATGCTCCGCTGGTGCGCCAGGGTAACCCGATCATCTTCATGGATGAGCGTTCGGCCGAAATGACCAAATACGCAGCCAACGCGTTCCTGGCGACGAAAATTACGTTCATGAACGAGATCGCTAACCTGTGTGAGCGGGCGGGGGCTAACGTGGACGACATTCGTCGGGGTATCGGAACCGACAGCCGGATTGGCAAACGCTTCCTGTTTGCCGGAATCGGCTACGGGGGCAGCTGCTTCCCGAAAGATGTGCAGGCGCTGGCCAAAACAGCCAAGGATTTCGATTACGATTTCAAAGTGCTGAAATCGGTGATGGAGGTTAACTACGAACAGAAAACAAAACTGGTTCCGCAGATACTGAACCATTTCGGTGGTGATCTGAAAGGTAAAACCATTGCTGTCTGGGGGCTGGCCTTCAAACCTTATACCGACGATATCCGGGAAGCACCGGCACTGGATAACATCAAGGCGCTGGTCGATGCGGGGGCGAAAGTAACGGTGTACGACCCTGAAGCGATGGACAACGTACGCAATCAGATCGGAAACATCGTTACGTATGCACACACGCAGTACGCGGCTCTGGATGATGCAGATGCGCTGGTTATTGTGACGGAATGGCCGCTGTTCCGCACGCCGGACTTTGACAAAATGAATCTGTTGCTGAAAAATAAAGTGATCTTCGACGGCCGCAACGTGTACGAAACTGAGCACATGCGCGATCAGGGATACACGTATTACAGCGTAGGGCGCGAGACTATTCTGGCTCCAGTAGAACAAAAAGTTTAGTTTATTCGTCAAAACGGCAACCCCGACGGGTTGCCGTTTTGACGAATTATCAGCCGAAAACCATAGATTGAATGAAGCGTATTTTAATCACGGGCGGAGCCGGATTTCTTGGATCGCACCTCTGCGACCGATTTATTAAGGAAGGCTACCATGTTATTGCTATGGATAACCTCATTACGGGGGACATCCGCAATATTGAGCACCTGTTCCATCTGCCTAATTTCGAGTTTTATCACCATGATGTGTCCAAGTTCATCCACGTACCGGGCGAACTGGATTACATTCTGCACTTTGCCTCTCCGGCCAGCCCAATCGACTACCTGAAAATCCCGATCCAGACCCTGAAAGTTGGTTCGCTGGGGATTCACAATTGTCTGGGCCTTGCCCGGGTGAAAGGCGCCCGCGTGCTGATTGCCTCTACGTCGGAGGTGTATGGTGACCCAACGGTCCACCCACAGCCCGAAGAGTATTGGGGGAACGTTAACCCAGTCGGCCCACGGGGTGTGTACGACGAAGCCAAACGTTTCCAGGAAGCGATCACGATGGCGTATCATACGTATCATGGACTGGAAACCCGTATCGTACGGATTTTTAACACGTACGGTCCCCGTATGCGCCTGAACGATGGCCGGGTACTACCAGCCTTCATTGGACAGGCGTTGCGCGGTGAAGACCTGACGGTATTCGGTGATGGTAGTCAGACTCGTTCGTTCTGCTACGTCGACGATCTGGTTGAAGGAATTTACCGCCTGTTGCTGAGCGATTACCCGCACCCTGTTAACATCGGTAACCCCTCGGAAATTACGATTAAGGAATTTGGTGAAGAGATCATCAAACTGACTGGAACGTCGCAGAAGCTGGTTCTCAAAGATCTTCCCAAGGACGATCCAAAACAGCGCCAGCCTGATATTACAAAAGCGAAAGCTATTCTGGGCTGGGAGCCACAGGTTCCCCGCGCTGAAGGATTGCGGATTACGTACGAATACTTCAAGAGCCTGCCGGAAGAGGAATTGTACCGGGCGGCTTACCACCGGGAGTTCGTTAAGAAATAAAAGAAAGGACTATACCTTTCCTTTATTTCTTAGTAAATTTACTGGCTAACTACCTCGTACAGTTAGCTTTTAGCTGTCTGATAAAAACCTGCAGCCCATATTGGGCGCAGGTTTTTTGTTTTACTGTTTAACCTGCACAGGCGCGGCTACGCGGGCAGCCGTTACGTTCTGTTGAGCTTTGCCGCCCCAGGTACCATTGCTCTGCCGATGAACTACGTTGGGTGTCACATTCTGTTCAATAACGTTATTTGAATTGACATCACCCCAGCAGTCATCGTTTATTCCGGTTTTAAAACCGCGAATGGTATTGTTGGTGACGCGGTTATTCTTGGACGGAAACTGCGCAGAGCGGTAATACATAAAAACGCCCCCCCGCTCATTCAGCCCCGAGCCGTCCGTTCCTGCATGGACAATTGTATTACCAGAAACTTCGCTGCCGCTCGACCCTTCCAGACTAACACCTATGGGACTGATGCCTGACAGAAGCGGGTTGTTAATGATCCGGAAGCGGTTGTTTTCCAGAACCCGAATAGGGACGCCATTCTTTCCTTCTGTAACAATGCGCATCCCCTGTACCAGAACGTCCTGAACAATACCTGATCCGACCGTAGCAAGCCCACAGGCATCGGGACCTTTGGTGCTGATGCTGCCGCCAATGAACGAAATGTTTTTGCTGAGCCCTTCGGCACAGAGACCAATGCCATTACCGTAGGCTGCGCCCTGAACCACTCTGTTGTTGACGAATTTGATATTCTCGCTGGCGAAAAAAGTGGCCAGGCCATGATTCTTACAATCTCGAACAACGTTGCCTATGGCAATTGAGTTGAACGAGTTTTCGAAATCAATGCCCACATCTCCGCACACCGCCACGTTGTTGGTCGTTACAGTAATCTTTCTGCCTTTGTAGCCCCAGATTCCACCGCCGTCGACCTTACGAACGATATTATTACGGATCGCTATATTTTCGCAGAATCCGTTCGTGTCATCACCCCACCATTGAATACCGTGCTGAGCATTCTCGACCCGGCAATTGGCAACCTGCACGTTCTGGGAAATAACCAGGTGGATTCCCTGGAACTGATCGATTCCCTTTGCTCCGCAGCCGGTAACGACCATATTGCGCAGAATAACCCCTTTGGATTTGACGACGTGGATTCCCTGTTCGGCAACTTCCTTAATGCGAAGTCCGTTGATGATTAGGTTATTGGCCTGGCTGGCTAGAACGCCCATGCCTTTAGTCCGTACTTTTCGATTGCCATCAACGACGCCCGTTCCCGTCAGCGTAACGCCTGCCTGTAGCTGAAGTACGGGTAGCGCTGTAGTTGTCGGTAAGCCACGCAGAATCGTTTTGGGACCAATGGTCAGCTTTGTCTGTTTAGATACGTTCAGCGTACTTACGTTAAACGTGCCTGCTGGCAGCGTCAGCGTCTTACCCGCATTTTTATTGAGCAGTTGCTGCAGCGTTTTCGTATTATCAACAACGCTTGGAGAAGCAGAAATAAACAGAAAAATGAAGGCTAGTATCATAAAGCGTTTAGTAGGTGATATATAGAACCGGTCTGACAAGTCCAGAATTTACCTGTTTGTCAAATTAACTCAGCCGATCTTTAAAACTCTCATAACCATACGACCGAACCAGCCGGAATGTTTCATCTTCCTGCCAGATTCCAATACTGGGAAGGTTGACCCCATTAAAGGTTGTGGTCTTGACCATGGTGTAATGAATCATGTCGTCGAAAACGATGACATCGCCCGGCTGAAGTGGGTTGTCAAAGGAATAATCGCCCATAAAATCACCCGCCAGACAGGTCATACCACCCAGGCGGTACGTATGTTTACCGGCAACGGGTTCCTGATAAGCACCCAGAATACGCGGTTTGTAGGGCATCTCGAGAGTATCGGGCATGTGGGCCGCAAAGGACGTATCCAGAATGGCAACCTGAATGCCCTGGCTGTCCAGTACGTCCAGTACCGTCGAAACGAGCACGCCCGTTTGCCAGGCAATAGCCGAGCCAGGTTCCAGAATGACATCGACGTTGTATTTCTCGCGGAAGGCTGTCAGTAAGCCAATCAAATGCTCCGTATTATAGCCTTCGCGAGTCATCAGGTGCCCACCACCGAAGTTGACCCATTTAACCTGATGCAACAGATCGCCAAAGCGAACTTCGAGGGCGTTGAGGGTGCGTTCCAGGGTGAATGAATCATTCTCACAGAGCGTGTGAAAATGAATGCCCTCCAGCCCTTCCGGGAGTTGGTCGGGCAATTGGTCGCGGGTGGCGCCCAGTCGCGAACCCGGTACGCAGGGGTTGTACATATCGGTAGCCACTTCCGAATATTGTGGGTTAACCCGAATCCCGCAGGAGACGGGTTTGCCGGCTACACGATCTTTGTACCGTTCCCACTGGCTCCAGGAGTTGAACGTTAGGTGGCTGCTACGTTCCACCACTTCGTCGAACTCATCATCGCGGTAGGCTGGTATATACGCGTGCGCCTTAACGTTCATGTACTCGTTAACGAGTTTGATTTCGTTCAGCGAACTGGCCGTTGCCCCGCTCAGGTACTCGCGTACTAGCGGAAATGCGCTGAACATCGAAAAGCCTTTAAGGGCCAAGATAATGGTAACGCCCGCTGCTTTCTGTACTGAATCGATCAATTCAAGGTTTCGGCGCAGATTCGCTTCTTCCAGGACGTAGCAGGGCGAGGGGATTGTATGAATATGTTGTACTAAGGTAGTTTGCATAAGACAAAGGTACGGTCTCTATATTCTCAACTGATTTGACCGACGCTGGTTTGCGGGGTAAAACGAAAATCCCGCCAGAGAGACGGGATTTTTAAAGAAGAACAATAAACGCTTAATACTCGTGCGGCAATGGGATATTTACGCGGTCCTGTACGGGTAATCCCTGTTTGTTCATCTGCTCGATGAACGGATCCGGATCCAGCTCTTCGCAGTTCCAGACGCCTGGTTTCATCCAGACACCCGTCAGCATCAGCATAGCACCGATCATAGCCGGAACGCCGGTGGTGTAGCTCACGGCCTGGCCTTTCACTTCTTTGTAGGTTTCGGCGTGGTCGCAGTTGTTCCAGATGTAGTACGTCCGTTCCTGGCCATCTTTCACACCCTTAATCTGACAACCGATGCTGGTCTGACCCGTATAATTCTCTCCGAGGGTTTCGGGAGCGGGAAGAACGGCTTTCAAAAATTCCAGCGGAACGATGTCCATTCCCTGAAATTTAACGGGATCGATGCGGGTCATACCCACGTTCTGGAGCACCTCCAGGTGGGTTAGATATGCCTGTCCGAATGTCATCCAGAAACGAGCCCGTTTCAGGGTTGGGAAGTTTTTAACCAGCGACTCCAGCTCTTCGTGATAAAGTACGTACGACTCACGAGGACCAATCTCCGGGTAGTCAATCGGCTTGTGAATGCTCATCGCCGGAATTTCGACCCACTCGCCGTTTTCCCAGTAACGACCGGGCTGCGTAATCTCCCGGATGTTGATTTCGGGATTGAAGTTGGTTGCGAAGGCTTTCCCATGGTTCCCGGCGTTGCAGTCGATGATGTCCAGATAATCCATCCGGTCGAACTGATGCTTGTTGGCATAGGCCGTAAACACCTGCGTAGCGCCGGGGTCGAAACCGCAACCCAGCAGCGCCATCAGGCCCGCCTGCTCGAAGCGCTCCTTATAGGCCCACTGCCAGCTGTATTCAAACTTCGCTACGTCTTTTGGTTCGTAGTTTGCGGTATCCATGTAGTGAACGCCCGCTTCCAGACAGGCATCCATGATTGGAAGATCCTGGTAGGGAAGTGCTACGTTGATAACCAGTACCGGATTGAAGGAACGAATCAGGGCTACCAGTTCGGGCACTACGTCTGCATCGACCTGGGCCGTCTGGATCGTTACCCCGTGCATCTCCTGAATTTCGCTGGCAATCCGGTCGCATTTACTTTTCGTGCGACTCGCCAGCATAATATCCGTGAAGACCGTACTGTTCAGCGCGCATTTGTGCGCAACGACACTACCGACACCACCCGCTCCGATAATGAGCACTTTTGCCATTGATCTGCTAATTAGAGTTCAAAATTCTATTCGTGCCGCAAAGATAGGGAAAGTCCGACAGTCACTATCCCCCTAAACGGTGGGGGCCATCACAAGTTATTTTTTCCTTAACATTAGGCGTATCAAATGCTAAATCACAATAATCTACAGTAGGTCAAACTACCTTTTTGGTCATGCTGACCGAGGAAGTATGATTCAAATAATCGGGTGTATTTTCAGCGACCCACTTAGCGATAAAGCCTTTTATCAAAGCCCTTTATCACTCCAACTGCTTATGAAAAGCCGTTCAATACGACGTATCGTACACGAAGGGGGAAGGTTTATTAAAAAATATTAAACAAATTATTAGTAGACTAGTTTTATAGGGAAAATGACACCTTGCGTAAAGCATTATGAAGCTGAGCTCCTCTACCGGCACCTTCGAACTGGCCATCCTGGGATATGGTCATAAATCGTCAAACTGGCGCGATCGTAATCGGTTGCAATGCCAGGTATCAACAAACTGGTTAAAACAGGTTGACAGTCAGTCGGCACCCCTGCAAACTTGGGAAGTGGGTCGCCTGCTAAGCGGACTACGGTCACTTTGGGACAAAGCCACTACGCATCTGGTAATGACATTCGCTGAATCAGGGCTGAGTCTCGAAGCGATTGCTATGCCCAATGATAAGTATCGGCTACAGATTCAGTTGAATAATGCACTGATGCCAAACTGGCATGCATACCCTGATTTTCCCTTACAAATGGATATGTTGCTGAACCGGCCACAATTACAAGCCGCCATCAACGACCTGGCTAGTCAGGCTGCCATTTATCCAGAGCGGTAGAAAATCGACCGTACAAACAATTTTGTTAGCAAGTCCTGAGCGTTGAATACCTCAGGACTTGTCTTTTATAGTGAGTTCACTTACCTTTCAGACGTATATTTACTACCGTTCATTCATTTTTTCCTCTATACCTATTCGTACGTCAGAATAGCGCTGATCATTGTGGTAGCGTGAAGGAGACTAAAAAGTTTGGGACAAGCCTAGTAGGGTTGTAATACGTAGGAAAAAGAGCTAACTGATCGGGTTATTATGTCAGGTAGACAAGTCAGCAACGCAGAACGAAATGTCAGTTGACTACCTTTTCGAACCGTGATTTACTTTCTCAATTCTGGCTACCTGCAGTTACTCTGTAAAATCAGCCAGCCACCACCGTCAGTCAGTTAGTAAACCAATTCATCAATTTTCATAACCGTTGGTAACGTTACCGCTTGGTAACATCGATCGTATTACACATATTTGTAGTATAAGCTACAAATTTTGTAGAGTTATGTTTGGCCTTAGGCCTGGTTCAGTGCATTATCACCTAATTACTATAAAAAAAACGGTCACAATATGAAAGTTGTCAAACGCAGAAATCGCCAGATGACTATGGAGCGTATCCTGCGTGCCATGGGCGAAGTTATGGCTGAGCGGGGTACCGAAAAAGCGGGTATCAATGCGGTTGCCGAACGGGCAGGTGTCAACAAAGTACTGATATACCGGTACTTTGGCGGTTGGAATGGCTTGCTGGAAGCGTACGTACAGCGGGGCTTTTTTCTGTCAATGTTCAACGAATCGTTCCTGGATTCGGTACCTGCTAATCTGCCTGCCGATGGACGTAGCAAGATCTGGTCGGACTATACCATTCAGTTTATGCGCGAGTTTCGCGGCCGGAAGCCCTCACAGGAACTGATCCGCTGGGAAATGTCGAACGGACAGACCGAACTCGCACGCCGGCTCGCCGAATTTCGGGATCAATCTTATAAAAACTTAACAGAGAAGCTGGCTCCTTTTTCTGAATTTGACCCGATTGCGATCACCAGTCTGATGATTTCGGCGGTGACGTACATGGTACTGACCAGTACGCAACGGGGGCAGATTGGAGATATTGATCTGACTTCTGATTCCGGCTGGGAGCGTATCGAAACGGCCATCCGTCGAATCTACGCTGGCCTGAGCATTGCGCTGGAGCGCGAAAATACGAAGTTACAAGGCGTGCCCCCTGCTCAAAATCAAAGTGTGCAGGCGGTTCAGGCTGCGTAATAGGATATACGTAGTACTCAGTCAGGGGCTATTTCGTGAACAATACTTTTGGCATGAAATAGCCCCTACTTTTTAGGTATTCATAAGGTCCTCGATATGGTCAGCTTCCAGCGGAATGTTGGCCATCAGATCGTCGCAACCGGCCTCGGTAATGACAACGTTGTTTTCCAGACGAATGCCCAGTTTTTCGGCGGGGATATAGATACCCGGTTCGACGGTGAAAACCATGCCCGGTTCCATCCGGCGGTATTTGTTACCCACGTCGTGCACATCGAGACCCAGGAAGTGTGACGTGCCGTGCATGAAATATTTTTTGTAGAGCGGAGCGTCCGGGTCCTGTTTCGCTACGTCATGCGCATCGAGTAAGCCCAATCCGATCAGTTCCGATTCCATAATCTTACCAACCTCCCGGTGGTATTCGTCCCAGAGGTTGCCCGGGCGTAGCATCTGCTTCGATTCGTTCAACACGCGAAGCACGGCGTCGTAAACTGCCCGCTGGCGCTGGGTGAAACGACCATTCACCGGAACCGAACGGGTCATATCGGCATTGTAGTTGGCGTATTCAGCGCCAATGTCCAGCAGAATGACATCGCCATCCTGACACTGGGCGCTATTGTCGATGTAATGCAGCACGCAGGCGTTGGCCCCCGACGCGATAATGGGCGTGTAAGCTGCCCCCCGCGACCGGTTCATCAGATACTCGTGCATCATCTCGGCTTCAATCTCGTACTCCCAGACGCCCGGTTTGATGAATGTCAATAACCGGCGGAACATTTTGTCTGTGATGTCGATGGCCGTTTGCAGCAGTGCAATCTCCTGAGGAGCCTTGATCGCCCGGAGCTGGTGCATGAGCGGGGCCAGTCGCTGCAAATGATGCAGCGGGTATTTATGCCGGAATTCGTCGATGTAGCGGGCATCCTGCGTCTGTACGACTATACTGGCGCGGGTATGCTCGTTTGTATTCAGGTAAACGTTTTCCGCTTCGAAGATCATCTGCCCGAAAATCTGCTCGAACTGATGCGTCCAGTAAACCTGCTTCTGCGAAATACCCGTCGTTTGTTCGGCTTCTGCTTTAGTCAGTTTATGCCCTTCCCAGATCTCGATCAACTCACTGGTTTCGCGCAGAAAAAGCACCTCCCGGAATTTTGGGTCTGGATGGTCCGGAAACAGCACCAGGCGGGTTTCTTCCTGATCGACGCCCGTCAGGTAAAACAGATCGTTATTCTGCCGAAAAACCATAGTGCCGTCGGCATTGGTAGGCATAATGTCGTTCGCGTTCACCACCACCAGCGACTTAGGCTTCAGTAAAGCCGTTAGTCGCTGCCGATTCTGAACGAAAAGCTGATTGTCAATGGGTAAATAGCGCATAGCATACCGGCCAGAGCCGCCTTTCTAATTAGTTTTGCAAAGTAAACCCAAAAGCTCAAGAGTTTTCAGCCGTTTTCGCGTTTACATAGCCAGGCCATTCCTGGCTCAACTGACCGAAATCGCGCGTTTTTTTATGTTAATTCGCCTGTTCATCCTTTTCTGTGTGCTGTCGCTACGTTGCCCAGCGCAGTCTATCTATTCATCAGCTGCCACTTCAGACTCCAGATACTGGATTCTGCTCACGGGTAAAGAGCAAACAGATAAACCAGCCCTGTCGGCCCAGTCGATGGCCCGGCGGGTTGCCCAGAATCTGCCCCTTGACGAAACGGACTTACCCGTATCCGGCCAGTACATTAAGCAGCTTCAGCAGACGGGTGTAGCGGTTGCTGCCCGCTCGCGCTGGCTGAATGCCGTATCAGCGCGGTTAACGCCTGAGCAGATAAAGAAGGTGCGCCAACTGCCATTTGTGGTCGGTATTGAGCCAATCGATCCGGCTCTCGTTATTACGTCTTTGGGGAAGCCGGACCGGGTTCATCTAGCGCCGGTTATGCGGCAGATCCAGGCCAGTGATTTTATGGAAGCGGGTTTGAGCGGGCGTTTCGTGACGATTGGCGTGATCGATGCCGGTTTCTTCGGGGCCGACTCTGTTAACGCGCTCAAGCACGTTTTCGAGCGGCAGGGGGTAAAGGAGATTCGGGACTACGTCCGTAAAAACAGCGCGCCAGTCAACCTGCTCCGGACGCTGGAATCCATGTCCGATACGCACGGCACGGAGGTTATGGCAGCCATTGCCGGAAATGATGCAGTCGACACCATCCAGTACGGACTCGCTACGGACGCTACGTTCTATCTGGCACGCACGGATCAGGGCAACCGCGAATACCGGGGCGAAGAAGACAACTGGGTGGCGGCTATGGAGTGGATGGATAGCCTGGGCGTTCGGCTGATTAATACATCGCTGGGCTACGCCAAAGGCATGAGCAATCCCAGAGAGAATTATGAGCCCAGCCAGATGGACGGGAAAACAAGCCTGATTAGCCGGGCGGCCCAACTGGCGGCTGATAAAAAAGGAATGCTCATTATTGTGTCAGCGGGGAACGAAGGTGACGACCGGCAATGGCGTGTGGTCAGTACGCCAGCCGATGCGAAGGGTGTGCTGGCGATTGGCGCGACCAATGCCAAGCTCTGGAACCGGATCGGCTACAGTAGCATTGGTCCCGAAAGTCTGCCGTACCTGAAACCGAACGTATCGTGTTTCTCGCTCTACGGTACGTCGCTGGCGGCTCCCATCATCACCGGCTTTGCCGCCTGTATCATGCAGGCGAATCCGAAATTGACCAACAAAGAGGTGATGGCGATTATTGAAAAATCGTCGCACCTGTATCCGTACGGGAATAACTACGTGGGCTATGGGGTGCCCCAGGCGTCGCGGGCACTTGCGTTGCTGCGCAATCAGCCGCTGGCAACGACCAGTCGTTCCGTAAAAGCGCAGGGGAGATCGGTAGAGGTGCCCGTGCCGTCCGCCGAAACGCTGATTTCAGTTTTTCACAAGAAAGACGCTACCCACGTACTGAGTCAGGATTCGCTGAAACCCAACAAAGGAAAACTTACCTTACGCCGGGGAAAAGACGAAAAGCAGACGACGGTAGACTTGAAAAATGAAGTGATCGAAGTGATCTGGGAGTAACGATTTTCTAGAGATACGCGTCCTTTTTGAGGTAGTTGACGACGTAATCGTGGATGCCTTCTTCCAGCGAGCAGAACGGCTTATCGTAACCGATAGACCGTAGCTTGGCCATGTTGGCCTGCGTGAAGTACTGGTACTTATCCCGGATGTCGACGGGGGTATCGATAAAGCCAATGTTGGGTTCGAGGTCGAGCGCCCGGAACGTATTGGCGGCCAGGTCGTAGAAGGTGCGGGCTTTGCCACTGCCCAGGTTATAAATCCCCGAGTTGCGCCGGTGATGCATCAGAAAGCTGCAGACCGAAAGCACGTCTTTGACGTAGACAAAATCCCGCATTTGCTCGCCGTCGGCAAACTCCGGATTATGCGACCGGAACAGGTTCATCTTTCCCGTTTTCAGAATCTGCTGATACGTGTGAAAGATAACCGACGCCATCCGGTCTTTATGGTATTCGTTAGGACCGTAGACGTTGAAAAACTTCAGACCCGCCCAGAAGAAGGGTTGCCGTTCCTGCTCCAATACCCAGATATCGAACCTATTTTTCGAATCGCCGTAGGGGTTAAGCGGCTGCAGTTGCGGGATGATCGACTCGTTATCATCGTACCCATGTTCGCCTAATCCATACGTAGCGGCCGAAGAAGCGTAGACGAGAGGTATCTGGTAGTCGATGCAGCGATTCCAGATTTGCTTGGAGTATTCGAGGTTGAGGTGCTCCAGGATATCCCAGTTAAATTCCGTCGTATCTGTGCGGGCACCGATGTGAAAAATGAACTCGACTTCCTGATAGTTCTGGTCCAGCCAGCCGAAAAAGCCTTCCCGGTCAACGTATTCCTGGATTCGTTTATCAACTAAATTGGCTTGTTTACGAGGGTCCGAAAAATCATCGACGGCAACGATGAAATTGAAATTTTCTGCATTTAACTGATTGATCAAACAGCTTCCAATAAAGCCTGCAGCCCCCGTAACGATAATCATATTTTATTGGCCGTAAACGTTTTGGTTTCTATAAAGAGGTAAATATCAACTAGAATAAATCTAAATTGGCTGTAAAGATACAGCTTTAGATAGGTACAAATGAATAGCCTATTTTCGGAATAATTTGCATTTTTTTAAGGTTGCTTTGGTGCTATATCAAGCAGTCTGACTTTTACCAAACCATTTTATAAGGCCTGGATAGTTCGTATCTTTGCACCCAATTTTTTCACCGGCGTTTCTGGCAACCGCCTTTTATAAATAAACCAGACGAATGGTATATATAAATCGAATTGAGCATTTTAACGCGGCCCACCGGCTTTATAACCCAGCTTGGTCGGAGGAGCGGAACAAAGAAGTTTTTGGTCCCTGCGCCAACATTAACTGGCACGGGCATAACTTCGAATTAATCGTTACCGTAAAAGGCGAGCCAGACCCCGATACGGGTTTTGTGATTGACCTTAAGGTACTGGGCGACATTATCCGGCGGGAAGTGATTGAAAAAGTTGATCACAAAAACCTGAATCTGGATGTCGATTTCATGCAGGGAAAAATGGCGAGCTGTGAGATTTTTATCATGGAAATCTGGAAAATTCTCGAACGCGCTCTGAGTGAGGTGACCGAAGCGCACCTGCATCAGCTTCGTCTCTACGAAACCCCAAAAAACTTCGTGGATTACTTCGGCGAGTAGGTAGCTGCCGCCCTCAATCGCCCTCAATGGCTCCATCTCAACAACCAATGACTTACTACCTGATTGCCGGTGAACGTTCGGGCGATTTGCATGGAGCCAATTTAATCAAGGCCATTCGCGAGCGCGATCCGGCGGCTCAGTGTCGGGCTTACGGTGGGGAGCAGATGGAAGCCGCCGGGGCTACGCTGGTACGACATTACCGTGACATGGCGTTCATGGGTTTTCTTGAAGTCGTGAAAAACCTAGGTACCATCCGGCGCATTATGCGCGAGTGCCAGGCCGATCTGCTGGCGCACCGCCCTGACGTACTTATCCTGATCGATTATGCTGGTTTCAACCTGCGAATGGCGCGTTTTGCCAGGAAGCACGGTATCCGGGTGTTCTATTACATTTCACCGAAAGTCTGGGCCTGGAACCAGCGCCGGGCGCTGAACATCAAGGCTAACGTCGACCGGCTTTTTACGATCCTGCCGTTCGAAACCGAGTTCTTCGCGAAATATGAATATAACGTCGATTACGTTGGAAATCCGCTGCTCGACGCCCTGGCTGCTTTCCAGCCTGATCCAGATTTCCGGCAGGAAAACGGCCTGGATGAGCGCCCTATTATTGCGCTCCTGCCCGGTAGTCGGCACCAGGAAATCACGTCGATTCTGCCGACGATGCTGGCTAGTACCCGCGGATTCGACACGTATCAGTTCGTTGTGGGAACGGTGAGCAACCTGCCAACAAGTTTGTACGACGCATTGCTGGCCGATTATCCGCACGTCCGGCGGGTGAATGATGCGGCCTATGATCTGCTGCATCTGGCAACGGCTGCGCTCGTTACGTCGGGAACGGCCACGCTCGAAACGGCGCTGTTCAACGTACCACAGGTGGTCTGCTACAAGACAACATTTATCTCGTATGCGATAGCCCGGCGATTGATTGCTGTTCCGTTCATCTCGCTCGTCAACCTGATTGCGAATCGTGAGGTGGTGAAAGAGCTGATTCAGGCAGATCTGACGCCAGCCAATGTGGCCAATGAATTGCGTGCTGTTTTACCAACCGGCGTAAAACGGTCTGATCTGCTGGCTGGTTATACCGACGTGCAGGAAAAAATGGGAGAGCCCGGCGCGTCCGAACGAGCCGGGCGGGCTATGGTGCAGGCACTACAACAGGGGTAAGTCAGTTTGCCTCGCTGGGCATTACGTACAGATCAGGAACGCGTTACCGGTTTCTCGATAACGCCCGTTTTCTCCCACTGCGTCAACCAATCTTTCTTTTCGCCCTGAACCGTAGAGAAGAACTCGTAGAAAGGAAGCATATCCCGTTCGTAATCGCCCGTGACATAGAGCGGCTCGCTAAGGAGAATGAGTTTTCGGGGCCAGTCGAAGCCAACCAGAATGAGAGGAACGTTCGCCTTCAGCGCGATGTAATAAAAGCCTGTTTTTAAACGCGAAACGTTGCTGCGAGTACCTTCGGGAGCGATGCAGATATGAAGTCGGTCGCTCTGGTTGAACGCATCGACCGTAGCATCAACCAGATTGTGCGCTTTGTCGCGGTAAACGGGTTTGCCACCCAGCAGCCGGAACAGCCAGCCGGAATACCAGGTAAATAAGGAGCTTTTGGCGAGGTACTGAATCCAGATATGGATCGTAGGACGAATGCCGAGTCCAAGCAGGAAATCCCAGTTTGTCGTATGGGGGGCAACAACCCAGATTGCCTTGGGCACATTGGGAACGGGACCAGCAATGCGCCAGCCCCATACGTTGAATAACCAGCGGGTCAGAGCGCCAAGCATGGTACTGAAAAAGAAAAAGTAAGTGGTTAGAAAACAGTGGATTATTCTATCAGCGACTGGTTTCTAACCACCGGCTTTCTAGTAATTACGATCCTTACGAACAAGCCATTTGCCGGTGATATAGGCAGCCGTCAGCAGAACAACGTAGAAGAGGATTGTTAACGGAGTTGATAAATCCATGTCAGTAGTCAATTGAATTTGCCACAAAAGTACATCGTAAAAACGGTTTGCCGAAGGGTTTACCGTCCCATTTTTACAAAACCCCCTTGGTACTGGGAAGGTTGTCGAGTTCGTTAATATCGCGCCGAACGGCCATTTTGATCGCTTTGGCGAAGGCTTTGAAAATTGCTTCGATCTTGTGGTGTTCGTTGTCGCCTTCTACTTTGATGTTAAGGTTACAAAGCGCCGTATCTGAAAACGACTTGAAGAAATGGAAGAACATTTCGGTCGGCATATCCCCAATTTTTTCCCGCCGAAAATCCGCATCCCAAACCAGCCAGGGGCGTCCTGAAAAGTCGATGGCTACCTGCGCCAGTGCTTCGTCCATCGGTAGTAGAAACCCATAGCGGCTGATGCCCCGCTTATCACCCAGCGCGCGTCGGTAGGCTTCGCCCAGGGCCAGCGCCGTATCTTCGATCGTGTGGTGCTCGTCGATGTGCAGATCGCCGTTAACGCGGATCGACAGATCGGCACCCGAATGTTTCGTCACCTGATCGAGCATATGGTCGAAGAAACCCAGCCCCGTGTGCATGTCAGCGCGGCCGGTACCGTCCAAGTTCAGCTCCACGCGAATCTGAGTTTCTTTGGTGTTACGGTCCACCGTGGCCGTCCGGGCGGGTAGGCGCAGAAAGGTATAGATCTGGTCCCAATCGTCGGTGGTGAACGCAATAGCGTCTTTCATTTCGTCGGTCATACCGCTCACATCCGCCATCTGTACCGCCGACAGGCCGCCCGGTGGCAGAAAGAGGATCGCTTTTGCGCCCAGATTGACAGCCAGTTGCACATCGGTGAGCCGGTCGCCAATAACGTAGCTGTTTGCCAGGTCGTAGTTTTCCGAGAAGTACTGCGTCAGCATGCCGGTACCGGGCTTGCGGGTCGTTGTGTTCTCGTGCGGAAAGTGGCGGTCGATATGAACGTCGGCAAAATTTATGCCCTCGCCGGCAAACGTGGCCAGCATTTTGTTGTGAGCAGGCCAGAACGTGTCTTCGGGAAAAGAGGCTGTCCCCAGGCCATCCTGGTTGGTTACCATGGCCAGTTCGTAGTCGGTTTCCTGGGCTATTTTACGCAGAGCCGAGAGAACTTTAGGAATGTAATCGAGTTTGGCGAGAGAGTCTACCTGTTGATCGGGCTGTGGTTCGACTATCAACGTACCGTCCCGATCAATGAACAAAACTTTTTGCATACTTGCGTCTAGAGAAGACACAAAGATAGTTTTCTGGTGGGTTCCACGCGAAAATGTGTTAATTTTGCGCAATAGATTCTATCTGCCGCTATTTAGAAAAACCACGACCAGTTCTGCTTTTGTTTATTAAGTTCATTTATACAAAGAGCCTGCCCGTAAATACGATTGTTTAGCTGTAAGTATCCATACCAAAAGCCTATCTAATAATAGACATCTTAAAAATTTCTCACCTACAATTTATTGTTTTCTTAAAGTTAACGTATGTCAGCAGAATCATCCCGGTTGACCCGGATTGGCGTTTTTTATGACGGAAACTATTTTTTACACGTAAGTAACTACTACAATTATTCTCACGAACGGCGCAGTCGCTTAAGTATCTCCGGGCTGCACGCATTTATCCGGCAGCAGGTTGCCAAAGAAGAGAACGCTAATGAGCGCCTGTGTCAGATTGTCGACGCCCACTATTTCCGGGGGCGGCTCAACGCGCACGAAGCAAACCAGCGCGGGAATCAACTGTTTTATGATCGCCTGTTCGACGATATTCTGATGTCGGAAGGGGTTATTACGCATTACCTGCCCGTTAAAACATACCAGGGGTACCGTCAGGAAAAAGGTATTGATGTCTGGCTTGCGCTGGAAGCCTACGAACTAGCGTTGTACAAGAAATTCGATGTGGTCGTGCTGATTACGTCTGATGGTGACTATGTACCACTCATTCGCAAACTGAACACGCTGGGTTCGCGCATTATGGTGCTGAGCTGGGACTTTGAATTTCTGAACGAGCAGGGCGAGAAACAGGTAACGCGCACGTCGCAGGATCTGCTGGCTGAAGTGTCGTATCCAGTGCCGATGCACGATAAAATCGAGGCTGGTATTCGTAAAAAAGAGACGACGATCCAGAATCTGTTCGTTAAGCAGGCGGTGAAGCCAGCATTTGTGGCACCCGCTGCTCCGGCACTGAATACGGGTAGCTACGAGGACAGTGACGATAATTACGATACCGACTACACGACGGGGGGCAGCAGTCTTTTCGACGATTATGATACGTCGGACGAGCCGAATTATAACCTGGCCGATGGGATTGATCCAGACCCAACGGGCCGAAAAATCAGTACGATCCGTAGTCTGAAGAGCGGCTACGGCTTCGTCAATTATCCGCCGAATAATCTCTTTTTTCATTACACCAGCCTGGTTGATACCGATTTTGATGAGCTGAATCTTGATGATGAGATTGAGTTTACGGTTGGGCAGAACCCGGAAGGAAAAGACATTGCCGTTGACGTTCGTCTGCTGCGGTCGTAAGGATGGAATTTGTTCGGTTGACGATTGACAACGTAGCCGTATGGCGCTCACGGGCGCTCGCCTGGGCGGTTGCGCAACCAACCGAGTTTGTCGCTCTTCTGAACAACAATCATATTCAGTACCCGAATGACCCGTTTCCAAACCGACTCTTTGTCGGGGCGAAACGGGTCATTTCGTGTAAAGACGCCAGCCAGACTGCCCCCGATATTTTTCAGCAACTGTACGATGCGCAGCAGGAGCGCCCTTCCTACTGGATTGGGTACGTTGGGTACGACCTGAAAAACCAGCTTGAGCAGCTCACCAGCCGCAATCCACGCCGACTTACTTTCCCCGATGCTTACCTGATTGAACCCGCCTGGATAATTGACTTTCTGGAGGAGGAAATCAGCATTCAGGGGGAGGGGGCGCAGGACGTACTACATGCCATTAAAATAGTTGACACAACAAGCCTTACTCCAGAGGGCCAACCGTTGGAAAAGCCGCTGATTCAATGCCGCGTTTCGCCGGAAACGTATCAGGATAATGTGCGCCGAATTCAGGAGCACATTGTTGCCGGCGATGTGTATGAACTGAACTACTGCATCGAGTTCTTTGCAGAACAATGCCGACTCGATCCACTGAATACGTATCAGGCGTTGTGCCGCCGGTCGCCCATGCCGTTTTCGACTTTCCTGAAACTCGGTGATCAGTACGTTATGGGAGCATCACCCGAACGATTTCTTAAAAAAGAAGGTCGGCGGATTCTGTCACAACCCATTAAAGGTACCATCCGCCGGGGGCATACCCCTGACGAAGACATCAGCTTAAAAAGTCAGTTGCTGAATTCCGAAAAGGAGCGGGCCGAAAACCTGATGATCGTTGATCTGGTACGAAACGACCTGGCCCGCAGCGCCGAAACGGGCTCGGTGCAGGTCGATGAGCTGTTTGGCATCTACACCTTTCAGTACGTTCACCAGATGATTTCCACTGTATCAGCACGATTACGTAACGACGTTTCCTGGGTGGATACCCTGCGAAATGCGTTTCCCATGGGAAGTATGACCGGTGCCCCCAAGATCCGGGCGATGGAAATTATTGATGAGCTAGAGGTGAGTCGGCGCGGGGTGTACTCCGGCGCCATTGGCTACGTAACGCCCGATAATGATTTTGATTTCAATGTCGTGATCCGAACGTTACTCTATGACGCCCGGCAACAATACGCATCCTTTTCGGTAGGAAGCGCCATTACGTATGACGCCGATCCAGCGCAGGAGTGGGCCGAGTGTCTGTTAAAAGCCAGTGCAATTCGGCAGGTACTGACGGGACAGTCGTAGCCAGTAAATCATTTCGTGTAAAAAAATGGGGAGTTTTGTGTGGAATTACCCTTCTTTTTTACTCTTTCTCGACAAAGCGATGCAACGGTTTGTGCAAAAAAGGTCTCTTTAATGAGGCAATTGACCGTTTACGAAATAAACTACTATAAACGTAGTTAAAAAACGTTAACGACTCAATGAGCATATGCTACATTGTTTAGCTTTGCCAATATCCCAATTCAACCTTTCCTTTTCTTCTTATGAAAAACCTCTTCTGGTTGCTGGCCGTATTGTGTCTGGTAACAGTTGGCGTACGCGCGCAAACGCCCGGCGCAGCAACCCGCTTCACAATGCAGGGTACGGTCGTCGATACGTCGGCCGCCCCGCTTCCATCCTCAACGGTGATGTTATTAAGCCCCAAGGACTCGTCGATGGTCAATTTTGGCCGTACGGATGAGAAAGGGGCTTTTTCGTTCAAGAATCTGCGCGCAGGCAATTACATTCTGAAAATCTCATTTGTGGGTTACATCCCCTACAACCTGCTGGTGAAACCCACCGGCGAAGCAGTCGTTAACCTGGGCCAACTGAAGCTCAAGCCCATTACCAAAGAACTGTTCGAGGTGGTAGTGCGAACGGCGAAAGCTCCGCTCACCATCAAGGGCGACACGATTGAGTACAATGCCAGCTCGTTCAAGGTACCACCGGGATCTACCGTTGAAGATCTGCTGCGGAAGCTGCCAGGGGTTCAGATTGACCAGGACGGTAACATCCGGGCGCAGGGCTAGGAGGTAAAACGTGTTCGGGTGGATGGAAAAGACTTTTTTGGTGGTGATCCCAAGCAGGCTACCAAGAACCTGCAGGCCGAAGCCATTACGAAGGTGCAGGTCTTCAACGACAAAACCGAACAGGCTAAACTAACGGGCGTTGACGATGGGAAAAAGGAAAAAACCATCAACCTGGAACTGAAGGAAGAATTCAAGAAGGGCGGATTTGGAAAAGTAACGGCCGCGGCTGGTCCGGCTTCCAACGGCGTATCGCCCCGCGCCGAGGTTAAAGGGAATTA
This sequence comes from Spirosoma sp. KUDC1026, assembly GCF_013375035.1. Classification (NCBI taxonomy): domain Bacteria; kingdom Pseudomonadati; phylum Bacteroidota; class Cytophagia; order Cytophagales; family Cytophagaceae; genus Spirosoma; species Spirosoma sp. KUDC1026. The sequence goes on along the minus strand of NZ_CP056032.1, from coordinate 5,414,350 downwards.
CAACAAGTTCAACTCGAAGCACCAGTTTTCGCTTGTTGGACTGGGTAACAACACGAACCAGCAGGGCCTCTCGCGGGAAGATTATCAGGATTTCCGGGGCAGCAACGCCTATAATTCGAACCAGAACGCTGACTTTGGTTTTAGCGGTAGTTTCTTCTACTACTCCGATAGTGGCGACGAAGGACTGGGAATTCCAGTGAGTGGCCGGCAGGGAGTCGGGTTCTCCAACAACGCAGCGGGTGGTGCTAACTACAACTACGATACCAAAAAGAAGAAAATAAGCGGGAGCTATTATTACAACCAGACCCGTATCGAACTGGACGCTCAGCGGAACCGGGAAAACATTCTGCCGCAGGGCAATTACACGACCGACGAAGCCAGCAATCAGATTAATTTCAACGGGAACCACCGGGCCAGTTTGCGGTATGAAGCTCAACTCGACTCGTCGAGCACGCTGGTCTTTTTGAATAATACCCGTTACGGAACCGGCAACGCGAATCTGTTCCGGCAGCAGAATATTATTCGTGGGGTGGGTGATACTACGCGTAACCTGACCAGCAACCGGAGCGAACAGGATCAATTCGCCATGTCGAATTCGCTGATCTACCGCCTGAAAATGAAAAAGAAAGGCCGGAGCTTTGCGGCCAGCGCTACGTACGAAGTGAACTCAAATAACTCGTCGCTGCTGCTGAACTCAGTTAATACGTACACATTGGCCAATCCGGCTAACAGGATTCCGAACGTGCGGCAGGATCAGTTCAACGATGTGCTCCGGAGTGAATACAAGGCCAGTCTGCAGTTTGTGGAGCCGTTTGCCAAGCGATTTACCTGGGAAACGTTCTACAATTTCAGCCTGCGCTACGATGAAGTGGACCGCGACGTATTTGACTTAAATCTGGGGGACAGTCGCCCCCGCAACGATAGCCTGAGTTTGTATTACAAAAACAATTATATCTATAACCGGCTGGGCAGCAGTGTACGCTATTCGTACAAGGGGTTGAACGTATCGGTGGGTGCGGCCGGGCAGCGCTTTACGCTCGACGGCGAATTTGCCCGTGATCAGACAGACCTGAACCGGCAGTCGATTAACCGGGTATTTACGACGTTGATCCCCAATGTTAATCTGAACTTTGATCTGAAAAATAACCGGTACCTGTATGGTGGCTATAACGTAAACGTGCGAATTCCAACCTCGCGTGAATTGCAGCCGGTTGTTAATAACAGCAACCCACTGTTCATTAACAAAGGTAATCCAGACCTGCTTCCGGAACTGGGACACAATGTCAACCTGGGCTTCAACTATTTCAACCCGGGTAGTTTTATCAATGTCTATATCGGCGTGAACGCTACGAAATACGTGAACCAGATTGTTAGTAGCCAGGATACTGACTTGCAGACGCTGGTGACAACGATCATGCCTGAAAATATATCGGGTGGCCGTAACCTGGGGTCTTATCTGGGTTTTGGCTTCCCGCTAAAGAAAACCAAAGCAACGCTTGATCTGAACGGGAACCTGAATTTTGGTAACAATCCAACCCGAATCAACAAAGTTTTAAACGAAACCCGCAACCAGAACTACGGAGCAGGGGCGAGGTTGAGTCTGACGCCAGTTGAGTGGCTGACGTTCTACGCCAATGCGAACCTGAACGTAACAAACTCCCAGTTTTCGATCAATACCAGTCAGAATCAGACCTATATTAGCAACAACTTCGGTGGTGATCTGACCCTGAAACTGCCGCACGACTGGTACATCAACAGTAACCTGAATTACCGCGTCAACCGGAATGCCGTGCTGAATTTCGACCAGCGTATTCCAATTCTGAACTCGTCGGTTTATCACATTCTGGGCAAAGCGAAGCGGGCCGAAATACGTCTATCGGCCTACGATATGCTCAACCGGAACGTAGCCGTCTCGTTGAATCGTGGGGCTAACTACACGCAATCGGAAACTATCCAGACGCTGGCCCGCTACTTCACCATTGGACTTACCTACAATATGCGGGGCGTTCAGGCCAAAATGCGCCGGGATGGCTTCTTCTGATTTACCTGACAACCAACTTACTTTATTCGTTTTACGATGAAAAAAATCTTTTTATTCCTGTGTCTGCTGAGTGGTCTACCGTCGATGGCACAGAAGACCGAGGGTAAAACCGAGGGTATCGTTACGTACGTTCGGAAGGAGTACTGGCTGAAAATTTCCAATCGACTGACGTTCCTGAGCCAGGAGCAGAAAGACCGGATGGCGCAGACCTGGAAGAATTTCGAGGAAGATAATAAAGGCATAAAAATGAAACTGGCCTTTAGTCCGAACGAAAGTCTGTACACCTACAATAGTGATGAGCCCGAAGAGGGGGGGTACTCCTGGCGTAAATCCGAATTTTATCTATACCGGAACTTTGAGCAGGATAAGAAAACGGATATCATTGAAATGCTAGGTCGGACGTACTCCGTCGAGGATTCACTGCATTCCCCCCGCTGGAAAATAGGCAATCAGATCAAAGAAGTGGCCGGTTACGTCTGCATGAAAGCCGAAACCGAAGACCCGATCAAGAAGCAGAAAATAACGGCCTGGTTCGCGCAGGACATTCCCGTTTCGGCGGGGCCGGAGCGAATTAATGGCTTACCGGGCTTGATTCTGGAACTGGACATTGACGATGGTGCCGTAACGATCGAAGCCATTAACGTAACGTTCCGCCCGCTGACTCCCGCTGATCTGAAACTGCCTAAACTGAAAACGCGCAAAATCAATGATGTGGCCTATGATGGACTGATCGATAAGCACATCAAAGAACAAACCACCGCTCACCAGAATCCATATTGGGAGATTCGGTACTAGAAAGGATAGTAGTCAAACAAAAATCCCCGGCCAGTTCTGGCCGGGGATTTTTGTTTCTCGTGTTTATGTCGTCTTGGAAGACAAAACTGTCATTTCCCCTGCCCGGAGTCGCCACCGGCTGACTGCATGAACTGGATTTTGTCCAGGGCAAACAGAGCTTTGGGGCCAGCGCTTGGGTTAACAAAAACGAAATAGAGCTTGTGCATACCACTGACCGGTTGCTGGAAGGCGATGTTCACGGGGCCCATAGTGCCTGTTTTTACATCGGCCTGGCCCAGTAACGTACCGGTAGGCGAGTCGAGCCGGGCTTCGAGTTTGCCACCCGCCGTCTGATCGCTGGCGTTGAACACATTTGCCGACAGGCCCTGAATACCGGTCATGTCCAGATCGTCGAAGGCAACGAAACTACCCGATTTCAGACCAATGGCAGCGGGTCCAAGCTTCGGAATGTCGTACTGGTAAATATCTTGCTTGGCATCAGCCGAGGTAGCTTTCAGAACCGGAGACCGCAGAGCTACCGATTTTGAACCCGTGATAGGTCCAATAACGCCGTTACCCCGGTCGGTATAGGTTGCCGTGAAGATATACGAGCCGTCTTTCTTCTGCTTGGCCGGAACATAGTTGCCTGCCAATGGCTGGCGGTTTGCAGATTTCTCGTCGGCCAGCGACAGGATGTACTGTACGATGGTTTCAGCTTCGTCAACTTTCAACTGTGGGTGGGCGCTCATGGCCTGTTCGCCCCAGACACCGCCACCACCTTTGATGATTTTCTGCGCCAGCTGGCTCACCGCGCGGTTATTGCCTTTGTACTTCTTCGCTACGTCGATGTAAGCCGGTCCCACTGATTTCTTATCGATCGAGTGACAGGCTTTACAATCCGACAGGTCCATCAGCCGTCTGCCAGTCGAGAAACTGGTGTTCATCTGATGGCCCTGCGCCAGAATCGTTTTATCGAACCCTTCCAGATAATCGACAGTCACCGTCACGTCTTCAGGGCTGATGCCTTTTGCCAACGATCCGTCTTCCTTGTCGCTTACTTTCGCTTCGTACTGAACCGGCTTGTCGACAAAGTAGAACGTCTTGTTGCCCTTCAGCGCTACGTCCACTTTAGGCGTTTCGTTACCGACCTTCACCTCCAGTTCTTTCGTCGTTACGTTACCTGCCGCATCCGTCACTTTCAGCACAGGATGGTAAACGCCCGGTTTGGTGAACGTAATGGTTGGGTTAGCCTGCTTGCTTTTCGGTAAGCCCTGCCCGAATGTCCATTCGTACGTCAACGCGTCGCCGTCGTAGTCCATCGTGCCTTTGCTGTCGAACTTCACAGCTAGTGGAGCCGCACCAACGGCTTTGCTAACCGATGCTTCGGCAACGGGCTTACGGTTTCCAGCGTTGTAAGTAATACGCGATAGGCGAGCGTCGGCGTTCCGGGCGAACCAGTTGGCACCGTATTCCAGTACGTACAGCGAGCCGTCTTTGGCAAACTGCATGTCCATGGGGTGGCTATATTTCGTGCCTGGCATAAACTCTTCCATCTTCACGAAATCACCTTCGGGGGTCATCGTAACCGGATGAATCCAGTCGCGCATCCAGTCGTAGGCAAAGAACTTACCGTCGTAGTGCTGCGGGAATTTTACTTTCGAATCGGCAGGGTAATCATCGTAGTAATAAACGGGTCCACCCATGGCATTACGTCCACCTTTACCAACGATTGGGCCAAACTCGGGCGAATCAGCGTAAGGGTAATAGATGTAGGCTTTCTGAGCCGGGGGCAACTCGCGCAGACCCGTATTCAGCCTTGAATAGTTAATTGGTTTCGCCGGATCATTGGCTGGACCCGACGTGCTGTCGGCGAAGTTGAACTGGCGATATGGCTTGTTGTCGGCCACGAACAGCGGCCAGCCGTAGTAGCCGGGTTTCCGGGCCTGGTTTACCTCATCATAACCGCGGGGGCCGTATTTCTCATTATTCTCACCGGCGTCGGGACCTACTTCGCCCCAGTATAGATAGCCGGTGCGCTGGTCAATTGAAATCCGGTAGGGATTGCGGTGCCCCATGGTATAGATCTCAGGCCGGGCGCCCTGCGTTCCTTTGGGGAACAGGTTACCGTCCGGAATGTCGTAGCCTTCGGTATCACGGGGTTTGATCCGGATGATCTTTCCCCGGAGGTCATTGGTGTTGCTCGAACTACGTAACGCTGTCCATTTGGTGCGGCCGGGCCGGTCATCGCTGGGCGAAAAACCTTTGGACGCGAATGGATTCGAATCATCTCCCGTGGAGAGGTACAGGTTCCCCTGCTTATCCCAGGCAATCGAGCCGCCCGTATGGCAGCAATCGTCCTGTCCACCAATACGATCAACCGGAATACGTAACAACACCTGCTCCGTGTTTAGCAGCAACGTATCGCGCGCATCATCGTATTTCATTCGAACCAGCCGCTGGGCCGTATCGGGTTTCGTTGGCGAGTAGTATAGATACACCCATTTGTTCTGCTCAAACTTGGGATCGATATTCAAGCCCATCAGGCCGTATTCGCGCTCGGAGTGAACCGGAATACGGGCCGCTATCTTGGTCGTCTTCGTCGTTGGGTTATAAACCTTAACGTCGCCTTTCCGCTCAGCAAACAGCACTTTGCCATTGTCCAGAACGGCGAGCTCGGTAGGCTCGTCCAGCGTAGAAACCAGTACGTCTTTTGTGAAGCGGTTTTCTTCCGGAAATGGCTGCGTTTTGACCTGGCTGTATTTCAGCTCATTGGTCATTACCGATTTCAGACCCGCCAGCAGGTGTTGCACAAACAGGGGCTCCGCGTAGGACTCGTCGGTGTGACCACCCCCCGTGTAGAACGTTTTACCGCCGTCAAAATCCCGGTACCATATGAAGGGGTGATCGTTGCCGTTGGCCCCCCCCTGGTACGAGCTTTCGTCCAGTTTCGCCAGGACTTTGATGCCTTTGGCGAAACTCTTGTAGTTATACAACTCGTCGAACCGCTTCCAAACATCGGGTAGCATCTTGGTCGACGGGTGGTTTTTGTCCACTACGTCGATGTTGACGTTCTGCTGTTTGGGATGGCTGAGGAAATAAGCACCAACAAGCTGGTTGTACCAGGGCCAGTCGTACTCGGTGTCAGCCGCAGCGTGAATTCCCATATAACCGCCACCCGCTTGGATGTAACGCTCAAAGGCAGCCTGCTGTGGGTCGTTCAGAACGTTACCGGTGGTGCTCAGCCAGACAACGGCGCTGTAGCGCTTGAGGTTTTCATCCGTGAACTTCGAGGCATCCTCGGTAGTATCAACAGCGAAACCGTTTTCCTGACCTAACTTCATCAGCGCGCGTTTCCCTGCCGGAATAGACGCGTGACGAAACCCTGCTGTCTTGGAAAAAACCAGTACACGATTCAGCGCAACGGCTGGCTGCGTAGTAGCTTTTGCTGACGTACTGGCCGTACTTTTTCGGGCCGGTGTCTGCGCCCAGCCGGGCACAGTACTCGCCAGCATGCCTGCCAGTAACAAAGCCTGGGAGGATAGCCGTAAATGTTTCATATAAAGAAAGGGTTATGCAAAAAATAAGTTGGGGAAGCGACTGCAAAGGTACGCGTTGATTAACTTATTTAGGTAGATAATTGACTTTTATTGGGAAATATACGAACAAAAAAGCGAATATTCAGCTATACATAGTCGCTTTCTGGACTACTTAATAAAGACTTAATCTACTTTCCTAAACGTCATCACTGACTCGTCTCCCCGGAAGAAAATCAGTTTTCGATCACCCACCTGATACGTCAGGGGGGCATCAAGCGCTTTGACAAACGCGCTTTCCAACTGGCCGCCATCACCCAGGCAGGCCATGCGGGTCGTTATGATAGGACCAAAACGAATACGCCGGGTGTCGGCCCGGACGGGACCACTCATGCGGTTACAACCCGTAGTGCCCGTTACGCGTCCTTCGGTTAGGGAAAGTTCCAGGCGGGGCAGTTCATTGCGGGAGCCAGTCGCTTTTACGGGGGTATCGCCCAGCGCGGTCAGCACCCAGTTATCCTGCAACAAGGCCAGGCGCTGGAGAGAAACCCCACAACCCGAATACGTTTTCGAGCGGAAGCTGATTTCCACGCGGTAATCCATCCGCTTGCCCGAGCGCTTGTCGATACAGCTATCGAGCGCAAACAAAATCCGGAGCTGATCGTCACCCACGGCCGCGTTGTACCGGAACGAGCCATCTGAATCGGCCAGTCGTTCTGGCACCTGGCTGACGACCGAATCGGTTGGTGAGAACCGGAACCGAACCTGGTTGCGGGAGGGGTTAACGATCAGTGACCAGTCGGGGTCGTAGCCCATAGCTATAAGCTGATTGCCTGCCATCAGATGGCCGCTGTAGTCGGGTAACTCGTCATAAGAAGCCAGCTTCGTACTCTTGAGCAGTTTGGCCGAGTCGGTTGGGGTTAATGTTGCCCGGAGTTGTGAGGACGGGCGTCGGCAGGCCACGGCAAGAACCAGCAGACAAAATAAAAAAGCGCGCATAATGTAGCGTAGTTAGGGGGCTATCAGAGCCCATCTATAAACAGTCTGCTTCCGGGAAAGGTTACGCTGTGAACGCGACACAATAGCTATGAAAAAGGGATGGATGATTGCACTTGGGGTGGTACTACTGCTAATAGTTGCCATTGCTACGTATGTCTGGTACACGGGAACCCAGCAGGAGAATGGGGCGTATTACGGTACACTGAAGCCCCGGCTGGAAATGAGTACGGTCGATATTACAAATATTGACGACGATCAGATTGATATGATGATGAAGCTGCTGGTGGACAATCCGCTGCCGGTTGGCTTTAAAGCCAGCAAACTACGCTATACGGTCTACATCGCCCGAACGCCTGTTGTTGAAGAAATCTATGAGAAACCCATTGAGGTAAAGTCGGGTGACAGTACGGTGATTGCATTACCCGCTAAGCTGCTCATCAGTAAGCTGAATACGGTGCTGAAAACGCTCGAAGAAAAAGGCATTGATAGTACAACCTACGGCGTTCGGGCGGTGTTCGATCTGGATGTACCGGTTCTGGGCGAACGAACGTTTACGCAGTCGTTCGAGACAAAGCGCCCCACGATCTACGTACCCAAAATCAAGGTGGAAGACGTTGATTTTGGTAAGCTGGGTCTCAAACAGACGGATGTGGCGGCCAAGGTGAATGTGCAGAACAAGAACGTTTTTCCGCTGACAATAGCCGATACGCGATACACCGTTTCCATTGACGGTAAAGAGATTGCCGATGGCTACCAGCCCGATCCAATCCGGATCAAACAGCAGGCGACAACGCCCGTCGTTTTTCCGGTAACAGTGAAGCCCGGCCAGACACTGGGCCTGCTTCCCAAGATGCTGTTCGACAAAAAGGATACTCCGTTTACGGTCACGTTCCACTGCAAACTCATCAGCAAGGACGGTGATCCGTCATTCAACGAAAGCAAGATGAACGCAACCATCCGCGGGACGCTGGCCGATTTTAAGAAAGATTAGCTTGTTCTTTAAGTTACAATAAAGCCTCGCCGTCGGAATTGACAGCGAGGCTTTTTAATCTGAAATAAATAAGAATGCTTTATAGCTGTGGCTGCTCAAGCGATACGCTCTCATCGACCGCTTTCCGATTCCGCATGACGAAGAACAGAATTGCGAAAGCAACAATCAGGATAAGCGGGAAGACGATCATGTGGCCGAGCGTTGCCTGACCCGTTGCCAGATCAGCCGTTTCGGCGGTCAGACCGCGTTTAGCGGCTTCCTGATCCAGCCAGCCGCCGATAACGGGTTGGAAGATCGACGTCGCGAACATGCCCATACCGCCCATGATCGACAGACCGAAGGCACCGGCTTTCGGAATGTATTCGGCCACGAAACCCAGCATGGTTGGCCAGAAGTAACAAACGCCAATGGCGAAGACAATGGCTGAGAAGTAGACCATGCTGCCCGTTGCCTGGCTCATCAGATAGATACCGATGGTGGCCATGATCGACGAACCCCAGAGAACGCCCGTTGGGTTTAGCCGATGAATGATCGGACCGGCAAAGTACCGACCAACGGCCATCAGACCCGTTACCAGCGCCAGAATGATCATTGGGTTAGCTCCCGCGTTACGCATGATAGGATCGATCCACTGCTCTGGGCCAAACTCCGAAATGGCCGTAATGGCCATGCAGGCCAGCATAAACAGATAAAGGGGAGACACCATCGCTTTCAGGTTTTCGCCCGTCGATGCGGCTCCTTCTACTTTGCTGTCAGGAAACGACTGCGCAAAGAACATAAACGCATAAATCAGAGCTGGAATCAGGATTGAGCCGATTTGCAACTGCCAGCCAAGGCCAGCTTCGGTCATAAATTTCGATACCAGGCTACCAATTACGATACCACCAGGGAACCACATGTGCAGGCGGTTCAGCATTTTGGTTTTCTGACTGCCGCTGAACATATCTGTGACCATTGGATTACAGGCGGCTTCGGCCATCCCGTTACCAAAACCAACGAAGAAGGTCGAGATCAGCAGACTCCAGAAGCCGCTGGCCGTAATGGTCGTTACCAGACCAATAATGTGAGCCGCGAAGGCAAACCAGACGATTCGTTTAGGCCCCAGTGCGTTATACAGCGGACCACCGAAGATCATGGCGATGGGAAAACCCAGAAACGCCATCTGGTTGACGTAGCCCAGCTCTTTCGCGTTCAGGTTGAACTCGGTACCGAGCTGTGTCAGTACACCCGCCCGAATAGCAAAGGCCATGGCGGTGGTAATGATCGCAAAGCAACTGGCATTAAACAGCCGCGAACGATTAATGGTTAAGTCCATTTCTGCAGGAGAGGGGGTTTATTAATTAAGGTTTGATTTTTACACGAAACGACAAACTACGTCACAAACTACTAAGTTTGGAACCGTTTTCGTGCAAATTTTCCGCAAAATAAGAGAAAATAGTTAATTTTCTGCCCTGAAATAGGGGCCACAACAGGCTAATTGTTTCTCTATTTACTGTCATCTTTGCCTCGTCATCCGGCCCCGTTTATGGCCGTCGGGAATTATACTTAACGAATAAGCAATCATAATTACTCATGCACAGAAAATTGAGAATGGGTATGGTCGGAGGGGGGCTCGATGCCTTCATCGGAGCCGTTCATCGTCGGGCTGCCACCATGGACCACGAAATTGAACTGGTCTGCGGAGCGTTCAGTGCCAATCCTGAGAAGTCAAAAGCTACCGGTCATTCCCTGTACCTGCCACCCGATCGTGTTTATGATACGTTCGAGGAGATGATACGTCGTGAAAAGGAACTGCCCGAGGGCGAACGCATGGATTTTGTGTCGATCGTTACGCCAAACCATCTTCATTTTCCACCGGCCAAGCTCGCTCTCGAAAACGGTTTCCACGTTGTGTGCGACAAGCCCATGACGATTAATCTGGAAGAGGCAAAAGCGCTGGCTAAAATTGTTGAGGAAACAGGTCTGCTTTTCTGCCTGACGCATAACTATACGGGCTATCCGATGGTGAAGGAGGCCCGCGCCATGATTAAGGCGGGTAAGCTGGGCGAGATTCGTAAAGTGATTGTTGAATACCCACAGGGCTGGCTGGCTACCATGACTGATACGTCGGGGAATAAGCAGGCCGACTGGCGGACTGACCCGTCCCGCTCGGGAGCGGCCGGTTGCATGGGTGACATTGGTACCCATGCCGAGAATTTGGCTGAATACATTACGGGTCTGAAAATCACAGAAATGTGCGCTGACCTGACGACATACGTACCAGGTCGCCAACTCGACGACGATGGTAACGTCCTGCTTCATTTCGAGAATGGTGCTAAAGGGGTACTGCACGCCAGCCAGATTGCCAACGGTGAAGAGAATGACTTTAACATCCGAATTTATGGGGAGTTAGGCGGGCTGCAATGGTTCCAAATGGAGCCTAACACGCTGATATACAAAACCAACGAAGCGGGCGCACGTCGTATCCGGACGGGTGTTGGTGAGTTGTCGCCCGAGTCCAAGGCCGCTACCCGGATTCCGGCGGGTCACCCCGAGGGCTTCCTGGAAGCGTTTGCCAATATCTACCACAACTTCGCTCTGACGCTACGTGCCCGGATGAACGGCGAACAAGTCGATCCGATTTACCTGGATTTTCCTGGTATTGAGGAGGGAATCCGCGGTCTCGCCTTTATAGAAACGTGTATTGCTTCCAACGACTCGACGGAGAAGTGGACGAAGTTTAAAGAGTGAAAGTGCGAATGAGTGAAAGAGCGATACACTCCAGCGAGAACTTTAATGAGTTTAGCGATTTGGTTATGGAAGCGCTTGCAGATTATAGCCAGCATACCAAGACCCAGTTTCTAGATGACATTGAACGGCGATTGACAGGCTTTATGGTCCGTTGTGTAAAGGTCTGTCGTACGCTTCCCGATACATATGAAGGACGACATTTTGGGCATCAACTCTTACGCTCGTCTTCTTCGGCAGCAGCCAACTTCCGAGCAGTTCGTCGGGGGCGTAGTCAAAAGGAATACTATGCCAAGCTAAGTATCACGCTGGAAGAACTGGACGAATCATTATTTTGGTTGGAAACGATTATTACTCTTGAACTCATCTCTGAAAACCGTCTATCGGACCTGCTTGACGAAGGCAGTCAACTGGTGAAAATTTTATCTAAATCCCGTAAAACAGTGAGCGACTGATAACAAAGAGCGAAAGAGCGAATGACCGGGCCGCCGGTACGGTGAAAGAGTGGTAATAGACTAATCTTTCGCTCTTTCGCTCTTTCGCTCTCTCGCTCTTTAAAATCCTCATGCAAAAAATTAACGTTGCCGTTGTTGGCACCGGATTCATCGGACCCGCTCATATTGAAGCACTGCGTCGTCTTCCGAACACGAATGTTCTCGCTCTCTGCGAGGTAACCCCTGAACTGGCTCGCCAGAAAGCTGATCAGCTTGGCATCGAACGGTCGGCTACGTTCGATGAGATGCTCAAAATGGACGACATTCAGGTTGTTCATATCTGCACACCCAACTTCCTGCACTACTCACAGTCGAAAGCGGCTCTGCTGGCTGGTAAGCACGTTGTCTGCGAAAAACCGCTGGCAACCAACCTGGACGAAGCCGCCGAACTGGTTGAGCTGGCGAAAGAAACCGGTCTGGTGAACGCCGTTCACTTTAACCTACGCTATTACCCACTGGCTCGCCAGATGAAAGCGATGCGGGAAAATGGTGATCTGGGCGATGTCTATTCGATCATCGGCTCGTACCTGCAGGACTGGCTGTTCTACGAAACCGACTACAACTGGCGTCTGGAACCAGACAAGTCGGGTGATTCGCGGGCCATTGCCGACATCGGCTCCCACCTGATGGACATTACGGAATACATCACGGGCCTGAAAACCGTTGCTGTGATGGCCGATTTCAATACGATCCACAAAACCCGGAAGAAGCCGCTCAAACCCGTTGAAACGTACTCGGGCAAGATGCTCCAGCCGGACGATTACGCGGACGTCCCCATCAACACGGAGGATCACGCCAACGTACTGCTTCGTTTCGACAATGGTAACCGGGGTGTTATTACGGTATCGCAGGTATCGGCCGGACGTAAGAATCAGTTGAAACTGGAGATTGCCGGTTCGAAGAAAACCTTCGCCTGGAATTCGGAAGCCCCTAACGAAATGTGGATCGGTAACCGCGATGGCTATAATGAAAGCCTGATGCGTGACCCTGCCTTGGTGTATCCGGATGCTCGTTCGCTCATTACGTTCCCCGGTGGCCACAACGAAGGCTTCCCCGATACGTCGAAGCAACTCTTCAAAGAGGTGTACGCTGCCGTTGCCGAAGGCAAACAGCCCGAAAAACCAACGTTTCCAACTTTCGCCGACGGCTACCGCGAACTTCTGATCTGCGAAAAGATTCTGGAATCAAACCGGAAGCAGGCGTGGGTTACCATTGAGTGATTTAGTGAATGAGCGATTGTGTGAAATACCCGTATGGAACAAGTTAGGCTGGACAAAGGTGAATTTGCGGATAGTATTGAACAACGCTTAAAAACATTTATGCTTCGTTGTGTACAAGTTTTTCGGGCACTTCCTCAATCGTATGAATCACAACACTTCGGTAAACAATTGGTTCGTTCATCGTCTTCATCGGCAGCCAACTACAGGGCAGTTCGGCGAGCGCGTAGTCAAAATGAATTTTTTGCCAAAATAAGTATAGTTGTCGAAGAATTAGACGAGTCGCTTTTTTGGCTTGAGATGCTAATATTCACGGAAATATTATCAGAAAGTCGACTGAGTGTATTGATGGATGAAGGTTATCAGTTGTTGAAAATATTATCAAAGTCCAGAAGTAGTACTGGTCATAACTGAGAAGCTTTTCGCTCAATCACTTAATCACAAATCACTCAATAATAGGATGAAAACAATGAAAGGTCCGGGCATATTTTTGGCCCAATTTCTGAGTGATCAGGCTCCGTTCAATACGCTGGAGTCGATCGCAAAATACATGGCCGACCTCGGCTACAAAGGAATCCAGATACCAACGAGTGATCCGAAGATTTTTGATCTCAAACAGGCCGCCGAAAGTCAGACGTACTGCGACGAGCTAAAAGGTAAGCTGTCGGATATCGGTGTTGAGGTGACCGAACTGTCGACCCACTTGCAGGGGCAGTTGGTGGCTGTGCATCCGGCGTATGGCACGATGTTCGATGCCTTTGCGCCATCTGAACTAGCGGGTAAACCCAAAGAGCAGCAAGCCTGGGCCGTCGATCAAATGATCATGGCGGCAAAAGCATCCAAAAATCTGGGGCTTAAAGCGCACGTTACGTTCTCAGGCGCATTACTGTGGCCGTTTATGTATCCCTGGCCACAACGACCGGCGGGACTGGTAGAAACCGGCTTTACCGAACTGGCAAATCGCTGGACGCCCATCCTGAACGCTTTTGACGAAGCGGGGGTCAACGTAGGGTACGAGCTGCACCCCGGCGAAGACCTGCACGACGGCGTTACGTTCGAGATGTTCCTGGACAAAGTGGGTAATCACCCACGGGCCGGTATCAACTACGATCCGAGCCACTTCCTGCTGCAGCAGCTCGATTATCTGCAATTCATTGATTTCTACCACGATCGGATTTTCGCCTTCCACGTAAAAGATGCCGAGTTTAACCCGACGGGTAAGCAGGGCGTCTACGGTGGTTTCCAGGGCTGGGTTGAGCGCGCCGGACGCTTCCGTTCGCTGGGCGACGGTCAGGTTGATTTCAGCGGGATCTTCTCTAAGCTAGCGCAGTACGACTACGACTCGTGGGCGGTGCTGGAATGGGAATGTGCCCTGAAACACCCTGAGCAGGGCGCGGCTGAAGGGGCTCCGTTCATCGACAGCCACATCATCCGCGTAACCGAACGCGCTTTCGACGACTTCGCGGCCACCGGAGCCGATGAGGGATTCAATAGGAAGGTGCTGGGATTGTAGACTAATAATCGATTTCAAAAGCAGAAGGCATCAGGAGCAATTCTTGGTGCCTTCTGCTTTTGAAATCAAACTGTTTGAACTCAGGGTTATTAAAGAAAACGGTATATTTACAAAAACACCACCGTTTGACTATGACTGCCTTAGAATTGAAAACGTACGAAATTTTCAAGAGCAAACTCGGTGAAGAAGAAGCTGGTACTGTGCTACAATTCATTGATGAAAAAGCACAGGAAAAAGTTTCAGCGCAGAAAGATGCAGTCGCGTCAAAAGATGATTTTCGAAAGCTGGAACGGGAAGATTCCCGTTTAGAACAGACATTAAAAGCAGAGACGTCGCGTCTGGAAAACAGAGTAGGAGCAGAAGCAGCGAGGCTCGAATCGTTGATTAAGTCTGAGACTGCCCGAATTGAAACTGTAATTGAACGTGGTTTGAAAGAGCAACTCAAATGGCTCATTGTGCTGCTATTTGGCTTTGCCTCGTTGATTATTACTGTGATCAAATTGCTTTGATAATACGCACCTGGGTAGCTGTCTAGGTCATCTTTCTGTTAGCAAACAATGCCCACCCGCATCTTCGGTGATATTCCCGGCATACCGGAAGGGAGTGAGTTCGATAATCGGATTATGCTTTCTCAATACGGTGTACATCGGCCTCGTCAGGCTGGTATTAGCGGGTCGCAGACGGAAGGCGCTGACTCAATAGTGCTGTCGGGTGGATACGAAGATGATGAAGACCTGGGCGACGAGATTATTTATACTGGCCACGGTGGACGTAGTATAGAAACGGGGCTACAGGTGGCCGATCAGCAACTGGCGCGGCAGAATTTGGCATTGGCAATTAACTGCCAGCGAGGACTACCGGTGCGCGTTATTCGGGGTTACCATCATCGCTCACCTCATTCACCAATTGAAGGTTATCGGTACGACGGACTATACCGAGTCGATTCATACTGGCGGGAGCGGGGCCGATCCGGCTTTTTTGTATGGCGCTTTCGGTTAGTGAAGTTGGTAACAGTTAACGCAACCAATCAGGTCAATGAAGAGCAATCCGCTTACGGCATGACAAAGCGAGTTGAAACCACTGTTCAACGAATCGTTCGAAATACTGAGCTGGCTATTCTGGTCAAAGAAATTTATGATTACCAATGCCAGGTATGCCGTACGCAGGTTATGACAAGCGCAGGTTTATACGCTGAAGCCGCGCATATCCAGCCGCTTGGCCGTCCACACAACGGCCCCGACACACTGACGAACTTATTATGTCTATGTCCTAACCACCATGTTATGTTTGATTTTGGCGGCTTCGGCATTGCTGATGATCTTAACTTAATTGGGCTCGACGGGCAGCTGTTTCAACGATCCAACCATAAGGTATCAGCTCAGTATCTTCAGTATCACCGCGAGCACTTTCTTCTGAGCAATTAATAGCCAGACAACAAACGGCTTACTTCCCCAACGATACGTTCAGAGAGAGTTGGAAACTGGGTTGAGTCCAGTTGTAACAAACCAATCGCCCTGCTTTAGCGACACCTTCTAATGACACACGTCGGCTGAGGGGGTATTCTAAGTCGAAGGTCGCACTTACTTTCGCTTGTCTATATATCTCCGGCTCAGGGCGGTCGCCATCAAAATCCCAATCCCAGGCCTGGAAGCGTCCGTATAAGACGCCTACCTCAGTAAAATCGGAGACAAAGCCTCCGTTCCATAAACAATAGCGGGCAAACGTCCCTATTTCCTGACGGTCTGAAAGTAGGGAATGGATCTCTCCCTGAATACCGATCCAGGTTCGGTTTGCCACAAAGTGTCCAGCTTTGGCCGTTCCACCCAGTAAAGTCGGTCCCAGACCAACGAACCAGCGACCTTTCTAGTGCTGCGATGCAGAAACCGCTTTCCAGTCAGAAACGGGTATCTTGGCGCCAATCTGACCAAAACTAGCAGTACAACAACAGCGTAGTAAGGCGGAAAGAAGAACGTATTGATTTCTTATAGAAGAAGGAGAACAGGTGGTAGTAGAAGCCACAAAAATATGCGCCTGAGCGGCTTCCGAAAGCCGTTGTATAGTTGAATTAAAAACAGATTAAAGCGAACTACCCCGGCGATGTTCAATCGCCGGGGTAGTTTGTCTAAAAACCTGGATATATTCTAAAACTGCTTGACTGATCGGGAGAGACCGGCCGAAATAAGCAGCATAACCGCTACCATACCCAGACCGTAATACAAACCAAAGCCTTCGGCAACGAAGCCAATAGCAGGTGGCCCCGCCAGAAAGCCAATGAAGCTGAACGTAGCGAACGTAGCGAGTCCGGCGGCAGGCGGAATACCCGGCACCCGCATCGATGCCCCGTAGAGAATGGGAGCACCCAGTGAGCAGCCAATGCCCAGCAAGGCAAAGCCAAGCAGCGCAGTAGGCGGATAGGGCAGGAAAATGGCAATAGATAAACCAACGGCGCCGAGGATACCGCCAATCTGGAGCCAGCGACGAGCGCCAATCTTGGGGATAATAGCATCGCCCAGAAACCGGAAGGAGGTCATCATCAGCGAGAAGCTGGCAAACCCCAGCGCAGCAATCTGCTTGCTGGCTCCCAGCGTTTCGTGCAGATATACGGCGCTCCAGTCAAAAGCAGCTCCTTCGCCCATCGCCAACGCCAGACCAATCAGGATCATCAGCATCAGATCCAGATTCGGTTTGATGAATGATGAGCCAGCTTTCTCTCCCGACTCAGTTCGGCTGCTGGACGGAATCTTCGTCAGGATAGGCTGTACCGCGATCGTCAAAATCAAAATGAGGATTGATACGGCTATGATGTGAATCGCAGGTGGAACATGCAGGGCAATAACAGCCCCCGCTACGCCAGCACCTAGCAGCCCACCCAGACTCCACATGCCGTGGCAGGACGACATGATCACAATCCCCTCGGCGCGTTCCAGATTGGTAGCCGCCGTATTCATAGCTACGTTGATGAGTGCAGCGGCCAAGCCCAGCAGAAACAGCCCAAAAGCCAGGACGATCGTATTCGGCGCATTGACCGGAATACTGATGGCCAGTACCAGTACAATGGCCGACCAGAAACAGGCCCGCGCTTCACCCAGTTTGGCGATAATCCAGCCCGTTAAGGGATTCATAATCAACAGACCAACTGGTTGGGCGAACAAAATAAGTCCCAGCGCTGCGTCAGACAGATGTAGTTTCTCTTTGACGTAGGGAATATGAGCTCCCCAGCTCCCAAACAGAATATTATCGGAGGCAAAGACTAAACCGATAGCCAGCGCCCGGGGATTCAGAAAGAAAGTAGTAAAGTTCTGGACAAAGCGATTCCAGCTCGATCGACCGAGCCGAAAGAAAGGACGTGGCTGCGTAGGATTTGCGGTATTCATAACACAAAAATAGCCAGCAGTTGCTGGCTATTGAATTATCTATTGACGGCAATTAATGCTGTATTGACCAGCTATAGGCAACACAGTCTTAATTCATGGTCAATGCGTTATTATTTTTTAAATGCCCCGCCATGGCTTTACGTAGCTTTTCTACTTTTGGCAACGAAACGTGCTGAATGTAGGGCTGATCGGGGTGAAGCGCGAAATAGTTCTGATGATAATTTTCGGCGGGGTAAAAGACCGAAATCGGAGTGACTTCCGTAACGACCGGCTTTTTGTAGTGCTTCGACTCGTTCGTACGTTTGATCGCATCCTGAATGGCTGCTTTCTCGGCAGGAGTGCGGTAGAAGGCCACCGAGCGATAATCACGACCTACGTCCGGACCCTGGCGGTTCAGCGTCGTTGGATCGTGGCCAGCAAAGAAAGCGTCCAGTAGCTGGGGATAGCTGATCACTTTAGGATCGTAATAGATCTGAACCGATTCGGCGTGACCAGTGCGGTCCGTACCAACTTCTTCGTAAGTTGGGTCTTTAGTGATACCGCCCGCATAGCCTGAAACGACTTCACGAACTCCTTTCAACTGGTTCATGCCTTCTTCCATCGCCCAGAAGCAACCGCCCGCAAACGTGGCTACGGCCTCACCGGGTTTTAGTGCTGGCAGTTTAGCGGGCGCCGTATCCTGCGATTGACCTTGTACACAACCGACCAATAAAAGTAGGCTAAGCACATACATATGGATTCGTTTCATCTGATCTGTTGTTTACAACTCGTATGATATATTAACGTTTAGAATGGGCTCCTGGTTTCCCGATTCCTTCGCTGAGTAGCTAAGCTTTATGAAACTTCAATTCGAAAAACTTGAACCCGAAACGGGCAGTTCTTTCCGGTTCGCTCACCATACCGAACCGAATGCCTGCTGGGTGCACTGGCATTATCATCCGGAGTACGAAATTGTGTACATTCCCGGTGGAACGGGGCCTCGTCAGGTGGGAACGCACCGATCCCGGTACGAAGCCGGAGAGTTGATATTTATTGGCCCTAACGTACCGCATCTTGATTTTAGTCACGGTTGTGTAGAGGGTTACGAAGAAATCGTCGTTCAGCTTCGTGATGACTTTCTGGGGGAAACGTTTTTGCAACGGCCCGAGCTGAGTGCTGTCCGGCGACTTTTCGAACAGGCGCACCGAGGATTAACATTTGGTACGCAAACGCGGCAACAGGTAGCCCCCCTGCTGGTCGATATGATCGAGCAAAGTCCCTTCGACCGGCTGCTGACGTTGTTACGTGTTTTGCAGGTGCTTGCCTGTGCGGCAGACGGTGAATGGCTTCACACGGATGGAATTCAGTTTGCCATCAACCCTAAAGAGCAGGAGCGTATCAACCGGGTATGCCACTACGTTGAACAGCATTTCGAGAGTCCAGTTGACGTGCGCGTAGTGGCCGACCTGGTTAATCTAAGTGTACCGGCGTTCTGTCGTTATTTCAAGCGGATGACGCGCCTGACCTTCACGGATTTTGTCAATGAATACCGGGTGAATCAGGCCCGCCATTTACTGCAATCCGCCCGGCCCATATCTGATATCGGATTTGCGGTTGGGTTCAATAACTTGTCGCACTTTAACAAGACGTTCCGGGAGGTAACCGGACAGACGCCAAGTGCGTATCGGAAGGCGCTGATCTGATACCGAATAACAGAAATAGGCAGAAAATATTCTACTTAATCCGTATAGTTACAATTTTCAGCTTTATTTTTAATAACTGGTTTATCTTCTTTCCGTAACTGATTTGTGTATGCAGCGTACTCAATTAAAAGAATTTTATGGCTACGGCCTTATTTTATTCGTACTGACCCTGGTGCAGGGATATTCTGTTTACCTGGCTACTACGACCGATCTGATACTTAGCTGGCAGCATTACCTCGGGTTTGGCGCTACGTTTCTGGCGGGTTTACTCTGGTTGTTTCGCAAACCGCAGTACCTGTTTTACGCGCTTGGACTTACGCTGGTGCTTGGCTACGAAAACCTGATTGGCTTTACACCCTCGCTTGATTTCACGGCTACGCACTATTACATAAACAGCGTAGCACTTCCTGTTTCTTACCAGGATTTCTCGATGTATATGCTGCTGATCTGGGGCTACGTAGCCAACAACCGGCTTCGGACAATAGCGCAGTCTCTCTTTATGCGTCGCGCTTGATCGCAAGGACTTACATAAAAAATGCCTGCTCCCTTAAGGGAGCAGGCATTTTTTATAACTACACGTATTACTTAGGCGTTCAACGACCAGCCGTCGCGGTACTTGCGGGAAACGAACTGGTTTGCCTCGTCGAAGTTGGTGATCTTCATGTTCTTACCATCCCAGGTCATGCGTTTCCGGCCTGGATACGTAAAGCCTTTACCGTCGGCTTTCGGCGAACGCAGCATGTAGCTGCGGATAGCCAGGTTCCCCATCAGAACTGACTCCGTCAGCGGACCCGCGAAATCAAACGACGAGGTCAGCGCCTTGTGTTCTTTGCTGTTAAAGCCAGCTTTGCAGGCTTCGGTCCAGTACACCTGGTGACCGTTTTCGGGAAGCGCGACACCGTTCGGGCCACTTTTAGGTTTTGGATCACCAACGATTTTCTGACCCGACTTCGAGTAGAAGATTGGATCATCACCGTACATGCCGCAGGCAATCATGCCTTTGTCGCCGATGATGAATACACCGTTTTCGCCACCTTCCGGGAAAGGTTCACCTTCTGGCAGCATGTCAGGACGGAACGGACGAATACCACCATCCGACCAGGTCATCGTTACCGCTGATTTATTTTTCGCCGTGGCTGGAAACTTCAGCTCAACACGTGACGATGGTGGGCAACCTTCGGGAATGTATTCAGGCGTCCAGTCTTTCAGGAATACGGCGCCAACGCTGGTTTCTACTTCGGTTGGATAACCAAGGCCCAGCACCCGGAACGGTACGTCCATGACGTGACAACCGATGTCGCCCAGTGCTCCGGCACCGAAGTTCCACCAGCCGCGCCATTTGAACGGATGGTAAGCGGGCGTGTAACCCACTTTCTGCGCGGGTCCGAGCCACAGATCCCAATCCAGGTCAACGGGTGTTTCCCCGGCTGGCTGTGGAACCGGAATACCCTGAGGCCAAACGGGCCGGTTAGTCCATAGATGAACCGTGTTAACCGTACCGAGCAGACCCTTATCGAACCAGTCGACCATCTGCTTCTGCTGTGGGTTCGACGAACCCTGGTTCCCCATCTGCGTCACCACTTTATACTTGCGGGCTGCTTCGGTCAGCATCCGGGCTTCGTGGATGTTATGGGTCAGTGGTTTCTGCACGTAAACGTGCTTACCGCGTTGCATAGCGGCCATGGCTACGACCGCGTGAGTATGGTCGGCTGTCGATACCGTAACGGCATCGATTGTTTTACCTTCTTTATCCAGCATCTCGCGGAAATCTTTGTACCGCTTTGCGTTGGGATGCTTGGTGAAGTTTTCTTTTACCCGGTTCAGACCCCAGTCAACATCGCAAAGTGCCACAATGTTGTTCGCGCCGTTGTTGAACGAATTATTCGTGTCGCTAAATCCTTTACCGCCGAAGCCAACGCCAGCAATGTTCAGCTTATCACTTGGCGCGATAAATCCTTTACCACCCAGTACGTGGCGGGGGACAATAAGAAAGCCCGCGGCTGCCAGCGCTCCGGACTGGAGAAACTGACGGCGGGTGGTGCCGGCACTCCCCAGTTTTTCTGGCTGAGCGTCGGACGTTGAGTGATCAGACTGGTTCATATAGAAAGGAGGTCAATGTATTCTACAAAGAAAAGCGTCCTTACCTGTTTTTATACCCGGCAAGGACGCTTTTTTAAAATTATTTAATAACATCTTGGCTAAGATGGAGATTCCAGGCAACCGTAGAGCTAAGGAAATGGAATCTATTTGACTATTACTTCAGTATCGGTTCCAGAGCGGCCCGGTTCTCGTTTAGCCACTCGTGAATATCAGTTACGATTTCGCGGATGCCCAGTTCGGGTTTCCAGCCGGTCATTTTCGTGACTTTGGTATTATCGGTGATGTACAGCCGAATGTCAGCCGCCCGGTTTTCGGTGACCTCGGTAATGGGGATTGTCTTGCCCGTTACTTCCTGGCAAACTTTGGTCAGCTCCTGAAGCGACGCACTACTTTCTGTGCCGCCACCCGCGTTCAGAACCTCGCCGTTCACCTTATCCAGGTTGTGCAATTCCCAGTCGATCAGACGGTATAGATCGGCGATGTGCAACATGTCGCGGGTTTGTTTTCCCGTACCACCGTAGCCGATGTAGGCCAGCTTCTGCTCGAAATAGTGCTTGGCAATCCAGAGTACCATGACGCCCTGATCGACTTTACCCATCTGCCAGGGCCCGGTAATAACACCACAACGGTTTATGACCGTTTTCAAACCGTAGAACTCATTGTACTCCTGAATCAGCAGTTCTGACGCCAGTTTGGTGGTACCATACAGCGACCGGGCTCCGTCGAGCGGGAAATTCTCGGCAATACCTTTTGACGAAACCCCCGGAACGGGTTGATCATCGGTCAGGACGAACCGCGTATCGGCCTCATCGAAGTTCAGCGTTTCGATGGTTTTGATCGGGTAAACGCGGCTTGTCGATAGGAAGATAAAGCTGGCTTTGTGCTTTAGGGCGTAGTTCAGAGAGTTGACCGTCCCGAACAGATTGGTGTTGATCAGGTAATCGGGCGTACCGTCCAGACCAGCCAATACTGACGGCTCAGCCGAAGCTTCGATAACCGTATCGACAGCGGGTAAAGCATCAAAATCTTCCTTGCTTCGGATATCGCCGTGCAGGAACTCGATCCCCGCTGCTTTGAGCCGGGCAAGACTCAACTCCGACCCCCGTCGTTTGAGATTATCAAGCGCAAAAATTTGATAAGATGGGTAATTCTGCTTCAGCGAAATGGCCAGCGACGAGCCAACAAATCCGGCACCGCCGGTAATGAGGATTTTCATGAATAAAGAGCGAAAGAGCGAAAGAGCGAAAGAGCGAAAAAATGACTGGCGCTTGCCTTCACTCTTTCATTCTTTCGCTCTTTCACTCTCTAGGTGGCTATCCGTTTTAGTTTGACGTTTTCTACGGGGCGAATGACGAGAGGAACCTTCTCGATTTTGACCGAACTGCTGTCCAGACCAAACCAGCGATCTTCGGACGTAGTGAAGCTTTTGATATTAAAATACAGGTTCATGATGAACCGCTCGCGGGTAGGAAGTTCGTTCTCGAACGAGAGGAACTTCTCCAGCACGACGAAGCGAAAATCACCGATTACGTTCTGGCGACTCAGCGATTCGTACCGGCTGGTAATATCCACCTCTTTGTTTTTCACCATGTCCTCAATCACCTTCCGGAAGAACAGGTTGATCCGTTGTTCTACCCGGAACCCTAGCTTGAACGTTACTTTATAGGCATCGTCCGGGGCGATGGTATTTACTTTATACTCCATCGTATAGGGATCGTCGGTCGTGTCAACGTGCACAAACCAGTATATATCCGCGCGTTTGGGGCGCTTCTGGAAGATGGAATAAATGATTTTCGATTCAATCTCCGACTGCCGGGCCGCGTTGCTCATGAAGACGAGGTGCGTCGCGTATTTCGGAATACTAATGTCGCGACTCAGCTCCTTAATGGACTGAATATATTGATCAATCCGTACGTATTCGGTCAGTCGAAGTTTGATCTGGAAGGCCTGCAGCCAGATATACATAATGCTGGCTATTGATGCGCCGATCAGCACAGAAACCCAGCCACCGTGCGGGAATTTGATCAAATTCGCTACCAGGAATGATCCTTCTATGCCCAGATAAACCGTTAGAAAGAGCACAACCCCCCAGGCCTGGTATTTATGAGTATACAGGTAATAGGACATCAGCAGCGTCGTCATCAGCATGGTGATGGTGATGGCGAGACCATAGGCGGCTTCCATATTCGACGACTCCCGGAAATACAGGACCACCCCTACGCAACCAGCCCACAGCAGGAGGTTAACGCTGGGTACGTACAACTGCCCTTTCTGTACGCTGGGGTAGCGCAACCTGACTTTCGGCCAGAAATTGAGCCGGATAGCCTCGCTGATGAGCGTAAACGATCCACTGATCAGGGCCTGACTGGCAATCACCGTAGCGGCCGTGGCAATAACGATCCCGATAGTCAGGAACCAGGAAGGCATTACCTCGTAGAAAGGAATACGGGTTTGAAGAACCTGCCCCTCAATACTCAATAGCCAGGCACCTTGTCCCAGATAGTTCAGGATCAGGCAAGTTTTAACAAAAATCCAGCTCACCCGGATGTTGCCCCGTCCGCAATGGCCCATGTCGGAGTATAGCGCTTCGGCTCCGGTAGTACAAAGGAAAACAGAACCCAGCAGCCAGAACCCATCCGGATACTGCGTGAGCAGCCACCAGGCATAGTAGGGATTCAGTGCGGCCAGAACACCCGGCGCATGAATGATCTGGGCAAAACCAAGGGTTCCCAGCATCAGGAACCAGACCAGCATGATCGGCCCAAACGCCGTACCAACAACACTGGTGCCGAAAGCCTGAATCAGGAATAGAACCGTTAGAATCGCAATAACGATAGGGACCGTTTCGATATTGGGGTAAATCAGCGTTAACCCTTCAACGGCCGACGATACTGATACTGGGGGTGTAATGATCCCATCGGCCAGCAGGGCTGAACCTCCGATAATGGCCGGAACCGTAAGCCAGCGGGCATGACGACGAATAAGGGCGTAGAGCGCAAAAATTCCACCCTCTCCCCGGTTGTCCGCACGCAGAATCAGGATTACGTATTTAATGGTAGTTTGCAGTGTGAGCGTCCAGATAATACAGGAGAGAGCCCCTCGAACAACGTCGCCCCGGACAACATTTTGTGCACCAATAATAGCTCTTAGTGTGTAGAGTGGTGACGTACCAATGTCACCGTAAATAATACCCATGGCAACCAATAAACCGGCCGCCGTTACGGTGTCTAAATGTTTCTTATCTTCCATACAACAGGCTTGCGCCTTGTTATTTGCGAGGTCGTATAACGGAGCAAAGATAGACTATGTTTAGATTCCCCGATGATTGTGAAGGGGAAAGTTAACGTCCTGCTCGGTTTACTACGAATAGATCACTTGTTTGCGCAAAAAGTGCCCGGTATTCAGCGAGTAAGCATCCAAAGTCGCTGGTATGAAATATAATCTGAATTTGATGCAGACGAGAGAGGGCAGGCGGGGAGCCGTAGAAAAACGGTACCTGTTTAGAGCTAGCTCGGCGAAAGTAAAGAAAGTAGCTTTGCGGAAAATGTTAAAAAAGAACTGCCACTTTATCTGTCTAAATTACACAAGTAAAATTGGTTAGTTACGTGTCTGTTAAACCGCTGTTAATCAATAAATGTAGGCAGATTTGGGGATGGTCGCGTTAATGAGATACAAGGATGCTAGAGAAGTAGATGCGGCAGCCAAAATGATACCAGAAAAAACTAAAACAACAGAATTAAGCGTATATATTGGCTTACCTGATAGCGATATCAGGGGAATTAGTTAATTAGGTGTGTTTAGCAGACAGCCCGTTCTATGAGCGAGCTGTCTCTTATTTTACACACAAATCCTAACTGGCAAGCACTTCTGCCGACATAATTTCCCAGATCGAATCATAAACGGCCGTTGGCGATAGTCGTTTGCCAACATTCTGACTGCTCACAAAGACCGGATGATATTCGGGAGCGGTCCCGACGCGGCCATGAGAACCTTTCACCAGCGTTGCATCCAGCGAAATAATATTCATCAGATAGCGGAAGCCTAGTTTCTTACGGGCTAGTTTGTACCCAGCCTTAAGTTTGATGAATGGATTCGTCTGATCCATAAACATCTCAGCAGGATCATAACCCGGTTTCTGATGGATAGCCACCAGCCGGGCAAAGTCCGGCGCGCGGGCATCGTCGAGCCAGTAATAATACGTAAACCAGCTGTCGGCATCGGCCATGACGACGAAATCGCCGGAACGCTCATGGTTGATATGGTATTGCTTCTGCTGTTCTTTGTCCAGGATCAATTCAATACCCGGCGTTTTTTCGAGAATAGCCCGAACCTGATTATAAACCTTGGGATCATTGATGTAGACATGCGCAATCTGGTGATCGGCGACGGAAAAAGCAGGTGATGCCCCCGCATCGAACAACTCCAGTCCCCGTTCTTCGCGGTACCGGATCATACCGGCTTCGCGCAGAATTCGGTTCAGGTGAATAGGCTTGCTAACGTTAGTGATACCATATTCGGACAGGATGATGACTTCGGCGCCCTGCTTTTCGTAGTGCTCGATAAGGTCGCGGCAAACATCGTCGATCTCACGCAGGTCCTTCGCATTTTTGTTTGCTTCCTGACCTACTTTTTGCAGGCAGTAATCCAGGTGCGGCAGGTAGATCAGCGTCAGCGTCGGGTTGTGCCACTTATCGACCAGCATCGACGCATCGGCAATCCAGCGGCTGCTGGCAATGGTTGTGGCCGGACCCCAGAACTGAAACAAGGGGAAGGTACCAAGCTCTTTCTGGAGCCGGTCGCGCAGGTCGCCGGGCTGGGTGTAGCAGTCAGCCAGCTTCATGCCATCCGACGGATACTGCGGGCGGGGGGTAGCCGAAAAATCGGCGGTGGAATACATATTGTACCACCAGAACATTTTCGACACCGTAAAATTAGGATCGATTTTACGAGCCCGCTCCCAGATTTTCTCGCCTGAAACGAGCTTGTTCGACTGCTTCCAGAACTGCACTTCTGAGGCTGTGTGGTCGTACCAGCCGTTACCAACAATACCCGTTTCGCTGGGCCATTTGCCCGTTACGTAGGTCGACTGCACCGCTGTCGTTACGGCAGGCAACATGGGGTCAATCGTCGCCTGGTGTTTGCTGGCGAACCACTGTTTCAGAAAGGGCGTATGCTCGCCAATGAGCGAGTACGATAAACCAACTACATCGATGACTACGGTCTTTTTCATACGTTTGGAGGAATTATTAGCGTCGACGAAACGTCCAGACGACCACACTGCAAGCTAGTTAGCTAACTCGGTCGTTAGTACCCAGCCCAACTCACGTTCGATGGAATCGACAAGGTCGAGTTTAAGGCTGTCCGGCAGTACGTCCCAGGTGTAGGTTTCAACTTCAAGCTGGTTCGTAAACCGTCGTTCGTTCTGCAGCGTGAGTACGTTCCAAATATCGTCCTGCGTCGACTGTAAAACACCATATTCCGACACAAAAATTGGTACGTGAAAATGGGCCCGCCACTCTATATGCGTATCGTCAAATGCTGCCAGCGCATCGGGTAAGTCCGCAAAGCGCAGTAACTCACCCGATCGGGTGCGGGCAATGACCTGATGCAGATACGTTGGCTCGTCGAAGCGGGCGAATGCCTGCCGGACCGCTTCCCGCCCGCCGGCATCTTCCGGAAATTCTGCTTTCAGAGCCGCACTTACCTGAATTTTACCAACCCGTAAACCAAATTCTTTCAGCTTGGCCAGCACCTCCGCGGGTTTTTCGTATCCAACGGCTACGTGGCATACGTCGAAGCAAAGCCGGATGTGTTCGCAGATAGCGGCTTCGGCTTCTTCGTCGGTCATGCCAAACTGTTCGGTCAACTGCTCAATGCCCATAGGCAGGAGATAATCGGTATACCACGTAATGAACTCGTCTGTGGTTTCGATAACGCCGTCGGGTTCGGGCTCCAGATCCAGGTGCATCAACCGGTCGGTCTGCTTGCGGAGCTGAATCAGTTCGGCAACTACTTCCAGTACATTCTGAGTGGTTTGCGAGAAAATATAATCCCGGGCGGCCGGCTGATTCCACTCAAACCAGCGACGGTAGGAGAGGGGTGAGGTCGAAATACCACCCTGGATCGCGTTCCCTAATTCATCGACGGGCAACAGCACCGACAGAATCCGGAAGAGTCGCTTGGTGTATTCAACCCGCGCTTCGGTTGTCCAGTCAGGTGCGTGAACCTGATCTTTAACGACGGTATTGTGAAAACCACCGAACGGAAATCCGTTCATGGTAAAGACGTAGCAGTCGTTGTCGGCCAGCCAGTGCTGAAAAGCAACCAGATTTTCGGGTTGTTCTAACTCCTCGCTGGCCTGATTCGCCAGACGGAGACCCAGCCCAAACGGCTGATCGGGCGAGAGCCGTTGCTTGACGGCTGGGATGGCCTCCTGCAACGCCTGGAAATGATCGGCCCAGCTTTCGCCAGCGTGAATATTCGTGCAATAGCCGAGGTGTCCTAAAGGCGTTTTCATGCGGCTTGTGCGTAAGATTCCTGTTCTTTTAAGGTGCTGATGGCCTGCCGTACGCCGTCCGGGTCAATCTCGTGAACTTCAACTCCCTGACCAATACCCTGCAGGAGCATGATGGTGAGCTGACCGCCCAAGTGCTCCCGAAACTCGGACAGACCTTTCAGAATTCCGGCGCTGTCGTCCGTGTCGAGCATGGGCTGGTATAAGACGAATCCCAGGGTACGTAGCGTCGTCAGGACCCGGTTCGTATCGGCATCGGTCAGCCAGCCAAGCTGATTGGAGTAGAGCGTATCGAGGGCAATACCGATGGCAACAGCCTCGCCGTGACGTAGCTCGAAGTTGGTAAGTTGCTCCAGTTTGTGCGCGCTCCAATGACCAAAATCCAGCGGCCGCGACGAGCCCATTTCGAAGGGGTCACCGCCGGAGATATGCTGCATATGCATGTCGGCGCAGCGGTGAATCAAATACTCCATAGCGGCCATATCGCGACGAGCCAGCGCCTGCGCGTTAGCCTCAATCCACGCAAAGAACGTATGATCTTTAATCAGCGCCACTTTGATGGCTTCAGAAATGCCCGCTCGCCAGTCGCGGTCGTCGAGCGTGGTCAGAAACTGGCTGTCGTTGAAGACCGCAACGGGAGGAGCAAACGTACCGAGGAAGTTCTTTTTACCCCGGTAATTGACCCCATTCTTGACCCCAACCCCCGAGTCGTTCTGCGACAGAACCGTCGTTGGAATCCGGATATGGCGAACGCCCCGGTGCGAAATAGCCGCAGCGTAACCAACCATGTCGAGGATAGAGCCTCCTCCGATGGCAACGACAAACGAATGACGGTCGATACCGTACCGATCAACGGCGTCGACCAGTTCACGAACCAGGTTAGGGTCGTTTTTGGCCGCTTCACCGCCGGGAAGGGTAATCAGTTCCGGAACCAGATCGACCGACGGAACCCGCTCGGTGATGTATGTTTTAATGGCTTCCGGTAAATTGTTATGAGCCGCTACTACGCCTGAATCAAGCACAAAAAGTACTTTTTTTCGGGTTACGCCCGTAGACTGTTGGTCGAAAAAAGTAGCGAGTACGTCGTTGGCCGGGTTAAAAAGCTGATCAGTAAAAAACACACTGTACGAAAAACGTACACTAAACGCTTGATTCAGGGTATTCATGGATGAGATAACGAGAGAGAACGAAACGGCTTCATCATTCAAAAATACAACCCAATCATTTATAGTTCATTCTTTTTGCGCGCTGGCAGTAAATACCACTGTTTTCGTGGATTTGTCCAACCAAAGGCTGCACCTGATGGGAAAACATTTGCCAGACGGGTATTGTCTTACTTTTGCACATCCAGTTACGACCAACTATTAGTTTATGATTGCATTAATTACCGGCGCTACCTCGGGGATTGGCCGCGCCACCGCCGAAGCCTTTGCTGATCTTGAATACCGGCTGATTCTTTGTGGCCGTCGCCAGGAACGGCTGGACGAATTGAAAGACCAGCTGACCGCCAAAACCGACGTAATGACGCTCACCTTCGATGTGCGCTATTGGGACGAGGTTGACGAAGCCATCGACTCGCTGCCCGATGAGTGGAAAGCGATTGATATTTTGATAAACAATGCCGGCAACGCTCACGGCATGGGCCCCATTCAGGAAGGCGATATCAACGACTGGGATCAGATGATCGACGGCAATGTCCAGGGCGTACTGTACGTATCCAAAGCGGTTACACCTGGTATGGTAGCGCGCCGAAAAGGCCACATTGTAAACCTGAGTTCGATTGCGGGCAAACAGACGTATGCGAATGGAACCGTTTACTGCGCCAGCAAAGCCGCTGTTGAAGCCATCAGCACCGGTATGCGTCTGGACCTGACGCAGCACGGAATCAAAGTGACGAATATTGCGCCCGGTGCCGTTGAAACCGAATTTTCAATGGTACGCTTCCGGGGCGATTCCGAGCGGGCCGGGAAAGTGTACGAAGGCTTTGCGCCCCTTAAGGCCGAAGACATCGCCGACACCATCGTCTATGCCGTTACGGCTCCAGCGCACGTCACCATTGCCGACCTGACTATTCTGGCCAGCGCTCAGGCAGCCGCTACAACCATTTACCGGAAATAAAGAACGTTAATAATTGTCCTGCTCGTAGCGTTGGTAGGGGATAGTGGGTATCTTCCCTTTGATGATGTCGTCCTCCTGAAGCTTTTTGACTAGTTCACGGGCAGATACCTCCTGCGAGCTAGTGGTAGTGGTAATGATGGCTTTCCAGAATGGTTTATTGGTGGATAAGTCAATCATTTCGGCATAGAACTGACTGTGGCTATCAATAGATTTACCAGAACCGGTCGTAAAACTGCGGTCGAAATCAAGCGTTAACATGACGTCACTCTGACAGGTTTGTTGTTGCTTTTGAATGGTTTCTTTTGGGTCGTCGAACGAAAGTGGCGTAACGGATACGGCGCACACTTGATAGCCGGTTGGGAATGCCGCCTTAAGTTCATTCATGTATTCGGGGCGTGAAAGGGGCAGATAGGTCACCACCAGAATTCGTTTGAAGTCCGGCTTGGCTTCTGGTTTAACGTTTGACTGGAAATAGGCGGTTACGCAGCTGGTGAGGCAGAGGGCACAGAAGGTAGTAAGAATAGCCAGACTCTTCATGGCTGAGTGGTTGATCATGTGAAGACAGTTCAGGGCGAAACTAAAAAATTGGAGCGCTGCTTGCCGAAAGAAGCCGGAAATAATTTTGCCCGATACGTTTGATCAGGATAATGAACAGAGTCGGCAGAAACAGCGATCGGCCAACAAGCCCGTACTTTTCGTATTTTTGCGTTCAGAAATCGCCGGTTCGCGCGATTCTACCAACCGATGGATATTCAGGAACAGTTAAAAGGTGCCATTCAGCGCGCCATTGCCGAGTTGTACCAGCAGGACGTCAGCGACGTCCTATTGCAGCCCACCAAAAAAGAATTCGAAGGTCTTTATACGTTTGTTACGTTCGCACTGACCAAAGCCCTCCGCCAGCCACCCGCGCAGATTGGACAGGCTATCGGTACGTGGCTTACCGAAAACAGCCCTATTGTCAGCCAGTTTAACGTTGTTCAGGGGTTTTTGAACATCAGTATTGCCGATGCCGCCTGGGTGGAGGTGTTGAATGATATTGCGGCTAACGCCGAGTTTGGTCAGTTACCGAAAAAAGAAGAGTCGGTAATGGTCGAGTTCTCCTCACCGAACACCAACAAACCGCTGCACCTGGGTCACCTGCGGAACAATTTCCTGGGCGATTCGGTGAGCCGGATTCTGAAGGCCTGCGGCTATGACGTCGTGAAAGCCTGTATTGTTAACGACCGTGGTGTTCATATCTGCAAGTCGATGCTCGCTTACAAACTGTACGGTAATGGGGAAACCCCCGAATCGTCGGGCATGAAGGGCGATCACCTGATCGGGAAGTATTACGTTCTGTTCGATAAAGCCTACAAAGCTGAAATCGAGCAGCTGGTAGCGGAGGGCGTAGCCAAGGAGGGAGCCGAGAAAAAGGCTCCGCTGATGCTGGAAGTGCAGCAGATGTTACGGCTCTGGGAGCAGGGCGATCCCGAAACGGTAGCGCTCTGGCAGAAGCTGAACAATTGGGTATATGCCGGTTTTGAGGCTACGTACCGGAGCATCGGCGTGAGTTTCGATAAGACCTATTACGAATCGAACACCTACGTACTGGGTAAAGAAATCGTGGAAGAAGGCCTGCAGAAAGGCATTTTCTACCGCAAGGAAGACAGTTCGGTATGGATCGATCTGACCGAGGAAGGACTTGATCAAAAACTGGTGCTGCGCTCCGACGGTACGTCGGTGTACATGACCCAGGATCTGGGTACTACCGATCTGAAATACCAGGATTTTCATAATGACCGCCAGATCTGGGTGGTGGGCAACGAACAGGACTACCACTTCAACGTCCTGTTTGCCATTCTGCGCCGGCTGGGGCGGCCGTACGCCGATGGACTCTACCATCTGTCATACGGTATGGTCGACCTGCCAACGGGTAAAATGAAATCACGGGAAGGCACCGTCGTAGACGCCGATGACCTGATTCGGGAAACGACCGAAGCGGCTGCTACGGCTGCCGACGAAGCCGCCAAAGGCAAGCTTGATGAATTCAGCGCCGGGGAAAAAGCCGATCTGTTCCACATGCTGGGCCTGGGCGCGCTGAAATATTACCTGCTGAAAGTTGATCCGCAGAAACGAATGCAGTTCAATCCGGCCGAGTCGGTAGATCTGCATGGGCATACGGGACCGTATATACAGTACGTACACGCCCGGATTCAGTCGGTAGTGCGGAAAGCAAAGGAACTGAGCCTGTCGCTGGATGGGCCGGTTACACCAACCGAGCTGGATGATGTGGAACAGCAACTGGTGTTTCTGCTGAGTCAGTACCCGCAGCGAGTGGCCGACGCCGGGGCGGATTACGCACCGTCGTACATCGCACAGTATGCCTACGAACTGGCCCGGACATTCAACCAGTTCTACGACAAACTGTCAATTCTGAAAGAAACGGATATGGTCAAGTTGCAGAATAGACTGGTGATGGCACAGGCCATTGGACGGACAATCCGTTCGGCGATGGAGTTACTGGGGATTTCGGTGCCGGAAAAAATGTAATCAGTGCGTGCTGGGATGGTTTGTATCCTGCTTACATTCAGGGCGTAAACCAAAACCTTCACGAAATGAAACGAGAAATTACCCGTCTGGATGTCATGTCCGTTGCAATTATGTACGGTGCCTCGCTGGCCCTGTTAGGCGTGTTGTTTGCCCTGCTCTTTTTTCTGTTTGGATCCATAATGGGAAACAGAATTATGGGGGGTATGATGGGAGGAAGTGTGGCTGTGCTTATTTTCTTTCCGTTGTTCTACGGCGGAATAGGGCTGGTTTTCGGGGCCATTTTCGCGTCCATCTATAACGTGCTGGCCCCGCGGGTAGGCGGTGTTAAGATGTATATCCGCGAATCGGCGGATTGAAAATTTTGCTTAGGTAGATGTACTAAACTATTTTTTTTAACAATCCGTTGAGGTGTACGTCGGCAGGTAGCCAGACAGTTGCCCAAACCTAGTTTCCCATGAAAAAACACGTTTCGCTTACACTGGCAGCCGCAGCGCTGATCGTTCTCTCGTCGGGGTTTATCTTTAGAGACCTTGTCAAAGACATTCTCAGCGACAAAAACGAAGTCGCCGTTGCGCCCGCTGAGCATGCAGCTCCCACAAAAACGCTGTACGATTTCACGGTGAAGTCATTGGATGGCAAACCCGTAGCTCTGAGTGGTTTTAAGGGCAAGAAAGTTATTGTGCTGAATACAGCCTCGAAATGCGGCTTTACGCCACAGTATGCCGACTGGGAGAAGTTCTACAAAGAGCATGGCGATAAAATCGTCGTATTGGGTTTCCCCGCCGGCAACTTCGCCAACCAGGAACTGGATAGCAACGAAGAGATCGCGTCGTTCTGCAAAAAGAACTACGGTGTTTCGTTCCCCATGTTCGAGAAGATCAGTGTGAAAGGCGACGATCAGGCTCCGCTCTACAAATGGCTGACGACCAAAGATATGAACGGCTGGAACGACAAAGCACCCACCTGGAATTTCTGCAAATACGTTATCAACGAGAAAGGCGAACTGACTCACTTCTTCGGCTCGAAAGTAAAACCCGAAGACGACGAGTTTAAGAAAGCAGTAGGAATCTAACAATGGTGAATGAGCGAATGAGTGATTGACCGGGCCGCCGGTGCGGTGAATAGGCTGGCGCAAGAACTAGACATTCACCGCACCGGCGGCCCGGTCAATCACTCATTCGCTCATTCGCTCAATAGTACCATGATGAAAAATTGGCTTGCGGCTGCCCGGCCGCGCACGTTGCCACTGTCGCTGGCTAGCATCATTTTAGGGAGTTTTCTGGCGGTGGCTAGTCGGCATTTTAGCTGGACGATTACACTGCTGGCGGTGTTGACGACCATTTTTCTTCAAATCCTCTCCAACTTCGCCAACGACTACGGCGATGCGGTATCGGGAAAAGATACGGAGTTGCGCGTTGGGCCTCGTCGGGCGGTGGCCACCGGCGACATTACCCGAGAAGCTATGCTCCGGGGCATTATTATTACGTCGATTCTGTCGCTTATTAGCGGTATTGGTCTTTTAGTATTGGCCTTCCGGGATGCCGACGCGACTGTCTTCTGGTTCTTTCTGATCCTTGGTTTACTCAGTATTGCAGCCGCGGTGGGCTACACCAACGGTAAACGCCCTTATGGCTACGCGGGTTTCGGCGATATTGCCGTCCTGATTTTCTTTGGCTGGGTGGGCGTGCTGGGAACGTACTTTCTGCACACACTGTCGTTTCATTGGTTGTTGCTATTACCCGCTACCAGCGTTGGCCTGTTCGCCACGGGCGTGCTGAATGTCAACAACATTCGCGACATTGAGACCGACACGATGACTGGCAAGAAGTCGATTCCGGCGCGGCTAGGTTTGCCCCTGGCTATTCGCTACCACTGGGGTTTGCTGCTGACGGGTATGGTCTGCGCGCTGGCCTATTCCTTCCTGACTGATGCCCCACTAACGGGTTATCTTTACCTGCTTTCCTTTCCGCTCTTTGTGCTGAACGGCCGAGCCGTCGCTACGCATAAGAAGCCCGCCGAACTCAACGCCCGACTGGGCCAACTCGCGCTCTCTACCTTGCTTTTCGTGATTCTGTTTGGTGTTGGGCAGGTGCTGTAGCTAACGCTACGTTTATTGCCGCAGTACTTTTCGTGTAATCACCTCTTTACCGACCTGAATCGTTAGCAGGTACGTACCGTTAACCTCGGGTAAGGTAATTGCTTCCTTAAATTGGCTCGCCAGCCCTGTCTGCTTTTGATAAACGGTTCGGCCCTGTACGTCGCGCAGATTCACGGCGATTTCCTTCCGTTGCGGAATCGACAATTCTACGTACACAACGTCCTGCGTTGGGTTTGGAAAAACACGCAACTGTCCACCCGCAAACGGCTCCACTTCGGTAGGAATCAACACGGTTACCAGAGCCTGCCCCGAACCGGTACCCACTCCGCAACCGTTTTCGACGGACGTAATGGTATACTGCGTTGACTGACCTGGCTGAACGGCAATGAACGTTGGCGACGCAGTTGCGGAATAAGCCGTGCCGTCTGACAACGTTCCCCGCCAGGGACCGCTACCCGTTAAATTAAGTAAAAGCGTGGCTGACTGCCCCTGCGTTACGGTTGCCGAGCCCGTGATCGTTGCCGTTGGCAGCACACTGATAGCAATGGCTTCACTAGGAATCAGCTCAGCGTATGACATGTTGCGGGGCCGAATCCGCAGCCGGTAACCAGAACCGGCTGCCAACGTGGCGGGTAAGTTTGCCTGCAAACTGCTGAGCGAACCTGAGCCGATAACCTGCTCGCTGATGAAGTTGCCAGCGGCATCCGACAGCAGCACATCGTACTGCCAGCCAGCGGCTTTGGTCGTGTT
Source organism: Spirosoma sp. KUDC1026 (assembly GCF_013375035.1). Taxonomy (NCBI): domain Bacteria; kingdom Pseudomonadati; phylum Bacteroidota; class Cytophagia; order Cytophagales; family Cytophagaceae; genus Spirosoma; species Spirosoma sp. KUDC1026. Next base: position 5,378,896 of record NZ_CP056032.1, on the reverse strand, counting down.
TTCGGGCGTAGCGGTAACGGTAATTGCTTTACCCGCGCAGGCCGAAGCTGGTGCTTTCGTCGTCAGTCGAGGTTGCGCCTGTACCGTTACGGTATATTGATCCGTCAGGCACTGTCGACTATCGCTTACCGTAATCGGGAACGTACCTGATCGGTTTGCTACATAGCGAATGGTACGGCTGCTTTCTCCGCTCGACCATTTATAATCGCCTGTTTTGTCGAGCGCCACGGGCCAGGAAGCTGCTAACTGAAGCGTATCGCCGTATTCGCTGGTAATCGATGCCGTTTTACTCACTTCTTTCATAATCGTAAACTGATCTTGAACAACGCCGTCGGCGGCAATGAACTGTGCATCGATCCGGTTGTCAGATACGTCCAGAATCACCGATCCGCCTGCTGTTCCCTTTGTACCCGCAACCATCGCCGGTAGCGGATAGTCGGGCTGTTGCGGCCCCAGCGCTCCGCCCGAGCCGTTCACGACGTACACAATACCTTCGCCTTTGGTCAGCACCGGGCAGGAGTTGGGTGTGCCGTCGTAGCGTGCCGTTGTGCCTTCGGCCAACTGCGTGTTCCGATCGAACGTATTGGCCAGACCGCGGTGGTTTTTGATCCGGTACAGTCGCTCATAGTTGTGGCTGTGCCCGTTCATAACCAGATCGACCTTGTACCGTTCCAGAATGGGCGTAAGCCGTTCCCGGATGAGTTTCATGGCTAGTTCGGTATCCGAATCGTGGCCACCCTTGCTGTAGGGCGGATGGTGAAAAAAGACGATCGTCCACGGTTGTTTGTTAGCCGCCAGATCGCGTTTGAGCCATTGCACCTGCGTACCCGTCGTGTCGTAGAGCCGATACAGGCCAGCTTCGTTGCCCTGCGAGTCAAGAGAAACCATATGGACGTTACCATAGTCGGCCGAGAAGTACGCCTGTGACCCCGACGGTACCCCACCCGATTCACCCCGTTGCGGCATGGAAAACAACTTGTAATAATCAATGTTGAAGTTGTTGCTGTTGTCAGCGTAGTCGTGGTTACCGGGCGTCATGAAAAACGGCGTGTTCCGAAAATTTGGCCCGTACAGACTGAAAACGTACTGCTGAAACTGATCGTCTGTACCGCAGCAATAGGCATTATCGCCGAGCCAGAGCCACAGATCGGCCGGGCGGTTAGCTGTTGCATTTCGGAAGGCCTTATACACATTACGCTGATTCTCCGATCCATCGCCGAAATCACCCAGCGCCCAGATGCGGAATGGACGTTTGTCGCCGGTGGGGATGGCTGTCTGGACGTAGTAGTCCGCGCCGGAGGCCAGTTTGGTTTCGTCCTGGCCGATGGCGTAGGCATAGCGCGTGGCGGGTTGCAGACCGGTAATGGTCACCATGTGTTCCTGCGTTGGCTGCGTTTCCCGCTGGCTATTGGTAAGCTGACTGGCAGTAGGACCGAACCAGACCCGGCCAATTGTCGGCTGGCTCGTGCGCCACCGAATCTGCACAGAAGTAGGCGTAACAACCTGCAGATACGGCCCCCGGGTCAGGGTCTGGGCGTAGGTAGTAAGGCCGGTCAGCAGGCAGAGCAAACCGACCAGATAGCGTGATGATTTCATTGGAAATAGAGGTGTCACCACAAAAATAAAAAAGCCGATAGGGGAATCCTATCGGCTGGTAATCAGTGGAGAAACTGACTAGGCTGATTGCCCGGCTACGGCCAGGAGAGACTGGTGCATACGAAGCAAATGCTTGACAGGCCAGTCGCTTTTGTTATACGCTTCCAACTGGGCAATTTTGATGAGTAACAACCGCTCCATACGCCGACGGTCGCTGGAGGCCAGATCCTTCATGTGCGGAGGTAACTCATTCAGAATCTTGTGAAGCTGGGTGCAGGCCGTTACGGAAATGGTGAAATAGGTTGCCAGCCGTTCAACGTCTGATAGTTTCCAGAGGTCCGGTTTCGCACGTCGACTCCGGATGGCGTTGCCACTGATACCAAGTGCAGCGCCCAACTGTTCATCGTTGAGCGGACATTCCCGCAGGCGCCACATTACGGACTGGTAATTATTGGCAAACGTGTGTAAGATGTCGCGTAAATGTTCGATCAAAGCAATGCAATCGTTTTAAGGTAACAGGCTGGCAGACAAGCTACGAGCCAGAAGAATTACGTAACGACGCTAATCTTAACGAACCGCTTTCCTGTGCATCAATACAGCGTACCGCCCGGCAAAGACCGGTACGCTGCAGACGACTAACTACCTGGAATTTTGCTGTCTGATAAAGATTGCTCGTACTATCGCATGTTACAAGTTTCATGCCATCAGCCAGAATTTGAGACGGACTGAACTAAGTGCTGAGAATTAATGGAATGGCACGCTTTTAGTAAGACATGCCCACCAGACTTAATCTGTCAAAAACAGAATAGCCGCTGATAAATCTACCAGCGGCTATTCTGTTTTAATTGAAAACGTGCGTGTTACGATACCGAAATCTTAACGCGTAGCGTAAACTCGTCCATGTCGATCTCGACGGCTTCGCCGTTCAGACCGGTGACTAGGTTCAGCGCTACGGCCTGCACTTCCTGACGGATGTAGTCGCTGTTGATTTCGACCGCTTCGGCAAGCTGCTCGTTGTTCCGTTCGAGGTCGATCGTGATTTTATCTGTTACGTCGAAATCGAGGTCTTTGCGCAGGTTCTGAATCCGGTTCACGAAGTCGCGGGCGATACCTTCCCGACGCAGTTCGTCGGTTACCGTTACGTCGAGCGCTACGGTCAGGCCGTATTCACTCGCGACCAGCCAGCCCGGAATATCTTCCGTCTGGATGTCAACGTCCGATAGGCGGAGATCGAACTCACCCAAATGCAGCGCATCCGTCTGCTCCAGCGTTTTTAGCTCGCTGTCGGTCATGGCCGTGATGAGTGCGGCTACCTCCTTCATCTGCTTGCCAAAACGAGGGCCGAGTGCCTTGAAGTTTGGTTTCACCCGTTTCTTCAAGATGCCGCTGGCGTCATCCACAAACTCGATGGCTTTCACATTTACCTCCGACATGATCAGGGGCGCTACGTGTTCGATCTGCCGACGCGTATCCGCGCTCAACACTGGGATCAGCACCCGGCTCAATGGCTGGCGAACTTTCAGCTTGTGCCCTTTCCGCAGCGAATGAACCAGCGAGGAAACTTCCTGCGCCAGTTCCATCGACGTTTCCAGCTCGTTGTCGATCAGAGTCTGATCCGCTTTCGGGAAGTCGGTCAGGTGAACGGACGTATCACTATTACTTAAATTACGGTACAGCCAGTCGGCGTAGAACGGCGAGATTGGTGCCATTAACTGCGTCACTGTCGTCAGACATTCGAATAGAGTTTCGTAAGCCGCCCGTTTGTCGGTCGTTAGTTCACCCGCATCCGATGATCCGGCCCAGAAGCGCCGGCGCGCCAGCCGGACGTACCAGTTCGACAGTTGGTCGTTCACGAACGACTGCACCGCCCGACCCGCTTTCGTTGGATTAAACGTATCGTACTGCTGCTCAACTTCCAGAATCAGCGACTGTAACTTGGATAGAATCCAACGGTCGAGTTCCGGGCGTTCGGCTACGGGAACCGTGCGCCCTTCGAACGAGAATTTATCCAGGTTGGCGTAGAGCGCGAAGAAGTTGTAGGTGTTCGATAACGTACCGAACAGCTTCCGTTGCACTTCGCCCACACCGTCGATGTTGAACTTCAGGTTATCCCAGGGCTCGGCGTTGGTGATCATGTACCAGCGCGTCGCGTCGGCGCCGTACTTGGCCAGCGTTTCGAACGGATTAACGGCATTACCCAGCCGTTTCGACATTTTATTGCCGTTCTTGTCAAGGACAAGTCCCGTCGATACAACGTTCTTGAACGCGACCGAATCAAACAGCATCCCGGCGATGGCGTGGAGCGTAAAGAACCAGCCCCGCGTCTGATCGACCCCTTCCGAGATAAAATCAGCCGGGAACGCCTGACCGTTATCAACCTTCTCTTTATTCTCGAATGGGTAGTGCCATTGCGCGTAGGGCATGGCGCCCGAATCGAACCAAACGTCAATCAGATCTGGCTCGCGCTGCATCACTTTACCCGATTCCGAAACGAAATAGATTTCGTCCGAATAGGGGCGGTGCAGGTCGAATGTTGATTGATTGAATGAGTGAATAAATGAATTATTTGCGTCGAGGTAGGATTGGTACTCGGTTTTGCCTTCCCGAACCCATTCGCTCATTCGCTCATTCGCTCTTTCGCTCATTGACACAAGTTCTGCAACCGAACCCACGCAAACTTCCTCGCCGGACTCGCTGCGCCAGATCGGCAGGGGCGTACCCCAGTAACGGCTGCGGCTGAGGTTCCAGTCGACCAGGTTTTCGAGCCAGTTGCCGAAACGGCCGGTACCGGTACTTTCGGGTTGCCAGTTGATGGTTTGGTTCAGTTCAACCAGTTTATCTTTCTTCGCCGTTGTCCGGATAAACCAGCTATCCAGCGGATAGTAGAGAATCGGCTTGTCAGTCCGCCAGCAGTGCGGGTAAGGGTGTTCGTATTTTTCTACCCGGAATGCTTTGTTTTCCTGCTTGAGCTTGATCGAGATCAAGACGTCTGTCGGCTTAAAGTCCGGATCTTCGCGTTCTTCGTCGGAGTAGTATTCTTCCTTAACGTATCGGCCAGCGAAGTCCGTGATTTCAGCCACGAAGCGCCCCTGCTTGTTTACGATCGGTACATCTTTGCCCGTCTCGTCCTGCACCATAATGGCGGGGATACCAGCGGCCTGTGCCACCCGGAAGTCATCCGCCCCAAAAGTCGGTGAGGTATGCACGATACCCGTACCGTCTTCCGTCGTCACGAAATCACCCAGGATAACGCGGAACGCCGGTTTTGATGACTGCACGTAGGGCATCAGCTGCTCGTATTCGACACCTTCCAGATGCTCACCTTTGAATTCAGACAGAACCGTCCAGGGAATGATCTTATCGTTTGGCAGATATGCATCAAAAGCCGGATCATTGGCCGAATCAACTTTCGCTTTGTCACTAAACCAGCGACCCACCAGCGCTTTCGCCAGTACGACGTTGATCGGCTCGAACGTATACGCGTTGAACGTCTTGACCAGTACGTATTCGATGTCCTTGCCAACCGTCAGTGCCGAATTGGCCGGGAGCGTCCAGGGCGTTGTCGTCCAGGCCAGGATATGAATGTCAGCATCCGACGAATCGAAGAATAAAAAGGCCGATTTACCCGTCGGCTTTACCTTAAACTGGGCCACGATGGTCGTGTCGCGCACGTCCTTATACGTGCCCGGCTGGTTCAGCTCGTGCGAACTCAGACCCGTACCCGCTTTCGGCGAATAGGGCTGGATCGTGTAGCCTTTGTAAAGCAGGTTCTGATCGTACAGTTGTTTGAGCAACCACCAGACCGACTCAATGTATTCGTTTTTGTACGTTACGTACGGATTCTCTAGATCGACCCAATAGCCCATTTTCTGGGTCAGGTCGTTCCACTGGTCTGTAAACCGCATCACCGTTTCGCGGCATCGGCGGTTGTACTCTTCGACGCTGATCGTCTTGCCGATGTCATCTTTCGTAATGCCCAGCTCTTTCTCTACCTGCAGCTCAATAGGCAGGCCGTGCGTATCCCAGCCGCCTTTCCGCTCAACCTGAAAGCCCTGCATGGTTTTGTACCGGCAGAAAATATCCTTGATTGTCCGGGCCATAACGTGGTGAATACCCGGAGCGCCGTTCGCAGAAGGGGGACCTTCGTAAAACGTGAAGGAGGGCTTGCCGTCGCGGATGGCGACCGACTGCTCGAAGACCTGGTTCTGGTTCCAGTATGTTAAGACCTCGGCTGCCAGCTTGGCGTAGTCGAGGGAGTCGTATTGCTGATAAGTCACGCCAGATAGAATCAAACGGCGCGCGGTTCGCGCCGGAAGGTGGCTAAAAAAATAAGTGCAAAGATACGAAAATCGCTGGGGTCGGCGACCTGCGTTCTCTGAAAGTGGAGAACGTTTTTCCGGATGAAAACGATCACGTACTATACTACGACCGATTTACCTTCCTGAAGCTGGGGCGCTGCTGGCAGCGCCCGCGGGGAGTTGAAAGTACCTGCCCCTCAATTTACGGCGGACAAAACCTGGTAGTGGGGCGCCCGATTCGTACGCGTCAATCAATACGTCTTCTCGGCGTCGGCTATATCGAATCAGCCGAGCGAGACCGAAGCCTGTCGGAAGAAGCCCTGGAGCGCTACTGGCTAATGTAATCGGAAGGATCTCATTTTTTTGTCCTAGGCTAATTAATGCGACGGCCCCACCGACAAACAATCCCGCACCGGCTCCGATAACTGCCAGCGAACCGCCTACTGCTCTTGTTACCCGCCCACCCGCTCGTTTGTCGTCAAATAGGCGCTGAATGGTTTGAATGGTATCTGCCTTCGTGTAGGAGTAGGGTATAGTCTGGCCGATTGATGGTTCAGGTAAGACAATGAATAGAACAAACGGCAACCACGTTGGTCGAAAGACCTGCGTGCTGCGAGCGATGAAAAGCCGAACGCTAGTTAACTTCCAGATCATGGCGCTGACAGTAGATAATGTCGATTCGAGAAGTTGTTGCGTAGAGGGAACTACTGGGAAGTCAGTCAGTAGCTTGGTCTGATTCTACTCTTTTGTGGTTTTACCCACCTTAGTATGCGACGACTGCTTCAACGTATTGGTGTTCAACTGATGTTCATTCTTGCCGCCAGCATACTGACGGCGACAGCGCAGCAGCAAACCCGTACTCCTGTACGAGAAACCCGAATGAAGGTAATTTTTGACTGTGATCTGGGCGACGACATTGATGATGCGTACGCGCTGGCGCTGCTCTGCGCTAGCCCGGATCTGGAAGTATTGGGTGTAACGACCTGCTACGGACGTACTGACGATCGGGCCCGACTGGCTTGTCAACTCCTTTACGACTGGGGGCTGGACAGTATTCCGGTAGTCATGGGGCGCGACACCCGGCAGATGAACGAACGCGCCAACTGGTACGCCGATCAGTTTCATTACGCCAAAAACTTCACCCACAAGAAGCCGATCCAGCAACCCGCAGTCGATTTTATTCGTGAACAACTTCGCAAGTATCCCGGTCAGGTGACGGTCATTTCGGTAGGGCCGGTGCAGAATATGGCCGATTTAATCAAACGCGATCCGGAAGCGCTGAAGCTGGCCAAGCGCGTAGTGGCCATGTTTGGGTCCTTTCACATCGGCTACAACGGCTCGCCCACACCCGATAAAGAATGGAACGTATTTGTTGATGTTCCGGCGGCCAAGCAGTTTGTGAATTGTGGTGTCCCGATCACCTACGCCGGCCTGGACGTAACGACCTTCGTGAAAGCTGATGCCGCTTTTCGACAGAAATTGCTGATGCGGCAAAGCCCATTGACAAGCGCGTTATGTGGCTTACAACCCCTTTGGAACTACGACCGGGACCCGGTTCTCTACGATGCGGTAGCCGTAGGTATGGTGCTCTGGCCCGACCTCTTCAAAACGCAGCCGGGGCACGTAACGGTCGATGATGCGGGCTACACAAGGCTGGTCGCTAATCAGACACCCAACGCCGAAATTAGCACGTACATTGATACGCCCAAATTCCTCGAACGACTCATGCGAGTGTATATGACCCAGAACCTGCGCCGGTAATCAGCCACCTTTTTCGACCGTTTGACTTATGAGCAAGTACGTATTTCTGGCTAATTGCCTGCTGATGAGCGTTGGCCTGGCGCAACCAGGATGGGCACAGAAAAAAACGGATGACCGAGCACGGATCGCGGCCGAGATGGAAAAATCGGTGCAGACGGAAATGCTCAACCGCTGGTATCCGCGGGCCGTCGATACGCTGTACGGTGGTTTCCTGAGCACCTTTACCTACGACTTTAAGCCGACGGGGCCGCAGGACAAAATGATCGTAACGCAGGCCCGCCATACCTGGACCACTGCTAAAGCTGCCGAGCGGTATCCCGCCGTAGCTCATTACAGAAGCAATGCCGCACACGGTTTCCAGTTTCTGCGGGACGTCATGTGGGATAAGCAGTACGGCGGTTTTTACAACCTGGTCGACCGGCAGGGTAATGTAAAAGGCAACGGCGAGAAAGAAGCCTACGGCAATGCATTCGGGCTTTATGCGCTTAGCGCGTATTATCACCTGTCGAAGGACACGGCGGCCCTGAATCTGGCGAAGAAGTCATTCGCCTGGCTTGAACAGCACAGCCATGATCCCGTGCACAAAGGCTACTTCCAGAACCTGCACCGGGATGGTACGCCCATTAAACGGGATTCAGCTACGCCCTCTACGTCCACGGTGGGTTATAAAGATCAGAACAGCTCGATCCATCTGCTGGAAGCCCTGACTGAACTCTATGCGGTATGGCCCGATCCACTGGTACGCGAGCGGCTGGACGAACTGCTTCATCTGGTTCGTGACGTGATTACCACGCCCAACGGGAATTTGGTCTTGTTCCTGCAACCCGACTGGACGCCTGTTTCGTTTCGGGATTCGTCGGAAGCTGTTGTACTGAAGCACCGCTACGTAGATCACGTGTCGTTTGGGCATGATGTCGAAACGGCTTACCTCCTGCTGGAAGCGTCGCATTCACTGGGTCTAAAAAATGACACCAAAACTCTGGCGGTGGGTAAGCGAATGGTTGACCAGGCGCTGCGAAACGGCTGGGACAAACAAGCCGGTGGGTTTTACGACCAAGGGTATTACTTTAAAGACAAGCCCGGTATGACCATTATTCGCGACAGCAAAAACTGGTGGTCACAAGCTGAGGGACTGAACACACTGCTACTCATGGCCAACCGCTTTCCAAACGATCCCATGCGGTATTTTGATCAGTATAAACTCCTGTGGACGTACTGCCAGACATACTTGATCGACCATAAGCACGGCGATTGGTACGAAGAAGGGCTCGATAAAAATCCCGAACGGAAGACCGCTCAGAAAGGGCATATCTGGAAAGCGGCTTACCATACCTACCGGGCGCTCACCAACTGCGTCGACCAGTCGCAGCGTAAAAAGAGTGAGTGATCTGCTAGATCCGTGTTGGACTACCATCTCAATCCTCTCTCCTGTTGCTAATCTTTTAGGCGTGTAGATATCACCCCCCCTAGCCCCTCCTGTAAAATTAGGAGGGGGCAGGGGGGGCTTGCGGCAAAATAAGTTCGATTCACCACCTCGTGAAACCCCAACCCCCCTCCTAAAATCTAATCCTGTAGGGGTTTCGCTCTGATCACCCCTAGCCCCTCCGCAACGGCGGCCCGGCTAAAACAGGAGGGGAACAAGCAGAAGTGACCTTTTTCGCCCCCTCCTAATTTTCTAGGAGGGGGTAGGGGGTGGTCAGAGCTAACCACCGACAAGATTAGCCTATAAAACCAGGTGGGGCAGGGGAGTAAAAATGAGGCCTAAAAAGCCCGGCTGTCTTTGCCGGCCATCGCCATCTTGATGCCATGAGCCGCACAAACAAAGGACGAATGCACAAATGTCTGCGGGAAATTGCCCAGCATCTCGCCCGTCTTGACACCCGCTTCCTCGCTGAAATAACCCAGGTCGTTCTGGTATTTCAGTCCTGCTTCGAGAATGGCTTTAGCTTTGGGTAGATTACCCGCAATGGCATAATGGTGTGACATCCAGAACGTACCAGCCAGGAACGCGCCTTCTTTGCTCGAATCAAATTCTTCCAGGTGACGCCAGTACAGGTTGTCGCGGCAGTAGTTGGTTTCGAGCGCCTGAATCGTCGCTTTCATTTCGGGGCTGTCCGGCTCGACGTACGACCAGGGAGTAAACAAGGCCGTCGCAATATCAACATCTTCTGAACCTGCGTAAACAGCAAAAGCACCTTTGCTGGTCAGGCAGTGGTCGTACACAAACTTCCGGATTTTGGTGGCTGTCTCTTTCCAGTACGTCGCCTGAGCGGGGGTGTCAGCGTACTTCGCCATAAACTCCAGCCCGCGGGCGGTGTAGGCCTTGCCGGTTGTGTACTGCTTTGTACTTGATTCCTCCCAGATACCGTTGTCTTCACGCTGCCAGTTTTCGGCCAGGAAGTCAGCGACTTTGCAAACAGCGTCCCAGTGCTGCTTTTTGCCGAATCGGTCGTAAATCAGTTTGGCCGCGAGCAGTACGTTGGCGTCGCTGTCAAGCTGAAGTTGCTTGCTGGCGGTATTGCCGATCTGCACGGGCGTGCTGGCTTTATAGCCAGCCAATTCCAGGTGTTCGGCGCTGGAGATAATGTCTTTTTCAACGCTGTAAAATGGCGATAGGTTGTTCTGCTTGTTTTCGCCCAGGGCACCACACATGAACGACAGAAAATTTTCTTCCACTTCGCCCACCTCGTCAACCTGTGCCAGCGCGCCCGTAATCAAGGCTACGTCCCGCATCCAGACGTAGCGGTAATCGTAGTTTCGCTCACCGCCAATTACTTCCGGGAGCGACGTCGTGGCCGCGGCAATGATACCGCCGGTTTTTTCGTACGTCAACTGCTGAATCGCCCGGATCGAGTCGTTGACTTCGTTCTCGTAGGGGCCTTTGTACACCAGCAGCGACGCCAGATGCGCCCAGGTTTTCCGGGTCTGCTGTAGTAAGTCGTTCAGAAGCCAGGGCGTTACGTCGGTCTGGCTTTCACGTTCGTCGATGAGGACAGCCCAGCCGGTTTCGCCAGCCGGAATAGTGAATAGCAGCCCGTTGTCGTCCTGCGTCAGCGGATGCGATGTTTTCAGGCAGAGCTTAACCGAAGGAAATGCCGCCGAACGAGTATCCTCAGACAGGGTCGGGATACTGTCCCGTAGCCCAAAATCGGGTTTGAGCCGGATGCGGTTGATAACGTCAACAGGGGCCGTCGAAAACTGCCGACAGATACCGTTGATCAATGCCGCAGCGGGTTCGACCTGAGTTTCCTCATCCTGAGCTCCTCGGGTCGCGCCAGACCGGGTCGCGCCAGACCGGGTCGCGCCAGACCGGGACTGAGTTGGCATCCAGTCTGTAATGGAAAACGGCTGTCCGCCAATCGTAAAATTAGTGGTTAGAATACTGCTACGGTCTTCGTACCCCCGGCTGACAAACGTCTTGCTTTCGGCGTCAACTGACCAGTAGCCACCTTTTTGTTCGTCGAGCAGAAGTGAAAAGACAGCGTCGTTGTCGAAGCGGGTGGGGCAGTACCAACTGATTGTCCCCTGTTTATCGAGCAGCGCGCAGGTTTGCTGATCGCTGATAACGGCTAAATCCCTGATCTGTGGTTGGTGAATCATAACGATGTATTTACATCAATAACTCCGAAAACAGGGATTGTGGTTTTCAACTGGTGACATCTTCTGGCGGAAGAGGAAGCTTAGGATAATTGGCGGCCCCCGTTCCGAGCCGTTGCTGAATCGTTCGGCGGAGCCGCTCGGGTTCCAGGACGGTGATGTATTCGCAGAAGGACAGGATTTCGCGCTCCAACTCAAAGTTGTGCTGCACCAGCAACTGAATGACAATGCCGTCCTTGGTCCGTTCCAGTACCTGCTGCGAATGGTGAAGCGGTTTTGTTTCGACGTAGGGGGCCTGTAGCTGGCTGACAAAGAGCTTCACCCGCATAGGCCGTAACGTTGGACTGACCGTTGCGCCGATAACGTCCCGGTAGTAGGTTTCCGGATCGAGTTGCTGGTTTGGGCGGTACGTAACGTCGGCAGCCGGTTCGACGGCGATTATTCGGTCCAGCGCCAGGTTCATGACGTACCGTTTGCCATCGCAGACGCCTACCGCAAACCAGCGGTTTTTGTACTCTTTCAGCCACCATATGTGGAAAACGATCTGCTGGGAGTTCCGGGCCTGAAAGGATTGGTACGTCAGCCGCAGAGCCCGCTGTTGAATAACGGCCTGGTACAGTTCGTCCAGCCGGTGAATTCCCTTCAGGCTTTCGTTTTTCTCAAAATCAATCACCGGAACTGATTTCTGCGCGGTTGAATACACCTGCCCCTCCAGCTTCTGTACGACCTCGTTGAGCGCTGTAAAATGCGAGAACCCCTTGAACTGCTTCAGGACTTCCACCGCTTCGTTGATTCGGGTCAGGTCACTATCCGACAAGGGTATGTTAGTGATGCTATACGTTGGGTCGCTATACGTATAATACTTTTTGTCGACCACAACGATGGGCGCATAATAGCCCAGTTTATCACTGCGCATCAGTTGCAGATCGGCCTGAACGGTGCGTCGACTGATGCCTTTGTCGATGCCTTCGTACTCATAGAGCGCTTCCGAAACCTTCTCGATCAGGTTCTCAAGTGTCCACTTGTGCTGCCGATTGCGCAGGCAGGCATCCAGCGTTTTATAGCGAATGAGGGCGTTTCGATTGGCGGGCATCGGATTCGGATAATTTTTTAGGAAAGTTGAAAAAAAATCTGAACTGCGCAAAAACACTGCGCAGATGCCGCCAACCTTTGTCACGGCGGTTCGGAAACGGGCCGTCGCGACAGGAACAGTCGTATCAAACCTGACGCGGGTGTCAAAGCCCCGTAGTGTCGTAGCCCCTGGCTGATTCGATATGCTGTTGGTAATGACGGGTTGCTGTCGATACAGGCAGGTTCGACTCCTGCGTCAACGGGTATAACGTTGATCCGGTGGATGGGAAGATGACCACTTCTAAAAATGGTCTCCAGCGAAGACGGCCACTTCTAAAAAGGCCACCACAGAAATCGGTTGGAAGCTATCCCGCTACGTTGCTGGCTCGTCCATCTACGTAACAGTTTAGCCCGAGCCAGCAGGCCGACACCGCGTTTGCGGACGTACCGGTACTTGCGCTGTACTTATGATTCGATCCGTTTCTCCAGCCCTGGCAAATGCCAGCACCGAAGGACAAATCGATTCGCTAAATGACGCAAAACCCGGTACAGCAACAGACGCTAACCCGGCTTCCGCCCTGACTGAACGGATAGCTTCAAACTGACTTTACCAACGTGAACACACTACATATTAATCGATACGAGCATGAAAACGGTACACATTCAGACCTGGCAAATCGGACTGGTCTTCAAACAGGGAGGCTTTAAACGACTGTTATCGGAAGGGACGCACTGGCTCTGGCCGGGCGAAACGGTACATACCTATAACCGGGGGGAGCGGCTGCAGAATCCGCCAGTCGATCTGGCTATCCTGATGACGTACCCGGACGTAGCGGCTGTACTGGATGTGATTACGGTGCCCAATAACGAAATCGCGCTGCAATATGAGCTAACCGACTCGGTTCGACTATTCCGCGCGGTGCTACCAGCCGGGCGATGGGCGTTCTGGAAAGGCGTCAAACAGTACGAATACGTCAAAGCCGATCTGAGCCAGATCGTTATCCCGGATACTATTGCTTTATCATCACTTCTATCCACATCATTATCTTCTTACGTTCGGTCGTTTACGGTCGAAGCGCACGAACGGGGCGTCCTGTTCATCGACTGGAAATTTGACCGGATCGTAACGCCGGGGACGTATCACTGGTGGAAAAATAGCACGCCCATCCAGGTCGTTAAGGCCGACACGCGCCAGCAACAGATGGAAGTGTCGGGGCAGGAAATGCTGACCAAAGACAAAGCGTCGCTGCGGCTGAGCTTCTACCTGCAGTACCAGGTTGGGGACATCATTAAGGCACTGGTGGAAAACCGGGAGTACGATAAGCAGCTCTACGTCGCCGTTCAGTTGGCTTTGCGGGAATATGTTGGCGGTCTGACGCTCGATGAACTGCTGGACCGCAAAGGCGAACTCGCACCGTTTGTGCTGGCTGCCACAACGCAGAAAGCCGCTCAACTGGGCGTTGATCTGCGGGGCGGTGGCGTTCGCGACATTATCCTGCCGGGCGACATGCGCGACATTATGAACCAGGTACTCATGGCTGAAAAGAAAGCGCAGGCCAACAGCATCATGCGCCGGGAGGAGACCGCGTCGACCCGCAGTCTGCTGAACACCGCCAAACTGATGGAAGACAACGAAATGCTCTGGAAGCTGAAGGAAATGGAGTACGTCGAGAAGATTGCTGATAAGATCAATTCGATCTCTGTGTCGAACGATGGCTCAATGGTCGATCAGCTCAAGCATCTTTTCGTCCGCGAACGCGCGACTAAAAAACCTTAACTCTGAAAACGTATCAGTCTGTTGGTGCTGTCTGTCAGACCCCTACGAAACCACTTTCTCCAATGGAACCTCTAATTATTATTGACGATATTCTGACGCTAGGACCAATTCCCGACGAGTTACACTCGTCTTTCCTTCGTGTTGCCAACGGCCTTATACAACGGGCCGACTACTCCAAAGAAAAAGTAATGGGCATGCTGGCACAACTGCTCCGGGACCCGAAGAAGTTTGCGTATTCAAAAAACAAGGTGACGAATCTGGCCCGGCAAATTTATGACCTGAACAAACAGGGGATTTCCGTTCCACTTAGCGAAGCAGGCGCAACCTATCTGCCGGCTGAGCCAGCGCCTTACGTATTGGACACTGCCGAGAAACAGGCGCAAAGTGCGTTCGACCTACGGCCGGAACCATTGCCCTATGCTGTATTCGGAGCGGATCAGATCGAGGAAGGCGCGTTACTACAGATGCGCACGGCGGCTAGTCTGCCTATTTCGGTAGCGGGGGCGCTCATGCCCGACGCTCACCAGGGGTATGGTCTACCCATCGGGGGCGTTCTGGCGACGGAAGCCAATACCGTCATTCCCTACGCGGTAGGTGTTGACATTGCCTGCCGGATGTGCCTGTCGGTATTCGATCTGCCACCGGCTTTTCTGGAACGGGAATCGCAGCTGCTGAAAAAGTCACTGGTGGAGCAGACTAAATTCGGAATCGGGGGCGAAACCCGCGCAAAGTTCGACGAGAGCGTGATGGACTTACCCGAGTGGCAGGCTACCAAAGTGATTCGTGACCTGAAAGACAAAGCGTATCGTCAACTGGGCAGTTCCGGCACCGGCAACCACTTTGTCGAGTGGGGGATCATCGACGTTTACGAACACGAAACGAACGCTGATCAGGCGGGACTGACGCTGCCACCGGGTTCATACCTGGCACTACTCTCGCATTCGGGTTCACGAGGCTTCGGGGGGAACGTAGCGAATTATTATTCCAAACTAGCCATGCAGAAGACGCGCTTACCAAAAGAAGCCGCTCACCTGGCCTGGCTTGATCTGGACACCGAAGAAGGACAGGAGTATTGGATCGCGATGAATCTGGCTGGTGAGTACGCATCGGCAAACCACCACGAAATCCACAACAAGCTGGCAAAAGCACTGAACGAACAACCGCTGGTAATGATCGAGAACCACCACAATTTTGCCTGGAAAGAGCAATTAGCGGACGGATGTGAGGTGATTGTTCACCGCAAGGGGGCAACCCCTGCCGGGAGCAACGTATTGGGTATTATTCCGGGATCGATGACACAGCCGGGCTTTGTCGTTCGTGGATTGGGTAATGCCGATTCGCTGAATTCTGCCTCACATGGAGCGGGTCGCCTGATGTCGCGCACCAAAGCTTTTTCATCCATTACGCGGCCCATGCTGGATCAGGCGCTTCGGGAAGCCGGAATTCAATTGATTGGCAGTGACCTGGATGAAGCGCCGATGGTGTACAAGAACATCGAAACCGTAATCGATGCTCAGCGCGATCTCGTAGCGGTGCTGGCGAAGTTTTCGCCTAAGATCGTCCGCATGGCCGATGCAAACCGGAAAGAAGGGCGGGAGGATTAATAAACTAACGGGGTGTTTGTGGAGGTACATCAGCCTGACCTGACCTCCACAAACGCCCCGTTGTTACGTAGCCAAACAGCTTATTTTTTGGTCAGTTCGTTCCGAACGGATGTTTTCAGATTGACAAGAACCTCCTTACAATCGGCAAATTGCTCGGGGTCGCCGTAGTCGGTCCGGTCGCGGTTCCAGTTGTTGATGGAACCGTTGAGCAGATCGGAATAGGTTTCGTCAACCCCCGGTTTCCGTTGTTTCAGCGTAGCAATTTCGCTGCGGATTTCCTTGATCTCATTGGCAACCCACGCCCGATTTGCAGCGTACCGGGTTTTCCATTGGGCATATTCCGCATCACGAGCTTTGGCTTCAGCCTCAGTTGTTGGTGTCTGGCTGGCCGCACTGGATGAAAGAGTGTTCCCTGACGCAGTAGATGATGCAGGAGTCGTCGTTTGGGCCGACGTCACACCAGCCAGTGACAATAAACCAGCGAGTAAGAAAAAGCGAATCATACGTAGTACGTTTTTCGAGTGTACAAACTTACTAAGGTTATTTCCGGCGGGCAAACCAGTATTGATGTAAACTGTAAGGATGGGCTGATTGCTGGGACGCAGTATAGTTATATCTAGCTGTTATACTGTCTTGATCGGAACGTAAGCAGAACGGGAATGCCAAATCGTTCCCGTTCTGCGCCTTTGTTAAAAGCGATACCAGAACAAACTCAGCCCGATCAGCAGCACCAATCCGATTTGTAACGCCGTAAGGACATAGATGTAATTGGTCTCTCCACGTGATTCAGCCAGTAGTTCTTCACCAACCTGAACCTGTAGATTAGCCAGCTCATCGAGCGTTTGAGCTACCTGCCCAAAGGCTGTACTACCACTACCGGCAAACAGAGCTTTTTGGGCGGTCTGTTGATCAAGCAAATGAGTTGATAACTCCCCTTCCAATTGATTATAAACGGCTAGCTGCTGTTTCAATAAGCGCAGTTGTTCGGCCTCCTTAACTGTCAGCGAGGTCTTACTAAATTCTGTCAGTAAAGAATCCGTTCGCCGGTTGAGTCGGTTAAGTGATGCTCCTGTTGCATTTATATCCGGTTGGGGAGTTGCCAATACGTAGGTCTCTAACAGCAGTCGTTTGCGATAAACAGTTGCCGTTAGATTGACCAGCATGTTCGTTGGTAACAGTCGATCTTCGAAGATGGAAGAGGAGGTTTCCTGAACGTTATGAGCCCGCCGGCGACTCAAGAAGATACTGGTCAGAATCAGACCTATTAAATAAATAATCAGCAAGACAGAGCGCGTGCGCGAACGAGTGTTGGCAGAAGGTGTCATGATGTATGAAGGTTGACATGTGCGATTGACGTTAATAAGATTGACAGAATCCCTTCCGGTACTGTCGTAGTGCAGTAGACTGAGTGGTAGTCAATTGGGTACGTATTACGGTAACAGGCGGTAAGGAACCAGGTGAGTATCCTTAAATCCGTTGTAATTCCCGCCAGAACTGGCGAATGAAAGACCGCTCTTCTCGTGATATACCTTCGTGAGCCCGAGCCACGCGTAGTAAGATAGCAATGAACCGCTTTTTAGTCTGTGCGTTTAATTCAATGCGTTTATCGCTCATCCGGCGCAGGCTAAATGCGCGGGCCTCACCAACAGTCTCACCCGCGTTATCCCGTAAAAAACAGGCACAGATGGCTAAGTCGCTATACGGCTCATCAGCCAGCAGATATCGAACAGTCTGCGCTTCTTTTCTATGGAAATCTCCGTCTAGCTTGGCTAGCGCATAAACGACGCTACCTAATCCCAGGGCTACATCAGGTGAATACATATCGGTTGAGTTTAAAAGGGTACATAAACAGGGGACATTCACTGCGGGTAGAAACAGCGATCAGGCGTAAGCCTGAGCAGCCAGATGATGAAACACCCGCTCGTCCAGACGATACCGATCGTTGAGTGTTAGGCTGCTGCGGCTGGTAAACAAGGCATAATTGACAGCATTGTACAATAGCCAGTAGGAGGCTGGTTTGTCCAAGAGTCGTTCTTCCAGCCGCAGCCGATCGCGAGCCTGTTTAGCTAGCTGAACAGGGACAGGCAATTGCCGAAGAACGTGCTCATAATTTCCCACTATGTTTGTTTGCTGAAAATGGTCATATACGGTAGCCGTTAACGTAACGCCCGTTGCTAGATGATCGAGCAGTAACTCATTCAGTTGCTGCTGAAAAAGCGGGATTGTTAGCGCACTTTGATGAAGCTTACGAATGTCCGGTGCTGTCCGTAGTGATCGGGAAGAGGACGGCGTCTTGACCGCCGGTGTTTTTATCGGCCCCTTTGCCAGATGACCCAACCAGTTTTGATAGGTAGCCAGGTCGACAAAAGTATCAGCCCAGCCCAGCAATCCGTTCTGACAAACGTTGCGGTACACGCTACTGCCCAGATGCGTTGCCGGATCTAATAGAGCCGTCAGCGGTTTCCCCTGAATACTGAATGGTGTTTTCCCATTGTAGCTATTGGTAATAGTCAGGCTGCGCTGTAATTGCTCACTGCCTACCGACAGTGATGAAGGCAAGATAATGCTGATACTAAACTCACCTGTGTTGGTGTGTTTAATCAGGAGCTGGTAATCCGGAATTAGCTCATCAACGACTTCCTGGATAGCTCGATTGGGGATAATCGTATAATCAGCGCTCTGAATACCAAACAACGTTTTACGCCCGCCCGCCCGTTGCCCCACGATTAGTTTTTGGCGGTCGGTAGCGATGATGTCGTAATCAGGTAATAGATCCGCCAGCAGCACCGGCTCTATCGGAAAACAGATGTCGTCCCAGGATGTCGTTATCTCCGGTTGTGCGCTGATGTACGTCATTTTTTACGTTTTTATTTTTACAACTGTAAATTTAAAATAAAAGTTGCTCATAATCAAGGTTAATCCTTGTTGAGAGTGTTAACGGTTTGCCAGCTCAATGTAGAGAACCTTAGCTAAGTCAGTTTTGATCGAAGACTACAAAGTGGAAGAATAGGGGCATTGACCAGACAATCTGGTTGAGGCCGTAGTCATCATTGCATAAATGGCTACCGTTATATTATTTGGCAGTGTTTCTACAGCCTGGAAAGACAAAGAGATGATTATAAAGGAGAGACACTTTGAGAAATGAGGGTAAAGGCGTAAGATACCGTAGATGAATAAAATGAATAACTGACTACGCTATTAATGAAGTATACTAGCTTGGGGACTGGTATGAGTTGAGATTAACGCCAGCTTATTCCCGATCATTCGATTTGTCGTTACCCCATCGGTCTTCGCCCTGCCAGCGGTTGCACCAGTGCTGACGCGCCTGAGCTTGTTGTTCGGGGGTCATTTTCTGCCAGCGCTCGGCCATTTTTCTGCGCCATTTTGATTTAAAATCTCCACCGTCAACTCCCGGTTGCCCGTGGTTTTTCCAGCCGGCAGGCCCGCGTCCGAAACCACCAAACAAAATCCGACTGAGTACCAGCAAACCCAGTGCCTGCCAGAACGTAATGGTCGATACGCCCGTAATATCGGGGAGAAGCGCGTTCCAGAGCGTTTTCACGGCAAAGCCAGCCAGCCCCGCAAACAGGATGGCGAACATGGCAATACGTAGTGCCTGACGAAAACGGGGTCGATTCATCGGATAGTAGAAAGTAAAACGTTCCGGTTTGTTAAGGAAGTTAGTAACGGCAAAATTACGGCCTTTTGCAGGGAGTCGGATTAGTCGATTGAAAAATCGTCGTAGAGGTTGCGCAGGCGTTTGCGGAGATGGAGCACGGCATACCGCTTCCGGGACAGTAGGGTGTTGAGAGGCACCTTCCAGGTGTCGGCCATGTCGTTAAAGCTTTTTCCTTCGAGTTCGTGCTGCACGAATACCTCGCGCTGATCGCTGGGGAGTTCGGCCAAGGCATCCGTTAAGGCATCCATAAACGTCTCGCGAAAAAATTCACTCTCCGGACCACCCCCGTCGACTACCGCCAGCCACTCCATGAGTACGGGTGAGTCCGGATCATCGTCGCCGACGGGCTCATCCAGCGAAATCGTGCGGGTACTGTTGGACCGGTCGCGCCGGTACCAGTCACTGATTTTATTCCGGGCCACCGCAAATAGCCACGACGCTACGCGCTCAATGGGGTTAGCCAGCTCGTAGGCTTCCAGTAGCTCCATGAATACGTCCTGCATGACGTCTTCGGCATCTTCCGGCGCGGGCAGTCGTTTGCGGATAAATGCCAGCAAGCGCCCCTGCTCCCGGCGAATGGTATCGCTGAGCTGACGGGCGTCCGGCCTGGAACTGCGGGCAGATGGTTGCTGATCGTTCGCGTTCATGGCCAGCGCCAGGCGGTAATTGGTCGGTATGTTGGCAGATAAGGTACTCACGGCTGACACCGGAAATCGGCGACTGAAACGGGGAGAATCATAGGCATAAGGAAAATTCGACGCAACGAGTGCCCAACATCGCTGGTTTCGGGATGGATGGCGCCAAGCCAGGCCAGATGGAGCTATGTTTTGACAGGATTGCAGGACAATAGCTCTCCTGAAATCCTGCAATCCTGTCAAAACAAGCGTGTCGTTAGGCTACGTTAATCGTCTGCGCCGGGGCGTTGGTTTCCGGATTCTTTGGGAGTGTGACCCGAAGAATACCATCGGCATAGCTGGCCGAGATACCATCCGTCAGCACCTTGCCGTTTAGTTGGAACGACCGTTCAAAGCCAAGCTGGCTGTATCCTGGTACGTGTATTTGGCCGACGTATCGGCAGTTACTTCCGGGTGAGCAATCCGCAGGACGTCGTCTTTCACCGTGAGTGTTACGTTCTCCTTCCGAAGTCCGGCCGCGAAGAGCGAAATAACGTATTCCGAGCCGTTTTCTTCAATGTTTACGGGAGGCTGACCAAAAGCGCCTGCCTGACGCGCCCAGAAGCCGCCGAACTTGCCGCGACCCCAGGGACCACCAAATTTACCCCGGCCCATTGGGCCACAATTACCTTTAAATTCAGATTGATACGCTTGTTTAGTATGCATGACTCTTGTCTTTACGTGTGTTTGTTCAATTCGTTACTGTTCAAATTGGCCGGCTTAGCCGATGGGAATAATCCGGTCGTAGCTGGCCGTGACAGGAATTGCCTGGTAAGCAGGCGTTGGGTTGTCGATCGAAATGATCTGTGGTTGCTGCCACCGTCCCCGACCAAGTTGCGCACCAAAGAAGCGGCTGGCGATGTAGCCACCGACTATCCGGAGCGTAAGCCCAACGGCCAGCACGACCAGGACAAGTTTGATAAGAAGTGATACCAGAAAAAGGGCCAGGCCTGCGACCAGCGCTATACCGGCTATGCGCCAAATAACCATACGATTCATTTGTTTAGAGATGTTTAACCTGAAGCGGCAGGGACAGGATTAGCGTAACATTGCATGCCATGCGTCAGCTAAATAGTGCACCTGCTGCTCTTAGTAAGGTAGTCGCCAAATGAAGGGTAGATATTTTAAGCCCTCGTAAAGTTTTTTGAAAAAATGCCAGGAACCGGTGTGAACAAGTGAAAAAATAGAAGCTAAAATCTGGAACTTATAGAGTGAATGAAAAGCAAAAAGGACCTCCCAGTTGCTGGGAGGTCCTTTTTAGGGAACGTTACGCAAACTTAGTAACCAGGATTCTGCTGAGTCGCTAACACGGGGTTATTGTTGATCTCTTCCAGCGGAATTGGCCACAGGAACCGGTAATCGCTGTAGGGAATAGCTGGTTCTGTCGGAAACGTCGTGGTTGCCGTGTTGGTATACAACGGAGCGAAGTTCGTAATGCTGATAGCCGCTTTCGCCGGGATACCCGCTGCTTGACGGAACGTTGCGTCCGTCGACAAACGATGGATGTCCAGCCAGCGCAGACCTTCGGCCAGGAACTCTGGACGGCGCTCGTTAATGATCGCACGAGTCAGTTCGTTACCCGAAGCAAAGCTGGCGGCCGTGTACTGATTCGCAGCCGTCGTTACCGAACGGTTTCGAACAGCGCTCAACAGGGCCACTGCCCGTGTGTCGACAGCACTACCCGAACGCGATAGCGCTTCGGCCAAATTCAGCAGCACCTCGGCGTAACGAATGATTGGAGCGTTCTCCGTCCGTGTCGTTGCATCCGGGTATTTACGGGTGAAATACCCACCTTTACCTGACGACGAAGCGGGATCGGCCGCTACGGCGGTACCCGTTGCTTTCCGAAGGTCACCTGCTGGGAAGAAAGGCTGGTTCCACAGAATTGGGCTGATCAGGATAATACCCCGACCACCGAGCGAGCTGGCAGTGTACATGGCCGCCGGAGCACCGTTGACACCGGCGTTGTCCACGTCGTTGTTCTCCATCGAGAAGATCGACTCCGAATTTGATTTGTTCGCCGAACCGAATGCGCCCAACGGTGAGCCGGTCAGTGCATAGGCGCCGATCGGGCTGGTGAACGGTGCCGCCGTTGGAACCAGTTTATTGGCTTCCCGGATTACTTCGGCCCAGTTGTTCTGGTGTAGCCGCACGCGGGTTTTCAGTGCAATAGCAGCTCCTTTGGTAACACGGGTGATCTTGAGGTTACCGGCTCGGGTGTCGGGCAGTTTTTCTTCGGCGTAATTCAGATCTTCGATGATCCGGTCATAGCATTCAGCTACTGTGTTACGTCCCTGCTGAATCGCTTCATTTACACTGGCACCGCCCGTTACCGGTGTTGTCCGGTAAGGAACACCCCCCGCAGCTGCCGTTGGGTTATCACCAAACGGGCGCGAAAAGTTAACCAGCAGATAGTGGTGCGCCATAGCGCGTAGGTACCGACACTCAGCTACATAGGCATCGATTTGTGCCTGAGTTAATGAAGCCGATGGCTGAGCCGTTGCCAACCCCGCGATAACGACGTTAGCCCGGTTGATCATGGCATAGGCATTCTGCCAGTAATACACATTGTTCGGTTGGTTAGCGTCATACGTGCTCTGGTAGGTGATACCGTAGAAGGTAGCAGCCAGCGCCATGTCTTCTCCGCGTGCATCACCCTGTTCCAGGTGAGCCGCGCCGAAGTTGTAGCCCCGAACGGCGCCACCCGCGTAAAAACCAGACTGACCTCCGTCGTACACACCAGCTACCGCCAGGGCAATACGCTCTGGCGTCTGGAATGCCGTCGTCTCAGATAGCGCGGTCTGAGGCTGCAGATCCGTAACAGTACAGGCGGTCATCGTTAACGAGACCCCCAGCGCTACATATATAGATGATTTCTTGAAATTCATGGATGTACTCTTGATTATAAGCCGACGTTTAAGCCAAACGTAATCACCCGCAATTGTGGGTTGGTGTTGTAATCAATGCCGAACTGATCGTTCGTATCGCCGTTTGCGTTCAACTCTGGGTCCAGGCCTTTGTACTTAGTGAAGGTGAAGGCGTTCTGGATCTGAGCGAATACCCGCAGGCTGCTGATTGGGAAAGCGCCCCGGTTCAACAAACCTTTAGGCAGTGTATACCCAAGTACGATGTTCTGGATACGGATGAAATCACCATTTTCCACAAAGCGGCTAATGGCGCTGCCCGTCTGGTTAGCCTGGGCGGTACGCGACAGGTATAGGCGAGGTACGTCTGTTACGTCGCCTTCGCGCTGCCAGCGGTTCAGAATTTCGCGACCGTTGTTGTTGAAATCCTGGTTCAGCAGGGTTTCCTGACGGGTTACGTTCATGATCTTGTTGCCACCCGAATACCGAACGAACAGTTCCAGATCGAAACCACTGTAGCTGAACGAGTTAGTAATACCACCGTAGAATTTCGGGTTAGTAACACCCAGAATTTTCCGGTCGGTGGTTGCATTCAGCGTAGCAGCTTGACTGGCGGTAGCCGATGATGGATTCGTAGCATCGTAGAATGCATAGTTACCCGATGACAGAATCCGCTGAACGATGGTGCCATCAGCTTTGTAATACATTGGGTTACCATTGGTCGAGTTAACGCCAGCGTATTCATAGCCATAGATCGAGCCGACGGAATAACCTACCCGGTTGATGTTGTAGGTGTAAATGATATCCTGATCAACACCCGCGTTGTTTTTGTTCAGCGCCAGGATTTTGTTGTTCAGCGTCGTATAGTTGGCGTTGATATTCCAGCGGAAACCACCTTTGTTGATAGCCTCGAAACCAACGGCCGCTTCAAAACCCTGGTTATACATCGAACCGACGTTCCGGTTGATCGAGTTGTTCGGAATACCCAGCGAGCTAGGTGTTGGGGCAGCCAGAATCAGTCCGTCGATGTTGTTCCGGAAGTAATCGAAGCTGGCGGTCAGCCGGTTGTTCAGGAAACCAAAATCAACCCCTACGTCAACTTTCTTACTGCGTTCCCAGCGTAGGTCATTATTGCCCGCCTGGCTGAAGCCAATACCGTTCTGCGAACCATACTGAGCCGCACCGAAAATACCAACGTATGGGAACGAACCAATTTCCGTGTTACCTACTTCGGCGTAGCTGGCCCGGATTTTCAGATCGTTCATGACACGGGCAACGGCCGAGTTTTTATAGAAGTCTTCCTGAGCAATGCGGTATCCAACAGATCCGCCCAGGAAGGTACCCCGGCGGTTAGCCAGTGGCAGCGATGACAGACCATCGTTACGAGCACTGAACGAAGCCAGGTATTTGTCGCGGTAGCTGTATTGCAGACGACCAAAGTATGAATCGAAACCGCTCGGTGTGAACGAACCACTTGACGTCTGTGTCGCGTAGTTACCCGTGATCAGACCGTTTTGCAGAAAGAAACGATCCGAAAAATTCTGCCCACCAGCGGTGAACGTCGAAACTGTTGTTTTCTGATACTCCGTACCCAGTGTCAGGTTGACGTTGTGTCCGCCGAAATCGCGATCGAAGTTCAGGACGTTCTGGATGTTCCAGCGCAGTACTTCGCGTGAGGTCTGGCTAACAACACCATTTGAACCACGACCATCACCGTGACGAGGGTCATACGATAACAAGGTACGAACGCCGGTGTAGTCGGCACCCACCTGCGAACGCAGGCTCAGGCCTGGGAACGGAGTAATATTCACGTAGCCGGTTGGGAGCACGCGGGTTGTCGTGGCACCCAGTTTGTTGTTATCGATAACGAACCGGATGTTGGTGTAGTTGTTGTCGATGTTACGCGTGTTAGCGCCCGAACCCAGAATAGCACCATCAGGCGAGATGTTATAACCCGTTGGGTTGTTGTCATCGTAAACCGGTACGTTCGGGAACAGACGGGCTGCGCCGGTCAGGTTACCTGACAGAGCATTGGTACCTGTGTTCAGACCGTTGTTGATCGTGCGCGCTACCTGAACTTTAGCACCTACCGACAGGTATTTATTGATGCTATGGTCGATGTTGGTCAGGAACGAGAAACGCGTCTGATCGTTTGGCCGGATAGCCCCAACCTGTTTGTTGAAGCCCAGCGAGTAATAGTAGCTGGTTTTTTCGCCACCACCCGTTACGCTCAGGTTGTAATTGTTCGATGAGCCCTGGCGGAAGATTTGATTCTGCCAGTCGGTGTTCGTGTTGTTTGCGTCCAGAGCCGCAATAACGCCACCGCCCGCGTTCGCGCTTTTTTCGTTGGCAATCTGAACGAATTCCTGGGCGTTGAGCAGGTCAAAGCGCGTAAAAGCGTTGGTAACACCACCCTGGATGTCGAGGTTTACCCGAACACCGCTATTTTTCTTGCCTTTTTTGGTCGTGATCAGGATGACACCATTGGCCGCCCGCGAACCGTAAATAGCCGTGGCAGCACCATCTTTCAGGATATCATACGACTCAATATCCTGTGGGTTGATGTCACCTAAGGGGTTCGTTGGCGTCGTGCCACTCTGGTTCCCCGTAATAAGAGGGACACCATCAACAACGATAAGTGGGCTGGCCCCCGACGAAATCGAGTTCACACCCCGAATCCGGATAACCGGCGCCTGACCGAGGATACCCGATGGCGTCGACACCTGAACACCAGCTGCCCGGCCGGCTAGCTGCTGGTCGAAGCTGGGCGTTGCCAGGTTGGCAATCGTAGCACCTTTCACCTCCGAGATCGACGATGTAACCCGCTGACGCTGCTGCGTACCGTAACCGATAACGACCACCTCGTTCAACTGCTGCGAATCACCTACCAGGACAACGTTTACCGTAGACCGGTTACCAACGACGACCTCCTGAGTAACATACCCAATGAAACTAAAAACCAGCGTTTTACCCGCTGCTCCGTTGACGCGGTAGTTACCCTGCGCGTCGGTTGTTGTACCTTGACTGGTTCCCTTAATCTGTACGCTCACGCCGGGAAGGGCTGAGCCATCATCTGATGAAGTGACGCGGCCGCTGACCCCTCCGTCCTGTGCCAAAAGAGGCAGACAGAACAGGATCGAAAGCAACCAGCTTCCAAATAAAATTTTCTTCATTGATTAATAAAGATTAAAAATTGATTAAACCCTATTGAACAGGGAAACAAAGATAGGCGAAGAAAATGCATGATGTATTCGCTACGAACGGAATTTTTGTTTCTTTTCTAAGGTGCTTAATAAATAAAATAAGGCATTTTTGAGTAGTAACGTACAATCGGTGCTTTATTAAAGATTTCATTATCCACTTATTATCTCACAAGTGGTGACATAGCACTCCTACAAAACAGTGAAAACAGATAGAAAGCCTTCTAGACGTAGTGGAGACAGGAAAGGCTTTATATATCTGTTGGCTGGCAGTACTAAGGATTGCCTCACCCGTTTTGGCCCCCACCGTCCTGCGCTTGGAATTAAACACAAATGGTACTAGCGAACACTACTTATTAGTAGGAGCGTGAGACAAAGCCCTTTTGAAGAGAATAAAAAGCCTTATTTACGGCCGTCCCAAGCCGACGGGACGTAGAAGCGAGTAGGTAGGTAGAGGAAACCTGTCCGAATCGCTCTGCCTACTTTTAGGCCGAACGTATAAGAGATCCGGCAACAGACAAGATGTTGCCTATAGAACGAGACCATGGTAAGTAATTCCAATACACTAGCCGAACGTCGGTCGGCATCCGATTTCAAACACGTCAGTTATTTATGGGACGACGCGAAAGCCGCTGACCTAGCGGGGGATGAAGTTGCCCTGTTTATCTACCGTTCCAATATCCTGGGGGCGGATCTGCGACTGACGAACTACGGCGGGGGCAATACCTCCGTGAAAATTGTTGATAAAGATCCGCTGACCGGACAGAACGCCGATGTAATGTGGATCAAAGGTTCCGGGGGAGACATTGGCACGTTGACCAAGGCGGGTTGTGCGGCTCTGTACCTGGACCGGCTGCGGAGTCTGGAGAAGGTCTATCGGGGACTGGAGTTTGAAGATGAAATGGTTGAGCTATTCAACTACTCAATCTTTGATCTGGCGTCGAAAGCGCCATCCATCGATACGCCATTACACGGTTTTCTGCCGTTTAAGCATATTGACCACCTGCACCCCGATGCTGCCATCGCTATTGCGGCCGCCAAGGATGGCAAACGTATTACCGACGAATTGTTCGGCGGTGAGGTTGGCTGGGTCGAGTGGCAGCGGCCCGGTTTCGACCTGGGCCTTAAGCTGCGGGCCTGTCTGGACGAAGCAGCCGCGCGGGGCGTTACCCTGCGAGGCATTATGCTGGGTTCACACGGCCTGTTCACCTGGGGCGATACGTCCTACGACAGCTACGTGAATACACTGGAAGTGATTGAGCGCTGCGCGGAATACCTGGAAAGTAACTTTGGGAAAAACCGGCCTGTGTTCGGGGGACAGAAGCTGGAAAGTGCATCGCCAGACAAGCGGAAGAAACAGGCGGCTCTGCTCGCTCCGGTGCTCCGGGGTTTTTGTTCGTCCGAACGGACAATGGTTGGCCATTTTACTGACGACGAACGGGTACTCGAATTCATTAACTCGGAAGATTTAGCAAAGCTGGCGCCAATGGGTACGAGCTGCCCCGATCACTTCCTGCGTACTAAAATCAGCCCGCTGGTGCTGGACCTGTCCTCCGAGGAGGACAGGTCGGACGTAGCAGCGCTGAAGGAGAAGCTGGCCCCGGCCTTTGCTACGTATCGGACCATGTATGCGGAGTACTACAACGCCTGCAAACATCCAAACAGCCCGGCCATGCGCGATCCGAATCCGGTGGTGATTCTGTATCCAGGGGTGGGGATGTTCACCTTTGCCAAGGATAAAACCACGGCCCGGCTGGCATCGGAATATTACATCAATGCCGTTAACGTCATGAAAGGGGCAGAGGCCGTGTCGGAATATACGGCATTGCCGCGTCAGGAAGCGTTCAATATTGAATACTGGCTGCTCGAAGAAGCCAAACTGCAACGGATGCCAAAGCCGAAAGCTTTGTCGGGACGGATTGCGCTGGTAACGGGTAGCGCCGGTGGTATTGGTAAAGCCATCGCGAAAAAGTTCGCCGAAGAAGGGGCCGTGGTCGTGCTGAACGACATCAACGAAGACCGGCTGGCTGGCGCAAAAGATGAGTTTACCAAGAAATTCGGACGCGATGCCGTAGCCACGACGTTGTTGGACGTAACGAACGCCGACAGTATTCAGGCTGCAATGGAGGCTGCTTCACTAGCCTTTGGTGGGGTCGATATCATTGTCAACAACGCGGGGATCAGCATTTCCAAACCCATCGAAAACCACACGTTGGCCGACTGGGACAAGCTGTACGATATTCTGGTGAAAGGTCAATTCCTGGTAACGCAGGCTGCCGTTGCCGTAATGCGGAAACAGGGCATCGGGGGTGATGTTGTCAATATCGTCAGCAAAAACGCGCTGGTGTCGGGACCCAACAACGCAGGATATGGTTCGGCGAAGGCTGCCCAACTGCACCTGAGTCGACTGAACGCGGCCGAACTGGGTGGCGATCATATTCGCGTCAACGTCGTGAACCCCGATGCTGTCATCGCCGATTCTAATATCTGGGCGGGCGGCTGGGCCGAAGGTCGGGCAAAAGCTTATGGTATCACCGTCGAGGAGCTACCGGCCTACTACGCTAAACGCACGCTTTTGAACGAAGCCATCCTGCCCGACGATGTTGCCAACGCCTGTTTCGCCTTCGTGGGTGGCCTGCTCAGCAAATCAACTGGTAACGTACTAAACGTCGATGGCGGTGTCGCTATGGCGTTTGTGAGATAAAAAAGGAGCGCTCCGCCGTTGCGGAAGGGAAGAGAGGGAGAAAGGAACAAGAAGGCGTTCATAGGCGAAAATCCTTTCTCCTTGTTCCTTTCTTTCCTTTCTCCTCCCTTTCCTCCTTCCTGTTCCCTTTTCTCCCTTTTCCTATGACCCTCGATCCGAACATTATCTCCGATTACAACAGCCGTCATTTGGCTGCGCACCAGCGCAAACTGTCCTACTGGACGCAGGAAGTAGCGACGGCGGAACCAATCATTCAGAAACTGATCGACTTTCAGATCGCTATTCCGAGCTGGGCGCTTGGTACGGGCGGTACCCGCTTTGGCCGCTTTGGGGGCGGGGGAGAGCCGCGCAGTCTGGAAGATAAAATCGATGACGTTGGCCTGCTGCACGCCCTGAACCGGGCCAGCGGAGCCATTTCGCTGCACATCCCCTGGGATATTCCGACCGACGTAGCGGCTATTCAACAGCAGGCGTCTTCGCATGGGCTAGTGTTCGACGCCGTCAATTCCAATACGTTCCAGGACCAGCCGGATCAGTCCGTAAGCTACAAATTCGGCTCACTCCAGCACGTCGACCGGGTTGTTCGCCAGCAGGCGATCGACCATAATATCGACGTGATTCGGCACGGTATTGCCCTTGGGTCAAAATCGCTGACCGTTTGGCTGTCGGATGGGTCGTGTTTCCCGGGGCAACTTAACTTCCGCAAAGCTTTCGAACGAACCCTCAGCGGTTTGCAAGAAATCTATGCCGCCTTGCCTGATGATTGGAAGATGTTCGTTGAATATAAAGCGTTCGAACCCAATTTCTATTCGATGACGGTTGGTGACTGGGGCAGCAGCTACCTCTATGCCAACAAGCTGGGGCCGAAAGCCTATACGTTGGTTGACCTGGGTCATCACCTGCCCAACGCCAATATCGAACAGATTGTGGCGATTCTGCTGAATGAAGGCAAGCTCGGTGGTTTTCATTTCAACGACTCCAAATATGGTGACGATGATCTGACGGCGGGTAGCATCAAGCCTTATCAACTTTTCCTAATTTTCAACGAGTTGGTCGACGGCATGGACGCCCGGGGCATGAGCCATACCAAAGATCTGGGCTGGATGATCGATGCCAGTCACAACGTAAAAGATCCGCTGGAAGATTTGCTGCAAAGCGTCGAAGCTATTCAACTGGCTTATGCCCAGGCGCTGCTGGTGGACCGAACGGCGCTAGAAGAAGCCCGCGACGCGAACGACGTGGTAACGGCGCAGGAGATTCTGCAGGACGCTTTCCGTACGGATGTTCGGCCATTGGTCGCCGAAGCCCGGTTACGCGCTGGAGGGGCCTTGAATCCGCTAGGCCTATTCCGCCAACTCGACGTCCGCCAGCAACTCATCAACGAACGCGGCCTCAAAACCGTAGCGACGGGGCTGTAATTAAAGGGCGAAAGAATGAAAGAGTGAAAGAGCGAAAAATGGCTGACGCATAAATCGCTCTTGCGCTCTGCTTTAATAGTCTGATTTTATCCTTTCGCTCTTTCACTCTTTCATTCTTTCGCCTATGCCCTTTACCGTCATCGCTGTCATTGATGTTGGCAAGACCAACAAGAAGCTGTTTCTGTTCGATCAGCTGTACCGGATTGTGTGGGAGAAAAGCCAGCAACTGCCTGAAAGGGTGGATGAGGATGGTGATCCCTGCGAAGATGTCGACGAACTGACTCGTTGGGTGAAGGACGCGGTCGATGAGGTACTGGCGTTGCCGCAGTTTGCCGTACAGGCGCTGAATTTTTCGACTTACGGGGCCAGCTTCGTATATCTCGATGCCGATAGGAAACTAGTCGGTCAACTGTATAACTATCTGAAACCCTTTCCTGAATCGTTACGTCGACAGTTTGTGGAACAGTACGATCCGGCGGGGGAACTGGCGCTACAGACGGCATCGCCCCTGATGGATAGCCTGAATTCAGGCCTGATGCTGTACCGGATCAGGCATGATAAGCCGCAACTGTTCAGGCAGATTCGCCACGCCCTGCACCTGCCCCAGTACTTGAGCCATCTGTTTACTGATGAGGTCGTGTCAGACGTAACGAGCATCGGCTGTCATACACTGCTCTGGAATTTTTCCCGGCAGCAGTACCACGACTGGGTTGTGGCCGAAGGGCTCGACCGCCTGTTCGGCCAACTGTATCCCGCTGATCAGGTAGTGGGGACTATTGCCGGAACCCAGGTTCACGTTGGCGGGGGGCTGCACGACTCGTCGGCGGCCCTGATCCCGTATCTGGCCTCGTTCCAGGAACCGTTTCTCCTGATCTCGACCGGAACCTGGTGCATCAGTCTGAACCCGTTCAACGCCGAACCACTCACGGCTAATGAGCTGCAAAATGACTGTCTTTGCTATCTACAATACAAAGGGCAACCCGTTAAAGCCAGCCGGTTATTCGCGGGGTATGAGCACGAACAACAGATGAAACGACTAGCAGTTCATTTTGGCGTAGCACCGGATTATTATAAACAAGTACGTTATAACGAGGCCCTGGTTGAACAGCTCCGTCAGGCCGAGCCAGGACGTCAGCAGACTAAGGCTGGAGTCATTCTTGACTCCGGTTTTGGCGAACGGGAGCTGGGGCTGTTTCCGGATTATGAAACGGCGTATCACCAGTTCATGATCGATCTGGTGGCCGCGCAGGTGGCGTCGACTGACCTGGTGCTGACCGACAGGAGTGTTCCTCTATCACGCATTTACGTCGACGGTGGGTTTAGTCATAACCCGCTGTACATGAATTTACTGGCGGCTGCTTTTCCGCAACACGCCGTCTGGGCGGCTTCGGTAGCGCAGGCAACGGCACTGGGCGCGGCACTGGCTATCCATAATGAGTGGAACCCCATGCCGGTCCCTGCCGATTTGATTACGCTACGTCAGTACACGAGAACTCCGTCTTTACCCGTGCAGACGTCGGTTTAGTTTTTGTAATCTATGCTCCAGCAAATCGCCATCAATGACTTTTCGAGTACGCCCAAGTACGTTCAGATTTATAACTCGATCGTGGAGGGAATTCGGAACAAAGACATTCTGCCGGGCGATAAACTGCCGTCTATTTTTGAGGTCTGCGCCGAATTCGACGTATCAAAGCGCACGGTGGAGCGGGCCTATGATCTGCTGAAAGAAAAGAAAATCATCGATTCTGCCAAGGGTAAGGGTTCGTATATCAGTGAGCTGGAGTTTGACCGGCAACTCAAGGTTTTTCTGCTGTTCAACAAGCTCAGTGCCCACAAAAAACTCATTTACGATGCCTTTGTCGAGGAACTCGGCCCCGACGTACCAATCGATTTTTTTATCTACAACAACGAGTTTCGGCTGTTCAAGAACCTGTTGCTGAATCACGCTCATGGGTACACGCATTACGTTATCATCGCCCATTTCTTCGACAGCGACGAGCGAGCCATTGATCTGCTGAACACCCTGCCCAAGCATAAACTGATTGTGATGGATAAGCTAATTGGCGGGCTAACCGGCAAGTATTCGGCGGTGTATCAGGATTTTGAAAATGATCTCTACCAGGCGCTGCGTGACGCGCTGCCGCTTCTGGGTAAGTATACCACGCTCAATATTCTCTTTCCGGCCTATACGTATCACCCGACGGCGATCCTGAACGGATTTCATCGCTTCTGCTCGGAGTATGGTTTCGGAGCGCGAGTGGTGCATGATCTGCAACAGGTGGATGTTCAACCCGGAAATGCGTTTATCAACCTGGTCGAAGAAGATCTGGTCATGCTGATCAAATGCATCAAAGACACGCCGTACCAGGTTGGGCAGGAGGTTGGCATTCTATCGTACAACGAAACCCAGCTCAAAGAAGTCCTTCTGGATGGTATTACGGTGATCTCAACTGATTTTGCTCAGATGGGCCGTACGGCGGCTCAACTCGTCCGGGGCGATACGATCCGGCAACTCAAAAACCCTTTTCGACTCATTGTTCGCAAATCCCTTTAATCGTTTACTCCCTAAACCTGTATGACTTCGTTACTAGGCGTTTTTTTTCATGCACTCGGCGGCTACGCGTCCGGGACGTTTTATATTCCATTCCGACGGGTAAAAGGCTGGTCCTGGGAGAGCGCCTGGATTGTTGGCGGGCTGGCTTCGTGGATTATTGTCCCCTGGGTGATGGGATCGCTGACAGTCATCAACATGACCCAAGCGATCAGTAACGCCGATGGGTCGACACTGGGCTGGACGTTTCTGTTCGGGCTGCTTTGGGGCATTGGCGGCCTGACATTTGGGCTGTCGATGCGGTATCTGGGCATTTCGTTAGGTATGGCTGTCGCACTGGGGTATTGTTCGGCCTTTGGTACGCTGGTACCACCGCTCTGGGAGGGCAAATTCGATGAACTGCTCCACACCCGTTCCGGGCAATTTACGTTGGCAGGGGTAGCCGTTTGCCTGCTGGGTATCGCCGTTTGCGGCCGGGCGGGTTTTCGGAAGGAGCAGGAACTGGACGCCGACCAGCAGAAAGAAACCGTGGCCGAGTTCGACCTGCGTAAAGGAATTGGCGTGGCGACCGTATCAGGGATTCTGAGTGCCTGTTTTGCGTTCGGCCTGACGGCGGGTAAACCTATTGCTCAACTGGCGCTCCAGAACGGTACGAACCCCCTGTTTCAAAACAATGCCATCTATCCGGTGCTGCTGCTGGGCGGCTTCACAACGAACCTGATCTGGTGCCTGATCCTGAACCGACGGAACAACAGCTTCGGCGATTATCTGGCCTCCGACAAGCCGCTGGGACGAAACTACTTCTGGGCTATCCTGGCCGGAACGACCTGGTATTTTCAATTCTTTTTCTACGGTATGGGCGATGCCTACCTCGGCGAAGAGTTCCGCTTTGCGGGCTGGACACTCCACATGGCGTTTATTATTACGTTCAGTACCATCTGGGGACTCGCTCTGAAAGAGTGGAAAGGGGCCAGTCCCGCCACGTACTGGGTTGTATACACCGGACTGGCGCTCATTATCCTGTCTACCGTACTGATCGGAATGGGTAGCCAATTTTGAGCGAAGTGGACAAAAGATGCCGACAAATTAACTTTGCGGCAAAGTTAATTTGTCGGGTAAATAATCACATTTTCTGTCATCCCGACGCAGCCGGGCGGCCGGTGCCGAGGGATCTTTGGTAGAAGGAGTTCTTAGGCATATCACCGAAGATCCCTCGGCACCGGCCGCCCGGCTGCGTCGGGATGACAGAAAATGTAACAAGCCGCTTATCAGCTTGACTTCGTTTTAGAAAAATATCAACGTAAGAAGGCCGGTTCCTAGGAACCGACCTTCTTACGTTGGGTAGATAGATTGTTACTGTCAGCTTAGAACGAATACCGGCCACCGAGTTGCATCTGCCAGCGCGATCCCAGCGGGTCAATTGAGTAAGGCGTCGTTGGCCGACTCCAGGTATAAGTCGGATCACCCGATGTCGGGTTGCTGGCCGGAGTCAGACCGATCGAGGCCGTCGAGTTGAACGTATTGGGCGAGAAGTAGTAATAGCCCAGCTTCTTATCGACCAGATTCAGGAAGTTCAGAATGTCATAGGAGAACTGAAGCGAATGCCCGTTCTGCAGCTTGATTTCGTGCAGGAAACGCAGGTCCATCGTGTTGTTCCAGGGCGTCCGGCCACCGTTACGTTCGGTAAACTGTCCCATCCGGCTGCTCAGGTACTTGTCGTTCTGAACAAAAGCCATAAAGTCCTGCGCCTGCGTGCTGTTTGGAATTAGCCGTTGCGCTTCGATCAGATCTTTCGGAATGTACGCCAGGCTGTTCGCCTGTCCGGTCCCATCGATAGTCCGGTTCACAAAACCCCAGGAATAAGGTGATCCCGACTGGAAGGAGTAGAATAGCGTTACGGTCGTGGCGTTGCTTGGATTCCAGGTACGGCGATAGTTCACCGTACCAACAATGCGGTGGCGGATATCGAAGTTCGAGTAGGCCAGCGACGGGTTGTTCGGGGACAGCGCCTGGTTCAGCTGCCAGTTCGATTCCATCGAGTTGCGAATCCCGTTGGTCAGGTCGAACGCTTTGCCATACGTGTAAGCCGCCGAGAAACCAAAACCCGCCGAGTAGTTCTTCTGGATTTGCGCCGTCAGGTTGTAGCGATACCCCTGGTTGGTATTCGACAGCAGGTAAGCATTGGCGAAGTTGTTATCGATTCGCTGCGCACCGGCCGCACCCGTCGACGATACATAGATTGGCTGCTGCTTCTGCGTGTCGTAGCTGTAGTAACGGACCACGTCTTTCGTGTTGACCTGCTGGAATTTTAGGTCATGAATAACTTTCGTGTATAGGCCTTCGAGCGTAAGCTTGTAGCCGGCGATGGTATAATCAACAGCCAGATTCGCCCGGAACATCTGCGGCATTTTGAAATTGTTGTCGATCAGGTCAACTTGTGTCCGACGGACACCGCCGTTGGCCGAATTGTTATTGATGGCCAGCGCACCGCCCGGCGTTAATGGATCGCCAACGAGTTTGGTCGATGCCGTTGCGTTGTTGTTAAAGTCATACGCTCCGTAGCCAACACCGTTGTTGTAGAAGGCATAACCCAACCACGCAAACGGGATACGGCCCGTGAACAGTCCGGCACCTCCACGAATCACAACGCTCTTGTCGCCCCTGGCGTCGATGTATAGGCCCAATCTAGGGGAAATCTGAATATTGTTTAGGTACGAGTTGGTGATTTGATTCAGTGGGGTGTAGGTGTATGTCGTACCGTAATTTGGATCACCGGCCGAGGATGTTACCTGCGAACTCAACGTCGGTTTGTTGGGCAACCCTGTGTAATCAAGACGAATACCCGGGGACAGTTTGATGCGATCGGTCACCTGAATATCGTCCTGCGCATAGAGGCTGAAGAGGTTGACGTTGAAGTGCGCGTATGGATTGTTGAACTGGGCATCCAGGCTGTTACTGGCGTCGCCGAACGGGTACGAACCCCGCACCCGATTCGGCAACTTAATCAGAAAGTTCTGCACGCCATCGCGAGCGGGCGTATTAGTCGTCGTATTTGCCGCCGTACCCGCATACGAGATTCGACCGTTAGGCGAGTTGACAAAACCGTAATCGATGGTGTACAACTCGTTGTGCGTACCCACCGTGAATGTGTTGATGCCTTTATAGAACGTAAAGTTGTCGGTAATTTCGAACGTCTTCTGGCGCAGGTTGAATACTGACGCTTCACGGTCATTCCCCAGGAAGATTGTACCGCCGTTATAGGCAATTTCTACCTGCGGGAACGTACGTACGTTTGATAGCGTCGTGCGGTAATCGTGTACCGTCGAGTAGCCCATGATCAGGCTGTTTGATGCGCGACCACCGAGCTGCGTTTTCAATTCGGCAACCGTGCTGCTCTGGTTGTTATTCTGACGGAAGTCGATGCTGCCGAAACGGAAGTTAGCCGCGTCGCGCTCCAGATTGGTCGCTTCTGAGAAGACCGTGTTATTCCGAATGCTCAACTGGTTCTTGGCGTTGATATTCCAGTCGAGTCGGTTGAAGAATTTCGTGCTTTTCGAGTAGATCGAGTAATCCCCGTACGAACCTGCGTCGAGGCCGTAGGTGGTTTTGACAAAATCTGAAATCTGCTGAGCGACGGCCACATCTTTGATTAGCGACGACGCCGAACCGGCCTGAAACTGGACGGGGTCCTGGCGGTTGGTGATTTCTTCGTTCGTGAAGAAGAACAGTTTGTCTTTGATCAGCGGTAGCCCAACCCGGAAACCTGTCTGGTACTCGTGGAACGTACTGGGTAGCTTTTCTTTTGCCCCAGCTGCGCCGTTCCAGGTACCTGTCAGGGCGGCATTGCGACCGAAACCGTAAACTGAACCCGTTACTTTATTCGTACCACTGCGCGTTACGGCATTAACCGAGCCCCCCAGAAAGTTACCCAGCCGAACGTCAAAGGGAGCCACGGCTACCTGAATGTCCTGGATAGCATCAAGGCTGACGGGGTTCGTGCGCGTACTCGAACCGGGCTGCCCCGATGTACCAGTCGAGCCGCCTAGCGACGGGCTAAAGCCAATAGCGTCGTTGTTGATTGCGCCATCGATGGTGACGTTGTTATAGCGGAAGTTGGTTCCGGCAAACGAGTTCTGGTTGTTGACCTGAGGTGTTAGTCGGGTCATGTCGGTCAGACTGCGCGAAATAGTCGGCAGTCGGCGGATGGTCTCGCTGCTAACGTTGATACCAGCGCCCTCGCGTTCACCACCCCGGTTACCTTTCACCACTACTTCCTTCAGCGTGGCGCTGGCATCTTCCAGCACAATGTTCAGCGTAGTCGTTTCCCCCAGTGGTAGCGTAACGTCAGAGCGGGTCGCGGTTTTGTAGCTCACGTAAGAGACAGAGACTTCGTAAGGGCCACCCGCGCTCATGTTGTTAATCCGGTAGCGGCCATCTGCGTCGGTAACGGCAGCGTACTTCGCGCCCGTAGGGGTATATAGCGCCTGGACCGTAGCGCCGATCAGGCTTTCTTTCTTAGCATCAGTGACGCGGCCACTAAGGGCACTAGTCGTCACCTGAGCCCAGGTTATTGTAGTGACAAATAAGCAGATAAGTAGAGTGAAGCTACAGCGTTTCATTCGAGAGTCGACTTGTTGACGCTGCAAATTTCACTGAGTAATATTGCCTATATGTTATCCTATTGTTACGAAGTATGGTAAGTTGATTAAAAGTTAATTAATGGTCTGGTAAACAGTGGATAAATGATGGAATAACGTAAAAAAACAAAAATCCTGACCACAAACGTAGTCAGGATTTTCTGTATGAATACCAAATCAATTAAAGTGGGTTCTGTACAATGGCTTTGTTCGCGTTGATTTCCCGTTGCGGAATCAGGAACTCCCACTGATTATCACCAGCGGCTACGTCGAAAATTACCGCTACTGCTGAGCTAGCGTTGGTACCGGTTCGGCTCAGCGGCTGGTTCAGACGTTTCAGATCAGTGAACCGGAAGCCCTCGCCCCACAGTTCAATACGACGCTGGAACATAATTTCGTCGGTCAGCGCTGTTCCCGTTTTGGTCGACTTGACGTACGATGGGTCACGCTTGCTAACCAGGTCAAACAGGACCGTAGCAGCCTGCGCGTTGTTACCCTGTCGGGCCAAAGCTTCGGCTTCGATCAAATACATTTCCGAAGCGCGCATGTATGGTATGTCACCCATGGTGCTGGTCGATGGCGTACCCGGCAGACGGAATTTCTGCGTCATGTAGGCTACGCGAACCCCTCCCGTCGGTACGATCGAGTTAGCTGCCGTTGGGGCTTTTACCCACATCTTCGACCGGACGTCCGTCGCCGGGATCTGATCGTAGATAACGCGGTTGACCACCTTCGGGTCAAGCCGGATAACTGTCGAGTTGAAGTTGGACGAAATGTAGGAGAAGAACGCCCCAAAATACTCCGTCTGATCTTCGAGGTGATCGAAGCCCCACATCCATTCAGCGTTCTGAATGTCCGAGAAGCCTTCCTGATACTGAGCAACCGTCATCGGCGTATAGCTCTTGCGAGCTTCGTTCGCGAATTTAGCCGCATCGGCCCAGTTCTGTTGCGCTAGCGCTACCCGCGCCTGAAAGCCCTTGATCACATCCAGGTTGATGTGCGATTTATACGTGCGGCTGGCAGTCAGTAACGTAGCGGCTTCGGTTAGATCTTTATTGATCTGGGTATACACTTCTTCTACCGTAGCGCGGGGGAGTCCTTCGGTCGTTGGCGTCAGTATCAGCGGCACAGCCAGCTGTGCATTTGGCTTGGCAGCCGCATCATAGCGTTTGCCATAGAGCTGAACCAGGTTGAAGTAGGAGAACGCTCGTATACCCAGTGCTTCCCCTTTAAGCTGATTGCGTTCGGCCTGCGTACCCGTTGCGTTATCGATGTTAGTAATAGCAATGTTCGCGTTACCGATTAACCGGTAGTACAACTGGTAGGGCAACTGGTTACCAACAGATGTGGCGTTACGGTGTGCTTGCCAGCGTGTTTCACTGACATGCCAATTGCTGGCTGTATTGGGAATAATTACGTCTTCACCCAGTATATCCTGGATAATCATCATAGCCGGATGACCGAAGTGCCCCTGCGAGTCAAGGTAACGCACGATCATGGCCCGGTAGATACCGTTGATAGCCGCCGTTGCGTTTTTGGTGGTAGCGTATGCCGCACCAGCGTCAATACTACCAGTGGGAGAGGTCTCTAAATAATCTTTTTCGCACGATGCCGTTAGCAGACCTACTGCCATCAGTATCGTTAAATATCTTTTTTTCATTGACTTGTCAGAATCTTAAAGGCTGAATGAAATACCTAATACCAGACTTTTGGCCGGGCTGTACGCATTGCTGGTTACACCCGTAAAGTTTTGCTGTACGTTCATTCCCTTCCGGCGCGACAGGAAGAATACATTTTCGCCACTCAAATACACTTGGGCGTTTTGCAGGAATGCTTTACGCGACAATGCATCGGGAATAGCATACGACAGCGTAATCGTACGAATGCTCAGGTAACTGGCATCGATGAGCCAGCGATCCGACGCGGCATTGAAATCGGAGGTACGGGCTGCGTCCATTCGCGGAACTGTCGTGATGTCGCCGGGTTTCTGCCAGCGGTTCAGGATGTCCATATGTTTGGCGTTACCATAATCACCTGCGCTCATTAGCGCTGCATAGGCACCATCGTAGATTTTACCGCCTAACTGGTACACAAACAGCGCTGACAGCGAAAGACCTCTGTATTTGAATGTGTTCGTAATACCTCCCGTTAAAGCAGGAATCGACGTACCAGCATAACGATAGCGGGCGTTGTTGACGTTAGTTGTCAGTGTATCGCCTGCTTCAGTGATCGTAGAATTAGTAGCTACGTAATTCATCGCTCTGTACCACACTTCACCCGTTGTCGGATTCACACCTTTGTACTCACGTAACCAGTAATCATAAATGGAATGCCCCACCGCCAGTTTCTTGGTACCGTCAATAATTTCAGGCGTCTCTTCCGGCATTTTTGTGATTTGATTCTTGATACGGGTTGCGTTCAAATCCAGGCGCCAGGTGAAGTTTTTCGTACGTACCGGTTCCAGACCCAGTTCAAGTTCGATACCGCGGTTATACATCGTACCAATGTTCCGCGTAACGGTCGTGATTCCTGTTGACAGGGGAAGAGGGACGGCAAAGATCAGGTTAGACGACCGGCGATCGAAATATTCAACCGTACCCGAAACCCGGCCGTTGAAGAGACCAAACTCCAGACCTACATCAAACGCGTTGCTCGATTCCCACTCCAGGCTCCGGTTGCCCAGGCTCGACTGCAGGATACCCGCTTCGGACGCGTTGTTCCAGCCCAGATTGTACAGCGGTTGCCAGGCGTAGTAGCTGATAGCTGCTCCGTCGGCTGTGTTACCACCACCATCGTTACCCGTTTGTCCGTATGAAGCGCGCAGTTTCAGGAGATTAATATTCGGCATCGATTTGATGAAGTTCTCCTGATCCAGACGCCAGGCACCACTCACCGAATAAAAGTTCCCCCAACGGGCGTCGGTGTAGAATTTGCTGGAACCGTCGCGACGGGCCGAGAATGACACAAAGTATTTCTGATCATAGTCGTAGTTGAAACGGGACAGGTAGCCTTCAATCCGGCGGGTGTTGTAGACCGACGACAGGTTGGTTGTGGTCGTGAAGTTCACCAACTCGTAGTTGCCATCCAGAATCTGCTGCGAGCGCGAACCCTCCAGGTTATTGTCATTTACCTGAAAATTTTCGTGCCCTACCAGTACGTCAAAATTATGCTTGCCAATCGACTTATCGTAGGTAAGCAGTTGGTTCAGGTTGAAGCTTGAAATGTTTTGGAATTCGTGCGACGCACGACCCGCTGGTGCACCGTCACCAACGATGGGGTTACCAAAAGTGTAGCCATTGTAGTTCGTAATGTCGGTACCCACGTTCGTCGAGAATTTGAAGTCCTTCAGGAAAGAGATCTCGGCGTAACCACGGGCGCTCAATACGTTCCGGCGGAAGTAGTTCTGGTTCAGAATCGTTTCCGCGACCGAGTGACGGCCGCCAAAGGCCGGACGTGCCGGTAGACCCCGCGCCGTCAGGTTCCCCAGATCCCATACGCGGCTCCCATCGGCGTTCGTGAGAAACTGACCCGGATTGGCCGGATCGTAGGCGTAAACCGGATAGATCGGACCAATGTTGCGGGAGAAAAAGAAGGGGTTGACAAAACTGGTGCTACCACCGGCATCTGCCTGGTTCGAGCGTGTAATCGTAGCCGAGATATTAGCTCCCGTTTTGAACCAGGGTTTTACCTGCGAATTAACGTTTAGGCGACCCGTGAATCGGTCGTAATCCGAGCGTATCAAGTACCCTTTGTCGTTCAGGTATGATACAGACAGGAAATAATCAGACTTGTTCTGACCACCCGATACGCTAAAGTTAATTTCATCACGGTTACCCTGGCGCATCATGGGATTCTGCCAGTTGAAATCATCGGCCGAATAAAGCAGTGTTGCATTTGGATTAAGCTGCCCATCCGTATTAACGACCTGGTTATTTGGTACGTTATAGACATTGTAGCCAACCAGGCTAATTAACTGATCGGTTGCCTGCTGGTTTGCTGTAGCAAGTGGTACTGGATTGGTGGCCCGGTAAGCAACGCTGTTTCGGTACGTTTCCCACATCAGCGGATAATAATCGCCGATGCCCACGCGCTGGTATTCGGGTAGACCCCGGGTGCTGATTCCCTTGGTATAACGGACGTTAATAACGCTGCGGTCTTTCTGGCCTTTCTTCGTCGTTACCACCACCACGCCGTTTGCCGCCCGGGCGCCATACAAAGCCGTAGAAGCTGCGTCTTTCAATACCGAAATGCTCTCGATATCGTTCGGGCTGATGTTGGCAATGCTACCCGAGTAGGGAACACCATCGACTACGTAGAGCGGATCGTTACCCGACGAGATCGAGCCAAATCCCCGAATGCGGATGTCCGGAGCCGTACCGGGCTGACCGCTGCCAGCCGTGGTCTGAACACCTGGCGTGGCACCTGACAGGGCCTGTACTACGTTCGTGATGGGTCGAACCTGAATCTGATTGGCCGAGACCGTACCAGCCGACCCCGTAAAATTGGCCCGCTTGGCCGTACCGAAGGTTGTTACGATAACCTCGTCCAGATTAGCCGCGTCGGGTTCCATCTTGATCGAAATGGTCGACTGATTAGCCACCGTAATTTCCTGAGATCGGTAGCCGATGAAGCT
Source organism: Spirosoma sp. KUDC1026 (assembly GCF_013375035.1). NCBI lineage: Bacteria > Pseudomonadati > Bacteroidota > Cytophagia > Cytophagales > Cytophagaceae > Spirosoma > Spirosoma sp. KUDC1026. Next base: position 5,336,832 of record NZ_CP056032.1, on the reverse strand, counting down.
AAAAACAAGCCGACTACCGGGCGCAGTGTTCAGCCGATAATTACCGTCGGCGTCACTGGTGGTACCCCGTGTTGTACCTTTTACCTGAATGCTCACGCCTGGGAGACCTGAACCATCTTCTGATGAAGTGACTTTGCCACTGATCGCAATATCCTGCGCCAGAACCGGCAAACAGAACAGTACGGTAAGCAGCCAACTTCCTAATAGAAGTTTTCTCATAAATGTACTTGATGAATTGTTTTGAGCTGTAGAAATTAAGGCTACAAAATTAATCCAGTATTAATACGAATCAATATTTTATTTTGGTTTATATTTAATTTTCAATCTTTACTTCTAAAAATATAATTATTTATAAAATGAGATTAAAATACTTAAATATTGTACTTTTTTGTGCATGTTCAGTCTGTAGCCTGTCGTCATTCGGGCAGATAGCAGCCCTGGGTACCCGTATGGATAAAATGGCTGAAGGGCTTGAGAAAAAGGTAGTTACCTGGCGTCGGGACCTACACGAACACCCTGAACTAGGTAACCGGGAGTTTCAGACAGCGGCTAAAGTGGCGGCCCATCTGCAATCGCTGGGTATGGAGGTAAAAACCGGGGTTGGCAAAACGGGCGTAGTCGGTCTGTTAAAAGGAGGCAAACCGGGTCCCGTTGTGGCACTACGGGCCGACATGGATGGCCTGCCCGTAACGGAGCGAGTTGACCTGCCTTTTAAATCGGCGGTGAAAACCGAATACAACGGTCAGCCGACAGGCGTAATGCATGCCTGCGGGCATGATACCCACGTAGCGATGTTGATGGGCGCTGCCGAGATACTGGCATCAGTGAAGAGCGATCTGAAGGGAACGATAAAATTTATTTTTCAGCCGGCCGAAGAAGGCGCTCCCACGGGCGAAGAAGGTGGAGCGTACCTGATGGTGAAAGAAGGCGTACTCGAAAATCCGAAAGTAGACGCCATTTTCGGGCTGCATATTAATTCGCAAACTGAAGTTGGGACGATTAAGTACCGGCCCGGCGCTACCATGGCGGCTGTCGATTCGTATGCTATCAAGGTGAAAGGGAAACAAACACATGGGGCGTCGCCCTGGTCGGGTGTTGACCCGATTGTAACGGCGTCGCAGATCGTAATGGGGCTCCAGACCATCGTGAGCCGCAATCTACCCCTGACTGAAAACGCGGCCGTTGTGACGGTTGGTGCTATTCACGGTGGTATCCGGCAAAACATCATTCCCGAAGAGGTGAGTATGATCGGTACGATTCGTTCCCTGGATGCCAATATGCAGAAAACGATACACAGACGTATCAACGAGATTGCTACAAACATTGCCGAAAGCGCGGGCGCTAAAGCCGACGTAGACATCAATATAATGTACCCAGCTACGTATAATGACCCAACGTTGACTGATCGTATGGTCCCGACGCTGGAAGCCGTGGCGGGTAAAGCAAACGTGAAAATCACGCCCGCGCAGACGGGAGCTGAGGATTTTTCGTTCTACCAGGAAAAAATTCCGGGCTTCTTTTATTTCCTCGGCGGCATGAGTAAAGGCAAAAAAGTAGAGGAAGCCGCTCCGCATCACACCCCTGATTTCCAGATCGACGAGAGCTGTTTTGTGCTGGGCATGAAATCCCTCTGCCACCTGGCCGTTGACTACATGGAACAGGGTGGTAAGTCGATGGCTAAAGCGACAACCGCTACGGGTAGATAAACTTACTGGCGTAATAAAAAAGGGATGGCCCAGTAGTCATCCCTTTTTATTACGGTTTGTCTCATTATGCTGTTTTGACCAGGTCGACCAGCGTTTCGATCCAGATCGGGCTATCATTCAGGCTTTCGACCAGCTGCCAGTGCTGACCACCGTGTTCTTCGAACATTTCCTTATATTCGACGCCTACCTCGATTGTCGTTTCCAGGCAGTCGGCTACGAAGGCAGGCGAGAATGCCAGGACACTTTTAACACCTTTGCCCGCTAACTCCTTGATAACATCGTCGGTGTAAGGCTTAATCCACGGATCACTGCCCAGCCGCGACTGAAAGCTGGTAGTGTATTTACCCTCGGGAATACCCAGTTCTTTCACCAGACGGCGGGTCGTTTCGAAACACTGTGCCCGGTAGCAGTGCTGGTTCATGGCGTGCAGCGAACCGCAGCAATCACCAAACTTGCAGACGTTATGCGTTACGTCCCCTTTCCGGATCTGACTCTCGGGCAGACCGTGGTAGCTGAATAGGATATGCTCGTAATCATAACTCGCCAGGTACTTGCGGCCTAACTGGACAAAGCCTTCGATAAACTTGGGGTGTTCCAGAAAGCGGTTAATGAATCGAATTTCGGGAATGACCTGCCAGTCCTTCACAATGTCCATCACTTTCTCGTAGACTGAGCCGGTTGAGGCCGACGCATACTGCGGGAAAAACGGTATGACGATAATGTTGGTCAGGCCCATCTGCTGAAATTCCCGCAGCCCCGCTTCGATGCTGGGGCTCTGGTAACGCATGGCCAGTTTGACGACATAGTCGTCGCCCAACGATTTCTGGAGTTCCTTCTCAACGATATGACCGTAATATTTCAGCGGAGAGCCGTTTTCGTTCCAGAGCTGCTTATAAACTTTGGCTGATTTGGGCGCCCGAAAGGGAACAATAATACCGTTGATGAGCAGAAAACGGGGAATAAATGGTATATCGATGACGCGCCCATCCATCAGAAATTCGCGGAGGTATTTGCGAACATCTGGCACCGACGGGCTGTCGGGGGTACCCAGATTAACAATCAACACCCCCGTTTTGCCAAACCGAGTTGGTGTAACGACAGTAAGTGCTGGTAAAACAGATGCTTCCATGCGGGGAAAACAGGATTCGAATTAAGTTAGTTGCGGTGAAACGTATTACATTAATGAGCCTGTGGGTAACGGCTCAGATCGGTCCGGGTAAAATCGCTGAATACCTCGCCGGGCAGCCCCGTAAACACCATGATGTTCGTTATATCGCGCTCCCCCCGCTCGCCGGAGAGCAGGATACTGCCGTATTGTGCGTAATCGAGCCAGGGAACGGTAAACATCGGTTGGGTATCGGTGGCTTTGGCGAAATGCGCCCACTGATTCACGAGGTGCTGCTGCGGATCGACCCACACCCAGAATTTGTCGGGAGCCTGCCGGAAGGTCAACTGCAGTAGATCGGAGGGTTTTCCGGCTTGATTGGGGCGTTTGCCCAAGTATTTGAGCGTTACGCCGGGGTCTTTTAATTTGAAGGGCAGCACCAGCCAGTACGTATCGTTCAGCCAGCGGTTCTTGCTTTGCCGCAGGTAGAAAGTAAGTGAATCGGCCGCCAGAATTTCATGGCCCTGCCGAAAAACGCGGCCCCGGTCGTTATTGACATTAAGCAGGACCGTCTGGTCATCCTGCAGATTATCGATCCGGACCAGCCCATTCCACTTGTCCCATACCAGCCGGCGAAGGCTTTGAAACGTCCAGGAAATCAGGTGTGTGTCTTCCCAGGCCTGTCGTCCACCCATGGCCGCCATTACCTGATCGGCAATCTGAATAGCGCGGAAGTCGGAACCGGCCCGGTTGAAACCCGGTGCAGCCGGATTGGGCGAGTTCGAGGTTTGGGCCAGTGCAGCGGCTTGGCTAAGCGCCAGGAAAACAACAACGAGTAACCGTGTTTTCATATGCGTCAACGATTCTGCGACAAAATTAGAACAGGAATCGTCTTCTTTAGTTTGATGCAATTTAGATTTGTATCAATTTTATTGATAATACTAGGCATCGGTGCTGTTGATAACCTTATTCGTGTAGCATGACTCTGTCCCAACTCGATTATATTGTTGCCGTTGATACGTATCGTCATTTCGCGACCGCAGCCGACGCTTGCCACGTAACGCAGCCAACGCTGAGTATGCAGATCCAGAAACTGGAAGATGAGTTGGGCGTATTGGTGTTCGATCGGTCCAAACAGCCGGTTGTACCGACGGAAACCGGAAAAACTATTCTGGCGCAGGCGCGGGACGTATTGCGGGCGGCCCAGCGGATTCCTGAGATCGTCAGCGAATCGAAAGAAGATTTCCGGGGCGACCTGCGCATTGGTGTTATCCCGACGCTGGCCCCTTATCTGCTGCCGTACTTTATCACGGATTTTGTCGAGAGGTATCCGGCGGTATCGGTGCAGATTCAGGAACTGGTTACGGAACAGATCATCGATCAGTTAAAAAACGGACTGATCGACGTAGGGCTGGTGGTGACACCCCTGTCGGAGAATGGCATTACTGAAATGCCGCTGTTTCAAGAGCCGTTTGTGGTCTATACGACTAATTCGCATCCGATGGCCAAGAAAGAAACGGTGAATGCCGGTTCGTTGGAAACCGATGGCCTGTGGCTGTTGACCGAGGGTCATTGTTTTCGCAGTCAGGTCATGAATCTCTGCGGAACAGATCGTCTGCCAACGAGCCACGCCGGACTACGCTACGAAACCGGTTCGCTGGAAACGCTGATCAAGCTTATCGACCGGCAGGAAGGATTCACCTTATTGCCTTACCTGGCTACGCTTGATCTGGACCCGGTCCGGAAAGAACGCCTGCGCTCTTTCGATTCTCCCCAGCCGGTGCGGGAGGTAAGTCTGGTAACGCATCGGAGTTTTCTGAAACGACGTCTGATCAACGCCCTGCGGGATGAAATTCTGTTACGGTTACCCCAGGAGTTGCTCAAAAAACAGCAAACGGGGCGGGTCGTAGCACTTTCCTGAACTTACGGCTGATTGTTAAGTTTCTTACGACCCTCACGTTCCAGTTGCTGGTAGGCAGGCGCAAAATCAGCCCCGTCTATCATTGCCTGGCTTAGTCTGGCAACGCCCGGCGCCCCAACAAGGCGTAACCAGCGGGCTACTTCCTCGGCGGCTGTCTGGTAGGCAAGCATAACGTGCCGGTAATTGCCCCCGAAAAAATCCTTGGTTGTTTCAAGCTCCGTGAGTTTTAGCATCGGCGTCCGATAGAAATAGCGTCTCCGCAGGGGGGGGACATCCTCGGCCGATAAGCTGTCTGTCTGCCAAACCGCCGGATCAGTAAATCGATAGTCGACCATGAGGGCCAGCCCCTCGTTGAACCACTGCGGAATCTGGCGTTTGACGCGCCACCAGCCCAGCCGGGCAAAAAGCTCATCGTGACACAACTCGTGGGCAATTACGTCCGGATTGTTGCCGTCGGGTCCCAGTACGAGGTAGGACGTTCCCCAGGGGGTTCCCAGGCTACAGCCGGCTCCCTCCCCACCCAGGCAGTATTGTTCGTAAACCTCCTGCTGGGGGCAGTAAATCAGAATAGCCTTACCTTGTCTGCCTCCCCAGAACGCTCGGATACGTTGCCGGGCCGTAGCCACGTGTTCCCGGAGCTGGCGCAGCTGCCGCGTTGTTGCGTTGGTATGAACGTGCAGTTCGGTTGAGTCGGGCAGGCGGATGAAATCAGTCGACCGGTCTATCCATACGCAACGTATCAGATGAGGATACAACAGCGCGAACGCTACGGGAACCGCAATAAACAGGGGTAATACGTAACGAACCAGTACGCGCATAGAGTAAGCAATCGATCAGGCAACCAACAGAGTAAGGAGGGAAAGTTAGCCCTCTTTGTGAATAATCAATTCGGCAACCTGCCGTCCGGTCTGCATAGCCGCGTTGAGTGACGGGTAGGCGGTCCAGTCTCCGCACTGATAAAGGTTGTTGCCCAGTTGCAGGGGTTGATGCACGGAATAGGGCGTGTAGGCCGGTAGTGCCTGCGGAATATGATACGCGCGCAGATAACGCCATTGGCTGACCTCTTCCCCGAACCAGGTTGTGAGTTCGCGGAAAATACGTTCTGTCAGCGCTTCTTCATTGACCGTTTCCAGTCCCTGCGTACTCACCGAAATCAGTGACTGCCTGGCAGGAGCGTAGCCCGGTGCTACATCACTGACAACGGCCAGATTATGCACGGCCGACGCCCGGTGTGGGTTCAGCATCAATAGTTGCTTGTTATCAGGACTGACCGGGGCGGCAAAATACGAACAGGTCGTATGAGTAAACGCCTGTTGTGAGGGAATGGCATGACCAGTAAGGCGGGCTGCCTGCGCGGCATCGACGGCCAGAATCACGTGATCGGCCGAAAGGGTTTGGCCGTTGCCGAGCGTGAGGGTGCGACCCTCCAGTCGGTCTACCGGGCTGTTCAACCGCAGTTGATCGGGTGAGAGACGGCCGGTCAACTGCGTCGGAATGGCACCGATCCCCTGCGCCGGTACGGCGGCTCCGCCCGTAAAAAACATCCGGAAACAGAACTCAAAAAAATTGCTTGACGTATTGAGTGCATCTTCCAGAAAAACACCGCCGAAGAAAGGTCGGAAGAAACGGTCGATGATCTGCTCGGAGAAGCCGTTTGCCCGCAGGAACGCCAGTGTCGTTGTGGGCGTCTGGTGAAACAGATCGTCCAGAGGAAGTTCCTGCGTTTTGCGGAGCAGCTCGATAATGCGCAATTTATCGCCCATCGTACCTACCGGTGAGACCAGTGTCTGAAATACAGAAGTCGGTTCCTGAAACGGATTGACCATACTGATCCAGGCGTTCGGCTTGTCTGTATCGGGCTGGCGAATCAGCGCTCCCGAGCGAAATCCTTTCAAATCAAGGGCGGTGTAGTTCAGCAACCGCCGGGCTTCCGGGTAAGCCGTAAGCAGAATCTGAAAACCTCGATCGAGCCGAAATCCATCCACCACGTCCGTTCTGACCCGACCACCGGCAGCATCGTCTGCCTCGAGGAGTAGGGCATCAATACCCGCCTGCTTTAGATAGACAGCACAAGTAAGGCCAGCCATGCCAGCGCCAACAATGATAACGGGGTAATCGGTAGTCATAGGGCAAATGGTTTGATTCGATACCGTGAATAAACGCCAAAATTAATGACTGTGCTTTCCGGAAGCTTCAGCGCAGCCAGAGTGGAGGTGGTATTTTTTTTATAAAATTTGCATTTTTTGGATTTAATAAAAAGATAATATATTGTTAGTCAGATAGTAGCTATTTTAAGTTGTTGATTTTTTTGGCAAAGCATTAATTTTGTGGTGTTCGTTTGTGTTATAGCAGTATGAACCTGCTGGTGATCGATAATTTTGACTCGTTTACCCATATGCTCGTGGATTATCTGCATCAGGCAGGGGCCACGTGTCGGGTGGTGCGAAACAATGCGTCGATGCAGGCGTTTGACGAGGAACCCGTTGATGGCGTCGTGCTGTCGCCGGGGCCAGGAACACCCCGGCAGGCAGGTCAGTTACTGGATCTGATTGCCCGGTACCAGGGAAAAGTTCCGATACTGGGTGTGTGTCTGGGGCATCAGGCGTTAGGTGAATTTTTCGGAGCCAGGCTGCAGCGGGCGTTGCAGCCAATGCACGGAAAAGTGTCGACGGTGCGGGTACTCGAGCAACAGGACGTACTGATGCGGAACATACCCGCTACGTTTAAGGTAACGCGCTACCACTCGTTGCTGCTGAAGGATTTGCCAGCATCACTTGTACCGCTGGCAGTGACCGATGGGGGAGAGTTGATGGCGATGCGGCACCGGTCGTTACCCATCTGGGGCGTACAGTTTCACCCCGAGGCCGCCCTGACCGAGCACGGCCTCCGGCTGCTGAAAAACTGGATTGAATTTGTGTTATTAACCAGAAAAAACGTGTCCACCGCGTTAAGAAGGCTAGAAGAGTATGAACTATCAAATTCGTGAGGAGGCTGGCTTCCGGTACGTAGACGAAGGCCAGGGCGAAGTACTGTTGTTACTGCACGGGTTATTTGGAGCCCTGAGCAACTGGGATAGCGTAATCACCACCTTTTCGGATCGGTACCGGGTAATCATTCCTATGCTGCCTATCTACGAAATGCCCATCCGACAGGCTAGTCTGGAAGGCTTAATAGCATTCATCGAAAAATTCGTTGCCCAGAAAGACCTGACCGATATGACGCTGCTCGGCAATTCGCTGGGTGGTCACCTGGCGCTTCTCTACGCGTTCAAAAAACCCGACCAGGTTCGGCGGCTGGTGCTGACCGGCAGCTCGGGTCTGTTCGAAAACGGCATGGGCGGCTCGTTCCCGAAACGGGGCAGTTACGACTACATTGCCGAACGGGTTGCCTATACCTTCTACGATCCGAAAGTAGCGTCGAAAGAACTGATCGACGAAGTTTTTGAGATTACAAGCAGCATTCCTAAATGCATGAGCATTGTAGGAATTGCCAAATCGGCCCAGCGGAACAACGTAGCGAAAGATCTTTATCAGATTCAGGTACCAACCCTGCTGGTCTGGGGACTGAACGATACGATTACGCCAGCTGAGGTAGGACACGAATTCAACCGCCTGATTGCCGATTCTGAATTGCATTTCATCGATAAATGCTGCCACGCACCTATGATGGAGTGCCCTGATCAATTCAATGCGTTGCTGGAAAGCTGGCTCGTTCGCCACCCGGTAACCGAACTGGCGGTGTAACCAGCGCCGAAGACAGGGGCTGGGCAGGCGAAAAAGAAGGATGATTTGCGGCCGTGCGCTGTGAGGAACCGGCTTTTTCGTTAAGTTTCGGAAACTAAGGCGAATCGTCTGTAGTTTTTTCAAGTACCGTTTCCCTAAGCTAATCGATTATGCTGGCTGCCGAACTTATAGACCCGATGCTCCCGGCCCTGAAACCAACCGACACCGTTGGGCAGGCGCTCGACTGGATGCAGGAACATCGTATCGGACAACTCGTCCTCACCGATCAGGCCGGATATCAGGGTATCGTCAGCGAAGAACTGCTGATGGACGTAGTAACCGACGAACAGCCCCTGAGCAGCGTCATGCACCTGTTTGATCAACTGTTCGTTTATGAAGGGCAACACCTGTTCGAGATCCTGGGCATGGCACTCAAGAACCGGATGGACGTGGTGGCGGTCCTCAGCGAAGGCGGTGAATTTACGGGTACCATCTCAACGGCCGAGTTGCTGAAGCAGTTTGCCAGCGAACTTGGCGTGCAGGAAACTGGCGCTATTCTGATCCTGAATCTGAACGAACGAGACTATTCAATGGCCGAAATCAGCCGTCTGGTAGAGTCGAACAACGTCAAGATTATTAGTAGCTATTACGCCAGTGCCGCCTACGGAATGCCTGACCGCTCCCGCCTGACGCTGAAACTCAACCGACGCGAAATTGCGCCGGTTGTATCGACACTTGAACGATTTGGCTATCAGATCGAAGCAGCCTTTGCCAACGCTCCGGTGGAAAGTATCGATCAGGAGCGGCTTGACTCGCTGCTGCGGTATTTAAATACGTAAATCAGCAACGGGCATTGGGCGAGGGGAGAAGGGAAAACAGGAAATACCTTTTACCCTTCTCCCCTCGCCCAATGCCTTTCGCTCTTCTTCATGAAAATTGCCATTCACGGGCGCAACTTTCCCGAATCGGCCCGGCCTTACATTCAATCAATGTTTGACGAGTTGGCCAAGCGTCAGGCCGAGGTCATCATTTCGCAGGATTACCGCGATTTTCTTGATAATGCGGGCGTTACGCACTACAGCCAGGATACGTACAGCATCGACGAAGGCGTTTCGGACGCCGATTTTATCTTCAGTCTCGGCGGGGATGGTACACTTCTGGATGCCGTCACGCACGTTGGACCGCACCAGATTCCAATTATTGGCATTAATATTGGACGGCTAGGTTTTCTGGCGACTGTAGCGCCCGCTTCGGTTCGATTAATGATCGATGCGCTCTTTAATGAGCAGTACTCGATTGATGAACGGACCCTGGTGAGCGTTCGATCGAGCCAGGATATTTTTGGCAAGCTGCCGTTTGGCCTGAACGATTTTACGATTACCCGGACGCAGACATCGTCCATGATTACGGTTCATTCGTATCTGGATGGTGAATTTCTGAATTCATACTGGGCGGATGGACTGATTATTTCTACGCCGTCCGGCTCGACCGGCTATTCGCTGAGTTGTGGGGGACCGGTGCTGTTGCCGCAGACCAACAATTTCATTATCACGCCGATCAGTCCACACAACCTCAACGTCCGGCCTATGATTGTCATGGACTCCTGTCAGTTGTCGTTTGAAGTGGAAAGTCGGAGTGGGAATTTTCTGGCGGCTCTGGATTCCCGCTCGTTTACGGTCGATACGTCGGTGCGAATCAGCGTGCAGAAAGAGTCATTCAAAGCTCGGCTGGTTAAACTGAACGACGACAATTTTCTGAATACGCTGCGGAGCAAACTAAATTGGGGCTGGGATATCCGGAATTAGTGGATTAAATTTTCATTTGATCCTTTGTGCTGAGTCGGGGCTGACAGAATTGATGTATTTTGCCCGCACATTGAGCTGACAGGCTTATAAATTTTAGTGTCTGAGCCAATAAAATATACTCGGCGGCCGTTTCCGAAATGGCTGGCTTCGGGCTCAGATGGTTGATTCACGTATTTAACGCATATGAATAAATATAAGTATCTGGTAGCAGGCGTGGCCACAGTTCTGGCGCTGGCTGGCTCTGCTTCCAGCGGTCTGGCTCAACGAAAACCCAATACCCAGTTTACGCCGTACTCATCGGTTTCATTTGGCGCCGGTTCATCGCATTACTACGGCGATCTAGCGGGCTATAAACGGCCTATTCGGGCTACGTTTATCCTCCCACGCTGGAACGTTGGCCTGGGCTATACCCGCCAGTTCACGCCTAATTTTGCTGCTCGTGCTTCATTTACCTGGGCGCGTATCACTGGCGATGACTATACCTTTTACCGGGATAGAATTCAAAATTATCTGGTTCAATATACCCGTAATCTTCATTTTAGAAATGACTTAAAGGAGTTTGCCGTAACGGGTATTTATAACTTCATTCCGGATGGACGCAGCCCCGAACGGCGGGCTAAGATTACACCCTACCTCTTCGCTGGTATCGCACTGGTAGCCCACAGCCCTGAAGCCCGTACACCCGCAGCTCCTAATAATGAACCATATGCCGCGCAGGAGTGGGTAAAATTACAACCTCTGCACACCGAAGGACAGGGACAGCCCGGGCGCGACAAGCCTTATTCGCTGGTAACGGCTTCGATCCCAGTTGGCATCGGCGCTCGCTATCGGATCAATGATATGTTCAACGTTGGTGTTGAGATCGGATTCCGTTATACGTTCACGGATTATCTGGATGATGTAGGCGGTCCTTATGCTGATCCTACCAGTCTGGAAGGGCTGGCTCGCGTAATGGGAGATCGGCGTTTTGAACAGAATGCCGCCCGATACAAAAACAATCCGCCGAACCGCTACCAGGTGTTGACTGATTTGTTTACGAACGGTTCACCCGATCTACAGGCTGCAATTCAGGATGCATTAACAACTCAACCTGCTCGGGGGGCTGATGGATACCTGAACGATGGATACCTGCTGACTAACATTTCTATTCAGTACGTTATCCCCAGTAAGATCAAGTGTCCACCGATCCGATAAAAGCCTGAGTCAGCATTTGTACTTGCGTAGGTATTTATGAATCAATTACACTATAAACTAGCCCGGCTGCTTGTAGCCGGGCTTTTTATCAGCACGACAGCGCAGGCGCAGAAAATAGAAGTGGGGGGGGGACTTGGTGGGATGCTGTACAAAGGAGACGTATCGCCCAGTCTGAACCCACGGTTTATTGCGCCGGGTGCCAATCTGTTCTTTCGCTATAACGCAACCCGATCGTTCTCAATGCGGGCCGGCATCGGACTAGGCGTGCTACGTGGGTCCGATCGTCTGAGCAGTGATCCGTTTCAACAGGCGCGGGATTTTTCTTTCCGTACCAATCTGGGCGAAGCAACGGTCGATCTGGAATACAATTTCCTGAATTACAAATCTTCTCCCAAAGTAAAAAACTGGACGCCCTACGTGTTTGGGGGCGTGGGTATCTGTAATTTTCGCAATGACGTTATCCGGGCCAGAGGAGTGCTGAGCTTCCCGCTTGGTGTTGGTTTCAAATACGAGATCAAACGACCCTGGAGTGTTGGCGTTGAATTTGGAACCCGGTTCACCAACAATGATTACCTCGATGCGCTGGGAGAACGAACGTTCGGGACGACAAACAATAAACTGGCGCAGGGCAACCCGGCCCTGCGGGATAGCTATACGTACACGGCGATCACGCTGAGTTACACCTTCTACAAACTCGTCTGTCCCTGATACGACTGCCGGTTGATGGCGGAACAATACCGTTTTATACGCAAAGACCACCGGATTAACCATCAGCTACTTCACCTGTCGCACTACTTTGCGTATTTTTGGCGTATTGAATAAGCCACATTCGATCCGGTGAAGATTGACGTAACTTCGTGCATGCGGTTAATGGGTATTTTAGGGGCAGTGCTGATCGGAGGGCTGAATGCCGCTTCGTCGCAGGTCATTACCCGCAATTCAGACGAGCCCACCCTGTACACTTACTGCCAGCACTTTCAGTCGCTGTATACCCAAATACGTGAGGAAAGCATTACACCCGACTCGGCTCGGCTGGAATTTAGTCAGATTATGCATGGCCTGCAGGAGCGTTTCCGTAGTCGGGCGAACGCCAGTCAGGATTCGCTGCAGCGCGATAGTCTGTACCGGAGTGGGCGCTACTTCGCTTTTCCGATCCGGGGATATGCTACCAGTGCGATCGGGGGCACACATGGCGAAGGCTATCGGGGCAAAGGATTCGATCTGTTTGACTACAACGTACGGGGCAGCCACCCGGCGCAGGATATTTTTATCGCCGACCGCAATCAGGATGCGCTGGACGACCGAACCAGTAAACCCGCCGATGTACTGGCGATGAGCAATGGGCTGGTGCTGGCCATTGAAACCGGCTGGAAGCCGGGCTCTGAGTATCGGGGTGGCAACTGGATATGGGTGTATGACCCAACCCTCCACGGCTTATTCTACTACGCTCACAATAACGAAATCTACGTAACGCCCGGGCAGTGGGTGCAGGCGGGGCAGAAGCTGGCCGATATGGGGCGAACGGGCTACAATGCCTATAAGACCCGCTCGCCGACCCATCTACACCTTATGTATTTGCAGATTCAGCCGAATGGACTGCCCGAACCTGTCAATACGTACCCTTGGTTGCTAACCGCGCAGGTATCCAAATAAGTCGGCAGCTCTACGACTCCCGAACTAGATTTACGCCCGTAATCAGGAATATCATTCCGACAATGAACGGAGCAGCTGCCTCGCCGTGCGATACGCGCAGACCTAGCACGGGCTTCCCGTCAGACAGGAAGGCGATCAGGGCAAACAGGATGACGACTACACCCAGGATGGTGAGCGATGCGCCGAAAAAGCGCCGGAAATTGGTATTGTTATCCATTTGATTCAGTATGCTGATTTTCAGTAACTATTGGTTGAATTTCATCAAGTTTCTTAACCACCGTTAGACCGCGTTTTTTCCCTTCCTCAATAAGCATTGGAAAAGCGCCTTCAAGGGTGTTGGGCACGAGTCCATCCAGGATGGCTTCCCGGAGAACGGTTTTCAGTTCCCCGACTTCTTTGGATGGGGTTAGATTAAAGGCTTCCATAATCAGCTCGCCCGTGACGACAGGCTGGAAATTACGGAGTTTATCCCGCTCTTCCAGATCGTGGAGCTTCCGTTCAACCTTGTCAAAATTGCGGAGGTGTTTCTGCACTTTTTCGTAATTCTTCGACGTAATATCCGCCCGGCAAAGCGCCATCAGACCGTCCAGATCATCACCGGCATCGACCAGCAATCGACGTAATGCTGAGTCGGTTATCTGTTCTTTCGTCAGCGCAATGGGACGCAGGTGCAGACGGACGAGCTTCTGTACAAAGCGCATGTGCTCATTAAGGGGGAGCTTCATCGTCCGGAAAATGCCCGGTGTCCAGCGTGCGCCCAGGTCTTCGTGACCGTGAAAGGTCCAGCCTGCTTTCTGGTCAAAACGCTTGGTAGCCGGCTTGGCAATGTCGTGTAATAAGGCCGCCCAGCGTAGCCAGAGTTCGTTGTCTCGCAGCGAAGCTGGTGCGTTCGTCCGGTTCGCTACGTTGTCCAGCACCTGCAGGGTATGGTAAAAATTGTCTTTGTGCCCCTTCCCCTCAATGGTCTCAACACCTTTCAGCACAACGAGTTCCGGGAATATGCGGTCAAGCAAACCAGCGTGGTAGAGAAGTTTGAAGCCGTAAGAAGGTGTAGGCGACAGAAGAATTTTGTTCAACTCATCGGTAACTCGTTCCCGCGAAACGATGCTGATGCGTTCGTTCATGCGAACAATGGCGTCGAACGTATCAGGCTCAATGTCGAAATTAAGCTGCGCGGCAAAGCGGATGGCCCGCATCATTCGTAAGGGATCGTCGGAGAACGTAATGTCCGGATCAAGCGGAGTGCGAATGATTTTTCGCTTGATGTCGGCCAGTCCGTTGAAGGGGTCGAGCAGTTCGCCAAAACCGACACCCGACTGCTGGTTGAGGCTGATACCCATAGCGTTGATCGTGAAGTCACGCCGATTCTGGTCGTCTTCGAGCGTACCATCTTCAACGATGGGCTTGCGCGAATCACTGCGATATGACTCCTTGCGGGCGCCAACAAACTCAACTTCCCAAGCCTGTTCAGAGCTGGAATCACGCTTCGGAAAGGATTGGCCAGGTTGGACCTGGCCCGGGGAGGTTCGTAGCATGGCCGTACCAAAACTAGGAAAAACTGATACGTTGGTGTGCAGCGCTTTTCCCACGGCTTCGGCCAGGGCAATGCCACTCCCGATGCAGACCACGTCAATATCTTTGGAAGGACGTCCCATAATGAGATCGCGAACGAAGCCACCAATAACGTAGGCGTCGACGCCCAGCGTGTCGGCCTCGTGGGCGATCCGGCCAAAAATGGGGTTTTTATGTAAGATGTCGCTGAAATTCATGCGCTTGTGTACCAGGCCGACTGCGCATCATGATGAGACAGCAGGTCTGGACAGGTAATTATTTTCTGATGAACCGAACCCCACCGTCAACGTTCAGAACCATAATACGCGGGCGCTCCAGCTTGGAAGGAAGGGTGCCGTAATAACCAGCTACGGTATCTTTAGGAAGCTGCGCTACGTTCAATGTTTCGAAGGGTATCGTAAGTAATCCCCGGCCAAAACCACCAATCAGTCGCTGCACTTCCTCGTTCAGGCTGCGTCGGACGGCAATGGTACCGGCCTGGTTGTCCGTGTTTGTAGGCCACAATCGCCCTGAAACGTTCTTCCCCTGATCGTACACAACCGTCAGAGGACTATCGGCAAACTCGACCAGATCAAATGCTACGTCGGGCAACTGCGCTACGTACATACCAAGCTGATCGGTGTTCTGGATAAGGATGGTTGGATAAAAACCAGTCGGTAAAAGCGGGAGCAAGGTATCAACTGCCGAATCGTTGGTTGGGTCGGCAGCAATCGACCAGCCTGTTTCGTCGGCCAGAGCAATCAGATGCCCCTGTCGGAGCTGGTAGGCGGTATCGCGGATGCTTAAGGTCATAGCTAATTAACCCGCAAAAATACAGCAAGTTTAGATAAACACCGTAGACCGGCTAGTTTTCGACAGTCGTACAGCCGAAAGTTTTCGACAGGATTACGGGATTCCCGGGAATTATAAAACCTAAACCAATTCTACAAATCCTGTAATCCTGTCAATTTTTAGCTATAGAGTTTTTTGATAACTTCCTGTTGGGTACGAACGAAGAAGGCACGTTCGGCGGGTTGGCTCAGGAGCGTATCGGGTGGGTAAACGCTGTGCTGGGCGTAGCTGTTGGCGTAAAGCTCATAGCGTTGCCGGGCCAGCAGATTGGCCAGCGCAGGCCGCTGACGAAACTCCCGCAACGCGGCCAGATCAATATCAGCATTGGCAACCAGGCTTTCGCCATAAGCCGCTTCGGCCAGGACAATTCCTTTGTGGTCGACGATTCGGGAGTGACCGTCGGTGGTTTCGGCGGGTAAGGGACTGCCCGATACACCAGCTGAATTAGCGGATACGACATAGGCCATATTTTCAATTGCCCGCGCCTGCTTGGCTATCTTACGGGGAGTCTGCAACGGACTGGCAATTTCGGAAGCGGAATGGAGCAGTACTTCGGCCCCGCGCATGGCCAGACAACGCGCAACTTCAGGAAACAGAATATCGTCGGAAGACAGACAGGCCAGATTTCCGATATTCGTTCGGGCAACCGGAAACAGCGAATCGTATCCGTACGCATCCAGGTAAAGCTCCCAAACATCGTGTGGGGTAGGAGCGTACATCGCATTAAGCTGCCGATACCGCAGTAATACGTCACCATTCGGGCCAATAATGAAACTGGTCTGGAAGTAAAGCTCCGGAAAGAAGGGGTCCTGTTCGTAGGCATTACCTGAGAAATACACCTGCTGCCGCTGTACCATCGCGCTCAGCGCTTCATAGATGGGGCCATTAATCTCTAAAGCCGCTTTCTCGCGCCATTCGTGAATTGTTTCGCGGGTTGGAATACCGGTTAGAAAAGATTCCGGCGCCACAATCAGCAGCGTATCACGCCCAATATGGCCAATGGAGGCTGCTATCTGAGTTTCGATTCGTTCGATTGAACGAAGCATCATGAATTCGGCTTCGTCGCGGGTCTGGCTATTGGTAATCGACTGGCAGTTTAGTTGAAGGGCAAGCGCTTTGTAGGACA
This sequence comes from Spirosoma sp. KUDC1026, assembly GCF_013375035.1. Classification (NCBI taxonomy): domain Bacteria; kingdom Pseudomonadati; phylum Bacteroidota; class Cytophagia; order Cytophagales; family Cytophagaceae; genus Spirosoma; species Spirosoma sp. KUDC1026. Next base: position 5,320,197 of record NZ_CP056032.1, on the reverse strand, counting down.
TTGCTGGGAGGATACGTTAGATGTGCTGCAAAAAAGTGGAGTTAGATGAACGTGAGTTTATGGGCAGAACGGCTGCAAAATACCACTTTCAGCCTAATTTGACGTGTTTTAGAGCGGAAAGTCAGCCAGAGTGTGTAATTGAACCAGCACTTTCTTGTTTGAATTGAGCGGATTTGAGGGATAAAGCGAAACTTTCGGCTCCGCTTTCGCGTAAAATCGGGAGGGGTGTTTGAAAACAGCCTCTATTACCCTACATGACTGTTGACGTACTGGCCATTGGTGCCCACCCCGACGATATTGAGATGACAAGCGCGGGGACGATTTTTTCGCTTATTTCTCAGGGAAAAACGGTTGCCGCTATCGACCTTACCCAGGGTGAACTGGGTACCCGTGGTACGCCCGAAATCCGTCTGCAGGAAGCGGCCGAAGGGGCACGAATCATGCAGTTATCAGCCCGCGAGAACATGGGTTTCCGGGATGGATTCTTTCGCAATGATGAGGAGCATCAGAAGGCGCTCATTCCAATGATTCGGAAGTATCAGCCTAAAATTATACTGACCAATACGCCCGACGACCGGCACCCGGATCATGGTCGGGCGGCCCAATTGGTAACGGAAGCCTGCTTTTATGCGGGGTTGCGGCAGATTAAAACGGCAGACGAAAACGGCCAGCCGCAGGAAGCGCATCGCCCGATTTACATCTACCATTTCATCCAGGACCGCGCCCTGAAGCCGGATTTTGTTGTTGACATTTCCCCGTACTGGGAACAAAAACTGGCGGCCATTAAAGCTTACAAAAGTCAGTTCTTCAACCCGGACAGCACAGAGCCCCAAAGTTACATTTCGGGTGAGCCGTTTATGAAGTTCCTGGAAGCCCGCACCCGCGAACACGGCCACATGATCGGGGCTGAGTTTGGCGAAGGCTTCATCAGCAAACGGATGCTGGGCGTAACGAATTTATTTGAGCTGGTTTAGGTACGAGAAAGGCAAAGTCAACTCTTGAATTTATAAAAAGGGTAGGATTTTCGTTAGGTGAGCCGTTTGGCAAAACTGATGAAATCCTACCCTTTTATGTTTGACAGGTCGAGTTTTACCGGGCAGGTACTGGCCGTCTGTCTGACGAAAATTAATTCCGCAAATACTTGAGCAGCGCCAGAATGACCAGTACGCCTATAGTCAAACCCACCAGATACGATAAAACAGACAGAATGATAAAGAGATTTTGTAGAAACGGGAACATAGCTGATTTCTGTTACTAACACAACGTAAGGCAACAGTCATCGTAAAGCAGCAAAATCATAACAGACTACTGCTACGTCTCCCTATACCCCTTACAAAATTCTCTGTTTATCCGCTGGACGTGTATGCAAAAGATCTGTTACTCGATCCAGCCATAAAGCGCGTCCGGTGCAGTTCCAGTGCGTATCGCCCTGTGCGTAGGGCGACTGGGAAGCACTTTTATACGAACTATAGACATCAACTACCGGAACCTGTAAGTTGGGGTGCTGTTGCACGCGCTCGATCAGGTGGTTATAAGCGTCCCGGTCCGGTTCCAGGATACTCGCTTTATTGGGAATGATCGATAGATAAACGGCGTCAAAACCCAGTCGTTTGTACCGCGCAGCCGTTACGTTGACGCTGTCAACAAGGGTATTGAGTTCCTGATCTGACAGGGGAGCAAACGACGAATTGAGTTTTTTACTCGTATCGGTATCCAGATTGGTGAAGACGTGCTGTTTGTCTTCGGAGAGACTCACGTTACCCGTAGTGCGGTTAAACCAGTCCAATGTCAGATGCGCTTTCAACTCTTTGAACCAGAACGCCCAGGCACCGCTGAATAACGTCGATTCCAATCGCTCCTCTACGTCGATCCGGTGAAACTCCTGTCCCAACTGCCGGTATAAAGTAACCTTGGGCGGGGCCATTCTTGTCGTGTCGGACTGGATAACCAGTTCATTGACGGGGTGTGTAAAATGTTCGCGGAAATGGCGCTCAACCGTTTCGATAAGCAGAACATTCCGTTTTGCTGGATTTAATTGAGCACGTTGCGGATGTTCCCAGGCCGCGCGCTGGTAATGACTCACTGGGAAATCATCCTTACTCAGGCGTTGTGGCTCGGTAAAACTATCACCAATAATGTACAGGTGCGTGCTTGACGTATCACTTGACAGGTGACTAACCGGACAAGGTACGGCTTCTTCCTTGAACTGAGGAAGCGCCGACATGCGGTAGAGGTCGCCGTATTTGTAGTCATCGGCAACAACGCCAATATCGTAGAGCCAGTGGGAAACAGTTGTCGACAAACCTCCTCCCCAAAGAATAAGCGCTACAGCCAGCGCGATGTAACGAACGAATCGCATGGTAACGTACTAAAGACTTTTATGACTGACCGGCAAACAACGTGATTACCGGAGCCGGATGCTATACAATAGAACTGACTGTCGGGAGCTACTCAGCGCAAAGAGCTCATTCGTGCGCTCATCGAACTGTAGCGTAATTGGAAAATCGCTCGGAATTGGTCGATCACAGGCCAGTTTGCCGTTCAGGTCGTATAGGCTCGTAAAATTACCCGATTTTACGCTGATCAGTTCAATACCCGCTCCCAGGCGGTGGTAGCGTACGTCGTTTTGACCCGATAGGAGCGCCCGCACCTCGAAACGCCGACGTCCCTGCTGGTCCAGAACGGCAATTTCCGTATCGGTGGTACGCAGTAATAACCAATCAGTTTGATCAAGATCAGGTAAGAGCTGGAAAACGCCGTTACGGACAGGACGATAAAGCTGGGTTCGTTTGGCAATCATGCCCGTTTGTTTCAGCGCCAGCAGTTGACCTTCATCCGTGATCGTATGAATATCGTTATCCGTTTGACCGGTTGCTACCAGCGCTGGACCCGCAAATTTAACCTCAGGTTCGTCTGGTTTGGTACGTTCAATACGTACCGGAAAATGCGGAAGTTCTGTGCCGTTCTCCTGCCAGAAATGCAACGTGCCATCGGCCTGGGCGGCCAGGATATGCATGCCTGTTGGTTTGGGCACAACCTGGAAAGGCGGCAGCAAAGGCGCTTGCTTCGACGAGGTCATAATGCGGACGAAAGCCTGTTTCTGGCGGTCCAGCGCGTAAATATGTCCATCGTCATGGCTAACCAGCGCGGCCAGGTTTCGCTGCTGGCTGCCCCGGGGACGAATCAGGTAGGTAGGGTTGACGCCACGGGGCAGGGGAATACGCTGGAGTCTGGCGTCTGGCTGGCCTGGATCGGTAACGTAGAGCGTCCGGTCGGTCATAAACAAATACTGAAGTCGACCATTGTTGAGAAAATCAACCGCCAGCGTGTTGCTGCGAATAGGGCCATCAAGAGACTGCTGCCCCGTTTTTTCACCGTCTGGTGTCACCAGCCAGAACTGATTGGTGTTTGTGTGGGCATAAAACTGGGCCGCGCCTTCGCTCAGGCTCCCCGTAGTCACGGGGGCTGATGCCAACGCAGCGTCGAGTTCGGTTTTCTTGACGAGCAGAAGTTTGTTCAGGAGGGCCCGGCTAGCCCGGCGGGTTGTGCGGCCCAGGACGACCGTAGAGAGGATTTTTTCGTTGCCATAGCTGGCCTGGTACGCCATGTTCTCCAGATTAACTAGTGCTGGATCTGGGTGGTCGAGCAGGTTTTGCCAGCCCAGCGGCCACGAGGCTGGAATAATTGTTTCGGCGCGGGTCAATCGGGCAAACGCCGTGAAGTTAGCAGGACGTAGCGTGCCTTTCAGCAGATCGAGCTGCCGTTCGTCGGAGGCCCAGGTTGCCCCCCGCTGAATCTGCTGCAGGTAGTCCAGCATCGTCTCCTCGCTGTTAGCCACAATCAGTGATGAGCCGTGCTGCGTGATCCAGCTTTGCGAAAAACCGCTGAAAAGATTACTGAATAATGAGGCCGGTAGCTCGGGTACCTGCAGTAACAGTGTTTTGTGGCCCAGAAAATTGCGCGGAGCCTGGGGTCTACCGGCCCCCGCCAGAAAAGCAGCCTGCTGGTAAGCGGCTACGAGTTGTTTTCCGTTTTGGGATGTAAGCACTACGACTTGCCGGAGTCCACCCGTTGGCGATTCCATCCGACAGAGCATAATATCAGGGCCCAGCGACTTGTAGAGTGGGGCGGTGGCCGGTTCAATCTGGCTGAACCGCTCTTTCAGAAAGTCGCTGGAGGCTGAGCCGAGTAAGCGGCTTAGCGAACGGCCAAATCGGGTCGCGTCGCTGATACCGATATGGTAGAGCGTAGCCGTTGTGCGCGGAATCAGGTTAGCGGCCTGAATTCGCCGGGGGGTCTGACCCGCAAACAGGGCCGCCACGTCACGACGACCGCCAATATCATCGACAGCGTAACCGATCAGATGGGATTGGGAACTCGACCGCCGAAACAGCAGGTTCATCTGCTCCGGCAGAAACAGCTTAACCAGCGAGCCAACGTTGCCGAACAGCGACTCCAGCACTTCGGGACGTACCGACAACCCCGCTAATAGATCCGTCCCCGTCTCAAAAGACGGCGTAGGCTGCGTGCTGGGGAACAGCCGGTTCATGTTGCGCGCTACGTTCTCGGTCAGAATGCCGGACGCGCTGCCAATCAGGTAGGTATCTGTAAGGATAAACGAGCCAATGGGATCACTTGAACGCGACACCAGATCCAGGATTTTCTGTCCCGAGAATGTATGGTTCAACACCCGATACTGGCGCGGGTCGGGGTTGGTCAGATGTTGGAGAAACGCTTTGTCAGCATCGTTGAGCGGTATGTAAAAGATAAAATCAAGATTATTTCGGGTAATGGTGTGAAGCGAATAATGAACGTCTTTCCCGGTTATAAACTTTAGAACGGTGGCGGTGTCAGCCGTGGCGTACAGAAACCGGTCGAGCCGTTGGCGGGCTTCGTCAAAAACTGGAATCTGACGTAAGGCGATCTGGGTGCGCAGTGCCTGCCGCGACGTGGTATCCTGCAGCCGGTCGCTGGCAATGACCAGTAGCGCGCCTGGGGGAACAAGCGATCCGACGGTATGTTCGGCGGAGAACAGAAGCCGGTATCCCAGCCAGCCACCGACCAGGGCTACAACAACAGCGAGGCCAATCCAGATCTTTTTGTTCATAAGGGCTAAAGCACAGAAGCACTGATTCAGGCGCTCCGGCGGGCGTGAGGTGACTGGGCACCGCAGCTGCCTGATCGACTAAATCAGTGCTTCAAGTTTACTGAAAAAAGCAATTATTTCCCCCACATTGCGTTGGCCGTTTCGGGGAAAGGCAACGTCAGCTCTGGTACGTTGGTAGCGACCCGGTTGGCCCACTCTACCCCCTGCATCAGCGAGTGATCCTGGTTACTTACTTCGTATTTCCAGGCACCGAAGCGACCGCGGGAGTAAATACCAAACGGCTCCAGTTTAGGTAATACCGCTTTCAAAATTCCGTCCCGCTCAACCGACGGGGTTGGGTAGCCATAATCGAATGCCATGTGGAACGTAGATACTACGTCGTCGGCCGATTCGATCAGTTCGTCTTCCAGCAGCGCCCGAATCGTGTCGTCGATCAGCGTTTCCCGGTTAACGGGTTTCGCGGTCGATTCGCTGGTTTCGGTCATCAGCGACCAGTACTGCTCGCCGTCTGCCGAATCCGCCGGAACGTTGTTCGGGCTGTAGTTCGAGAATACTGTAACGCGGTAGTACGGGCTGTTCGACTCCGGAAAGTACATCCAGCACATCGTCTCAAGACTTTTCTTTGGCTTGCCTTTCAGACCGATACCCACTACGTTGGTCGAGGAGTGTTTCAGTCCCTGTGCGGTTTGCACCGTTTCAGGCGCAAGGCCTTCTACACGCTGGGTGAACAGGTCCAGCGGTATGGTGCTCATCAGGTATTCGTACTGAATCTCTTCTCCGTTGGCCAGCACGATCTTTTTCTCCGGACCGATAACTTTCTCGACAGTGGTGTTCAGTTTGATATTCTCCCGGCCAACCAGATCGCCGACGGCCTCCCAGATACCGCCCGTACCCCCATGTTTCGGGAACATGAACGTACTGTTGGGCCCCCAGGAGAAGTCATCCTGATCAAAGATAATGTTTTTTGTAACCCGGTTCAGATCGGTTACGGCTACCCGCTCACCAACCCAGACCGCGTTCATTTCCTCGGTAGGATACGCCCATACTTTAAAGTTGTAAGGGAACATGAACGTTTCGGCCAGACCCGGTCCGAACGTTGCCAGAATCCACTCTTTGAAGTTAGCGGGTTTCTTGTTGGTCGGGAACTTATAGTTCTGGATAATGCCTTCGAGGCATTTCCACATAGTTTCCGGCGTCAGGTATTTGATATTGTTCTGGAATGGGTAGGGAACAAACCGCTTTTCAATCCAAACCCAGGACTCCCGCTGATGACTGAGCCAGCCATCTTCACCCAATGCTTTCTGCATCAGGTCGTCGAAATACTTGTAGTGCGAAAACTGAACGTGACCGCCTACGTCCCAGGTAAATCCTTTTTCATCGACGAAGCTTTTCGATAAACCACCGATCCGGTCTTCTTTTTCCAGAACGATAAAGTCTGTAATACCCAGTTCTTTCAGGCGATATGCTGCTCCAAGACCCGTTGGCCCGGAACCAATAATAACATACTTATAATTCATGGATTGAGCGTTAGCAGACAATTGTGTTGTATTTCGTTAAAACGTAACAGCTTGGTAATGGACGCATTGGCTGGCCGTTAAGCCGCAATGGGTTCCGGTTTTTTCAGGGCTTTTACTTTATTGCTCAGGTCAAGCCGGAACTGAGCAAGCTCCCCGAAACTTTGAATACAGACTTTCAGCAGCTTCCATTTCAGGATCGACACGGTACCGGTCTGTCGCTCCTTATGTGTGATGGGAATATCGAACGTGCTGAAGCCCGCTTTTTTGGCCATCACAGCCAGGAAAATATTCGGCGCAAACGGCGTTGGCTTCGGCAGTTGATTCAGCAGCTTGCGCAGGAACGAACCACGGATCAGACGGAACGGGATGTTACTGTCCATAATGTACGTTCCGTAGATGGCCGCAATGCTCAGCCGCAGAATACGGGTAATCAGTAATCGGGCAGGGGCGTCGTAGCGCTCCTCACGATAGCCCAGAATAAACGGCGACTCGTTCCGCTTTTCCCAGAGCTTGATAAAATCATCGGTGATGAACTGATCGTCACTGTCCGTCTGAAATACGTATTCCGAGTCTAAAGCAACTGCCTGCCAGTACCCGTTAACAACGGCGTTGCCATGACCACCATTGGCCTGATGGACAACAACCAGTTTGGGGTAGCGTTCTTTGATCTGGTCAAGAATAGCACCGGTATTATCCCGCGAACCGTCGTTGACAACAATCAGGCGGGTATTTTGCGTAGGAAACTGACGATTCAGCAAATCAGTCCACTGCTTGACGACGGCTTCAATAACTTCTTCTTCGTTATAGGCCGGCATTACAATTGACAGCAGGAGGCTCATGCAGTGTACTTTAAAAGGTTGGCGACAGTTCAGCCGTCGAGTTAATAAACGTTGACAAAAGGATTGAGCCAACGAAGTTTACCATCATTACAAACTGCGCAAATATAGGAAAATGTTGATCGCTGGCAGTCGATCCGAATAGGACTTTATTCAGCGGGAATACGGAAAATAAGCTGAATTTTAGGATTTGTCGGGTCTGGTGTCAATAAGTGAACCGATCTTTCAGACTATTAATCGGTTTTTCGATGACAAACCAGGAAATTGTGGCCAGCGCAACCGTCAGGAATAGAAAAAAACAGAACTCGAAAAAATAAGTGCTGTTCAGAACCGGCAGTACGTCCGTAATCCGGCGCCAGGCCCGTAGCGTAAAATGGGTTGGCTGAGTGTGGTAAGCGTTGTAGACGAAATTATGGAACAAGTAAATCCCGTAGCTGATCCGCCCCATGTATTGGCTGACCGCGTTCTCGAGCAGCCATTTCATTGGTCCGCCAAAACCCAGCACTGCCCGCCCGATCAGAAAAAAGCCAACCAGCGAACCCGCCAGCCGCTCCCATACATTGGACATGACATTATGATGTCCGTAGACCCGTATCGTACTGGGTGCATCGGGCAGTACGTCAATCATATACACAACCAGCCACAACAGCAGAATACTGGCTATCAGCCCCAGGTTGTTGCGGAAAAAACGCTCGAACTGCTCCCGCTGGTAGAGCCACCAGTAGGCCATAATGGCCCCTAGACCAAACGAATCGAGGCAGGTGGGGGTGCTGACGTAATTGACAAACCAGGGCAGATGTGCCTGATCGACAGCGTAGCGTAAGGCCACTGCGCCAATAATCATAACCATAGCCGTCGTGAGCACCCAACGCCGGGGCACAAAAAACAGCAATAGCGGAAAGAACAGATAAAACTGCTCTTCAACAGCCAGCGACCAGAGATGGTCGACGGTACCCAGCCAGGTCATGTTGTAAACGATGTAAATGTTGGTGGCGTAAAGTGCCAGCCAGCCAATCGTTTTCCGGACCGGAGGTTCGTTGAGCGCGTAGAGGACGAACAGCGTGAGGTAGTAAATGGGGAAAATACGGACCGTCCGACGGATGTAAAAAATTTTGAGGTACTTACCCAGTCCACCACCGGGTTGATTGCTGAGTTTGTCTTTGCTCGACAATAGAATCCGGGTAATCAGAAACCCACTCAGGACAAAAAAGATGGTGACCCCCAGGGCACCCAGTTCCAGTTGCAGATCAACCCGACCCGCCAGCCAGTGATCACATAAAACCAGTCCGACCGCGATGAAACGCACACCATCCAGTTGCAGGAGGTGATTCAAAGCAGGGCGGGACGTAGTGGGGGATAAGGTTTCGTTTACCATTGTTCACTAAATCCTGCGAGCGGACTGGTTGACTGTTTCCACTGAATTCGCAGGGTATGTATGGGGTGATTAGCGTAGTTTTATAAGAAAAATAGAGTCAGAGACTGAGCGTTAGACAACGCTAAAAACAGCCACAATATACGCACTCTACCGCGTTTCCGTTACTACCAGTTTTTCTTGAACGTATCTGTTTGGGTTGTCTGTACAGTAATCGACTGATTCGTAGGGTGCATCACTGCCTGCCCGTTTGTGGTTGTCAGCACAAAGAGCTGGTAGGTACCTGCTTCCAGCTCGGGCGTCAGAATGTCGGCACTGAAACCTGCTGTAAACAGACGTTGGGGCAAAAAACGGGCCTGAGTGACAGTCTGCCGCTGTTGCCAGACCGGAAAGATATACACGCGTTTGGCCGACCGGGCGACAACGAAGTTGCCGGGATCCTGCAGAGCAGGTGTCGGAACCGTTTTGTTCGTTATTCGGTAGCCCAGCGGAATGGGGGCTACTGATAACACGTAGGCCGGTCGGTCAGCTTGCCGGTACAGCGTAGCTTCCTGTCCGTCGTAAAAAGCAGGGGCGGGGTCGGTGTAGTGCTGGCTGACCGAGTCGCGGCTAAGGGTAGGCGTTGGACCGACGTGTGTCCAGTTAAACTGATTGCTTAACAGCCATTGTCGCCACCAGAGTGTCTCATCCAGCGCTGTCAGGTACGACAAGCCTGCTAGTAGAAAACTACCCGCCAGACCACCCACGAAAAGCATCCTGGATCCCGTTTTAGAGACCTGAACAACGCCGTATGTGTACAGCAACGCCAGCAGCGTGAGTGCATAAATCTTATACCGGCTGGTGATAATCAAGTCTGCGCCGAAGCCCGTCCGCGACCAGGCAACAACAGCGGAGGTCATCAGCAGAAAGGCCGCCGACCCCCAGAAAAACAACGTATTGGCAGGGATAACCCGGGGATGACCCGCTGCCGAGCGACGGAAACGGCCGGGAACTGTCAGGATGGCTGAACGGTAGGTCCAGAAACCAATGCCCAAAAAAATCAGTGTCAGCAGCACCAGGGCGCTACCCAGCAGGATGCTGTTACGTAGCGCGGCTGTACTCGTCAGGATTTCAGCTGCCGAACCATTGAAGGCCAGCCAGCATTTAATGACTGCTGTTATCGGACCCCGGGCGGGGGGATTGCCTTCGGGCTTTTCAAAACCGGTGAAATACAGCACTACTGCCAAAATAGCCCCACCTGACCACCATAAGAGCTGGCGCAGCCGTGTTGGTGACCCGGCAATTTGTAACGCCAGCAGGACGAAACCCAGCGGCCAGATCGCCATACCGTTGCCACTGGTCAGCGTTGCCAGCATCGCCAGCAGAAAAGCGACGCCCCAGCGATTGGTATAACTCAGAAAATAAAGACTTCCCAGCACCCACAGCACCACCGAAAAGTTCTGGAGAGCCGCCATACCCCAGTACATATTTTCCCACTGCGACAGGTTAAAGAGCAACAGGGAAACCGGCAGGGCGTACAAAACGGGTCTCTTCTCGCGTCGAAGTATGGCAACAAACAGAGCGAGCAAACCCACCAGGCTTAAGTTGCCAATCAGCATCAAATGCCGAAAATTGAGTTTTCCCGTCAGCTGATAGTCGAGCAGCGTAACAATCCGGTCGTAGACGATCCGGTGCTCGTTGTGTTGTTTGAAAAGCAGATAAATCTTGTCCGAAAGCGCGGATTCCCTATCGAAATTGAACAGAAATTCCCGTAGTGCATGGTCATCCCACTTGGCCACGTTGACCGCATATACCTGCCAGATCCCAAAGAAGATCAGAACAGGTAAGGCCAGAAGCACGTAACTCAGCCCGGAACCCATTGGGCGCGAAGGGGCTGTGCTGGCAGGCGTGGAGGGTATGGACGTAGTAGGCTGCAAACGACAGGTACCTTAGTTGAACGTAAAGCCTGATAATTGGCGGGCAATATTAGCCGGATCAAGTCCTGACTGCTGCTGGTGGTATTTCTGATCGCCGTAAAGCCCGTTGGGGTATCCCTGTGCCGACAAACTCACAAAATGGCTGGGAGCAGCCCCGTCGGCCAGGAGCTTGACGGACAATTGCTGCGCCAGTCCTCCCGTTGATACGTGTTCTTCAACAACCAGCATCGGTTTCCCGGCCCAACGGTGAGCCAGTTCTGCAGGCAGGTCGAGGGGAAGGTTGGTGGCCGTAAAAACGTCGAACTGGTTCGCCAGGAGTTCATCCTGCAGCGCCGTTAGCACGTTGGCCGCTACAGGGCCTAAGGCTACGACCGTACCCAGCGATTCTGTACTACGAGCTATGTGTTTGAACGTACCAATCGTTTCCGAATCATCAGGGGTTTTAGGCCCGGCACCCAGCCGTAGGTAAGCCGGACGGCTTTCGGCCAGAATCTGGCTGAGCATAGGCGCTACTTCATCGGCGAAAGCCGGAATGTACGTATTGACATTCTGCAGGCCACTCAGACAGGCCAGATCTTCGATGGCATGGTGCGTACTGCCCATAATGCCGTAGCCATATCCACCGCCGTTGCCCACCAGAAAAACGGGCATGTTGTGCAGGCAGACATCGTTCCGGAACTGTTCCAGGCAGCGATATACGGCAAACGGAGCAATGCTGTAACAGAACACTTTATAGCCACGGTAGGCCAGACCGGCCGCCATTCCTACCATGTTCTGTTCGGCCACACCGGCGTTGATGAACCGGGGACCGAGTACGTCGGCTACGTTTTCGAGTGCGCTGTAGCCCAAGTCGCCCGTTATGAAAATCAGTTTATCGTCTTCCTGCGCCAGCTGTTCGATGGCGGCTGAAAATTCTTTACGCATAGCCCTTAACAGACCAGAATCTGTTCGTTTATCGATGAAGTAGCAGTCGCTTATTTGTTGCTACGTTGCTCAACCAGAGTTTTTATTTCTGCCGCTGTCCGGTACGTTTTTGCTCCCTTTCGTACCGAGGTCCGGATGAACTTCGGTCGTTTTTTCGTTTCCTCAAAAATCTTGCTGATGTATTCGCCCAGGAACGAAATACCCAGCAGGTTGATGCCGCCGAAGAACATGATCAATACCAGAACGGTCGAAATGCCGTATGGCGTATTTGGATCGAAATTCAACAGCCGAGCCATGATCTGCCAGACGATCCCCAGCATCGATAGGCCCGTCAGGACAAAACCCGCGTAGGTCATCAGTTCCAATGGGGCAAAGCTGAACGAGAAAATGGCTTTCTTAGCCCACCAGATGTTCTTGGTCCAGTTGTTGGTCGATACGCCAAACATACGTTCCGGCCGGACGTAATCTACGCCTGTCTGTTTGAAGCCGACCCAGGCCCGAAGCCCTCTCAGAAACTGCTCGGTTTCGGGCAGGTTCACCAGTTCGCGTACGACTTTCCGGTCAATAATCGAGAAATCGCCTGCGTCGACCGGGATATTAATGTAAGCCGTCCGTTTAAACAGGCGGTAGAATTGCTTGTAGAAAAAATGAACGTGAGCGGGCATTTCGCGCTGCACCCGAACGCCATATACCACGTCGAAACCTTGCTGCCACTTTTCGTAGAAGCTCGGAATGACTTCCGGCGGGTCCTGCAAGTCCCCGTCCATCAGTACAACCATGTCGCCTGAGGCAATCTCCATCCCGCTCAGGAAAGCTGACTGCGAGCCGAAGTTCCGGGAGTGTTTAATGGCAATTACGTTCGAGTCTTTGGCGCAGATGGCTTCCAGCACTTCGTCCGTATTATCCGGCGAGTTGTCGTTCACGAAAATGATCTCGTACCGCACCTTCATTTCGTTGAAGGTTTTCACCAGCCGTTCGTACATGTACGGGATAGCCTGAGCATCCCGGTAACAGGCAATGATGGGCGAGATGACCGGATTCAGCGTGGGCGTTTTGAAGGCTGGAATGACCCGTTCTTCATACTGGTGAGCCACCTGCCAGTCAGCGGTTTTGCGTAGCCCATCGCTCAGGCTGGTCGTGGCCTGCCAGCCCAGATCGGCCTGGGCAGCCGTCGCATCACCGTACCATTCGGCCAGGTCCCAGTTCCGGTTGGCCATACTGCCCCACACGGGTTCCTGCGTAATGCCAAACGTCTGCCGCGTTACGTCGACCAGCTCACGCATGGTCGTTTTCGTTCCGGTAGCGATGTTATACGAACGGCCGCTGATTTCGGGACTGACCCGCAGCGCTGCCTGCACGAACGCGTCGACGCAATCATCGACATACACAAAATCACGGCTGATATCGGGCGAAACCAGGGGGGGGAATTTGCCGTTCCTGGCTTCTTCCACCAGCCGGGGAATCAGCCGATCAGGTTCTTCCCAGCCGCCGTAGATCGAATAGAGTCGCAGATTCAGCGTTTTAAGCTGGTGAAGTTTCGCGTAATAGTCCAGCGTATAAGCGGCCGAAACTTTAGAAACGGCGTAGTGGCTGTTTGGCTCAACGGGGTCCGTTTCTTTCGGAGCCGTACAATTGAAGCCATACTCCGAACTGCTGCCAGCGTGGATATAGGCCATGTCTGGCGTACAGTTCTCCAGAATGTTGACCGTACCCAGTACGTTGGTTTCGTAGGTGAGCGTTACGTTCTTCTGCTTGCTGTAGGCACCATAAGCCGCCAGGTTGAAGATCGTTTTTGGCTTAATCCGGCCAAAAACATCCTGAACTGACGTATTTGATAGAATATCGCAGTGAATAACGTTTTCGGCGGGAACGTCCAGCAGCTTGAGCCGCCAGGCTTTGGTGGCGTCGTGGGTTAATGCGTAAACATCCTGACGCGTACGGAAAAGCTGTTCGAACAGGTTCGCGCCGATGAAGCCGCTGGCGCCGAAAACAACGATTGGGCCCTGAAGCCGACTAATTTTATCTGGTAGCAATGTTGGGGCAGACTGATTCATTCAGGCTGCAATATTAGGAGAAAAGGTCGGATGTGCCTGTGTCAACCCACCGTTTACTAGTGAATGGAATAGGAGATCAGGCGAGTGAAGTAAGCAGATAACGTTCCTGAACGTCCTGTTGTGCCTGTTCATACTGGGCGGCCGTCATTGGTAGGTAGTGCCATTCCAGCCGGTTTTCCATGTACGATACGCCCTTTCCCTTAACCGTTTGGGCAACAATCACTTTCGGTTTACCGCTTGTCGACGCCATCAACTGGTCCAGCGTTGTCAATAAGGCGTCAACATCATGGCCATCTACCGTAACCGTTTCAAACCCCATGGCTTCCCAGGTGCGAACGTCGGCTGTATCGCCCATCACCTTGTCCGTCTGCCCAAAACCCTGGAGCCCATTCTTATCAATCAGCACGATGAGGTTATCCAACTGGTGCTGAATGGCGAAATGAGCGGCTTCCCAAGTGGTCCCTTCGTTGGTTTCTCCGTCGGACATCAGCACGAAAACCCGTGAGTCGTCGCCCTGGAGTTTCCCCGCCATGGCGATACCCGTGCCGATAGGCAATCCGTGACCCAGTGAACCCGTAGCAAACGGAATGCCCCGGTGTTTGCGGGGGGCCGGGTGAGCAGGCAGCGTCGTTCCGTTCTGGTAGTACGTTGCCAGTTCTTCGTCCGAAATCTCGCCCAGATGGTGCAGACAGGCGTAAAGCGAAGCAGCCGCGTGTCCCTTCGACAGCAGGAAAGTATCCTGTTCCCGTTTGCGCATCACCAGCGTCGCAATCATTAGATCGACGCAGCTCAGCGAACAGCCGATATGGCCAGCGTTGACCTGATGATAAAGACCCAGAATTTTCAGCCGAAGCTGGCCCTGTAGCTGGTGGTGATCTGTCGTTTCCATAATGTTCGTAAGCTTGTTGAGGTATGACTACTGTTACTGACCGTACCGATAAGTCGTTCCTTTGAGATCAAAAATAGTAATTTTCTTGCCGGAGTTGCCCTTGACGAGTACAATCCGGTCGTGTTCGTTTGGATCGATACGCTGAATATAAGTTGCGTCCTCCGGGAGGTAAACGTTCACCAACTGCGCATCTAGCAAGGAAACCGGTGAATACGTCTTGTCAATCTTCTCCGAGTAAATAACACGCTTCTGGTTTGGGTACAGAATGGTGTCGCCGGGGGCGTAAAGTTCTTCGAGTTTCTTCGCCGACGACCAGTACGGATTGGCAATACGCGGTTTATCGAAGTAGGTGTACTTGGGAGCTATGTCGGCGTAAATATTTCCCAGCAGCAGAACGATGAATAGTGCCTGAACTGCTAGTACGGCTGCGATCGGCAGGCTGAACCAGGGACGTAGCTTGGGCAGTTGCAGCAGCCCCATCGATACCAGTATGCAAACGTACGGAAATGAAAAGCCCGAATACCGCTGTGTAATTCCGAACGTGTGCCCCGACCGCCAGGCCATAAACAGCAGGAAAAACGTCGGAATAAAGGTCAGCAGGAGCAGCATGACTGTCAGATGCTGCTCTTTCGATTTGATTTGACTTGCTACGTATTGACTGATGAGATAGATGAACGGAATCGCTACCGACAAAACCAGCAAATGCAGCGGCTCGACCGAATAAACAGGCAGGCCAATCAGCAGCAGGATGGGTACGGCGACATACACCCAGACTGGTGGCTGGCTGATCCGGGCGTAGCGGTGTATGATAAACGTAGCGCCCGCACCCAGACCCAACGCCAGCGCCGAATTGCGGATTCCACCCAGCACCGCGCCCAGCCCGTTCGTAAAGATGAACAGGTCTGAGAAAATTGGTACAGCCCGTTTGGCGATGTTCGGAATGGTAGCGGGCAAAATAACCCCAAAGGGACTGCCCATGGGGTTGGTCAGGGCAATGTTTCGGTAGAAATCGCGCTGGTAGTTAAGGGTATAGAACGTGTATTTTCCTCCGCCGAAAATAAACCAGAGTGAAACCAACCCCAGCCCAGTAGCACCGGTAACGGCCAGGGTAATCCATGCCCGTCCATTACGTAAGTATAAAAGGGCGTACAGGCCGTGACATAGAAAGACCGTAACCGTGAGATAATGGCACAGCACCGCCGTGATAAAAACCAGGCCGTAACACAGGTAAAGTACCGGTAGAGAAAGCCCCCCGGAGGCAGCCGGACGAACGACGAGCTGGCTGGTTCGGACACGCTCCATAATGAGCAGAAACCAATGAGTCGCCAGCAACGTCATGAAAAACGTCATGGAATAGTTGCGGGCAATGTGGCTATACGCCACAAAGAAGGGCTCGATGGTGGCAATGGCAGCACTCAGCAGGGCCAGCCTGGTCGATTCCTCATCGCCCAGAAAGCGGAAGTGCCGTCGGACAAAGACGAACAGGAGACCGATAATCAGGACGCTGAAAATAACCGAGGGCATACGTAACGATGCATCGCTGCGGCCGAAGATTTCCATCCAGAGCCAGACAACGCCGTAGTAAGCCGGGCTGTTGCCAATATCCCCCCGAATGTTAGCTTCGATGAAGTCGGAAAACGTTTTGGGTTTCCAGAACTCAGCCGGGGTAAAATAAGGCTTATCAAAAACGTCTTTCTGGTTAAACCCTTCCAGAACAACGCCCTGACTGACCAGTAACGTCGATTTTTCGTCAAAATAGATACCGTACGTATCCAGACGATACAAACGAAGCGCTAGCCCCAGAACGAGCAGGATACCCAACAAAACGTTGGAGTTACGGGAGGATAAACTAAACATTGCCCCAAAACTAAAGGCAAAATCCGGGTTTTACAGCTTTAAGATTGTGAATTCGACCCGTCGGTTCATTTTACGCTTCTCTTCGCTTTCGTTGCTGGCCACAGGTTTGCTGGGGCCCCAGGCTTTTGTCTGAAGTCGACTCTCGGCAACACCTTTACCTGTCAGATACTCTTTAACCGCCCGAACCCGGTCTTCGGAGAGCTTCATGTTAGGCTCCCAGTCACCCTGGTTATCGGTATGCCCTTCAATTAGAAGCTCCATTGTGGGGTATTTATTCAGCATCTCCACCATGTAATCCAGTTCCGTATCGGCACCCGGCAGCAGGGTGTACTGGCTCTGCTGAAACAGCACCTCCCGCATCGTAATTTTCTTACCGGCTTCGATCTTGGTTAGGTATAGATTCTTGCGAATGTCGCGGAATCGCTTTTCCCGGCTCAGGTCAAGCGTTTCCGTCGTGGGGAAATAGCCCTCCTTGATCGCCTTGATGACGTAACTTTTCTTGGTCGGCACAATGAATTTGTACTCGCCCGTTTCAGGATTGTAGTCGACCTTGGCGGTTTCTTTTTCTTCGCCCGGAACGCTGGAAATGACTTCTGAAGTAATCGGTTTTTTGCTCTGCGCGTCCAGAACAACGCCCGAAATGATAGCGACTGGATCGGGTTTGATGCCCGGATATAGCTTCAGTCGGAAAATGTCGTCTTCGCCCATGGAACCCGCCCGCGAGCTTAGATAGGCATAATCGCCCGAGGCTGGAATTGTGAAATACCCGTCCCACTCGGGTGTATTAATGGCCGCTCCCAAGTTTTCGGGTTCACTCCAGTTCGTCCACGTATCATCCAGCCGACGGGTGACAAAAATATCACCGTTCCCGTAGCCGGGGTGCCCGCCCGACGTAAAATACAGAGTCCGGTTGTCGGCCGCCAAAAACGGTGAACTCTCAAAATCGGCGGAGTTAACGACCCTGCCCAGCGTAACCGGCTCGGCCCAGGTACCGTCGGGCTGTCGGAAGGCGGCATACAGGTCGCGGTTACCCTGCGTGTCCTTGCGCTGCACCGCCAGTATGATAACCCGGTTGTCGGGCGAGACGCAGAATTCCAGCTGGTTTTTATCGTGGAGGTTATAGTTGTTGGCGATCTTACACTCAACGGGTTGCGACCAGCCCGCCTTGGTCAGTACAGAACGGGAAATTCCGAACGATAACGTACCGTCCGGCTGATACACATTGATGAGATAGGCTGTCCGGCCGTCCGGCGCCATGCCGCTGATGGCATTATCGCCGGTAGTGTTGATGGGCGGACCAATATTAACCGCTTCGCCCCAGCTTCGGGCGGTGGCATTGTAATTGGAATACCAGACATCCTGATGGTCGTAGGCGCCGAGGTTGGCTTTGTTGAAATTTCGGGTAAAATAAAGCGTCTTGCCATCGGGCGAAATGACCGGCGCCACTTCCTGACCCGGCGAGTTGATCGCTGTGCCCAGGTTTTCTTTCTGAATGTCTTTGGGCGTATCGGGCGATACGTTGATACCAATCGGAACCGGCGTTGTTTCTTCCGAAATGCCGATGGCGTCGATCTGATTCGGGCCGGGAATAGCTGCCCCGTTCAGTACTACTTTAAGTTCCTGGCTGGCAAATGAATAGTCGGTTGGGAAGATGCGTAGTGCCGTTTCGCTGCGGGCAGCCCCGCGGCTCTGGTAAACGGAATGTTCGGTGCCTTTCTCGTCAATCAACAGCACCTGCGTTATGGCGCCGGGGTTTATGTTTTCGATGATAACGACCTGCCGAACGTGCTGCGGTTTGGCAAAAGCTACTTGAACCCACTCGTCGTTGACGCCATCGGCCGAAGCGGGGGCCCAGGCGCAGGGTGTTTCGCCAAGTTGAGGTCCTTTGCTGGGTGTGCCCAGTACCTGCGAAGCCCGGTACTGCTCCCCGTTCGTTTCGCCTTTCTTTTCCGATGAAACACCGACAACCCGACTGGCCCATTGCACCGATACGCGTTCGGGTGGTGTAGTGGGCAATGCTGGCTTACCGGCGGAAAGAAGTGCCAGGCTGAAAAGAACCGGAATAAGCTGCATAGACGTACGTTCGGATTACTGAGTCGTGTTAATTGGTGAAAACCCGGTATTCCCAGGGTTTAAGCGTAATCGTCTGGTCGGCGCGTAGTTCGGTGGATTGGTGGCTGAATACGTCGGTGTACATGCCTTCGTAGCCGTTGCCCGATACATGTACGGTCTGTTCCTGACTGCTCAGGTTCAGAATAACGGCTACTTTATCGTTGTCGAGCTGGCGGTAAAATGCGTACACCTTGTCGTCATGATCCGTCGAAATTTTAACGACTTTGCCACCGTCACGTCCGTTCCAGAGCGCCCGGTTTCTATGTTTGAGTGTAAGTAATGCCTTAAAGAAATCATTTTTTTGGTAGTTCCCCCAGGCAATGGTGTCTTTTTCGAATAAAGATAATCGTTTATCCAGATTCGACTCCATGCCGTTATACACCAGCGGCATCCCTTCGAGCGTACAGCTCAACACAATAAAGGTGTTGGCGGCTGGTCCGAAAGCTTCGTCCAGCGTATTGTGCCAGGCGTTTTCGTCGTGATTCTGGGTAAACAGCATCTGGTAATACCAGGGAGGAAACCGCTGCTGGTTAGCTTCCCGCAGTGAATCGATTTTGTCCGCCGTTCGGGCCCCTTTGGCAATGGCTTTCATCATGTTATGCATGCTCCAGCCGTAGTTCGCGTTGAAATACTTGAACTGCGCCGGGTCGTCTTCCCATTCGGCCAGCATAAACACGGGTTTAATCTTGTCCAGCTTGGGCCGGATCTCCGCCCAGAAGTCATTCGGGACGTACCCGGCTACGTCGCAGCGGTAGCCATCAACATCAAACTCTTTCACCCAATACTGCATGGCGTCCATCATGTTCAGGCGCATTTCAGCATTATCGTAATTCAGGTCGATAACATCCGTCCAGTCGGTTGGCTTGCCGGTAGCGGGGTCGACCGGCGCCACAAACTTGCCGTTAACCTGAGTGTACCAGTTGGGGTGGAATTTGACCCACACATGGTCGCGGCCCGTGTGGTTGGCTACCCAGTCCAGAATGACCCGGAGCCCCAGCGCGTGCGCCCGGTTGACCAGCGATTTAAAATCCGCCATGGTACCGTAGTCCGGATTGACGGTTTTGTAGTCGGCAACGGCGTAGGGGCTACCCAGCGTGCCTTTTTTGCTGGTCTGGCTGATCGGGAAAATGGGCATCAGCCAGATAATATCGACTCCCATCTCTTTCAGACGGGGCAATTGAGCCTCAACGGCCTTGAACGTACCTTCCTGAGAAAACTGACGGATGTTTACTTCGTAGATCGACGCATATTTTGCCCATTCGGGGCTGGGGGGCGCGGCTGTGATCGATGTATCGCCCGTGAACGTAGTCGATGCGTCCTGGTTCTGGTTCGTATTCTTGCAGGCCGTTGCCAATAAAAACAGGCAGAGTATAACGGCCAGATGTGATTGCTTCATGAATTTCTGGTTACGGGTCAGCGAGGGGGAGATAGACGGAGGACTCAGGCCATCGCTGGCTGCTGACTGGCTTTTAACTGGCGGATAACGGCGGCCGGATCGCTGGCGCCAAAAACGGCACTGCCCGCTACCAGAATATCGGCACCGGCGTTCAGCAGCGACCGGGCGTTGTCGAGCCCAACGCCCCCGTCCACTTCAATCTGCGCGCTGGACTGCCCGGCCAGCAGAAGCTGCTTCAGTTTAGCAATTTTAGGTAAGGTCTGTGGGATGAATGACTGCCCGCCAAATCCCGGATTGACCGACATAATCAGCACGACATCAATGACCTCCAGTACGTCTTCCAGCAACGAAACCGGCGTGTGTGGATTCAGAGCTACCCCGGCGCGGCAGCCCAGCTCCCGGATACGGGTAAGCGTGCGGTGCAGGTGGGGACAGGCTTCGTAATGAACGTGAATCGTTGACGCGCCACCCTTGGCAAACGGCTCCAGATACCGGTCGGGCTGATTGATCATCAGGTGTACGTCCAGCGGTTTCTGGCAGTGCTCGTGCGCTACTTTCAGGAGCGGAAAGCCAAAGGAAATATTGGGTACGAACTCACCGTCCATTACGTCAAAATGCAGCGCATCGGCTTCACTCTGGTTAATTAAGTCAAACGCCTTGTCCAGATGGAGGAAATCGGCGGCCAGCAGCGAAGGAGCGATCTGTGGTTGCGACATAGTCGGTGAATTAAGCAGCGGTACCAAATTGTTGAATCATTAGAAAGGTAGAACCTGCCAATGACTGGATCGTTATTTTTTTATCTCGTAAAAGTACTTTTTTTTGGCCGAATGGAGAAACAAAACCAATATTGTCGGTAGGGAGTTAGGTCTGATTTAGAATGGGCAACGGTTATCGGCCAGCCCCACCAACTCCGCCGAATTATTGGCTTTTGTATATGACACCCCAGGAACGCATTCGTGAGTTGACGGCTCAGTTAACCTATTATAATCATCAGTATTACCAGGACAGCGTATCAGAGGTCGATGATTTTACCTTCGACCAATTGCTGCAGGAACTGACGGATCTGGAAAAACAATACCCTGACTTTCGCCTGCCCGATTCCCCAACGGCCCGCGTCGGAGGAACCATCAGTAAAGAATTTCCGACGGTATATCACCGCTTCCCGATGCTGTCACTGGGTAATACGTATTCGGAAGAAGATCTGATAGAATTCGATACCCGGGTGCGCAAGGGGCTGCGCGACGAGCCTTACGAGTACATCTGCGAACTGAAATTCGACGGTGTAGCATTGAGCATGACCTACGAAAATGGTGTGCTGGTGCAGGGAGCTACCCGTGGTGATGGCGTGCGGGGCGATGACATTACGCACAATATTCGCACGATCCGCTCGCTGCCCCTGCGGATTAGTCCGGGGAAGGGGCACATCAGCGTACCGGCTCTGTTTGAAGTACGGGGCGAAGGGTTTCTGCCCTTGGCGGAGTTCGACCGGATCAACAAAGAGCGTGAGGATATTGGCGAACCCCTGCTGGCCAATCCCCGGAATGCGGCTTCCGGTACGTTCAAACAGCAGGATTCCGGGGCGGTCGCCCAGCGCCGACTGGACTGTTACCTGTATTCGTTCCTGGCCGATCCTGATCCGTCGGGCGAAGCCATCTTCCATACGCACGAAGAAAGCCTGATCGCGCTGCGGGAATGGGGCTTTAACGTATCGCCGACCTGGAAAAAATGTACAACCATTCGGGAGGTCATGGAATACATCAACGAATGGGATACGAAACGTTTCGAATTGCCGCTGGGTACCGATGGTATCGTGATCAAGGTAAATCGCTATGACCAGCAGCGCGAGCTGGGATACACGGCTAAAAGCCCGCGCTGGGCGATTGCGTTCAAATACAAAGCCCAGGCCGCCAGCACGACGCTCAACGCTATCCAGTACCAGGTTGGCCGTACGGGGGCCGTTACGCCGGTCGCCATGCTGACGCCGGTATTGCTGGCGGGAACCATCGTTAAACGGGCATCACTACACAATGCCAACGAAATCGAACGGCTGGGCGTGATGCTGCACGATACGGTTTTCGTGGAAAAAGGAGGGGAGATCATCCCGAAGGTGACGAGCGTAGACCTGAGCCGACGCCCTGCCGACGCGCAGCCCATTGTTTACCCGACGGAGTGTCCGGCCTGCGGTACACCGCTGATTCGCAAAGAAGGCGAGGCCCATTTCTATTGCCCCAACGAAAAATATTGCCCACCCCAGCGGCAGGCTCGCTTTGAGCATTTTATCCAGCGCCGGGCCATGAACATCGAAAGTCTGGGCGAAGGAAAAATTCAACTGCTGATCGACCGAAATCTGGTCCTGAACCCGGCCGATCTGTATGATCTGACGAACGGGCAATTACTGGGTCTGGAGAAGACCTATACGGATGAGGATACGGGCAAAACGCGCACGGTGAAATTTGGCCAGAAGACCGTCGACAATATCCTGACGGCCATCGAACGCTCGAAAGCGCAGCCCTTTAGCAACGTCTTATTTGCGCTGGGGATTCGCTACGTCGGCAATACTACTGCTGAGAAGTTGGTCGATTACTTCGGTTCGATGGATGCACTCATGGTCGCCAATCGGGAGCAGTTGCTGGCCGTCCCGGATACTGGTCCCCGCATTGCCGACAGCCTGCTGGAATGGTTTGCTGATGCCGATAATGTACAACAGGTTGAACGGCTGCGCGCGGCCGACCTGCAGTTTGTCGGAACCCGTAAAGAAGTTGTGGCAGAGGGTAATACGCTGGCAGGAAAGACGTTTCTGTACACCGGGACCTTTGCTGGTTTCGACCGGGAGGAACTGGAAGCGAAGATCGCGGCTAACGGGGGGAAGCTGCTCAGTGGTGTGTCCAAGAAACTGAACTACCTGATTGTGGGCGAAAACGCCGGCCCCTCGAAGGTAGCCAAGGCGCAGCAGCTTAATGTACCGATGATTAACGAATCGGAGTTTCGGTCCATGCTGGGAGACACAGAACATAGCTAACAGACAGGAGTGCTGCCTGGCCTCCGGGCGGATTAATTGAATCTTCAGTGAAGTAAAATCCGTTTAATCCCGTAATCCTGTCCAAAAAACTTGTCCCATACACATGCTGGGCGCGTAACGGTTTACCCGGTAAATTCCCCTAACTTTGCGTACCAATATGGTTCACAGCAATATGAGCACTCGTTTCCACGGTACCGGCGTCGCCATCGTAACGCCGTTCAATGCCGATCAGTCTATTGACTTCGACGGCTTCGGCCGCCTTGTCCGGCACGTCTCCGACGGGGGAGTCCGTTATATCGTTCTGCAGGGTACCACCGGCGAATCGCCAACGGTGACCAAGCCGGAGAAGAAACAACTGCTTCAGTATCTTAAGGAAAATAACCCAAAGAGTCTGCCTATTGTCTACGGCGTTGGCGGTAACGTAACGTCCGATGTTGTGTCTGGTATGAAAGACATTGACTTCGAAGGCGTCGATGCGATTCTGTCGGTTTGCCCATATTACAATAAACCCGGTAAACGGGGTGTCATTGAGCATTTTACGCGTGTGGCCGATGCCTGCCCGGTACCGGTCATTCTCTACAACATTCCGTTCCGGACAGGTATCAACATGTCGGCCGAAACGATCTGTGAACTGGCGCAGCACCCCAACATCATCGGGGTAAAAGAAGCATCCTGCGTGATTGAACAGTGTATGGAAATTGCCCGCGATAAACCGGACGATTTTCTGCTGATCTCGGGCGATGACGTACAGGCGGTGCCCATCATCAGCATTGGGGGTGTTGGCGTTATGTCAGTTATTGCGAATGCATTGCCCGCTAAATTTTCGGGCATGATCGAAGCGGCTCTGCGGGGTGATTTCGCGTTTGCGCAGAAAGAACTTGGTCATTTCCTGCGGATCGATCCGCTGCTCTACGAAGAAGGCAATCCCGTCGGCGTAAAAAATCTGCTGGAAATTATGGGTCTGGTTTCGAACGAAGTCCGGTTGCCGCTGATGAAAGCATCCGACGATCTGAGCGAACGTCAGCGGGTTGTTTTGCAGCGCGATGGTTTGCTGGAACTGGTAGCATAATCCATTCCCTATTTCCGAATAAAAAAGCCCGACTTCACGAAGTCGGGCTTTTTTATTGCGTACACATCGATTAGGATCGGCCTCCGCCAAATAACTTGGCGACCAGCCAGATCACGACGCCGATACCGACAACTACCAGAATAACTCCGGTATACACACCGCCTTTGAAAATATCACCAACCAGTTCACAACTGGTCAGAAACAACGTCATGAACAGGGCAACAAATGCGATTGGGAAGAAACGAAGTAATGCTTTCATAACATGAGTAGTTTTAGTGTAGTATGCCATTCCGCCTATCGTAGCGGGTTGCTCAAATAACTGGTGGCCAGCCCGGTTTGTTTCACCCAATTTTTGTTAGAGATTCCACCAGTAGGTCCACTTCAGCACCAGCGCCCGATTCTTAACCGAGAAGAAGCCCGGTACGTCCTGACCAATCTGCATAGCGTTGGGCAGGTAATTATCCGTATACACCAGGAAGAAATCGGACGCTGGTTTATAACGCCACTGAATCCGGGCGTTGACGTTCATATTTTTCTGCTGCTCGTTGTACTGCACAAAGGTGGTCAGGTAGAGCGTATTCGTCAGGGTCAGGTCGAAACGGGGGCTTACCAGCCAGAACGTCGTCCGTCCCCAGGGCTGGGGCAGCCGGATGTCGTTGTAACTCACGCTGGCGGCTAAGCTGACGTAAGGCTGAAACCGGTAGCCCACGTCAGCAGTGAGGTTCAGGCGGGTACCATTGGCGTAATAACCGCCGTAGCGGGTTGAGAAGCCGTAGGTAAACACACTCTGTGGTTTTGAGACAAAGCTAGTGCCCCAGGCTGTCCAGCGATGCGATGTACCGGTGGCCAGCGTTTCGCGGCCGGTGTTGGTCGGGTCGAAGGGCTGGAGAAGCCGCACGTAATCGGAAGCCACCCATCCCGTGAAAATACTCCGACTCCGGAACGTAACGGCATAACTGAGCAGGTTTTCGTTGTCGCTCTGCTTCCAGACCGTATCGAAAAAATAGGTCGAAGTCAGTGTAGGCCCGTGGTTCAGGACGGGACTAGCTGTAGGCAGGAACGTGTAGCCAAGCGTGGCAAGACTACGTTCGTATCCCCGGCGTGGTACGTAGCCGGCTTCGGCGGTGTAATTGCGGCCCACGGATTCCAGTTGCCCACCCAGTAGCCATCGGCGGCTGGTGTACTGAAGATTCGCGGCATAGACTTCGTCATTCCCGGTGGTTTGTTCTGGAGATAGGCCCGGTGTTTCGGGCGTAGTAACCGGCTGAGGGCTGAAGGATTTGATGTAAAGCGCTTTTCCACTCCAGAGGTTGTTGGCCGAAGCCAGGTTGTATTCGATTCCCAGGTTGCGGTTATAACGGGAGTACAGCGTTTTATTCGCAACCGACTCATAGTTGATTGCTTCTTTATTGACGAACATAATCCCGATGTTGGACCGGGCAAAAACGCGTCGCTGCAACGCCAGCACGGCAAAATTCTGGGCGGGCAGTCCCGTCGCATCGACGTGGCCGGTTTGCATGTCCATGACGCCCAGGCGCCAGTCTTTGTTGAGTTTGCCACTCAGTCGGGCACCGAAACGGATCGGCACCCCACCCAGGCCAATCCGGCGGCTGAAAAACGGACGGATGGTCGAATAGCCGAAGTTGGCAAACTGATCGCCGTTTTCCAGAAAGAACTGCCGCTTCTCGGGGAAGAACAGTTCGTAGCGGTCGAGGTTCGTTACCTGCTGGTCAACGTCGACCTGCGAGAAATCGGGGTTAACAGTCAGATCGAGGTTCAGCGACGACGTAACGGCTACTTTGGCGTCAAGCCCCGCATTAAATCGATTTTCGGTTGGGATACCACGCTGATAGTCGCGGTTCAGACCCGTCAGCGCGTAAGGAATTAGGGAAATGTTAGGGCCTGGCTGCGGTGGGGCCTGATCCCAGATCAGCACACCCGTCAGGGCCAGCGCGGCCGTAGGAAACTGCCGCTGGATGGGTGTCCAGGACGATTTTTCGGTGGTTTTCAGGTCCTGGCGACTGAAGTTGATACCCCAGCGCGTAATGCCTTTCTTGTAGCGGATCGTTTTGAACGGAATCGCCATTTCCAGAACGTAGCGGTCCGGGTAGTTCTTCACTATGGAGAACCATTTGTTGTCCCAGCTCAGGTTGGCTTTGCTGCCCTCATAGATCAGGCCATCCCACTGCGCTCCGGCGGCATTAGTGCCGAACGTGAACCCATTTGTCTGGTCATCGAAGGTATCCATGAACAGAATAAAATTGTCATTTTTGGGGAAGGCCCAGTCCCGCCGGAGCGATTCGACCATGTACGGACCTTCGACGTTGCCATGGTAGCAGACGGCACTCAGGTAAATATTCTGCGCGTCGTAGGCCATTCGAACGTCGGTGCGCACGTTGGCGCGACTGGTATCCATCGGCAGGACCATCCAGAAATTGGTGGCCACTTCGGCGGTCTGCCAGGCGGGTTCATCCACAGCCCCATCCAGCACAATAGGCGACGTAGCACGACTGATATGAAGCTGGTAATTTTCGTTTTTCTTCTGAGCCAGGCTATAGAGGGGAGTCAGCAATAGGTACCCTACCAAAAGGTTAAGTAAAAGTTTCACCAAGGAGGACGGTTTGTGATTTGGGAAAGAGGTTCATTATTAGCAGATTACCGCTGCTTAATAATGCAGAGACGCAATGACATGGCGATCATTGCGTCTCTGCATAGTTACGAAAAAATACTGACTTGTCGGGAGTTTTACTTAGTTACCGACCATGAATACGGCGTTGCTGAACAGTAGCTTCCCATTGTACCAGAAACCCCGGAACAGTGGATCATCGGCCAGGTACACAATGCTGCCGCGCCCGTAGCTCTGGACGCCCATCAGCAGGGTATTTTTGAGTTTGTCTTTGGCGTTTTTTCCAGAGAAACCCGCTACGTAGTTGTTATCTTTCAGGTAACCAACGTTCCAGCCGTCCTTCAGGAAATCGAAATCGTAGGCGCTCTGAACGAGTGTATAGTAACCGCCTTCCAGGCCAAAACCCAGCGGGTGCGTTGTGTCGATGTTGACGCGGTAGATACTGCCAGGAATATCGTCCGAAATAGCACTCCGTTCACGATCGGCGTAGATTTTGGTCGACTCGCTCAGAATATCTTTCTTGGCTTTGTCTTTCTCAGCGGCTTTGCTTTCTTTTTCTTTCAGCGAGAACCCTTCTTTACCGGCCAGAAATGCAGCGGCCCGCTCCATCGCGATCAGTTTGCCGCCCGCCCGGACCCATTCCCGGATGGAGGCCAGTACCTTGTCGTTGAGAAAACGACCGTAGTTGTAGTTGGTCGGCAGAATCAGCACGTCCAGTTTATTCCACTCAACCGAAGCAAGCGAATTGCCGTCGAATAACGAGATGGGGTACTCTAACTCCTGATCGAAGAACTGCCAGACCTCACCTGCCGATGGGGGAGGAGTACCATCGCCGATAACCAGCCCCACGCGAGGTGCTTTGAGGCTGCTGACAAAGTCAGAACCAAAGTCGGAACCTTTCGCTACGAAACCCGTCTGAACGGGCGTTAGCGTAACGCCACAGCGGCTGGCTTCCTGCTGCACTACCGCGTCGAAGCGGTCGCCGAAGCGCTCGTTACCCGCCCGGGCGATAATGAGCGTGCCAGACGGATAATTTCTGTCTTCCAGTTCAAACGGTTTCTCGGCGGCCCGGACCCGAACCTGCTTTTTCATCAGACCCGCCAGCAACTGCGCCGACGGAGCCGACTGCCAGGCTACTACGTAAGCATACACCTTCGCACCCGATGCCATTGTAGTCGCTTTGGGGGCAGTTGGAGCGGTACCACCTGTGCCGATGCGGGAGTTCAGCCCGTAGGTTTGCAGGCCAAAGGCGTACGGCAACGACCAGGCTGTGATGTCATACGTAGCTGAGTCTTCCAGTTTCGAATTGGGTTCGAACAGAATTTTTAGCAGGGTTGATTTCGGCTGGTAGGCGCTGATAACCATATCGCCCGCAGATACCGATACGTTCTTGTCTTCTTTCTGGCTGGTATAATTGAACCCCGATACCTTCTGCGCTTTATCCGCGTAGCCATAGGTGATCCTGTTCCGTTCCAGCAACTCCTGCAACGATTTCAGACGCCCGGCGTCGCCGTTTGATTTGATAACATAGCTCTTGTAGGGTCCTGTTGGCGAGTTACGCGCTTTATCGAAGAACTGGCCAAACTCTTTTACCACCTCATCCGACCGGTCAGCAACCGATTCGAGTGTAGCGATGCTGGCTGCTACATGGTGGTCGATCCGTTGGCGGAGCGTCAGGGTGTCGCCATCCCGGCGCTGAATGGCCAGACCCGCCCGGCTGTTGCCGCCCTGCTCGTAGGTCATGCCGATGGCTCCGTTATAGGTTGGGTAGGTATCGCCGTAGCTGGGGTAAAACAGGTCGAACCGCTCGCGGGTGTAGTATAGCCAGCCGTTTTTGTCGAATGCCTTGCTGCAATACTGTCCGATCGTTTGCTGGAACTGCCGCTGAAAAGGGGTAATATCTTCGTGGTAGGGTTTTGCCGACGGCGCGAAATAATATGGGCTCTCGTAGCCCATCTCGTGGAAATCGCCGTGCAGATGGGGCATCCAGTTCTGATAAACGGCCATACGCTGCTGGGTGATTTCCTGCGTCTGCCAGGCCCAGTCCCGGTTTGGGTCGAACAGGTAGTGCGTATAGCGTCCGCCCGGCCAGGGTTCGTTGTGCTCCCGCGCCGAAGGCGTTGGATCGGGATTACGACCCATCATCTGGTTGTACCAGTTGACGTAGCGGTCGTGGCCGTCGGGGTTCAGACCTGGGTCGAGAATAATAATCGCCGAGTTCAGGATTTTCTGCGACAGAGCCGACTGGCTGCTGGTTGGACTCACCAATTGGTATAGTACATCCATGAACGCTTCGGAACTGACAGCTTCGTTACCGTGAATGTTGTAGCTAAGCCAGGCAATTGCCGGTTGCTTCGCGCTGGTGGGTTGTCCGTCCAGCATCCCGATGCGTTTGAGGTTGTTGGCCCGGATTTCGTCCAGCCGGTTCATATTCGCTTCGGACGAAACAATGATGACGGCCATCTGCCGACCTTCGTGGGTAGTCCCATACGGCACTACTTTTACCCGCCCGGGCACCTGTTTGGCTACCTGTTCAGCGTACGCTACGACACGGTAATGGGGTGTAAACCGTTCGCCAACTTGGTAGCCGAGAAATTTGGCGGGTGAGTCAATAGTACCAGTACGGGACTGACTGGCTGAGGGGGGCGTTGCAGAAGAGGACGTTGCCGTCTGGGCCGACACAGATAGTGAGGTGAACAGCAGGCCCGCTAGCAGCGGAATGTATTTCATGGACTACTGGAGTAAAAAGAGAGAAAGCAATCCTGACAAAAATAAGCTGAAAACGATCCTGAACTATTTTTTGAAAAATTTTTCGGTCAGGTGTTGCATTAATAAAACTTCGCCTTACCTTTGCACCACGATTCGCCACCACGACAGCTGAAAAAGCTAAAACGGTGGGTCTTTCAACAAGACGGCCGATTCGTCTAGCGGTTAGGACATCGCCCTTTCACGGCGGTAACACGGGTTCGATTCCCGTATCGGTCACACAGTCCACTGATCAGCGCAAAGCTCGCCTTCCCGGTGGGCTTTTTGCGTTTACAGCCAATCCCATTTCCCGGTAGTTCGATTCCGGCAGCGCCAAGCGCCAATCTTTCAATCACTTATTCTCCGGTAGCTATCCGGTAGTTCTTCGGTAGCCAGTCGCTAATCCAGCGTCACTAGGTGGTTACACTCAGATTCGCTGTAAGAATTACTAAACAGCCCGTAAAAATACCCGGCACCGGCCCGCCGAACGGTAAAAACGATACGCTGCTATTATCATATATCATATAGGCGGTGTTGAGGGCATTCACCCTTATATCCATGCTTATGTTACTCAAAAAAGAATGCCGATTTCGGTACGCTTCCGCCTGTGGCCACCCCGCCGGGGCAAAACCTATTCCAACCCGCACCCCCTACGGGTCAACATCACCGTCGACGGCATCGAAGATCCGGGCTTCGGGGCGCTCTGGCCGCTCGACGGAACGGGCGAAAAGCTGATGGTTGACCCGGCTAAATGGCGGGTAAAAGAGCAGAAGACCACGCTCCGCGACGATTCCACCAACGATTCCCTGGTGCTCCTCAAAGCGCACATCATGGACATTTACCGGCGTCAGCGCCAGACGGGGCCGCCCACCACCCAGTCGATTCGCCACGAGCTGACCACTGGCAGACCTCCGCTCTGGCTGGAGCCGGACGGCTGGCAGTTCCACGCGGGGCAGCACAGGGAGAAGAAGCTCGAAACGCACCAGCCAGCCGCCCCCGCCAGCTACTTTGCCGCCCAGCTCACCGAAGACACCGATTTAGGTGAAGCCTATGCCGCCTACGTCATTGGATTGCGATTAAAGAAAGGAACAGCGGCCGCGCTGTCACCCATCACCATTGGCCGGTGGGATCGGGGCATGCTGTTACTGCAGCTCTGGCGCGAGCAGACTGATCAACCCCTGCCCGCCGTTGGCAAGGTAACCGTCGGCTGGGCGAAGCGATATCACGCCTGGCTGCAGGTGATTTCGGAAAACGACCAGAAAATAAAGCCCACCAGCATGACCCAGGCCAGCCGCTTTGTGCTCAAAATAGGGGAGGTGCTGACCTGGATGCTGGACGAAGGCTGGCTGGTAGCCAACCCCATTGCCGCCGTGAAGTGGCCGCGCGCGAAGGATAAGGAAGTTCGATTCCTGACGCCCGACCAGCTAAAAAAACTATTTCAAACGAACTGGAAAGGAACGGAAGGCGATGCGCTCTGGTGGTTCTGCCTGATGTGCTGTACGGGCTTGGACTACCCCGATGCCATTGCCTATGCCCGCAGCCGCAGCACCTATGAAACCGAGGGGCCGTCCGGTTGGAAAATCGTCGGACGAAGAGCCAAGCCCCCCTACAATCAGTACGAAGTGCCGCTGCTGGATGAGGTTCGTTTACTGTTTGAATCGCGTCCGGCCGGGCCGGTTGATTATTCTCCTCAGTGCGTCAATCGCCACACCGGGCGCATTGAGCAGCTTCTAGGCATCAAGTGGCGCATCACCGCCAAGACCGCCAGAAAAACGTTTACCTGCCTGATGCTGATGAAGGGATACATGAGCAGCGAGGTAGCCGGGATGCTTGGCCACAGTTCAACCCGGACTACAGATCGTTACTACTACCGCATCAACGGTGCTCACGTCGATGCGGGTATGAAGCGGGTAAACGGAAGGTAGGAGCGGAGAAGCCCGGCCCTGACCCGCCGGGCTTTTTCACAAAAGCGGCTCCCCCTCCCCCGTCAGCACGTAGCGGATGTTGAGGTCGGGAAACGTGCGGGCGAGCTCGGAGAGCTTTTCCGCGCCAAAATACATCTTATCGTTGATGTGCTTCGAGAAAAACGAAGGGTGACGGCCCATTTTAAGGGCGGCTGAGGATTGCGTTTCGCCCAGCGATTCCAGGGCCTGCTGGAGCCATTTGCCTTGCACGAAACCGGCGGATTTGTTTTTGGTCGGGGGCATGGGTTAGGGGTTGTGGCGGACGTGGGCGGGGCCGTCAATGGTGACGGTGGGTTTGTCCAGGCGTTGGCCGGTGACGATGTAGTGAACGTCTAAGCTTGGGTCGAACTTCCAGAACGCTTCTAAATACTCCACGCGAATAGCACCCATGTCACGCTTCGGGTTCAAAATGTTCTTCACCGTCTCAATCCCTAACCCGGTAATTTGCGCCCATTCATCTTTCGATTTATTATGTCTGGCTAGTTCGTCAACCAATCGTTGCTTAAAGGGTTTCGCGTCTATTTCCACCGGGGAATCAGTTTCTGTATTCATGGCAAAGGTGTTAAAAATAACACTCATTATTTGTTTGAAAGTTAAAATTAACTACATTTGACTTAGAAACAAGTAAGAAATAACACCATGTCGTTCACAAAATACCCCCACTTAGAGAGGTTCGGCGCAACTGAAGTTCATCAAATAGAACTTGGTGAGTGCTACGTTTTTCCTAAGATCGACGGCACCAATGCGTCGTTATGGATTGAAGATGGCCAGTTGCAAGCGGGTTCCAGAACGCGCCACTTGACGCTGGAGCAGGATAACGCCGGATTCTATGCATGGGCAAAGGAACAGATAAACCTACTGGACTACTTTGCCGAAAATCCGAACCATCGCTTGTTTGGTGAATGGCTGGTACCCCATTCGCTGCGAACCTACCGGGATGCGGCATGGCGTAACTTTTACGTGTTCGACGTAGCGATTGACACGCCGGAAGGGTTGGCGTTTTTACCCTACGAGTCTTACCGGGTTCAACTTGAAGCGCATGGGATTGAATATATCCCAGCAATTAGCAAGATCAAAAACGCGTCGTATGAGCAGCTAGTGGCGCAACTGGCTAAGAATGTCTACCTGATCGAAGACGGAAAGGGGGCTGGTGAGGGTATCGTGATTAAGAACTACGACTACAAAAACCGCTCAACCGCCAAACCTGGGCAAAGATCGTCACCTCTGAATTTAAGGAGAAACACGCTAAAGTTATGGGTGTTAGTGAGGTCAACGCCCGTAAGATGGTCGAAGAGGATATTGTCGAAAAGTACGTCACTAAAGCCCTTTGCGAAAAGACGCTGGCTAAGATTGAAACCGAATTGGGCGATTGGTCAAGTAAATACATTCCACGTCTACTCAACACGGTGTTTTACGATCTGGTGCGTGAGGATAGCTGGCAGTTCATTAAAGAACACAAAAACCCTAGCATCAATTTTGGCACTCTCCAGTACCTGACTTTTAACAAAGTCAAGCAACATCTACCGCAGGTATTTTAACCCCCCCCCGCTGCCGGTAGCCGCCGCCCGGAAAAACGCTATACAGGAGAAAGAGATATGGAATCAAGAAAGCTAGAAGTCCAACCGGGCGATACAATAACCAGAACGGCGCAACAGGCCGTATCACTGGCGGCCCTCGAAAAGGTGCAGGTCAATTTTGTGTTCAATGGCGTTACTTGCTTGGTTGATAAGGCCAGTGACCCTGAATTGGTAGTGCGTGACTACCACAACAGTTTTTATCTAAACTGGAAAACGATTGGCCCCAACTACGACGCCGAATATTCTCCAGAAATTCAACAGCAACTCCAACAGGCTAAAGGAGAATCCGAGCGTAAAGCCGCCGAACGGCGCGCCGAGCTTGACGCCAAAGACCTCAGCCAGCGCGAGAAGGTAGAACAGGCGATTGGTGGCGTTGAGTTGTCGCTCACTGATAAAGCCAAATGGGATAGCTGGAAAGCGAACAATGACGACGACTACGGACGCGGCATCTTTGCTTTTGCTGAGGTATGGGGGCGGCTCATGCAGATAGAAATTGCAGCAGGGTTATCGGTTGCTGACGCAGCCCACAAGATGCAGTACGAACCAAGCTATTTGGGCATTACGGGATTCATGTTCGGCGCTGCCGTGAATGTTCTCTCTCAGTGCTGGGAACATGGCGAAGCGTTGCGCCAATGGCACAATGAACGCTGGGGGCGTAAAGGCGCTGATGGCGTGGTAAATCCTGCTTCGTTCTCGATTAAGCCTATGCCCCGCGCCGGGATCTAAAACCACTACTACTAACCCCCTCGCCCCCGAACACACGGACGGCGGGGATAGATGAAAAGAAAAATGAAACCTGACGAACAACAGCGACCCAGTTGGCATGAGTTAGCGTATCATGAAGGTAGCTTTTTGCGAAATCGTGCCGGACAAATTCGGGCTAACATCCTGCGCAAAACGCGGTGGCACAAGGTTTTTATCGTTTATGGCTATCATCAAGGGCAATATACGTACTCGACCGCCTTGCAGGCAGAATCGCTATTAGATGCTTATCAACAACAGGCAAAGTCGTCCGGTTTTCGGGAAGGGTTGGAGAGTTTATCTGGATTTAGTCGGCGCGTCAAAATTTCTGGGCTGATGCGCCCGTGCGCCTACGGACAGGCAAGTGATATGCCCGCGCATGTGCTTACGCGTATGGCCCAAGAATGTAGCAAGGCTAATTGTCCAGAGCCTGTCTTGTCCGAAAATGGTCAATTTTTATTGTTTGCCTAACCCCCTCGCCGGGGCTGGTAAACCAAAACGAAGAGAAGAAAGGATGAGACCAGTTGAAGAAGTAGCAAAGAAAACATTGGGTCTGTATGATTACCGAGCCCAGCAAAGCCTTGAAGCGACGAAAATCGTTGATGCGACCAGCATCTGCCCGCAGGCCAAGCGTTGCGTTATTAAGTACGCTAACGATACGAGGGGTCTGATCGCTCAGATCTGCAATTGGTATTCGCCTGATGATGACTTGGGTGGCCAAGTTCATTACTTCATTAGTGCTATGACGCCCGTGCAGCTTGCCGATGATGTTGTGTTTGAACGTACCGCTGTGGGTATGCGTGTTGAGCCGATCGTGCTTGCCAGCTTCATCTACCAGAACCAGCCATGACAACCACCGACCTATCCATCCAGCAAATTGCGGCCTATTTGGGGGTAAAATGCAGCTAAACTTCTTCCGGCTCTTTTAGGCTGTTTCTCCAGGCTTGAACTAAATCGCGTCGTGATGCCTCAACTAGATTTTCCAAATCCCAGCAGACATTCTTTGTCTTTTGTAGGGCCATATCGTATCGCTTACCCATTGCTACCCGGTCAACATCGGACAGAACCTTAAGTAGGCGCTGAAAGCTATAGGGATCAACAACTAACACAATAAGGTTGTAGTTGCTCGAATTTGGCGATGCTTCCCCATTTTCGTAAAGCCGCCATTGGTTGGGACCAAATCCACAAATTCGGGACATATCGGTAGCAGATAGTCCATAAAATTTACGTACCGCTTTAAGGTTTAAGTTACTCATAAATAGCCGATTATTTACACTATAAAGTTAGTGAAATACTTTGAAAATCAAAGAGTTATCGCCATTTTTAATAGTCTAAAATAGACAGCCCGATCAAGTGCGGCAAACACAAGACCGGGCCTACCACTAACAATAATCAGCTATTGCGCAATCACTACAAACGCTAACCCCATGCCCAAACAACCCACGCCCGAATTGACGCCGGAATTGCTGGAGCAGCAGTTGATAGAGTTTTACGACGTGTTTCCGGATATGAAGTAAAAAACCTCAATACCTTTCCAGTTCCTACCCCCTTGCTCATATAGCGCACCGGCGAACTTCGCCCTGTGCCAACAATCCCCAGCCTTACCACCCCCACCGGAACGTTTGATTTAACGTTCGACGCTACCTTTCAGGGGGTGCTCATTACGCCCACGACCCCCAGCGTACCGGGGGAGTGCCGCACGCCCGGCGCGTTTCTGACCTGGCAGTCTCCGACCGGTTGGCCTTACTGGCTGTTCGACGGGCCAATGAGCACCGACAAGACCGTTTCCTCGCGGGGCGATGCCCGGCAGGCGGGACTTACGCTGGCTACCCAAAAAGAATCGGCTTACGTTATTACCGCCCGCACGTCGGGGCTAACCGCTGAGCAGGCCGAAGCCGTTGCCACTATCTACGATTCGGTAGCGGTGTATCTACTTGCCCCCGACAAAGACGGCGTATTTCATCAGGTGCCGGTCACGATTGATCCCGGCACGTTTCCGGTGCACACCTCACGCAGTGCCACCCATACTCTCTCTGTTACTTTTACCCTACCGGCCCGGAGGTCCCAGCGCCGATGATTGTTGACGGACTCTATCTCAACGGCGTCTGGGTGGCGGAAGCAGAACCTGCCTTGAATTTTCAGGCGAACGATCTCACTAAGCCCGATACCATCCAGACCAGCTACTCGCTCTCATTCAGCCTGCCCGATACCCTCACGATTCGGGATCTGACCGAAAACGCCGAACAGCTCGACGCGGGTGGTAAATACCCCTACGCGGTGTTTAAGGCGAAGCTGATCTTCGACGGGGTTGATCTGATGCCCGGCGCATCGGCCCGGCTTGAATCCTTTCAGGGCGGCTGGAAAGTGCAGCTCTTTCAGGCGACACGCAGTTTGTTTGATGCCCTGGGTGACCGCTCCATTCGTACCCTGAACCTCGACCGCTATAACCATCCCTGGACTGTCGCGGGCATTTCGGCGCTGGCAGGAGCTACGGCGGGGGCGGTGTACCCCGTCATTGATTACGGCAACTTTGATAAAGACACCTTTGCCTCGGATGCCCTGTTTCCGTCCGTCTACGCCCGCACGATCATTGAGCAGATGCTCACCGAAACGGGTTACCGTCCGGCGGGCGAATGGCTGAACGATCTGCTACTCAACCGGATCGCCCTGCCGTTTGTGGATGACGAACCCCAAAGCCACGACGAGCAGTGGGTGACGGATCGATCAGCCCGCGTGACGGTAAGAAACTCGCTGCAGATGTCGGGTTCTGGGAAGACCGAAGTACTCTACGAGTTCAACCAGGACAACGACCCGGATAATTACTTTTTCGACGGCAAGCAAAACAACTTCAATACGTCTCTGAAAGCCTACGTCTGCGACCGGGCCATGAAACTGCGCGTTCAGGCCAGCCAGACGTTCAAGCTAAAGGTTACGACGGGTGCGGTCGAAGTGCTGTTGATCGTTGAGCGCAACGGGCAGAACGTCGCACAGGTGGGTGACAACTATTCAGGGGTGTACAACATTACGTTTTCCGCCCAACAGACAATCAGTCTTGACGAGACGATTAACTGCAAGGCGGGCGATCAGATCCGGATTCGCTTCATTCTTCGCCGTCGCACCCTCGTCGGCCGGTTTATGGTGCTGGGCTACATTGACCCGACCACCTGCTGGGCATCCTTTACGCCCGATCCGAAACTATACCCCGGCGACGACTGGCTGGTGGCCCGCAATTTGCCCGACATGGCGTGTACCGAGGTGCTTAAATCAATCGCGCTGCTGTGTTCGGCTACCTACGCCGTGGACGATGTACGCAAAACGGTAACCCTTATTCCCCTGAGCGAAGTTGTTGCCAATACCGACAAGGCCGTGGACTGGTCGACCCGCGTGGAGGAATCCGAAGAGCCCGAACTGCTGGTAACGCTGGAACCCTACGGGCAGGTGAACAACGTTAAGTGGAAGGCGCTGGATAAGGTCAGCACCTACGGCGACGGACAGATCCGCGTCGACGCCCCCAACCTGCCCACAACGGCTGACCTGTTCGAACTACCCTTTGCGGCCTGTCTCAACTCCGAAAAGGCGCTGACCGGTTACGGTAGCCCCGTCACCATCCCAACGCGCACGATCAAAAACGGAACGCTGGAACGGTCAGCCACTACGCCCCGTCTGGTACTGATTGAACCGGGCAAGACACTGACCGCCAAAGCCAACGTTACGGCGGAAGGCATCCCAGATGAAGTGAAGCCCGTAACGCTTACTGCTTGCTGGTGGGCTGACCGGCCACTTGGTGCCAACGCGGGCAACAACGCCTACTCTCTGACTTTCGATCGGGTCAGCTTTGTTCAGCGTGAACAGACGCTCATTCAGCGCTATTTTAAGGGGCTAACCCGCGTACTCAGACGGCCCCGCGCCCTGACGCTCTCGATGATGCTGACGGCGGACGACGTGGCCAGTCTGGACCTGACCAGGCCCGTACGGCTTTCATTTGTCCGGGCCGGTTCGCTGCAACTCTCAAACCACGTTTTCTACCTCAATAAGATTTCTAACTACGTACCGGGCTACCCCTGCCGGGTTACGCTAATTCCTTACTAGCATGGCAGACGAAAGGCCCGATGAGGTACTGATAAAAATCCGGGTATCGGAAGAGGAGGTCGAAAAAAAGATTGTCCAGATCCGTCAGCAACTAACGGCCCTGAAGGCAGAGGAGAAGCTGCTCCAAAAACAGTACCAGGAAAGCGCGATCGAATCCGACAAGTACGAGGCCGCGATGGAAGGCATCGTGCGGCAGCGGTCGGCCCTGACGGCGTCGCTACGTGAAAACCGCAAAGAGATGGACAACAACCGCAAGGTCGTAGTCGAAGCGGAAGGTTCGCTCATATCCCTACGGGCCAACCTGTCGAATCTCAATAAAGCCTACGATAGTTTATCCCGCGCTGACCGGGAAGGGGCGGCCGGGGGAACCTTGCAGAAGCAGATCAACGCGACCAATCAGGAGCTGCTCGAAGCCGAAAAGCTGACCGACCGCTACCAGCGTCAGGTGGGTAACTACGCCGTTGTGGCCAAGTCCATTGAGCCGCTGATTGCTGAACTAATCAAACTTCAGGAGGAGCAGAAGGCGCTCGACAAAGGCTCACCCCAGTACGAGGCCGTTGGTAAGCGCATCATCGGTTTTCAGCAGCAAATCAACCGCGTTGGCGCCGAATCGGGCAAAACGTTTGACGATGTTCAGGATAAAGTAAAAACCTATGGCGAAGCAATCCGCACTACGACTACCGAGTTGGTTAAACTCGAAGAAGAACAAAAAGCCCTGGGTCAGGACGGCGGGGAAGCCTACGAACGGATTGGCTTTAAAATCGCGGGCCTTAAGCGGGAAATTTCAACGGTGGCCGATGAGGCCAAGCCAGCCGCTTCCGCTTTCGATGTATTGAGCGAAGTAACGGGCGGTTTTGGGGGTCGGCTTGATCAGGTAAAAGGGTTTCTGAGCAATGCAAAGACCGGCCTGTCTGCCTTCAAGGGGGGGCTGACCGGGATTAAAGCGGCTATTGCCGGAACGGGGATTGGTCTGTTGGTGCTGGCCATCGGGGCGCTGATCACCTACTTGACTAAAACGCAGGTAGGGATGGACTTTCTGTCTCGCAAAATGGCGGGCGTCGGCGCGGCTGTTGATGTCGTGGTCGGCACGATTGCCAGGGCGGGGGAAGCGCTCACTAAAGTTTTTACCAACCCCAAAAAAGCGCTGCTTGATTTCTTCGACGCCTTCAAAGGGGCGGGCGACGCGGCAGCGGAAGCCTATAAGCTAGGTCAGGCCATCGAACGGCAGAATCAGATCATCCGGGATTCCGAGCAGCAGGTCCTTTTGGCCCGCGCTCAGAACCGGGCCGAAATTGAACGGTTGAAATTAGCCTCCGAAGACGTTACAAAATCCACGGCCTCGCGCTCCAAAGCCGCTAAAGCCGCCTTCGATTTAGAGAACGCGACGCTGAAAACGCAGATCGCCCTGCAGGAGCAGCGGATAAAAAACATTCAGGCTGAGATCAAACTACGGGGCAACCTGGTCAGCAGCGAAGACCGGCAGAAGCTCATTGATGCCGAAATCGAACTGGCTGACATACGGGAAGAATCGTTCGGCAAGCAAACCGAATTAAACAACTCCCTGAACGCCATTAACGCCGAAGCTGCTGCCAAAGCGAAGGAAGCCGCCAAACAAGCTGCTGATAATGCCGTGTACCTGGCAGAGCTACGGGTGCTGCAGGCCAGGCAGGCAGGCAAAGACACCCTGAAACTGGAAGAGGCCTTAATCGTTGCCCAGGGGAACGCCCAAAAAGTCGGGCTCGCTAAAAACTCGAAGCAGCGCCAACTCATCGATGCCCAGACCAACAAGGCGATTCTGGACAAACGAATCGAGCACGCGGCTGAACTGCTGAACCTGGAGATTGGTACCCGCAAAGCCGAAATATCGGCCACCCTTGCCTTAACCCAGCGGGGCAGCAAACAGGAGCTGGACCTACGCATTGAGCAGATCCGGCAGGAAAGCCGTCAGCAGCAGGTCGAACTTGAAAAACAGTACAAAGCCCGGCAACTTAACGAAACCCAGTTCCGCGAACGGCAGAGTGATATTGTGCTGAACGCCGAACGGGCCATTGAGGACGCCCGTGCTCAGTTTGCCCAGGATCAGGTGCAGAAACAGGCCGCTGCTGCCGAACGTCGCCTGCAGGTCGAACAGGATTTTGGCGACCAGTCCCTGAAAGTAGATATTGAAATCGCCCGCAAGCGGATTGATTTGGAAGAGAAAACCCAGGTTGATTTGCTGGATTTGCAACTCAAGTACGGCCAGATCACCGGCGAAGAATACCTCAACCAGATCAATGCTGTTCAGGCCAAAGCCCTGGCCGCCCGGAAGGAGAATATGCGTCAGGAGAAGGAGCTGGAGCATAAGAATAACCTGGAAATAATCGATCAGAAGATTGCCGATACCAAAGCGGGTACGATCAAGTATTTTAAACTTCAGAAGCAGCGACTGGCCGAAGAGCAGAAGGCCGAACTGGACGCGGTAAAAGGCACTGAGGAGGAAAAGGAGAAGGAGAAGGAGAAGATCCGGGCCAAATACCGCACGAA
The DNA here is from genome assembly GCF_013375035.1 of Spirosoma sp. KUDC1026. Classification (NCBI taxonomy): domain Bacteria; kingdom Pseudomonadati; phylum Bacteroidota; class Cytophagia; order Cytophagales; family Cytophagaceae; genus Spirosoma; species Spirosoma sp. KUDC1026. Next base: position 5,279,864 of record NZ_CP056032.1, on the reverse strand, counting down.
GAACAAGGAGCTTGAAGTCCAGACCGCCGAAGATATTGCGGGCAACATATTACAGGCTACCCAGACAGCATCCTCCACCCTGTCTTCGTTTGTTGAGGCCAGCGTTCAGCGGCAGACCAAAGCCCTGGACGATCAGCAGGAAGCGCTCTTAAGTTCGGCCGCCCTGACCAGCGACCAGCGGGAAAAGATCGAAAAGGACTTCCAGAAAAAGCGGGAAAAGATCGAAAAGGAAGCCGCCGAAAAGCGCCGGAAGATTGCCAGCATTGAGAATATTATCGCCACTGCGCAGGGCATCACGAACGCCTTCAAACTACCACCTCCGTTTAACTTTATTACGGCGGCTCTGGTGGGCGCTACAGGTCTTGCCAATCAAATCCTGATCGACAACCAAAAGTTCGCCCGCGGGGGGTACTACCGTTCCGACAACCGGGGCGCTTACGTACAGGGGCCGGGAACGGGCACCAGCGATAGCATCAATGCCCGAATCAGCAACGGAGAGGCCATCATCAATGCCCGCTCTACTCAGAAGTTCTATAAGGAACTGTCAGCGATCAACGTTGCGGGCGGTGGCCGGGCGTTCCCTGGCCTAACGGCGAACCGGCTCTCCACCCAGAACATGACTCCCACCTACAACCTGGGGGGGGTGAGCCTGACAACCGATGCCGTAGCGATTGCGAGGGCCGTACGGGAGGGTATGAAAGACGTTAAAACGGTGGTTTCTGTTGAAGCGTTTGACCGCGTTCAGAAGGACATCAGAAAGGTTGAGGTGCAGGCGGATTTGTAAGAAATAAAACTTCGTGCGTATGTTAGGGCTAAAAACCCTTACGCCATGAAGTTCTTCCTTACATTATTACTTCTATCTGTTAGTTATCTGTCCCATGCCCAAGGCTCACTCAGCGATGTTATGCCGGTTAAGTCAGGTGCCGTCGAATACTCTGACGTCGTGCCAGTGCCCAGCGAGTCGAAAAATCAACTCTTTGATAAAGCAAAGCAATGGATTGTTACGTACTATCCAAGCGCTACCGAAGCGCTGCAACTAGCCGATAAGGACGGCGGCATGTTAATTGCCAAAGGTTCACTTTACACACCCTGGCTGTTTAATATGACCTACCGGTCAGACGGTTACCTGAACCACGCAATCATTCTGGAGATAAAAGACGGGCGTTACCGATACACGGTCAACGATTTAACGGTTAGCGCAAGCCATCCGTCCGCACGGTCAATGGGTCGCTACGTCTGGACGATAGCCGAATTTATGGAACGTCCCATGCTAAAGCGAAACAGCATCAAGTACGCGGTTAAAGCTGATGAAAATATTAAGGCCATGCTCCAAAATCTGGAGCAGGCCATGAAGGCAAAGAAGTCGGACTTCTAGCAAGCCCCTTTCTACCCAAAAACGCGAAAGCCTCACTCAATCAGTGGGGCTTTTTTTATAGCATTGACTTGTGCTCGCTGATGAAGGTATTGATCAGCGAGCGCGTCTGCTGGCTGACCGTCGTGCCGTTCAGATCACAAATCGCCTTGTACTGGCCTAGCTTGTGATCCTGCATTTCTACCGATAAGAACGAACCGCTGTGCCGTCCCGGCTGGATTACCCGGCCCTGGGGATACTTCGCCCGCTCGGTGTACTCCCGCCGGGCTGCCATAATGATCGCCCGATCGGCCGGGGTAACCTCTTCGCTATAGTACCAGTGATGGCACTTTTCAACTTCCAGGGCTTTTTTTATTCCGTCGCCTGACTTTACCCGTATTAGTAGCCGTTCGAGTCGTTCGTCCACAGTCAATCAGTGGTTTAGTTGGAAAGGTATTGAGCTTTTCAGTGCCTGAATATACAGATAAGCGTGGTACTTATCAACTTCGTTGCATTGATTATCCGCTACACAATAGCCCCCAATGCCGAAGATTGTCAAGATTAACCTTAGTGGTATCATCATGCCTGACGAGTGGGTAGAACCCGGCGATCCGCCGTGTATTTCCCTCACGAAACTGCAGCGACTTGTTCAGGCTGCTGGGCAGGCTGATGGCTACGACATCTTTCTTAAAACCCCTGGCGGGGTTATGGAAGAGGGCTGGGCGATGTACGATTACATGATCACGTTACCCAACCTGCGAACCATTGCCGTCGGCATGGTGGCCTCAATGGGAACTATCCTACTGTCAGCGGCCAAAGAGCGGCTAATGACTCCCCACGCGCAACTGCTCTTCCATCTGCCGAACTACGGCGATGGCCTGCCGCCGGGCAACCGGGTCAGCTATGCAGCCTACTTAGATAAACTGGCCTTTGAAGAACAGCGGTGCATTGAATTGTTTACCGCCGTAACGGGCAAATCCGAATCAGTCATTGCTGGCGTCTTTGCCGACGGCGAAGACCACGAGTTTACCGCCGAAGAATCTATTGCGTTTGGCTGGGCTACCGGCCTCTATATGGGCGCTGCTGTTCAGGCAAGTCGCTCGCTTCACCGCCCCATCTACGCCCTACTGAAAGATGGCAAAACGGGGCTTTCTCTTTCAAAAAACAACTCATCCAATACAAACATGGCAAAACGCAACACCTTGCTGGTAGCAGGGCTAAAGGGCCTACTTGGCCTTATGGAAGGCAAACAGACGACCAGCTTAACCGTGAACACCGTTGACGGCAAGGTGCTCGATATTGATGCCGCCGGGGAAACCTATGTGATTGGCGACGCGCTGGCCTACGAAGACGGCACCGAAGTACCAGACGGCGAATACCTGCTGTCCGACGGATTTACAATTGTCGTTGCCGCTGGTGCTATCTCGGATATTATTGATCCGGTGACGGACGAAGAACAGCCCGAAACGCCCGAACCAACCGCTGAGGCCGCGCCCGAAACAATCACAATCAGCAAAGCAGAGCACGAGAGACTGCTTGCCCTTGACACTACTGTGTCTTCGCTGAAGTCAGAGCACGAGCAGTTCAAAGCCCGCGTCACCTCTGTGCTAAAGGGCATGGAATCCGCCGACCCTGTAACGGCCCGCGTGAACGAAACACCGATTGACAAGCGGGTGCCGGAAGCGCCCGAAACGGCCGCTGACCGCAAAGCAAAGCGCCTGGCCAACCGCAAATAACCAAGCATTATCAGACAGCTAAACTTAAATAAACAATGGCATTTACCCCCGACGCGAGCTTTACCTACCAGGGTCACGAAGCCGCTGAATTAACGCTCCGCCCGGCCGTAGATCGCCCGGCGTTGTCGAAGTACTTTGCGATCACGGAAGGACTGAAAGGTCGCCTGATCGTGCAATTCCTGGAACGGGTTGGCCTGATTACGACGGTCGACCCCGGCTGCGGATTAGGAGCCACGACGCGCAACACCCGCAAGACCAACAAAACGTTTGCCCCGGTCGATCTGAAAGCCTGGTATCAGGAGTGCTGGAAGGTGCTGCGGGGACAGGCCGAAGAGTGGTATCTGAACGCTGGTAACGACAAGAAGAATCTTGGCGACACGGTGTACGGGGACTACTGCATTGACATGCTGGAGTACGCTATCTACGAAGATTTGCTTCGCATGGCCTGGTTTGCTGACCGCAACATGACGGAAGCCAAATTGACTGCTTCTTACGCAGCCGCTAGTGGTGACACCTTGACAGCGGCCCAGCTCGTGCCGTACTTCAAGACCTTCAACGGGGCATGGCGTAACGTTGAGCTGGGCATTGCGGCTCAACTAACCAAGCTGGTGCCAATCGCTGCCAACAACCCGACGGGCGATCAGGTGCTTGATCCGAACGACGTGCCCGCCATCTTCCAGGCCATGTTCTCAGCGGCCGATCCCCGGCTGTACAGCCAGCCAACGGCTAATAAGCTGTTTATGGTATCGCACAGCATCTTCGACGCCTGGACGATCTACCGCGAATCGAAAAATCTGGATCTGGCTTACGTAGCTCAGGCTGACGGCGTATCGCTGCCCACCTTCCGGGGCGTTCCGATCATGGTTGTTCCCGAGTGGGATGAGTTTTTGGGCGGCTACTTTAAAAAGGCTGGCAAAATTGACCGCCCGCACCGCGCGCTATTGACCGTGAAAGGCAACCTGCAGCTTCGCTTCGACGCGACGCCGGTTGACGATTCGGGTAGCGCGGGCCTTGAAGTTTGGTCGTCGCAGGACACTGAACTCTGGAACGCCCGCCAGACGTATGCCGCCGATATGCAAATTGCAGACGACGCCCTCGTGGTCGCAGCTTACTAATTGTCTCACCGGGCGGGCCAAGACAACTCTTGGTTCGCCCTAACTACTCTTACTATATGAGCTGCGTATCTGTCTCTGCCTTAACGCGCGATCTGGTCAATTCCTGCCAACCCAACGGGCAGGGCCTCTACGAGAAGATGTACGTCTTCACGCGCGACGAACTGCTGTCCTATACCACCGACACGTCGGCTACCGACCCGGCGGTTGGCGCAAAAATCATCACCGCCCTGACACTGAAGACGGGCAAAAAGCTAAAGCGCTGGGAGGGCTATAAGCTATCCGCCCAGGGTACGCAGGGCTTTTCTGCCAACGATAACGGCAATAGCATCACCCACGGTTTTCGGTTCATGGTGTTCGATAACAGCCCCGAAGCCGACGCCGAAATCGATAAGCTGACCAACCGCACTGACCTAGTGGCGATCATCAAACAACAGGGTGAGTTCGGCCGCTGGAAGCTGATGGGTTTTTCGACCGGCATGTCAATGACCAACCTGACCAACGACTCCAACGACGCCAACAACCCCGGCCAGTTTACCCTGGAGTTCCAGGCGGCTCAGGAGAAAGAAACAGCCAAGACGCTGCGCCACAAGACGGCGACCCTGGACGACACCGCCGATTACCTGGAAACGCTGGCGACGGCGACCGCCTAATATGGAGCCGATTACTTCGGACGACGAATTAGCGGAAATTATATCCGCTTGGTACGGGCAAGGCATTCTCAGCGACGAGAACCTTGCCCGGCTAAAAGCACGGTATCTGCTGGATCTCGGTGCAACGACCTGTACGTCCTGCCCGAACTGGAAGAACGACATGCTGACGCACTTTCGCTTGCACCTACGACGCATCAATAAAACCATCATGGCAACGACCACCAACAAATACATGGTGAACCCGGAAGTGGGTTCGTTTCATTCGCCTTCCCACGGTACGATTTTTTCCAACTCCCCGGCCGCCACGACCGGCGTCACGCCCCTGAACGACGAAGCCGCCGAAGCGCTGCTGAAAATGGATGAGGGGTACAAGGAGTTAATCATCCTGAATCCGGACTACAAAGCACCGGCGGCATCCACCGGGGAAGCCAAAAAAAAAGACGACGACAAAAAGTAATCACCGCCAACCGCTAGTGCATGGCAACCCTTCGCAAATCGAAGCCGACTAATAAGAAAGTGCCCGTCACCCAGTCTCGCACCGTGACGGGCTTTCTTGATTGGGGCTGGGATAACCTCTACCCGCAAACGCTGCTGGACGTAATCGACGAATCCGACACGGCGTCGGCGGCGATGTCCGTTCGGGCTGAGTTCATTGAGGGCAACGGCCTGAAGGATTTGGCCCTGTCCGAAATGATCGTCAACCGCAAGGGCGAAACGTTCGATGATGTTCACGCGGCCAACTGTTCGGGCGTCGCTGACCTGGAAGTGATCTGTCTGCACCTTAGCTTTAACGCGCTGGCCGAAATCGTTGGGATGCAGCACGTACCGCCCGAACAGGTGCGGTTCATGGCCCCCGATGATCTGGGTAACATCACGCGGGCGGGCATCTTTCCCTATCTCGGCTCGACCCTGTTTCCAAAACGGGCGAAAGAGCACAAGGTCGTTCACCTCTTCAACCCCCGAAAGGAGGTTGTGTTCGCCCAAATCGAAGAGGCTGGCGGTATTGAAAAGTATCAGGGTCAACTGGTTCACGTCATTGCCGGAACGCGCCGGAAGGGTGAGGTTTACCATACGCCAAGCTACGCGGGCGGGTCGGTGATGTTTGAAGCCGAGAAGGAACTGAGCACCTACTACTACCGGGTGGTGACGCAGGATTTTGCTACCTCTGGGGTATTCAAGACACTGAAGAAAAGCGACGCTCGGGATGAGGGTAATCGTGATGAAGATTCAATCCAAAACCGATTGACGCAACATCAGGGCGCCGAAAACGCAGCTAGTATCGTCTGTATTGAAGCCGATACCATTGAGGAATTGGAAGCGATGGAGTTCATGCCGACAAGCGGATCAGACCTGTCTAACCGCTACACGGCAATGGGCGACTACGTAGCCGAACACATTAGCCGCCGAACCAGGGTGCCTAACGAGTTGATGGGCGTTCGTAAGTCGACGGGTGGTATCAGCTTCACCCAGATTCAGATCAAGTTGTTCTCCCAGCTCATGCAGCAGACGGTCAACCGCTACCAGCGCTCCATCAGCCGCGTCTACGCCCAAATCTTTGCCCATTGGCACCGGCCGCTGGGTGACCGGGATTTCACGATTGAAAACCTAAACTACTTCCCCGACGACGATGGAACCGCTGCTATCGCTGAATGATATTGAGCAGTACATCGGCCCGCTGCCCGTTTCGGTGAAGATGCCGGGCCGGGGTGAGGGGCCGGGCATTGCTGAAAAGCTCACCCCGATCGTTAGTCAAGTTGCCGAGGGGTGGCTGGCTGACGTGCTCGAGTCCGCTACCATCACCGCTTACCGGACGATACTTGCCAATGACGCCTTCGCGCTTGGCCCCGACGCATTCACTCCCACCGAAACGCTTACCGCCGAACAGTTCGTGAACGGGCGGCTCATTCGTAAATTCATGACTTACGCGGTCTGGAGCATCTACCTGACCCGCGCGAACGTCACGTTGACTCAGACCGGCTTTGTCAACAAGTCGCGCGATCAGTCGCAGGATTTGAGCACGAGCGAACGGCTGACGCTGGTGAAGCAGTACGAAGGGCTAGCGAGCCGGGTTGCCCTGCAGCTCTCCAAGATCAACTGGAACTTAGATCAGGCATGCCCGCCCGCTTCGGGGTTTTCAGGTAGGCCCACGATTCGCAAAGCACAACGCCGAAGCCCTAGCCGGCTTGGGAATTAATTAGTATATTTAGGTATGGCTTTTACCGCTCCCAAAGGCAACAGGTATGCGCTTGGTCATGGACGACCGGCTAAGTATGCCAATGCTGAAGAGTTAGAACAACGTATAGAGGAGTACTTCGAATACTGTCAAGGCGAATACGAAGACCAAACCGAAACAGTTAACAAACGTAAGAAAAATAGCGAGACTGGCAAGATGGATACCATACCTACCGAAGTCTCAAAACGTGTCTGTACTCGCGCCCCCGACCGGCCTAAAATAACTACCCTCGCCCTCTTTCTTGGCTTCGAGTCAAGATCAACGATGTATGAGTATTTGAAGCGTGAGAGTTTTTCGTACCCGTTAAAACGCGCGCTAATGATCATTGAGAGCGAATACGAAGATATACTGCCTTTTGCCAAAGGTGGTGGGGTTATTTTCGCTTTAAAGAACATGGGCTGGGAAGATAGGACGCAAGTTGATAGCACCGTCGAAATCAAACAAATCACCGGTATGCAGGTGCTGTGACCATGCAGCTTCAATTCAACACATTCGGCAACGAGAAACAAAAAGACGTCTGCAGGCTCTGGCAGGATAACGATGTCACCGACATCGTTTACGGCGGTTCAAAAGGATCGGGAAAGAGCTACCTCGGCTGTTCGCTCATCTTTGGCGATGCTTTCACCTACCCCGAAACGCATTACTTTATTGCCCGTGACTCGTTGACCAATATTCGAAAGTTTACCATCCCCTCTATTCACGAAGTCTTTGAACATTGGGGCATCGGTCAGCAGTACTATGACTACAACGGGCAGGATAACTACTACACTTGCTACAACAAAAGCCGTGTCTACCTGCTGGACGCCAAGTACCTTCCCCGCGATCCGCTTTACGCCCGGTTTGGCTCCATGCAGATGACCCGCGGCTGGATCGAAGAAGCCGGGGAGTTCAAAGAAGCAGCCAAGAATAACTTATCAGCATCAATCGGTCGCTGGAAGAACGATGTTTACGGACTTACCCCTAAGCTACTGCAGACCTGCAACCCGGCCAAGAACTACCTGTATAAGCAGTACTACCGCAAAGCAAAGGACCGGGAGCTTGAAGCCTGGAAACGGTTCGTGCAGGCACTACCACAGGATAATAAACGGCTACCCGCGGGTTACCTGGAGAACCTGCACCGAACATTAAGCGTCAACGAGAAACAGCGCCTGCTCTTTGGTAACTGGGAGTACGACGACGACCCATCGGCGCTGATTGACTACGACAAAATTCTGGATCTTTGGCAAAATGAACACATTGGGGGCGGGCGTAAGTTCATCACCTGCGACGTGGCCCGCTATGGCCGTGACACGACGAAGATATGCGTTTGGGATGGGTGGCGCGTCATTGCTTACCGAACCATCAAAGGGGCCTCGGTTCCGGAAGTAGCCGCGGCTGTTCGGGTTATGATGACTGAGTACAGCGTTCCAGCGTCTCAGGTCGTGGTCGATGACGACGGGGTCGGCGGGGGCGTTACCGACACGGTAGGCTGCAAGGGTTTTGTCAATAACGCCCGACCGATGGAAGAGCGGACCCCCGACGGTAAGCAGACGCCGAACTACAATAACCTAAAATCACAGTGCTATTTTCGATTGGCCGACCGTATCAACCAGGCGGGTATTTATATTCTGCCGAACGTCATGAGTGAGAAGGAAGTAGAAGACACCGTTGAAGAATTGGAGCAGGTCAAGCAGCGCGATATGGACGCGGAAGGCAAGAAGGCGGTTATCAGCAAAGAAGACGTTAAGGAATTGATTGGACGGTCGCCAGATAACTCCGATGTGCTTATGATGCGAGAGTATTTTGAGTTAAATTCGCCTGTGGTCAGCACCGCCCGAGCGTACCGGCCACAGGTTAGACAACGACGGTTATGACCAACACCCGCTGCGCCATGCCCTCGCCCCGCTGGTACGTTAAGCGTTTCGGGGCATTTCTGACCTGCTATCTCGTTCGGCAGGAACTACGCGGGCATTACGTCTGGGAGTGGGGCGATAAGTGTTGTGAACTAAGTTTGAATTAGGCATGGAAGACATCAAACTGGCAGTTGGCAGATCAGGGGGCGAACTGATCGAATTTAGCGCCTACAAAGACGACGCGCCAACCTCCTACTGGGGAACAGTGAAGATGCGAAGCACAGATATTGTGTCTAAGCAGATTCACCTCGTCGCCAAAACGTTAAACGAATGCGGCCTTTCTGTTGCTTTTGTTCAAAACGTAGCCCCGCTGACGTATTATTTCTCAACCAAGCCTGCATGACCCGCTTCAACGCAGACGGTTTACGCTTCACCCTCCCTGATTCGTGGGACGAGGTAACGCTGGAACAGGCGTTCCGGCTCGCAGACGGGGCTTCTGTCGTTCATGCGCTGTGCATTCTCTCTGGCAAGACCGAGGCCGACTTCCGCCCCCTACAGGCTCCAGACCTGGCCGGTATCGTGCAGGAGCATCTGGCGTTTCTTAGCCAGACCCCCGACTTCAAAGCCTTACCCGTACCAACCACACTTACCGTATCGGGTAAAACCATCGTTCCGCCCACCAAACTTGGCGCTCAGACCACGATCGGGCAGAAGTGGGACATCGACCACGAACTTGAATCCATCGGCACAGACGAAGAAACAGACCTGTTTGCCGTGGCCCCCGCGCTGCTTTCCATTTACCTCTCCCCCCTCATCACCGGTCAGCCCTACACCGACATCGAAGAGGCCCGGACGGTGCTACCCGCCCTCTACGCGCTGCCCTGCACCGAGCTTTTACCCCTCGCTGCTTTTTTTTTGAGCAGTTGTCAGCATCCAATGCTCTCTGGCAGAGTCTTTTTGCAACCTGTGCCACCGAGGGCGATCCAACCGCTAAAGCCGCTGAACAGCTTACGCCGGGCCTGTCAGCGTTTGATACCGACTTTGCCGTCCTGGAACTGGCAGAAATCGAGCGCATCCCCCGAAAAGACGCTTTTCAACTCCCCCTCGACCAGGCGCTAAGGCACCTATTGGCCAAAGCAAAAAAAGCTCAATACCTTTCCAACTACCAGCGCCTGTCAGCGCCCCCGAAAGGGAGGTAACACCCGTAATTTCGGGCTGTGCTGGAACAACTCGACCAACTTACCGCCCTTCTGGCCCCGGAGCTTACCGCTGCCGGGCTTCCGGCGTTATCGTTCGCCTTTGGTACGGAGAAAGAGCTGAACATCCTGGCCGACCACCAGGGCGACTATGCCCTGTTATTCCACGAGGGCTACACCTCGGGCGGCATTACCCGAATCGGTAACGGTTCGCTCCGGTACGATTACGCCCTCTCACTATTGATCCTTTATCCATCGTCTTTGTCCGACGGGCCGGATAATAAGCAGCAGACCCTTGCGATCCTTGCCGCCCTGATGCAGAAAGTTTTTCTCCGGCTCGACGGCATGGGCGTCGTGCAGGGTGCCCGCTTCACCAGCAACCTACTGTTCAACCTCACCGACCGCAACTACGATGCAGTCAGGCTCAGCCTCACCCTTACTCCCCCCACCATCGGCGTATGCTTATAGAGCTGGAACCAATTCTGGAAGGTGTCGGTGCGGGGCTGGTGAACGATCTGGCTGTTTCGCAGCGTGAGGAGGGACTCCGGGCGTCGGGCTACTCGATTGCTAATACCCACGCCGTCGTCACCCGCGAGGGTAAAAGCGTGGTGCTGTCCGTCATTGGCCCGGCCTACTGGAAAGAGCAGCAGTACGGGCGTGGGCCGAACCGGCGTAAGGGTAGGCCATCCAGCCGGTTTGTTGAGACCATTCGCGAATGGATTCAAATCAAGGGCATCCCTATCCCCCTGGCCGCTGCCGGGGCGATTGCCTACAAAATAGTGAACGAAGGCATCAAAGTGCCCAACCCTCACAACAAGGGGCGGGTACTGTCGCGGCCCTTCGATCCGGTCAAGGTGAAAGTCCGGGTGCGCGGTGTGCTGCCCGCCTACGGTAACCAACTCGTTAAATCCCTTCTCTTCGACTAGATGCTGCCCGGTCCCGATACCTCCCGCTTTACGCTCACGGCGAGCACCCCGACCGGACAACCGGTAGCGGGGGCATCGGTGCGCATCTTTACGATGGGTGGTCAGGACTTCTCGGATTACTTTTTTCGGGGAGCTACCGCGCTCACCGACGCACAGGGCGTCTTTACGATTCTGGTGCAGAACGTGTTTGTGCCGAACCCGTACGTGATTAAAGTCACCAAGCCCGGCTACGCGCCCTACAGCTACCAGACGCCCGCCCTCTACTTTGGCTACGGCGAATTTTCGGCCACGCTCGAGCGCACCAGCCAGGGCACAGCCGGATATAGTCTGATTGGTTACGGGGGCGGGTTTAAATCGCCAGCCCTTCCTTTACTGATTGGCGCCGAATCCGACGCGGGGGCCGACTGGGAGCTGATTCGCTTCTCGATGACGCATCTTGACGGCCGCACCTCGGTAGCTGAAGCGCAGGTCGATCCGGCAACAGGAACCGCCCTAGTTGACTTGCGCAGCCGCGTTAGGCTCCACGCCCGGCCGAACCTGGTCCCCGACGGCGAAACGCTTTTGCCTGATCCCGACTTTTCGGATTTTGTCACCGTCTCAGCTACCTCACTCACCGATCAGGGGGAGCTGCCCATCAACGTGGGCCTCGCCTACTGGGTGGCGAGTATCATCCCCCCGCCGGGCGAAGACGATCTGTCACTCTACGGCAACCGGCGGTGGATAACCCTTTTGCCAGAGCCCATCATCTTTCGGGGGTACTATTTCGATACGATGCTGTGGCTGCCCTATCTAACGGAAGGCGATTCAGGGACGCTCATTATCGAATACCTCAACGGGGCCTTCGAGGTGGTGGGCGCCCCGGTTGAAGTGCCCATGCCCGTCAATAAGCAGGTGTACCGGATTCGGCTCAACGCCCAGCCGGACGCCGAAGTCATGCACGTCCGGCTACGGGTCGAAGATGAAACGGGCAACCGCATTACGGACGTTTTAACCTGTCATTATCGTGCTTAAGCCCCTCAACGCCCTGGGCACGGATATTGCCCAAATCAAAAACGAAAGCCAGACCGGCGCGAACACCGCCCCGCGCGTTGGTGGTGCGCTGGAAAACCTAAAAGATTCAGGCATCTTCGAGTACGATCCTGCGGCTAGTTACGTGACCGGGCAACTCGTCTGGCAGGAAGGCGTTATCAGTAAGGCCCTGACGGCCGTTACTCCCAACCAGCCACCGAACAGCAGTGACCCCACGATCCGGGCCAAGTGGAGTGCTCAGATTGCGGGCAGCAAGGAGCTGATCGTACTGGGCAACCAGAAGCCGGTCAGCGCCAACGCGCTCGCTGAACTGCTGGCGACCGGACCAGCGCCGGGCGGTGATGTACCCCAGGCCACAACAGCCGTAGCCGGTAAGGCCCGGATTGCGACACAGGCGGAATTTGACGCGGGTACGAGTAATGATTTGATCGTTACCCCGCTTCTGGTTAAAACGTACCTCGATACGTTTCTTGGCGATCTGGCTGATCTGAGCCCCGACGACGAGGACGGACTGAACGCCTTGCTGGGTAAGCTGTTTCGTGACGCGGATATAACGACCCTGACGGCGATTGCCACGATCATAAAGCCCTATATCGGGGGCGGGTCGGGTGGCACGCAGAGCCTGGACACGCTAATGGGTTACGTCACCAGTAAAGACATATCCGTTGGTGGCATCATCCGAAATAAAGAGCCGGTTGCCGTTAATGACTTTTTTGGTCTGGTTGCGTGGTACTACATTCAGGGCATCGGCTACGCGCAGGAGCGGGTAACGCTGGACCGGTTAAAAGAACTGGTTGGCACTGGTAACGGCTCCGGTGGTTCGGGGTTATCCGACGAAGACATTGAGAACCTGTCGCAGTACGGCTACCTCTACGACAAGTGGCTGGAGAGCGACCAGACGGGGCCAAAACCAGTAAAGCCAACTCTTTCTGGCGGCTCAGGTGGGGGCACGAACCCACCCGCCACCACAGCGACCATCAACGCCAACCTCTCCAAGTACGAAGCCGACGGGCCGGGCCTTACAATCCAGGCCAACTGCTCCAATGGGGAAAACTTCATGGGTCAGGTTACGGGCGTGAACGGGGCGGCTGTACCGGATTCGACCTGGCATCTACTCAGCCGGATCGACGGCAACATCCAGAACGGCACCTACGCCTTCCCCTACGCCAACCTGCCCACCGGCGGCATTCTCGAACCCGGCGACTACATCGCCAACGTCCGTATCGGTGTGGATAACGCCACGATCGTGCCTAAACCGTTTACCGTTGTCAGCAACGTGCCAGTGCCGCTCAACGGTGCGGAAAACTTCCGGATCGTGGGTAACGCCGGTCCGCTGGAAGGGGTTCAGGGTGAAGTTTACGCGCTCGAACGGCGGTGGTCGGATAACACGTGGCGCACCTTCAGCGCACCCGACGGCTCAATCATCTATTCACCCGACGCACCCGGGGGGGTGGCTTTTGGTGAGTTTATCGATGGGGGTATTCGCAAAGGGGCGCTCTCAGCCAACGCCGATGCGATTACCCAGGATACGATCATTACGCTGATTTTCTTTATCGGCTTCAACGTTCAGCGTCAGGTTACGCTGAAAAATACCAGCGCCAGCGCGCCGGTCAAGAAAATAAACTTTGTCAGCAGCTCGGACGTATCGGGCGTCGGCCGGGTGGGCGTGGCCAACGTGACCGTCCCTGTTCAGGCGGTACGGCAGTTCTTTATCGTGCAGAACGGCGTTGACGCCTTCGTTGGTGTATCGGACATACGGGATGCAGTGCTAAAAGCGGGCAGTTATGATCCGACCGGCGCTACGGTTGAAATCATCTGGGGTGCATTCCCCTACAGCAATACCGGCACCTACAAAGTCATTGAAGCATGGCGTCCGGCGGGCGTTGCCCAGGAACCCTCTGACCCCAATGACCCCAACGCTTTTGTGCGCAACCCGCCCTATACGGTCGTAGTGGGCACGCCACCAGGCGGTGGCGGGGGTGGTGGAAACCAGGAAACCACGGAGTGGGAGTACGACACCGATGCTACGCCCCCCAACACGGCGCAGCGAATTGAGTACCGCTTCGTCAAATCCGGCGGGGTTAACGGCAACTACGACCGCCTGGAGTTCCGCATGGCTGACACCTATCCGGACTCTCCCATGTACATTGATTTACAGCTCGCTTCCGGCTCCTACAATTTTGGGCGGGGCTTCCAGCGCACCAGCACGGTTGATTCAGAAACCGGCTCGGCGCTTCGCATTGCGCTCTATGATACCGGCAGCTACGCGGGCAAAAACCTTAAAGTCGGCATTTCGCAGCAGACCGGCACCGGGGCCACGCTTCTCTTCCAGTATAACATCGTTGTGCCGACCACGACCATGACCGGCTACACCAGACTATACCCAGCATGATAACTGACGAAATCATCATCCTACGCAATGGCAAAACCATCACGAGCGAAGAGCTGGTGATGTTGATTGCTGGCGAGCTTGTAAAGCAGGGCTACGTCATCACTAAGCCCGACCAACCCGCTACCGAGCCGGTAAAGCCGGTTGATCCGGTCGTTTTACCCCCCGCCGAAGAGGTGGATATACTGACCGCTGACGAGATCGCCCTGCTGGGTAACAAGGTCGGAGATAACCTCTACGAAGGCGTGGATCAGGACGTGCGGTATCTGGTGGCAGAGGGTAAGCTATGGCCCAAATCAACGCCCACCAATCAACGAACCAACGAAGACGGCGACTGGGCGGTGCCCGCGTCGTACCGGTTGCCGGCCGGATGGGGCTGGCGTCTGGCCAAAGACGGCGCCTATGCTATCGTACCGTTTCCAACAAAACAGCCCGGCCCGCCCTGGCTCACGCCCGACCAGCCCGCTACCGACGCAAAAGAAATCACTGAATGGGAGTTTGACCAAAACCAGACAAACTAATGGCTATCTCACCCGTCGCCGTACGCCGTAAATACCTGGGCAAACTCCAGCGCGGCAATGCCCAGCGCGACACCGACAAATATCCTGCGATCAACCAGACCCTGCTGAACGATATTCGCAGTGGGCTACTGGATATTATACTGACCGATGGAACCCTCATTCCGGCCAACACCACGACCGGTTTTGACTTCACCTACAACTTTACCACGTCGGGCTCGGACTTCAACGGAACGCCGTTCGTTAAAACCCCGGCTCCCCGCCTGACGCCGGTCGTGCAGAGCCGCCCCCGCGCGAGAGGCAACAACTACGACTTCCCCCTGCAGACGGCGCTGAACACGGTGCTGTTCGGGCGGATTCCGGCTTTTCAGGTAGCGGACGGGATGATCGTCGTTTACGCGGGCGTTCAGTTCAATGACGTCTCTTTGCGCCCCCTGGTTACCAGTCGGGGCTACAACGCCGTGGGGGACAATATGCCCGACCGGACAACGATTTCCGACCGGGGGGTATACCTGCTGGCTTCCCTGTTCGATCAGGCCCAAAGCCTGGTTGATTACTATAACCAGTATGACCCTGGCAACCCCAACAAGTCCTGGCTAGCCGATTGGGCAGGCCCGAACCACTACCTGATTGATAACCAGAATGCCGCCCGCGAACTAGGGGCGCTCATGCAATCCACCTTCTCGCAGGGCGAATGGGCAGCCGTGAACGGCAAGGGGCCGTTGGCGCTAAATCCCGACTTTGAGGTCAATAATGCCAACCCCCGATCGGGCAACAGCCGCGAAACCCAGCACCAGAACATGGTCGGCTACGTGATGGAAGGGGCCAAAATTCGCGCCCAGCAGAACGGGCAGCCCGCCCCGTTGCTGATCCCTTACGACTGGAGCTACCTCTCGCCGTTTCATTTGATCCGGTTTGAGGGTGACCAGCCCGCGTCCGGCCCGTACTATGACAACGGCGGCAACGCGCTTGCTATGTCCGACCACGAGCCGGGCGTTCCGGCATATTTGAACCACAACTTTCTAAGCCCCGTCTTTTTGGGGGGGAGCAAGAATGCACCCATTGCCGCCAATACCCCGATGGCGCAGTACATCAAAAATACACCTGGTTCAGCGGCTGGCAGTGCTGAATACTTTCACTACACCTACGACGACCAGAGCTTTTTTCAAAAAGACGCGGACGGTAACTACCTCACTGAGCAGTTTCAGGGCAAAACGGTGCTCGTCTACCGGACCGATTCGCGCACGACGACCATCATGGGTCAATCGGCGCACATTCTGGGATCTACACAGTACGGCAAGGGCGAAGCGTTCGATCTGGTATACGAGTGCTACGAGCGGGTAGCCGTGGCGATAGCGGATTATAAAACCCGCGCTGGGGGCGTTCATTTGCCCACCTCAGCCATGCGACAATCCGGCTGGGAAAACCTGAAGCTTATGCAGTGGTGGCGCTACGATAGGGAGTTTAAAGACCTGGAAAAGATCCCCGCCGGACAAAGCTACGACGTCACCGAGCTAAACACCGAACCCCTGAACCCCCACGCGCTGGAAGGCGACGTGATAGCCCAGTACTGGCTTCGTGACATTTTACGGCCCTGGATGGGTCCGCAAAAATCAATCGATCTGGGACAGAATTACGATGCAGCCCCCGGCTTTCCGGAACGCAGCCGGGCCAAAGGGGCCTATGAAGTCTTTTCCAAAGCCCTGCAGCGCTGTTCGGTCTTCAACTGGGTGAAGTCGGTCCCTCACCAGTGGGTAATCCCCCGCTACCTGATCAAAAATCAGAACCTACGTCCTGACGTCAACGAGCGGTTTGAGAAAAAACCGCTGGTGTTCTCGCTCATCGTGCCCAACTACAACGGTAAAACCTACCTGTTGACCTACGGGCGCTACGTAGCCCAGGACGTGGACCGCTCAACCGGTATGCGAATCTGGCTGGACAAAGGCACAGGCCCAATCGGCAACTCCTACGCGATTACGCTGACCGGGCGCGATACATTTCTCGACGTCTGGGAAGTACCCTCGGAATGGGCCACGGCGCAACCAGCGCACGTCAAGTATCAATTCACCGATATGACCGGCGAAAAGCAAACCTGGTCCGGCGACTACCGTCAACCCGTCATTTATTCCAATCATCCAACCCCGCCACTGCTTGCGCTATGAGAACGTTAAGGTTACTTATTTTCCTGCTGCTTCCCGCCCTCTGCTTTGCCCAGCCGCCGGGTGGGTATCAGATACCGCCGGGGGGCATCCCCTACCGGCAAAACCAGGTGCAATACCTGGGGGACTCATTGCAAATCAACCGCCAACGAGTTGATGCCATCCGCAACGCCCTGGGCGTAACAAACACCAACCTGAACCAGGGTCTGTCGGGCCTGTCACAGAGCATTCTGCAGCGGCCGACGTTTACCGATGTGTACACCCGTCAACAGGCAATCGACGCCTTTAAGCCCAAAACCTACCAGCCCATTATTCAGATTGGCACGGTGACGACGGCACCCTCGGGAACACCGGCCAGCCTGTCGGTGGTGCAGAATGGCGACGTAACGACCATCAACGCCACGCTTCCCAAAGGCGATCAGGGAGCGCCGGGTGGCAGTCAGCAGAACGCTGTAACGTCGGTAAACAATACCACGGCCGTTGGTGGGAACGTAAACCTGAACGCGGACAAAGTACCCGCCGGGGTAACGAACATCTACGCCGTACCGGGCGAATACGGGCGGTCGATCAAGCGCACGAGCGCTGATTTGACCGGCACCGTAAACGAAGCCGCTACGCTGCAGAACCTGATCAACCAGGGGGGCGGCAAGGTGGTACTGACGGGTAAGCTTTACATCAACAATCAGGTTCTGATTCGGGGCATTAACAACCTGGTTATAGAAGGCCAGCAGGACACCATCATCGTGGGGCCGAACCTGGGTGAAGTATTCTTTGTCGACTCCTGCCAAAACGTGTCTATCACGGGCATTACGTTCATTCGGGCAGCGGGCAATACGAACACCCCGATTTCGATCCACGTCCGGAACTCGCGCAACATCAACGCCAGCTACAACAACTGCTACGGGGTGCTGGGGCCGCAAACGTTCCGGCTCACCTACTCCCAGGCCACAATCAATAACATCTGCTACAACGTCACTTTCAACAACAACACGATCAAAGGGACGGACGCGGGCGTCTACGGCGGCTTTGCCACGCTTTTGCAGTTTGTCGACGGGGGTTCTGCCAGCTACAATACCGTTGACGATGTCGTGAACGGCCCCGGCTGGTGGGGTGGCGACGGCAACTACCTAAACGGGCAGAACAACAGCACGAACACGGCTACCAAGTGGGCCAGGAACCTGACCTTTATCGGCAACACCGTCAGCCGTACCAACCGATTAGCCGACCACGGTGGCTCGGTATGGGGGTCGATGGGCGAAAACGTCACAGTGGCTAGTAACACCGGCTTTCTTTCCAACGACGTGCTGTTTGACGACGAAGCGGGCAGCAACAACACGTTCGCCAATAACACGGGTGGCGGGGCTAAAAACGCGGCCCTTGCGGTTTTTTACGGCTCAGAGAACACGCAGTTTCTCAACAATACCATCCGGCAGGGGCCGAACGACGGCAACGGCCTGCACGTCTACGGCAATCTGGTGGCCAGGAACCTGACCTTATCGGGCGGCTCCATTACGACGCTGAACCCCACGGTCGAAGCAGTTTTTAACGAGGACGGGCTACTGGACGGCTTTACCTGGGGTAACGGACTATCCATTTACGCCACCTACCGCGCGGTAAAACTACAAAAGCCCAACAACGTTAAGGTATCGGGCGTACTCAGTATTACCTCTGCCGTTCAAAACGTAACGGGCGCGGGTGCTAACTCAGCGGTCTACGTGCAGGGGGGCACTAATATTGATTTGCGGGGCATGACGCTGACCTACTCCGGAACTGCTACGTCCGGCGTTCGGGCCGTTTATCTGGGTGACGGCGGGTCCGGCAACCTGATCGGCGCAAACGTGGAAAGTATTATGGCTCCCAGCTTTCCCGGCGGCATCTACAACGACCAGTTCAACGGGGGCTCGGGCAACCGGTTCGCCAACAACAACGTCGTTGACATCTTCAACAACGCGGGCAACATCATCCGACGCGGCAACTACAAACCTGACGGCACCATTTTGGACGGATTAGACCTCACCGTTGCCAAAATGTTTCAACCCGACCGGCAGGGCTCTGGTGCCAAATACATCACGACCCCCAACAACGACTGGCCGTCTGGCTGGTACACGGTCAACAGTACATCCATGCCCTCGGGCAGTGTAGCGGATAACTGGTATATGCTCCGCAATCACCACCAGAACAGTGCGGGAACCGACGCGGGCGGCTACTGGTGGGATTTAGCCTACAAGTTCGGCGGCAACGGGCAGGTCTACACCCGTGAGGTGAACGCTGGAACGCCGGGCCCGTGGTATCTGCTGGGGTCTGGTACGGGTGGCGGTTCGGCTACGACGGATGCTTCCCAGCTTACCAGCGGCACGCTCTCTGACGCCCGGCTCAGTACGAACGTCATGCAGAAAAACACCTACGACCCGGCGGGTAATGGCATCGTGGATAACGCCGAAGCACTCGGTGGCAATGGCCCTGGATTCTACGCCAAGCAATCGGACGTGGTTTCACTCTCTGCCGCCAACACGGGCGATCAGACGCTTTCGCTGTCGGGCAGTACCCTCAGTATTTCACGCGGGAATAGCGTAACACTATCAACCGCACCCACCGGCGGTGCAGGCGGCTTTCTCTCCGGCACGTACCCGAACCCCGGCGTAAACAGCACGGCGCTGAACACGGCCATTGATGCGTACCTCAGCGCCCTGCCCGGCCGGGTAGCGGGCAGTAACCAGCTAATCGGGCGCGATTCAACGAACGCTTTGCGGTATTTCAGTTTTGCGGGGGTCGCATCAACCGCGCCCGCCAACACGACCGCCGATTATTCGACCACCGGTACGGTCATTAGCGACGGTGGCGGCTCATTCAACAATGACCCCAACAGCTTTCCGGCGGTGGTGTTCGATAAGAACATCAACACCTTCTACAACGCGGCCAACGGTGACGCAAACAAGTACGTCGGACGCGATTTAGGGGGCGCGTACAGTGTCAATACCGCCCGCATCCTGGCCCGGCAGAGCACGGGTGGTTTTGGGGAACGGACACGCATCAACGGCGCTCAGGTGCAGTACAGCGCGGACGGTAGCAACTGGACAACGGTGCCGAATGGTACGATTTCGGGCGTCACTGAGAGCAACTACACCCAGTACATCACCATCAGCTTTACGGCCATTACCGCCCGCTACTGGCGGCTGTTCTGGTCAGCATCGGGCAGCTACGGTAACGCGGCTGAATTTGAAATACGCAAAAACGATCTATCTATGTATCTCTTACTCTTGCTTAACCTGCTCCTTGGTGGCTTACTCAAACTGCGCCGGGCGCGGGGGGCTATTGTTGTCCTCCTGCTGCTTCCCGCCCTCTGCCGCGCTCAGGTGCCGACCGTGGCGGACCAGAACTATCTGCAGCAGTCCATTGCAGCTAAGATTGACGTAGTGGGTACTATTGCTGATCTAAAGGCGAAACCCCTGACGAATCAAAATATCGTTGTGCTCGTGCAGGGCAAAACGACGGCTACCGACGGACAGGGGGCGTTTTACCGCTGGATGCCCCTGTCTACCGACGCGGAAGACATGACGTTTCTTAACGTCGTCATCAGCTCGCTTGCGACTACTGGTCGGTGGGTTAGGTTGAACGTGCGCAATCTGCAGCTACCCCACGGGGTGCTGGCCATGAGCGGAGGTCTGAAAACCTTTTACGCGAGTGGCCTTACCAATGTTTCCTCAGAGTTCGTGGTAAACCTAACCTACGAGGGGACCGCGACCGGGACGCCTATTTTCTCGCAGATTCTGGAGAACACGACGGTAGCCACGCCAACGACCTACGCATCAACCAATGACATCGTAACCGGTGCGCCCATTTCCGAAACGGCAAAAACGACCACCTACCACTACATCAAAGGAAACAACATTATTCTGTCGGCGCTGGGCACCATAGGGGCCAATACGTTCATCAATGCCCCGACAGGTACGAAAGTCCGGGCTACCATAACCGGCATTTAACGACTATGAAAACAGCCAAACTACTCCTCTTCCTTCTGCTGATTCAGGCAGCCGCACTTGCCCAGCTACGCCCAGCTCCGGGGCCGGTTACCCTGAAATACCGGCAGGGTAATACCAATACGCTCAACCTGATTGTATCGAGCGCCGGGCAGGTCATCACGCCCAGCCAGAGCACGACGGTGACCGCCGAAATCCGCAGCTCGGAAGCCTCACCTAACCCCGTGGCCAGCCTCCCCTTGCAACGGGTGGACACGACGGATTACCTGTATGCGAACCTGCCCAACCTTGCTCCCACGCGCTACGTACTGAATTTGAAGCTGGCCTACGCGAATGGGCGGGTGTACCGGTCCGGCATCTGTTACATCGAAATCGTTCCGGCGGGCAATATCATCTCCGTGCCGGACGTGACGGGCCTGAACGTGACGCTCGATATGCGCACGCAGGTGCTGGATATTAAGCTCGACGCGGGGCCGGCGGTGGCGCTGGTGCAGTACTACGCCGAACTCGCCAGACAGAGCGCCATCAACGTAGCTGGTGTAGATAGTTTGGTTGCTCCGATCGGCGTGCAGGTCGCAGCGGATCGGCTGCTCGCACAGGCAGCCCGGAACCGGGCGGACAGTTCGGCTACGGCGGCCGGATTCGCAAAATCTGGGGCTGAACAGGCCCGTGACCAGGCGCAGGGTTACGCCACCAGTGCCGGCAATGCGTCAACCAGTGCCAACACCTCAGCCACCAGTGCAGCCAATTCGGCCACGTCGGCCAACACGTCGAAGAACACAGCTACTACGCAGGCCAACAGTGCCAGCTCCTCAGCCGGTCAGGCGGCATCGTCGGCAACGGCAGCCGCTACGTCGGCCGGCAATGCCCTGTCGTCGGAGCAGGCAGCAGCGGGTCACAAGAATGCGGCCGCAACCTCGGCCACCAGTGCATCCACATCCGCGGGGCAGTCGCTCGCATCGGCGAACAGTGCATCCACATCAGAATCGAACGCCCTGACCTATCGGAATGCGGCTGCTACGTCCGAGACGAACGCGCAGACGTATCGCAACCAGGCCAGCTCCAGTGCGACCAATGCCGCTACCTCGGCCACGTCGGCGAGCGCGTCAGCTGGTCAGTCGGCCGCTTCAGCGACGCAGGCGGGCAACAGTGCGACAAATGCCGGACAGTCGGAAGCCAGTGCGCTGGTCTCCAAGAATGCAGCAGCTACGTCCGAAGGTAATGCCCTGACGCATAGAAACGCGGCTAACACGTCGGCCACGTCGGCCAGCACCTCAGCGGGGCAGGCGCAGGCGTCAGCTACGCAAGCTGGCACCAGTGCCACCAATGCGGCCACGTCTGAGGGTAACGCCCTGACGTATCGCAACCAGGCGCAGTCCGCCCGCGACGCTGCCATCAGCGCCGTGCAGAACGTAACAGTCAATCTCGGCAACGTATCGACCTCGGCCACCATCGACATGTCGGCCGCGCCTAACACGTTCGTGTACGGCACACTGGTCGGTAACACGACACTGACGATCACAGGTGTTGGGCCAGGTCGCTCGCTGTATCTGGAGTTGATCCAGGGGGGCGCTGGTGGGTACACGGCTACGTTCCCATCGACGGTCAGGTTTCCGGCTGGCAGCGCAGTCGACTGGAACACGACAGCGGGACTCTATAACGCTTTTTCGCTGGTCGGTCGGCCTAGTCAGGGCGGCTTTACACTCACCGGATTTTACTCGAAACAATGAGACTGCTAACCATTCTTTTCCTGTTGCTGTGCATCTCAGCACACGGACAGATGAGCGTAACCCCTGTGATGCAGGGGTTCACACCCTCGCTGGTGCTGGATTTCACGAAAGGCACGCTACCCGCTGGCCTGACGTTTACGCGCAACTCGATTGCGACACGGGTGAATGCGTCGGGGAACATTGAGACAGTGGCGAACGATGTGCCTAGGTTCGATTACGATCCCGTTACGCTGCAGCCAAGGGGAATTCTGATCGAGGAGGCCAGGACGAATCTGGCAAGACTATCGGCAGATTTCGATAATGCTGTTTGGTCGAAAGGCAATGATGCGAATCCTCCATCTTCCGTTGTGGCTAACGTAGCTATTGGACCTGACGGTACCATGTCGGCAGATCGGTTTGTACCAGGCGTTTCCGGCAACCCTGCTAATCAGGCTTCTTTTGTCAATTCGAACCGGATATTTCAGGAGGTCAGTAGCAGTGCCAGCACTACGTTTACCAACAGCATCTACGTTAAGACCGACGCGGTCAATACGCAATGCGCTATTATGGTGGTCACGTCAGGAACGAATAATATCATTTCGTCAACCACCATTACCACGAGCAGTAGCTGGCAACGTATCAGCACGACGGGTACAACGAATGGGAATCGCTACGTATTCGTATCCTCTCAGCCGGTTTTGATCTGGGGGGCTCAGGCAGAAGTGGGCTTCTTCGCCACCTCCTACATCCCCACCACGAGCAGTAGCGTGACCAGGGCGGCTGAGTTTTGCTCTCTCTCGGTTGGGTCGTGGTACAATCCTTACGAAGGATGTTGGTTAGTTAGGACGACTATTCCGCCCCCAGAAGCAAACTACAGACGTATAGTTGCCTATCAGGACGATCGTGACTTCTTAGAAACTTATAATAATGGGAGTACAGGGACGAGCGCCTACAACGGGGAAGCTGGCTTCGCGAAATTTGGCACAGTGCCGACGGATGGTTTCATCAACCACGCAATGTACTACAATCAGTCTGGCAGTGCTGTAACCAGACAGGGATTAACTCCTATAACCAGCACCAGGCTGTTTGGGGTGCCTACGTTAATCTATCTAGGTTGCCGCAACACAGGAAGCGGCATACTTAATGCACACATCGCCAAAGTTGTCTATCGCCCACACGCGCCATCTAATTCCTACTTACAATCCCTTACTCAATAGCTATGTACCAACTCGACAGCGCCGAAAAACTGCGCGCCAACTGGAAATACCTGTCTGCTGAAGAAATCCAGCAGCTGCTCACCGACGAGATCGTCGACATCATCTTTACCGCCATTACCAACATGCAGGTGCAGTATCGCACCTACTCAGGCCGGGTCGACGTAATCGCCTACTACCGCTACGTGGCGACCGGCGAAACCATCGTGCAGAAGTCAGCCGAAACGCTGAACGTTTCTCCGGAGACAGCCTATATGGTGGCCGGCCTGGTGGTCATGCAGGAGCCGGGCGTACAGGTTATGTTGGTGAGCGCCAACAACGGTGTTATGCCGGAGATCAAACCGCCCCTTGCGCCAATTGTAGTCGAGATCCCGTCTGATCCGGAACCGATCGACGAACCACAACCAGCGCCTGAAGATGAAACAGCTACGGACTAATTTTCTGTTGATGCTGGTCGCCCTCGTGCTGGGGGCGATCCTCATTGTGCCGGGCGTTGCCACGACGTTGTACCGGGCTTTGCGTCGCTGGAACAATCAGACGCCGAGCGAATACGCAGCCGCGTCGTTTCTGGCCGTCGCGCTGGCGATTGATCGGGCGGGTAACGTACTCTGCCGGGATCTGTTCGACATGATTCTGGTGAAAAAAGTGGGCTATCCGTTTGGGTTATGGCAGGATACAATCAGCAAGGTGCTGGGCAAAAACAAGGAGCTTGGTGCGCTGAGCTGGGGCGGGCTATGGTTGGCGAACCTGCTCAATGCGATTGACCCCAACCACGTAGAAAACGCAGCAAACGACTAACTGATATGGCAGAGACAACGCAGATACCGCCCCTGTTGGAGCTAACCAGAAAGCAGGTGGCCATACTGAACATTGTGAAGCGGGGACTTGACAGCATTTCACGCTATTCCGCGACAACGACCACCGCGACGGGATTGGCTACCTATCTGGCCAACAGCAAGATCAATATCCTGCTCCTCATCGTTGCCGGGGCACTGGGCATGACTTCGTACATCATCCGCGACCTGATTAGCTACACTGTATCGATTACGCAGGTGAAAGACCCGCTGCCGATCACCGTCACGCAAACCACGATCAATCCTATTTCCGATGATACACCAACTGCAACAAATTAAAAAAGGCGTTCTGAGCGCCCTAGCCCGCTTTCCGCTCCTGAAATACCTGTTTTTTGCGGGGTTTCTTTTTATCGTCTATACGGTTTTTGCCACGACCATGTGGCGAAACCGGGCGAAGGAAGTGGGGGTACTGGAAGCCAAACGCGATACACTGGCAGAGGATAACCAGCGCCTCAGCCAACAGGTAAACAACTATCATAACCTGCTCGACAGGGCTACTATCTACACCCGATGCGACTCGTTACGCTGATCGTCGGCTCCGTACTCGTGCTGGGTATGCTGACGCTGGGCTGGTTTCTGATTCAGGCGAACCGGGAAAACACCACGTTGCGCGAAAGTCTGAACGTCGCCCTGTCGGCTATTTCTTCGCTAAAGTTGGACATTGCCGACATGAAGCAGAAACAGGCAGAGCAGAACGAGAAGGTGGCCAGGGCCGACGCTGACCGGGAAAAGCGGGACGCTGAAACCCGCGCCACCGTCGGGGCTATGTCCGCGATTGCCCAGCAAATGCTAGCCGTTCGGGGGCTGGTCGAAAACCGGTTGTTAGCTCCGGAGCGATTAGCTGACACCAGCAAGGGAGGGCTACGGGTTGATTCGGCGTTTGTGGCAGCGGTAGCGGGTCAGGGAGTGCTACTCGAACAACGTACAACTGACCTACGGGATGCTAACCAAACCATTCAGAATAAAGACGGGCAAATCAGCGATCTGGAGAAAGTAATCAACAGGACGGGTAAGGGCATCGCGGATGCAAGGGCTGAAACGCAGGACCGGGTGGCAGAACTAAGCAATGGCATTATCCGGAAGCTGACCAACAGCGGCAAGATTCGGGAGAACCGGGCAGCGGATAAGCGGCTGATGGGGTTGCAGGATTCGCTAACGGTAACGAATCCGTGACCTTTAAACCTATCGAATTCGAGACCTTTAGTTTGTGCAACTATAGAATTCCATACGTGCATCAAACGCGTTTCGTGCAAACAAAAAAGCCCCGGAATTCCGAAGCCCTTTGCAAACCCTAACCCATATGTCTGTATTTCCTTTTCTTCTCTAAATATACTCAATCTGTAGCAGATATTCCACGCCGAACCGTAATTTTTTGCCGTTGAGTAAACGGCTCAACACATTGAGAAACAATAAGATGCCCCTTGATGTAATGAATAAGCTAGTTGTTGTATTTTGGGGGCTGGGTATATGGTCAGCAACGATGCTTGGTCAGCTATTTGCGAGCCTATCGGGGTGGGCAGGTTGGGGGCTGTTCGGCTGGGCGTTCATGGGGTCAACGGCGCGAATCATGTGGCAGGAGTATAAGAAGAAAGGCCCGAAAAAGTCGAACCGTCAACGCTTCTTTCTCTTTGCGATCGGTATGTTTATCGCCATGACCTTCACCGATATTGCCGTGAACTGGGCGATCGTAAAAGCCTTTAGTTTAGAGAAGCCCCACGTTGCGTTCCTGCTGGCTTTTGGCGCGTATTACCTGTGCGATCAGTTCGACAAACGGGCAGAAAAAGACGACACATTTGATAAACTAGGAAAGTGATGTATCTATTGATTCTGAGTCAACTCGGATTAATAACAATGGCAATCTGTACGCCAGACATTGTTAGCCAGCAGAACCAGAAAAGCGACCGGCTGCCGGGTTTCGTGATCTTCATCATGTGGGCCTACGCCGGGGCCTGTGCGCTGGCCTTTGGCGACGTACTGACGCTGGGCACCCCCAATCCGAACTCAACAACATGCGCAGTCAGGATCACAGGGGGACTGCTGTTTTTTGGAACCTCGCTCCGGTTTCGCTATAAAGATGCCTACCAGTTCCCTGATATGGTCGAGCGCGTCGTTAACACCGTCCTCGGGGCACTGATTGGTATTTTTATCCTTGGCTCCCTGACCTACGGGGCACTCAACTACCGGCAGTACGGCGGGGGGGAGGATAGTAAGATAGCCTCAATAGAAGGAAAACTGGACCGCAATAGCCGCGTACTGCTCAACGACACGGCCCGCACGGCCCGGCTGGTACGCCAGAACGATTCGCTACTGACGCTGCTTAACGACCAGCGCAAAGCCAACCTGGGCCTGACCACGCAGGTTTCCGGCCTGACCGGCCAAATCTCCGACCTCTCCCGTCAGCTTTTCAGGCTGACCCGCACCCTTCGTCAGATTGATACGCGCATCGAGCGTCAAGCCAAAAGCCCCGTCATTCCCGTGGGCAATATCCCGCCCCGCTTCGTACTGCCCGACACGATGGACACGCGCAAGGTGAAGCAGATTCCATCGAAGGGGAAGCGCAAATAAATCTTCGCAATCGCTTGGCTGTCAAGTGAATAGATGGTAAATTGAAGTATGGAAGCAAAGAAAGAGCAGACGCGCACTATAGCGCAGCGCCTACATGATTCTTTTCTAATACAAGACAGCGTAGAGGATATGCTGCTTGGGTTGTTCGAGAAATACGAACCAGAAGTTTACGAAAAGATTGATTTCACAATTGGCTCTGACGATTACGACAACAGTATTGAAATATATTTCAATACCCCAATGCCTTATCCTTGGGAGCCTTGTCATGCTTTGCGAAAAGAAATCCACGCTTGGGGATTCTCAACGGTATACTGGAATTTCAAAGCTGATAAGGATCTAGGAGAGTATGAAGAAGTTCGGGGTTATGAGCCACGGCATGTTCGAGATAGCAAGCAATGGATACCGACAAAGTACGGCTATGTTGATAGCCGATTCAACGAAAGTGAATGGACCGTCTATACAGAACAGTTGAAGGCCAAACAGCCAGCTATCGCATGACCCGCTACACCGCCCTCTCCACCCTGCTTTCCCGCCACCCCCTGCTGTGGTCGTCAGAAGGGCGGAACGGTGGGGGAATGTAAACAATATTGGGGCGGCCGCAGCGCTAACGTTCGACAGACGAAAACTACCCCCGGAAGGTATCTAGTAGCGTAAAAGCGTGGAGCGACTGGCGACGGCTGGTTTGAGGTTCGAAACTCAGGACGCAAACGAGAGAATATGGAAACAGGGTATTAGTAGCGGAGCGAAACCCAGGCCCCCCTTAAATCATATAGCCATGACCAAACGTAAACAAACCCTTTCCGACGTCGACCCCGGCGACAAGCTGACGAATCCGGGTACTGGTAGAAACTCCAGGTCTGACAAACTCGTCAGCACCCACGTACGGGAGCTAGGCGAAGCGAAGTTGCAGGAGCAGCTGGCGGGGGGCGAGCAACTGCCAGACGACGTTGTCGCAACGATTTCAGCCCTTTGTAGATCGTTGATTCGGCTGCGAAACCAGGGGCTGACGAATGACGGAGACAATGCCAGATTAGAAGATGGACTAGCGTTACTTAAGAAGTATGTAAAACCGACTACGGAAGGGAGGGTAGTACAGAGTAATCAAAAGCCAAGCGGCACAATCTACGGGCCGGGGCCGAACAACCCACCACGGCCGTAACCACCAACGCCCCAACCAGCGGGGGCCAGTCAGGGCGTAGCGTAGAGAAGACGTTTCAAGAGCTAAGATACGAAAAGGCCATGAGCAAACCCAAACTTACCGCTGCCGACTTCCAGCGGGCCGCTACGGCATTAGGCGTTGACGTAGCCACGATTCGGGCCGTTACCGCCGTCGAATCGGGCGGCAGCGGATTCCTGTCTGACGGACGGTGTGTTATCCGCTACGAGCCGCACATCTTCTCAAAATACACCAAAGGGCTGTACGATAAGCCTTATCCGGAACTGTCCTACCCCCGCCTGAAACCGGGCTATCCGACCAGCGTCAATCATTCGTGGGAGCTGTTTAAGAAAGCCGCCACCCTCAGCCCCTCAGCCGCGACAATGGCCTGTAGCTGGGGTATGTTCCAGCTTATGGGATTTCACTGGACAACGTGCGGGTGCGCGTCAATCAGCGAATTTATCCGGCTCATGGAAGAATCGGAAGGCGCGCAACTGGATCTGTTTATCAGCTTCATTCGCTCGATGGGACTCTCTGACGAGCTACGCCGGAAGGATTGGGCTGGCTTCGCCCGGGCGTACAATGGAGCGGGCTACAAAATCAACCGCTACGACGTTAAACTATCTCAGGCGTACAACCGCTACGCCTAGAGAGAGAACGTGGCAGAGGGCGCCAGTTTGCAGGGCTGAGGGGTGGGTTATTCCTTCTTGGATTTCGGTTTGTAGCCAGGCGGTTTCTTCCAAAGCGGCTTACGGTTGCCTTTTGCCCGGCTTATGTATTCGTAAACGGTAGCTTTGGAAAGCCCGGTTTGCTGGGCGATTTCATCCACAGACATTCCGCCCGCCCGAAGCGCACTAACCTTGTCGGTAGTAGGACGTTTTTCATGCTGCAAAGCTCCGCCCTTATTTGTGGAGACAACTCCGTTTTTTGCGAGATATTTACTAACTGTCGGAACAGGGATCCCTATCTGCTTTGCCAACTTCTTAATACTGCCCGCCTTCCGCAGTTCCGCTGCCAAATCCTTCCCCTCCAGTGGCTTCTCGGCAGGGCTGGGCGCGTACGCCTTTGCAATTTCTATCCCATACCGCTTTTTGTATTTAGCAACGGTTGCCCGTTCAATCCCCATCAACCTAGCGATTTCGTTCTGGTGTTTGCCCTGGCTTGCCAGCGTCCGTATAGTCTCAATCATCTTTACTGCCTTTTCGCTTGGCCGAAACGGCGTTTGTTTGCGAGGGCGCCGAACGAGCGTGATGCCGTGCTTAGTTGCTAACCGGCGGAGATGCTGTTCAGGCCGCCCGAACTGAGCAATCAGATCGTCAACCGGCGTTAGGGGCGCTCGTTCGATAAAAAGGGCAAGGTTAAGGGGCTCTCGTGGCGTACGTATAAACTTTTCTTTAGCTTGGCGAGGTAGGTATTTCCGAATCGTTGCTACGGACTTAAACAGCCGTTTAGCGATTTGTTCGGCAGTATAGCCTTGTCCGTGCAAGGTTTCGACAATCTCTTTCAGCTTCATTTCGTCCGCAGTCTATCCCAAACCTTGTCCAGTAATTCTTTTTCTGCCCTCATTTCTGGCGTAAATGATTTGGGGTCATACTGCTCAGCAGCCTGCAGGGGCTGTATTTGTTCAAAGGCTGCATCTGCCAGTAGTTGCCGCAAGTCCGGGCGAGAATCCAGCCACGACAGTACACGGGTAGCATCTTCCAGAAAAGCCGTGGCCCGGGGCCGAGTAGCCAAAATGCCTGCTACATCTGGCGAAAATCGATATGGACCTTTTGGCTTGCCTTTCGTGCCGGTGCCAGAGCGATTCGAGCCTGTTTTTGTTATTTCTTCCATACCTTTGTTGTCTACGCTACTGGTTACGTAAGAGTTTTCTAGTAGTTGCGCCCGACCCTGCAAGGTCGGGCGCTTTTTGTTAAATAGTGTAGGTGGCCCAATTCCTACTTTTTAAGGCGGACTTAAAGCCATAATCGGCTGTACTATAAATTCTGCCTACCGAAGAAGAGGCGATATATATCTTGCCCTCCTCTAAAAGTTCCCGAATTGCCGCGTTTACGGTTCGAATTCCGAACCGGTTTTCTTGCCCTGGTACCTGAGCAAAACCGCCTGGCACGGTGGTGTCCAGGTACCAGGTACTGTTGTAGATAAACTCCTGGCTACCATAGCCAGATTTTGAAAGGATAACACTTTTTGCGTTGTCGATTGCGATTGAATTAGCCATGACTGTAAGAGTTTTTAAGTGAAGGGGCTGCAACCCCTGCCGTTAACCTTAACGACATATCAAAGGTACGACACAATTTCTAATTGTCAATACATTTAGAGAAAATAATTTATCGATTGATTAAACGGCACCCCCAACAAAAAAAGCGCCCAGCATTAACCGGGCGCTCGTACCTTTGCGGGCATGGAAGGAGACTACTGCAACAACGCTGACCACATTTATTTACGCTTGAATGGCACCGTCTACCGGCGGGACGTGGGGAAAGGCTGGGTCGTCGTACCGGAACCGGAAGGGCTGGTATTTTGGCCCCTGCATGAGAAGCAGTGGGCGGCCTACGCACCGGCGCTGAGAGATTCGGGCTTTACGTTTGAATAATAAGGATCTGGCTCTGCCTTTTCAAGTGCTTCTCTGATCGCCGTTTCAAACTTTTCTCGAACAACTTCATCCGCTATCAAGCCCGACACGTTACGAATAATTTTCAGTGTATTAAGCAGGTGCTGTGCATTCATAGCTAGTTGATGCCCAACAATAGCTTCGTAGCCCCCGCCCGTTTCCGCCTTGTATAAGAGGCAATGCCTGCCAACTGAAATCATTTTTGGGTCAATCCCCTCTTTTGGTACGTTCATCGCTTTCGTTGTCGCTTGTTTCCCGCACGGGCGGGGGTGGTGGTTAAAAACTAGGCCCTCTTCCGTCCCAACGGTCACCATCGGCAACGACTGAACCGGAGGGGTCAATATAAATATCTCCGTTGATGCATTTCTGCCCGTTTACACGTATCGTGCTAGGGCCTTGGATATGAATACCATAAGCCACCAAATAGGCGTGAATGGCGGTAGCTACCTCATCGCCAGTTAAATCGATCTGAACGCCGGGGCCTTGCTCTGTTTTGCCTTCTCCAAATTGAATTCCCATACCTCTTCTTTCGTTTTACCCGCCCCTTCCGGCAGCGGGTGGTTAGTTAATTAGCTCTGGTTCGACTTTGCGCACCCGTTTCTGATTTATCATGCCAGACATTGCTTTGTCGCTGCTGGCTTCGTAGACCTCTCCATTCTTGTAGGCAAGTAGCAGGGCGTTGAGCCGATCAATTTCACTAGGGCTCATGCTGGCCATGAGATAGGCTGCATTTTCTACAGTTCTGACCAGGGCGTTGAACTGCAGTTCCTCTTCCTCGCTGATACCCTTGTACATCTGCGATACGAACTTTTCCAACTCATCGGTCAGGCTGTTGACCTTTTGCTTGGTCGCATGTTTGTACAGCGTCGTTTCTTTCAAATCATCGCAGACGCCTAACAGGATTGTCTTACAGGCTACCGCCAGAAGTGCGGACTTGTGGAGTTTTTCGGTTGATGGTTTCATATCAGCAGTGCGCAAATAGCGCGTCGTTGGTTTTAAGCTCGTGGAGCAGAAATAGCTGGTAGTTTTCGTCGAGCAGAGAGAAGAACGTAAGCAGATTACGGTCTGCGTTGACGTAGCGTTCAGCGAAATGAGCACCTAATCGTTCACCAAACAGGTACACCAGCATCCGGTGGTTGATGCTATTGGAAAGCCGGATCAATTGGTTCACCTGCTCGTTGTAGTAGAAAGTGCCATTCTCAGCCATTTCTTCGCGGTAGCGGTCTGGATTGCGCTGAAAAGCAGCAAAGAACATTTCATACCGGGTTGCCCCCACCCCCTCAGTCGGGCGGTGGGCGGGCATATGGGGTGCGTGGGTCATGCTGTAAACGGGATTAAGAGCTCCGGGTTGGCATAAACATTCCCTACTATCGTTAGGTGGTTATGCGTATCTCGGTAGATGAAATTGCTGTAATGGAACACGTCGCCTTTGTAGGATGAGATAGGGTACAACGAGTTTTCGACAATCCTAAGATCCAAGCTTGGGGTGAACTCAACGACTGCAACTCGCCAATACCTTCCGTTACTACAATCATCCCATTTGACTAAATCACCCTCGTAGATTTCAATGCCGTTTTTGTCTTTCAATCCGGTTGACTGC
This sequence comes from Spirosoma sp. KUDC1026, assembly GCF_013375035.1. Taxonomy (NCBI): domain Bacteria; kingdom Pseudomonadati; phylum Bacteroidota; class Cytophagia; order Cytophagales; family Cytophagaceae; genus Spirosoma; species Spirosoma sp. KUDC1026. The sequence goes on along the minus strand of NZ_CP056032.1, from coordinate 5,247,044 downwards.
ATCAAAGCCATTTTCGGAGTAGGCTCAAATGAATACCAGCGAGGTCCGTAGACGTCGTTGTCGTAATCCTCTTGCCCTACGTGAGCTGCCGCCATATTGCCTGATTTGTCGTAGCTGAACTTTACTACATCTGTCCTATTGTCGTCGCCTGGATACCACATCCGTTCGCCGTCCCAAGCCCTGAATTTTATTTCCCTCATCTTTCTCTCGTGTTATGCCCCGCGCCGGGGGCGGGTTGGGGTTAGTGTAGCTGTGGGAGTTGTTTCCACGCCTTTTCTTTGATGTAGATGAGAGCCGCAACCGACCAACGATCTATAATTAGATTGTTAATTCGTTTGCATTCTTCCGAGCCAAACTCGCCCGTTGCTGCGTCCTGTTTGATCATATCCACGTAGTAAGGCACTACGTCGTCACGTTTCATTTTCTTGATGCTTTCGCTGGTTAGTGCTTCCATCGTCTTGTCTTCCGGCCGTACCGCTGCCGGGCGGGTTTAGAAATTGAAATCTTTGAAAGTGATATCGCCAGCGTAGTTGCGATTCATTTCAAGTACGCAGCACTGGATTCTGGTACCGGGGAAAGTTTTACGCGGCAAGTGGGTGACAGACACTAAGCCGAACGATTTGATATCACGAAGTCGTCGCTCCGAATTGATGATGACAAACCAAGGAAGCAGGGCGATAACTCGATCTGATAATTCCATGCAAGCCTGTAGGTACCGGTACCCCTCTTGCATTGGCGTGAAGGGTGGGTTCATCACTACAGCATCGTATTTGATATCATGCCGCATAGTCCAGAAGTCGTCTTCTGGTGCGTAAACAAGAGCGCCCCTGTTCTGAATTGCGTGTACTAGGTTGCCAATTCCGGGGGTTGGCTCAAGTACAGTAGATATCCAGTTCGGCAGGAGGTCGGCCATGTAATTACAGACCGCCGGGGGCGTTTGAAAATCTGAACTTATAACAAGTGGTTCTGATATCATCATTCTCTTATCGCTGGCTATGCCGCCCCACGATCGGGGCAGGCGGGGTGGTTATTTCTTGGCTGGCATTTCCTCCCAGACTACTACGTTACATTTCATGTCGATGGTAAGACCTAGCTTTCTTTTACAGCCCTTGCACTTCATTGTTATTACACAGTTCTTAGACTTGCTGTACCTTGCGTACCAGTCCTTCTCTTCGTGTTCTTTGCCGCAAATCGGGCAGGTAAAATCGCTTTCGCCATAAGAAACCAGCGCTACGCTGTCGCCTATTCGTATTACTTCTGTTGCCATACTTCACTTGCTGAGGTTTATCCAGATACTTGATTGGCGGGGCGCGATACCCTTCCGTTCGGCTTCGCGCTGGGCATGAATAGCGATGGCTGCAATCATGGCCACGATGGCAGCAGCCCAAACAAAGCTGACCCAGGCGTCGTAATTGGTGCGGGGTTTGTTCATTTCTTTGTCGGTTGAGGTTGGAGAAAGTAAACGGTCAAATAAAGGCAGGTGAGTTTAAGACAGGCCGGCCCGCCAAGCAGGGCGATGATTAGCCCCATCAGCCAGGCGACAAGAACCCAGTCGTAGACGTATCTGACCTTATCCCAGAAGCTCATTTGCGTAGCGTTAGAAGCACCAGAACCACCGCACAACCGACCGCGATGCAGCCAAACAGAATCGGGGCGATATAGAACAGGAACGCCGTTAAGGGGATCGTTCCCCCGATCAGCGCCCAGTCTACCCAGCGCGGGTAGGGTACGCCTTCCTCGCTCTCCTTGCAGTGTTGCGGCACCTCGAACGGCTCAGAATATACGTTGCGGTTTCGGCCGGGTCGTTGGCGCATAACCTCGGCCCCTTCGTTCAGCACCCGATTGAGCCACGAGCGCGGGTCGATCGGCTCAATATCTTCCGCCTTTTCGGGCTTCTGTAAGCTATCGGCGACCTCATCGGCAAACAGGGCGGCATCGAACCGGGCGGGCATAGCGATTAAACGGAGCCATAATAGGCGCTGAATCTCGTAGATGTTCTCTAGCAGTTCCAGTAGCAGGTAGCGAAGGCCGTAGCGGCTCTGGCGTTTGGTGCGGGGTGCTGTTGTGTTCATGGTTTGGAGGGGGTTTGGCTTTGGAAGTAATCCTTTCGTACTGTATCTGCTAATACTTGGTAGCCAATAGGAAGGGAGGGTATTAGCTCATTGCCCTTTGCTAGAGCCTCTTCTGAGGTATCGAACTTCTAATCGTACCTGAGTGGAATTGAAATATGTAGCCCGTCCGACGCGGGGGTGGTCTCTTTTTGCTTCTAATCGTACCTGAGTGGAATTGAAATGTTGATAGTCGCTGGCACGATCAGGATTTAGTGAGACTTCTAATCGTACCTGAGTGGAATTGAAATGGGATACGAGACAGCTCCTTACAGCTATCGCCCTCTTCTAATCGTACCTGAGTGGAATTGAAATTCCTCTTATCTCTCCCGCGTTGACCCGGCGGGGGCGGGGTTAGAATGGTTCGTCTGCATTGCGTTCAGGTAGCTTCCCGTCCAGAAACAGCAGGAGCATTTCAGCCATCCCATTTGCGTGAAATGCGATTGTGTGTCTGTCGTTTGCGTAGTGAACTTTTGTATGCCCGTGCGCGCCAGACCTGCCAGTTGGCGTAGTTAATTTTATAATAGCCTGAGCCTGATTCCTCATGCGCTCTGCTGGCGTGATGATATTTTTCGATGCCTCCATTTTTATTCTCGTTCTTTAGATAAACTTCTTCCCCTCCCCATCCCACCCCGCCCCGATGCGTTTGGCCTTATTCCAGAGCCGGGCGCGGTGGGTCTCGCTCATGCAGGCGATCCAGTACCTGTTCGTAATCAGGTGATTCAAATCGCTGGCGTAGCGGGCGTCGTGTAGGTGCCGCTCCAGTTCATAATCCCCCATCGGAGCTTCGTAGCGGCCTGACTTCTTGCCCAGCTTACCATTTGGGTTCCAGGTCAGCCGCAAACTGATCGCGAACGCCTTCAGCGCTTTGTAATCCCGCTGCTCAAAGGGCGTCTGTTGTTCCCAGGCTCTGCGTGCCACCGTCAGGGCGTTGGCTTTCCACTCAATATCGACGCTGCTGTTCTTGGCGCAGAACAGGGCAAAGTCGGGGGCGGTCGGGGGTGGGGCGGTCGGGGTCATGCGAAAAGGGATTGCTGGCGTTTGGTGACGGGTAAGAAGTTGCTGGTAATCACTTCAGTTTTGACCTTCCCGGCCTTTTTGCCGGTGACGCCAATTGCCTGTTGAATCTGGTGTTGGTGCCAAACCTGACCGGCTAGCAACTCAGCTAATTCCGGCTCGGGGTAGCTACTCAAAACGAACTTTCCTTTGATTGTTGTCAGCGTATGTAGCAATTCCTCCCAGTTGGCGCGGGTGTAGCCTTTGTAGTGACCGCAATCGCTTGATACGTAGGGCGGGTCTAAGTAGAACAGCGTGTCTTTAGCGTCTTTCAGGGCGATCACCGACAGGGCGTCACGGGAGAAGATTTCGACGGAGGCAAGGCGTTCCGAAAGTAAAGTGGTGAACTTCTGCTTACTATTATGCGTGGTCTGGGCTTCATCGTGGTCTTGAGCAAAGCGAAAACCAGCAAATAATTTATGGCCAAAACTCATGTTCGTCTGCACCCAAAACGCCCAGGCAAACGCCACCTCATCGGCTTTGGCTTCTTTCAGAATCTTACCAGCGAGTCGGTACACCGACTCGCTGTGCAGAGTTGATTGCACCCGATCGTTCAGTTCATCAAACCGCGCCTGACACACCCGGTAGAAGTTAATCACCCGGTCGTCAAGGTCGTTGATGGACTCCAGCGCCGACGGCCTCTTTGCCCAGAACACCGCCCCGCCACCCACGAACGCTTCCACGTACCGGGCATGGGGCACCTGAAGAATGGGCAGAATGGTGCTGACCAAATTTTGCTTGCCCCCGTAGTAGCTAATGGGCGTTTTTGCCATATTCCTTGTTGTTTACCTCCCCCGCCGTCCTGGCCAGGGGCTACTTCTTGGTGCGAAAGAGAGGAGGGCGACCAGGAGCCGCCCTGTCTCGAACCACACCTAATTATATTTCGCCGTCGCCGTTGCCGTAGCCGTTGCCGTAGCCGTTGCCGTAGCCGTTGCCGTTGCCGTTGCCGTAGCCGTTGCCGTCGCCGTCGCCGTTGCCGTAGCCGTTGCCGTTGCCGTTGCCGTAGCCGTTGCCGTAGCCGTAGCCGTTGCCGTAGCCGTTGCCGTCGCCGTTGCCGTCGCCGTAGCCGTAGCCGTAGCCGTTGCCGTTGCCGGTCCGCTTCGCGGCTGCTAGGATGTAGTTTTCGTTGCCCCTGAATTTGGGTAGCAGCTCTTCCACTGTACCCGCCCACACGCCGGCCCGTTTACAGGCACTCACTACCCCGTCATGGCAGGCTCCCGCATCAATCACATCCCCATAGGTCAGGAAGTCTATTTGCAGTGGCTGTTCCATTTTTCGGCAGCGGCTTCTGTGATGGCAAACACGCCCGTTACTTTGTGCAGCACCAGAATATCGGCGGGGCTGGAAATTTTACTGGAACTGGTAGGGCCAGTCTGGCACAGCTCATGCAAACCTTTTGTTGTTCCCCAGTAGATGGCCATGCGGCAGTTTTTCAGATCCGTCAGCGTTGTAGCGGTCAGGTCAGCAGTTTCGGCTACTTCGGCGTACCATACGCCACGGTGTTCGGTAGTAATCAGAACTTGTTTCATGGGAATTGATTGGAGATATAGAATTGAAAATGAATTGGTTGCTCTATTTTATCCCTGCCACGCGCAGGGGTTGCTTCTAACTTCTCGCAGCAAATGCAAATGCTTTTCAGCGTCCTCCTGATGGAGTGTGTCGTAGTGCTTGGTCCACCCGTCGTGCGGGGAGGTGTAGCAGCCTCGCTCGATTTTTATCTTCCCGCCCCCTACCGTCAGCCGGTGTACGACGCCCGTGCTGGGCAGCTTGCCTACCCACACGCCGGGTTTCAGCAGTTCCTCTTTGCTATTGAGGTTGGGTCCGGTGTCGGTGGTGGGGAGTAGGCCGGGCATGGACTGTAGTGAAAGAGTGGGGGCAGCAGGGCCACCTCCGTCTGTTGGTTAGATTCAACCTATCCTTATGTAAAATTTTTAGCGTCTTTATCGTAGTTGCAGCCCAATGCTTTGGCACGTTTGGTCAACATTGCCCAAACCTTTTTAAAGTCGTCGTCGCCAAACTTGCTAGCCGCTACATCTTTTTTCAACCGGTTCAAATCAGCGGCACCCCTGCAGGCGTCGGCGGCCATTTGCCATTCATCAAAATTCACGTTCGATGAAGAGGCTGACTGTTGACGTTGTTGGGGCTGAGGCTTCGCGTTCCGGTCGCCAATAGCCGCTTCAGCGTCGTCGTCATCGGTCACCACGCAGAGAATAGCAGCCAGCGAGTAGCGACGGGCGTAGGTTATAGCAGATCCCATTGCCTGGGGATCGTTTTGCTGTTTGGCGACTACCGGACAAGCTGACCGTTCGATCTCCGTGCCGTCCTTGTAGCGGACAATCGTTTCAACAATCGGAAATCCGTTGTCGCTGATCTGAATGGGCTGAGTGACGTAGAAGCCGTTATTGTGGAGGGCGTCCTTAACGGCGTCGTAGACAGATGCGAAATCAGCAAATTTCGATTTAAAATGGGGGTTGACGCTATCCTTGATAGCCGTCTTAAATTCTGATTGAGCCTTTAGAAAGGCTTCAAATGCTGCGGTTGTCGTTGCCTGTTCCATGATTAGAATCCTTTAGCCGATACCTCATCCCAGAAGTCCACCTCGTTACGCAGGTCGGTCAGTCGCATCATCAACTTGATCGCTCCATCAGTCACGCCCGAAAAAATCACCGGCACGTTGCAGGCGTAGTTCACGTCAGTAGGCAGTTCAAAGTGGATGAATACCTCGTCAGAGGGCGCGAGTCGGCCCGCCTTGATGTTCGACACTTCGCAGCTAAACAGGGTAGTGAGCGAGTGCTCATACACCCAGGCGTTGTTGAACTCGTCGGCATCGCTGGCAATCTGGTCGACCGGATCAATCACGATCGTGCCGTACTCGCCCTTTGTCACGATGCAACAGGGCTCGATGTCTTTTGGGTAGTTGCTCATTGTGGTAATGCTTAAATGAGTGAAAGCGCCCGAAGTCCATGCTCAGTAATGAAGCAGGTTGGCTCGCCTTCGTAGGGTTCGCCGGCACCCGCCAATCCTTTTTTGATGCAGCTACCCAGTGCGCCACGAAGCGATTTACTTTCGTTCGTCGCAGAGAACGAGTAGATTTCATGGGTCGTCATGTAGGCGTAGTCTGTAGGATCGCAATCCTGATATTCAGAGCCGACGATATTTCGCAGAACCTTTTCTTCCAGTTCTGTCAGATCGATGTGGGATGTTGAAGTAGTCGCGTTCATTTGTCGTAAGGTGTTGGCGTTTGTCAGATCGACCCAGGACGGCGGTGGTTTGTGGGGCCACTATGTATTCCTCTATGCCCTGTTGCTGATTTGCTTATGACAAAGGTACACAACATTAGACAATATCCAACAACATTATAAAAAATAATTACGCAACAAGGCACGATAAAATTAACGTGTTGTGTAACAGGGCATTACCCCTTGCCTTTCCCCTCTCTCCTTCGTATTATTCGCTCGATTACATGCACAGAGATGTGTTACGGAAATTGCCGACCCGCTGCTGGCGATTGCTGGTGGCGGGTTTTGATCGGGCCAATAAAAAAAGCCCACCCCGGCGTGGGGTGGGCTTATAAATAAAGTGAAGGCTATTTAGACTTCTGCCTGGTCGTATATTGTCCAACCATCGCCATCAGGCATAGCAATATCTCTCATATTCCTAAAAGCGGCTGGTATTGATTGCCAAAATAAAAAGACTCCGCCCTTCCAATCGTGAACAGCGGTGAGTTCGGCAATCGTTGCTTCATCCAATGAGTCCAGCCATTCACAAGTTCGATCTGGCTGTGATCGGTCGGCGCATAAAAGAATCACGTTTCTATGTACGGCAATTTCGTCATAGTCGCGACTAACTTTATCTAAAGTATCTTGAATTGTTCTGAGGCTAGCGGTTTTCATTTTAATCAATATTAAAGTATTCGTGAAGGAATAAAATTTTATAAGCAATTGGCTTCTCGCTTAAATATGTTACTTCGACATCAACTACAAATGCTTTCGTTAAAGGATTTTCACTCATGGAAAGCATTGAACTTTTTAATGCTTCAGATGCGAATACAACCTTTACCGCGCGATCGGAAATGTTTGATATTATACCTTTATCGCCACTTTGACTTTTGGCGTCATTTTTTGCCACGTGCCACGTGAAAACTTGACGATCAAAGTAATTTTGCTGGGGTTGTTTTGTTGCTTCGATTTCTCGTTGAATACTATTTTGTGCCGCATTGGCCTCTAAACTATTTAGGTTTAGAATAACCGTCATAGGAGCATTAATATTGATTACTCCAACATTTATCTGCGATCCAGTATCTTTAACAATAGGCTCTAAAAACTTTTGAGCGTTCTTTAAATCAACAATGTCAGTCGACGCTAACGCTCGGCTTACATCTTCTTCATTTATTCCAGGCTTGCCAATGTAGAGGTAGTAGAGCGCTTTAAGGTTAGTTGCGAAATCGACCATTGAGTTTGTGTACTCAATGAACGGCAGAGCTAGTGGTAGATAATCTGCTATTTCAGTTACAATGCTACCTGGCCGTATTTCTTTAATAAATAGCCTGGACTCAACACCCGCATCAAGCAAAGGGTTTTTATCAATAAAGCGAGTGTAAAGGCTACTGAGCGCAAGCATGGATTGTGAGTAATCCACTAGCTCAACCGGTTGAGTGTTTTTAATCTCAACAATAAGGCGGGTGTCGGACATGGTTGTGGGGTTAGCCATGCAATAACTTAGTTGAGGTTGAGAAGTCCAAACAGATAACGGTAAGATAAGTTTAAAACATTCGCCGGGATCATCGCGCCCCGGCGAATTGCCTTTTAAAACAACATTTACTATGAACTGGGGGTGATTGTGCGCACGATAGGGCGCGGCACTTCGATTTCTTTCAGCTTCTGGATCAGTGTTATCTCAGTCAATCCGTGACGCACTGCCTGAATCTGGGCTTCAAGTTCAGCCTCTTCCAGGGTATCATAGAAAACGGCCTGAGTGGCAATGATATAGCCATAGACGGCTTCTTTTCTAATTTGACAAGGCAAGGAAATTGGCCGGGCGTCTGCAATCTGCGGAGTAATAAAGGTCAACTCTCCTTGTTTTGGCTCCGCGCTCGGTGGCACTTCAGGCAAACAGTTCTGACGCTCTTTTTTGCGCTTATAGTTTTCGCTGTCGTAGCTTTTGTTTGCCAGCTCGAGCTGCTCACCAGTTACTTTATAAAGCGCAAAGGTGGCCTCGTAAATGCCGCGTCTATGTTGCTTGATAAGGCCCATGATAACTAACAGCATAAGGGTTCGGTTAACCAGCCATGGTTCCAGGTCGTGTTTTTCGATTAGCTCCTGACGGTTCAATAGCACCTCTTCGCCAAGCAAAAGCACTGTTTTGAGCCCCGCTGCGATTCGGTTAAATTCGGCAATTCGTTGTGTTGCGGTAGATTTCATTTTGCCTTTTTTGTTGATTGTAGAAACTCATTGTACGCTGCCTGTAGCCCCTCGTACCCTTCGTAGCAGATCACATCCGGCAACTCGTCGACAAAGGCGTCCTTCTGCTCCTGAGAACCGCCCTTCACCGCCTGGGTAGCATCTTCACCGTCCATGCACGATTTGGCGCTGGTATAGATCTTCTTTCGCGCCCTTTCGTGAATGGGTGGCAGCTTGCCGTAATACGGCCGGGTATCGTCAGTAGTATTCATTGTCCAAAATGTGAGTAAGGCTTAATCCGGTTGGTGGCCAAATCGTAATGCAGCGAGATTGCTTCCTCTTCGTTGTGGGTTGAGCCGTTGCGATTCTTTGCCACGATGTTGTACAACAGATTCTGGTCGACGCTACCGCCGTCACCGTCCTTTGCCGCGTAATAGCCGGGGCGGTAGAGAAAAACAACCGTGTCGGCGTCCTGCTCAATCGAGCCTGACTCTTTCAGGTCAGAGAGTTGGGGTCGTTTATTGGGCCGTTTTTCGACCTCACGCGAGAGTTGGGCCAAAGAGACAATGGGTATATCGTTCAGGTTCGCCAGATCCTTAATACCCTCGCTGACGTTGGTAATTCGGGTGCGTAAATCTTTGTCTTCAGTCCGGATCAGTTGCAGATAATCAATAAAAACCACGATGCCGGGATACTGTCGGGCCAGCTCGTTGGTTTTAGCCTTGATGTGATCGAACGAGCGGATAGACTTGCTGTCATAGACGAACAGAGGAGCGTCACCCATTCGGCCCGCTGAGTCGTAGAGCTTGTTGATGTTGACCGGGCCGTCGTCGCGGGTCAGGCCCGACAAGATTTCGCCGTTTTTGTACTGCGTATCCAGCGACAAAAACCGCCTGGCCATTTGCAGCCGCTTCATTTCGAGCGAGAAAATAACGACCGGGTGCTGCTGCACAACGGCAATATTATACGCCATCTGCACCTCTTCCGCAGTTTTGCCCATCGCGGGCCTTGCGGCAAGGATCGTGGACGTAGAGCCGTGCAACCCCTTTGTATACTCATCAACTTCCCGAATCAGCGTCTTTACGCCCGTGATCGGGTCCAGATTCTCAGCCGCCTTTGCTGCCAGATCAACGGCTTCATTCAATACAGCAGCAAAGGGTGTATCCGATAGGCTCACAAACCGGGAACGTACCTGCTGCGATTTCTTTTCGATGCTATCAATCAACTCCAGAGGGTCGGTCGTTGGGTGCTGTAGATCGGCCAGTGCCTTGCTGTAGAGTTTCATGGCTACCCGGCGGGCCGATTCCCCCACCAGCCAGTAGCAGGCGCGAGCCAGATTGCCGGTAAACGTTTCGGCTTCGGGAAACAGGCTGGTTAAAAACTCAATCCAGCCCGCCGGATCGCCTTTTAAAAAGCCGTGTTTGGCCTGTAGTTCGTTGTTGACCGAAACGACGTCCGTGTCCTGATCCAGCCGGTTTAGCTCCAGCATAGCCGCGTAGGTTTTCTGGTTTTCGGGCGTCGCAAATACGTCGGGTTTTTGGATAATAGCCGCTACTTCACGGATTGCCCCAACGGTGGTCAGGCAGACGGCCAGGATTCGCTGTTCGGTTTCAAGGGTAGGAATCATTTGTAGTACTTCATTAAGCGGTCAATAGTCTTGATTTGCAGATCAGGCTTGCCGTGCAGCGGCTTTACGGCGGTCAGTGTTGCTTTATCGGACTCGCTGAGTTCGGCGGCTTCCGGCTCCTGACAGGGGAGTTTCGGGGTTGCCGGGAGGCTGCTGCCTGCCCGGAATCTTGGTAAGCCGGGGCCTAGTGGCTGGGTGCGGGTTGGTTTAGAAATCATAGCTAATCGGGAGTAGCTGATTTGAATTTTGCGGTAGTGGCAGGAGCCATTGAAGAAGTTGGTCCGAATCCATTTTTGCCGGGGGCTACTGGCTTAAAATCTGCGTGGTATCGAGAGTTAGCGCCTAATCCAACCTGTACCGTAAGCCAGTTTTTGAAGTGCGATTGCAACGAATCAATTCGGATGATCTGTTTTGCCTGGGCGAAGCCTATTTGCTCGTCAAAAAAAGCATCTAACAGTGCGTAATAATAATCCGGCTTTATGCGTAAAGGCATACACAGATTGTCTCTGAATTGAGTGGCCTTTTTTACGGCAATCCTAACCTCGTTTATTTTGTTTTTTAGCCGCTCAAACTCTTCATCAACAACATCAGTTTTTTCGGCTTCTGGTTGTTGTTGGTCTTTTAAAGAGTTTTCTAAAGGGTTTATTAATGGTAACGGTTCGCCCTCTTGGGCAAATGAGATTTGACTATCTGGGCAAATCTCATTTGACTCTTTAGGCAAATCATTTGCCCGTTTGGGAAAGCCATTTGCCCGTTTGGTCAAATGGGAAATTTTGGGCATAAATTCTATCTCCAGCAACTCACAAGCCTTCTCGGTAAGCGCGTACCATTTCGTGCGATCCTGTTGAAATTTATTGTAGTTGCCCGTCTTTAGATACCCGTCTTTCTCCAGGCCGTCAAGTGCCGTTCGAATCTCTTTTTCGCTCAGATATTCCCAGACTTTAGCAAAGCCGGATATTGAATTGTAAAGCCACACGTGGCCATCGTGGACATGTTGTTCGTCCACAGAGTTCTTGCCATGCCAGTAGCCAAAATTGGTCAGGATAACCGCCTTTCGTTCGCCTACCGCTTTGGCAACCCTCACGGTAAAGGAGTGAGATAAGCTGCTCATTGGCGCGAGTTGATAAGCTACAGGCTGGGTACGTAATCGGGGCAGATTTGCGAGATAGGAAGACCGAAGTATTCTTCATTCAGGGCTACTAATTCCCGCTCAACGTGAATATCCGGGTATCCTTTGTCTACAACTTGATAAACAACGTTGTTCGTGTAGTCTAGGCCCATTATAGACTTTAACCCTTTGGCTATCAGCCGTTCAGCCACCTTTTTGGCGTAGCCAAACTGCTTGGGCAGTTTGGCCGTTAAATAGCCGAACATAATTTTTCTTTCCGCATTATTTGCAGGTTTCGCAGGGATGTCTACATTTGTCATATCTTGTTAAAATTGGTTAGACATTGTTGTCTAATTTTGCTGTTAGCAAATTTAAGCAACATTAGACAATATCCAACAACATTATAAACAAATTGTATATGCGAACGTCAGGAGACAATGAAGAAATGCAGCAAATGGCCAATGCCCGGCTATGGGCCTGCATCGAGGAGGTGGGCGGAATAACGACGATAATGGATGCGACAGGCTTAAGTCGTCAAACATTATATGGCATTAAAGACAATCGATCAATGCCTTCTGGCTTGACAATAGGTACTATACAGCGGGCCGTGCCTGAGCTTGACGTTAACCTTTTATATGCAGAGGGTAAAGAGCTATCTTGGAGAAAATCACAACCGGCGGGGCTTGTTCGCTACACAAACAGCGATCCCGACCCAACAACGCCAGCCCCAGCCGCCCCCGGCGTCAACTGGCACAAGATGTACGAAACTGAGCGGGCCGAAAATATCCGGCTCAGTAAGGCCAACGAGCGGCTAACGGAGAAGAACGAGCGGCTTTATTTAACCCTGTTGGAAAAAAACGGCATTATGACCGACCAGGAAGGGTCAAAGATTGAGTCAAGTAGTCAGACCACCGCATGGGCTGAGGTTCGTCAAATGGAAGAGGAAGCGCGGGAACGGATGCAGGTAGATGGGTACGTTCGTTATCAAAAAAACGAAGCTACTGTTAAACCCATGCATTCAGCTAAAGTGATGGCGTTGCCTGTCACTCGCGTGGATCAACAGGACGACGCTAACGCAGCCTAAGCGGGCTACTTGTCAGAACGGGCTCAGGGCCGGTTCAGTGGATTATTGGCAAATTCCGGTAGCGTTCCGGTAGCATTTGTCAAATAACAAAAGTGTGTATTGATTCCCAGGAAGTTAGGGACGGGTTCGATTCCCGTATCGGTCACTAACATTCCACTGAAGGAAGCACCAAGCCCGCCCACAAGCGGGCTTTCGTGTTTTTTAACCTTGTTGATGTAACGCCGGAGCTCTTGACTCACTGAGTCGAGAGCTCCGGCGTGCTTATTTTGACAAATACAGACTTTTTGTACATTTACAGATGCCCAAGTTTCTGGAAATGTATGGTTGGCGTTTCTTCGCCGTTATGTTCGATTTGTTAAACGAACCCTTTCATATCCACGTTACAGATAAAGGCAAGAAAGAATGTAAGTACTGGGTTATTCCAGATGGCCACATGCAACTGGCTTACAATCGTGGGTTTTCGACTGCTGATCGAAACAAGATAGAACGCGCTATAAAAGAAAACTTGCCAACTATTCTCAACCAGTACAAAACCTATTGTGATGAAAACAATATCAAGCCTACCTACAAAACACTTAGGTAACACTGGAAAAGTAATAGGAGATACGAAAGTATCTAATCCGAAGCCTTCGACTTCCCAAACTCCTGGATCGGCTACTATTAAACACCCCTTAGAAATACTTCCAGAATTTCTCCCAGATTTAGTTGCTGTAAGCGTAAAGGATACTGACGTGTTGTGTTCGTTTGAAGACGGCCGTACCTTATCGTTTCCCTTACAGTGGTCCGACAAGCTCAGTAAGGCGACAACCGCTCAGCGCCAAGCTTTTGAGTTCAATGCCCATTTCATCTTCTGGGACGACCTGGATGAAATTATAGGCGTTCGAAATATTCTCCTGGGCAACAAGCTCCACTGGTAATACGCCGATACGTTGGTAACACGGGTTCGATTCCCGTATCGGTCATCATCTGAAAGTGATGGTAAGTAAAAAGGGGCCGTTCAGCCCCTATTTTTATTTCTGCCATGTTTCCTTAAACTCCGTAAAGGCTTTCTCCAGAGCCTGTAGAGCTTCATTCAGCCCACTGGTGTCGTTGACTTTCAATTTGCCTTCTGCCGTACGGGAAATGTCGGCGACGCGGGCAATACCGATAGTTCCGGCGCTGCCTTTTAACGTATGCAGATGACTTTTTACGGTTGGAATATCGCCCAGCGCATAGGCATCAACGGCTCCCGTAACCAGTTCGGTGGCTTCCGTAACGAATTCTTCCATGATGCTGTCGACCAGTTCCTGACCACCAATGTCGCGTAACTGCCCGACGATCTCTTCATCAATGACGGGCAAGGCTGGCTCAGCTGTGGCCACAGCCGGTTTAGTGGCAGGAACGGGCTGGGCGCTACGCTTCGTCCGACTAGCATCCGAAATCTCCTTGACCTTGGCGATCAGGCTTTGCGCCCGGATAGGCTTGGCAATGTAATCGTCCAGCCCCTGGCTGATAAATCGCTCCCGATCCTCGCGCATGGAATAGGCCGTCATCGCCACAATAGTGGGTAACTGTTTGCCGAACCGGTCTCGCAAACGGCGTGTGGTTTCAACGCCATCCATGTCGGGCATTTGAATGTCCATGAAAATGACGTCGAATGGGGGGATGGGAGCTTGGGCAGCGGGTTGCGGGTTAATTTCTTTCTGATCATCGTTTACCCTGGTCCCCAGGCCCTCTGCCCGATGCGCGACTTCCTGGATTGCCGCGGCACCGCTATCAGCCGTGGTAACTACACAGCCGGCTTTGCGCAGAATTTCGCTGGCAACCTTACGGTTGACGGCATTGTCATCAACCAGCAGTACGTTGGGGTGATAATCGCTGAAGAAGTTGGCCAGTGAGATTTCGGCCACTTCGGTAGGCTGTTGCGATGGACTAATGGCCGTTTCTTTTAACTCAATCGTGAACCAGAACGTACTACCCTGGCCAACCTGCGAATTAACGCCGACTTCACCCTTCATGAGGTGTGCCAGTTCCTTGGAAATCGACAGGCCAAGTCCCGTACCGCCAAATGATTTCCGCGATGACGTATCGACCTGGCTGAATGAGTTGAACAGGAGGTTGATGTTCTCGGGCGAAATCCCGATACCGGAGTCGGTTACGTCGACGCGAATACGGTTAAACTTGCCTCGTTTGCTGAGTAACGTAGCTTCTACCCGGACGACGCCGTTCTCCGTAAATTTGATGGCGTTGGAGGTCAGGTTGGATAAAATCTGCAATAGCCGCGTCTGATCGGCAATAACGAAGGTTGGCAGATCGGGTCCGAGCTGGTACGTCAGCGTATTGTTTTTGGAGTGCGCCTGCTGGCCGAAGAGCGCAATCAGCTTGTCAAAAATCTCCCGGAAAGCCACCGGCGATTCGTGCAATACCATTTTCCCCGCTTCGATCTTCGACAGGTCAAGAATATCATTCAGAATATTCAGCAGCGTTTCCGACGAGCGTTTGATCGTTTTCACGTAGCTCCGCTGTTCTTCGTCCAGCGACGTATCATTAAGCAGGTCAATCATACCGATCACCCCGTTCATGGGCGTCCGGATCTCGTGGCTCATATTAGCCAGGAAACGCTCTTTGACCTTCAGCGACCGCTCAGCTTCGTCTTTAGCCTTGACCAGCTCAGCCGCCTGACGTTTCAACTCGGTAATGTCGCGGGCCAGCACAGCCACGACCGAGTAATCGCCCTGGTCATCCTGGAGCATCAGCATGTTGAACATGAACTGACGTACCGTGCCGTCTTTCCGGCGCATACTCACCTCGAAATTCCGCAGGCTGTGGTTGCTGCGCAGTTTGATAAGCGCCCGGAACAAAACCTGTTTGTCCACAAAATACTGGAGTGCATCCTGTCCCAGCACCTCATCGGGGGCGTAACCCATGCGCTTGAACACCGACGGGCTGATCATCGTGATGCGCCCCTGCCGGTCAACGCGTACGTAAATATCCTGCAGGTTTTCAAAGATACCCCGGAACTTCTCTTCGCTTCGGCGGGTGGCGATTTCGGCCCGTTTCCGGTTGGTAATATCCCGGGCAATGCACGAAACCTCTTCGATAACACCCCCCGCGAGCGTTATTGGGTTGAGGTGACATTCTAGGAAGGTTTCGCCTTTGGACGTAACAAAATGCATTTCGAAACTCTGGGCAATGCCCCGGAAAGCGCGCCGGTACCGCTCTTCCAGCAGACGCTGGTTATCGACGCCAATCATCCGCCAGCTTAGCTTCGAGGCACTCGTCTGCAGGGTAGGCGCTTCTCCCAGCTGAGCCTCGATCATCTGGACGTAATTGCGGTTGAAGGAGGTTAACTGCAGTCCTTTGTTAACTGACCAGATCAGGTACGTACTGCTGTCGAAAATGGCGTTGAGCCGGGCATTCTGCTTGTCCAGAATGGTTTCGTACTGTTTCCGGGCAATGGCGAGGGCGACTTGACCCGAAATGAACTCGAGCAATTCCAGGTCGCGGGGACCGTATGTCTGGGCGTTGTCGTACGATTTTACGCCGATTATCCCCGTAATCTCATCACCAATCCGGAGCGGAGCCGTCAGCATCACGGCGGGCTGAAGCTGGTTATACAGATCGATATGGTGCGCGTCGGCAAGTTGTCGAATGTCCTGTTCGTACAGAAACAGCGGCTTGTTCGCCCGAATTGTGTACTCGGTCAGGCCATTTCCCAGCTTGCGCTTGGTGAACCGCATATGGCCGTTAAAATACTCGTCGACGTAGTATGGAAACGACAGGTACGATTTGCCGGAATCGTAGAGGGCAATAAAAAAGTTGCGGGCGTCAATGATGTGCCCCAGCTCCTCGTGAATTTTCTGATACAGCTCGTCCAGCGTTGGCGCGTTGATCGTCCAGTTAGCAATGCTGTAGTAGAGTTTCTGCGATTTTTCGGCCCGGATTTTTTCGGTCGTATCGTGCATGATACACCGAAACGCCGTTGGGCGACCGTTGTCAAACCGGCAGTTGATACTACCGGAAAGGTATAAGGTGCGGCCGTTCTTGGCCTGAAAAACAGTTTCGACGTACGGTAATTTTTCGCCCAGCTCAATCCGTTTCAACATCGCCCAGGTACTATTAACGGCATCGGGGTGCAGTATGTCGTTCAGATTAAGGGCCGATATTTCGTCGGAACCATAACCCAGAGCTTCCCGCCAGGCCCGGTTAACGAATATAAATTTACCGTCGAGAGTCAGGAGCTGGATAATATCCGACGTATTGTCGACTAGGTCCTGCAACTGCGCGTTGGTATTCGACAGGGCCGAAGCTACCCGCCGTTTATTCGTTACGTCTTCCGCAATGATGGTGAACGAGGCCGCGTCTGTCGCCGGCGCTCGGTTGGCAATGAACGAATTAAGCCGAACGTTACGTAATGCCCCGCTTCGGGTAAGCAGGTTAACATCCTTCGATTCGGGCAATACCCCCCGGCTTAAAGCGTCTTCCAGTTCGAGTTCCAGGCGTGCCCGATCGGCGGCCGGAACGAATATGTCAAAGAAATTTTTGTCGAGAATGTCCTCTGCCTGCCAGGCCGTTACGCGGTAGGTATAGGGGTTGATGTAACTCAGTGTTCCGTCTTGTTCGACCGTAAACACGATCAGATTCAGCTGATCGTAGGTTTGCCGAACGTCGGTTGGGATGCCCGACTGAATGAGGGTCTGACCATCCGTTCCGGAAGAAAATGTAGCCGCGTTGGTTGACGCGTCGTTACGCAGAGAAGACCGTTGCATAATAAGCCTGAACTAGATTCGCCAATCTGGGGAAGTGGCAGGTAAACAATGGAATAAGTGTCAGCAGTGGCGCGATTTGTGATGGAGAAATAACACCAGGCAGCACCATCTGATACATATTGGGGTTGACCTGAAGGCGAATAGGTAAATTTACAAAAAAGATGGGTTTTCGTCAATTATACTATCGCCGGATGCCGTAAGCCGATGCATCATTTTCCGTTATCGGATGGTATGCTTGCGTAAGTATCACGAACTTTACCGGACCATAGGTGTATAGTCGATCGTATGTTACAACGTGTAATCTGGTTCTTTCTTTTCGTTCTGCTGGCGGGTTGTGAACCATTTGATCTGGAACGGAAAAATTTTCCTGTCTGCTCTACACCAAGAGCGGCCATCGGTGTTGTCAAGGATCGGCTGGACGTTACGTTCTTTCTTCAGGACCCGGAAGGGACTATTGATATTGCCACCTGGGACCCCGGCGATGGTAAAAACGTGATCCGAACGGGCAGCCGCGTTACGTACAATTACGAAAAAGCGGGTAGCTACACCGTAAAACTGGTGCTGGTCAATACCTGCGATGATAGCTACACTATAAGTCAGGAAATAACGGTTACGCCCAGATAGTACCGATGAACGAACGTATTATGCGCCACGGTTTCTTCCTTTTCTTGTTCTTCGTACTAACGCGGTCCGGACTGGCTCAGCAGCGAATTGACAACGTGCGCATTCGGGTAACCGATTCGCTGGAACTTGAAGTTCGCTACGATCTGCTCGAAGCCCGACCGGGTGATTCGATCTACCTGCAGGTGCGCAGTCGGCTGCGGGGAGAACTGTTTATCCTGCCCCGTTTTCTGCGGGGTGACGTTGGCAAGCGCGTACTGGCTGGATCGGACCGGCGTATTGTCTGGAACGTATTGGGTAACAGTTACAGCCTGAACGAAGATATTCAGGCAACCGTACTGATCAAATCACCCCCACCACCTCCCAATCTGCCAAAGGGGAAATCCCGCCAGGAGGCTGATCAACCAGGTGTAGCTGTGGGGAATCGCCAGCGCTATGCTGGGCCAGCCTGGGCGTTGCTATCGGTAGTGGCGCCGGGAGTCGGTAATATGTTTGTACAGACCCCCCGACCTAGAATAGGCCTTCGACCTCTCATTACGCTGGGCTGTTACGGGTTGATTGGCTATGGGCTGATGGAACGGCAGAAGTCGCTGGATGTGTACGATAATTATCTGGATCAGAAGAATATAAGAGCGGGCGAACCGTATTATCAGGAGGCCAATCGGCACCACCAGCGATATTATTTAGCGACGCGTGGCGCTGTATTAGTCACCGCTATTGATGTAGTGCTTACTTTTGTGAGAGGTTTACGAAACAGTCGGCAGCCAAATCAGGTCTCCGGACTTGTGTTGCGACCAGGTCTGCAGGCAGGCCAGCCAACGGCTGTGATGACGTATTCGTTCTGAGGAAGTCGTAACTACATGATACCGTATTTTTCGCGCTGTTCAGTAGCGCTGTTCATTGGGGTTATCCTGGCTGGCTTTTCGGCTGTTGGTCAGGCTCCGGACTCTGGCCCGCAGCCAACCATTCAATCGGCCAGCAGCAATTGGCAGCGCGTGTCGATTGCTGCTCCCGAGCGTCCGCGTGCCGACCCGGCTATCCTGACCTCTACCGTTTACCGACCTACCCGTACATCCGCAACCAACCCTGATGGGTATCGCCCGGCCTTTACCGGCGATTTTGCCACGAACCGGAACGGGTGGAAGGCAGGCACTGAACACGATTATCAGTACACCATTGGTAACGGTACGTATGACATTAAGAAGCTGAACGTGTATACCCAGCAGGCGGCATTCAGTTTTGTTGAGCTGCCTGCCAATATTGACCTGAATCAATCGAGCCAGTTCACCATCAAAGTCGATGTCGTGGCCGATTCGGGACGGGTGCCAACTGGAGGAATTGTGTTCGGCGTGAAAGACTCGCTGAACTATAACGCTTTTACTACAAATCAGGCGGGAGAGGTTGTTATTGTCCGGGTCGTTAACGGACAACCGCTTAGTGATTATATGTCGGCTATTCCCGTTAAAGCGGGTGTACCGCTCGACAAAAACCGGAACCGCCTGAGTATTCGGCGGAACCGGGGTGCGCTGCGCTTTTACGTAAACGAACAAGAAATACGTAGCAGTCCGTACGAATTCAGATTATTATCCGGAAACGGCATTGGTGTGACGTCCAGCGGTTACTGGACATCGTTTCAGAAGTTAAGCGTAACCACGGGACTATAAGACAAGTTTATTTTTTGACAGGATTACAGGATTACACATCCGGTTAATCCTACCAAAAAAGCATTCAGTTGAACTAAGCTTGTCATCAATCAATCAGGGATTACGCACCTGCTCGCCCGAGCGGTTGATGGTGATGAGCTTTCCATCCTGAAAGACCTGGGCCATATTGCCGCGAAAGGGCGTAACTGCTTCGTATTCGGGTTCGATTACCCACTCGTCGTCCGCATCGACGTAGCCCCAGCGACCATTGACCCGAGCCCGGCGCCAGCCCTGTTCATCTGCTCCCAGTTCTACTTTATCGTAAGGCTTGTTGCCAAACGTTTCTTCATATTTACCCTGCCGGGCGTCGGCTAGTGATGGTACCGGCTTGCTGGCTGTCCGAGCAGGCGTTGCCGACTCGGTGGGTTCGCTTGAACCGGGTTCGTCGACGACCGGTGCTGGTGACGAGCTGGTTTCTGTGGAGCTGTCGTCGTCACCGGATGTTTCCGGTGGTGTCGAACGGGCGGCCGTACTCGCAGGAGGCAATTTGTTCCAGCGGCTACGGGCTTCAGATCGTTCAGGTTGTGCCGTACGCGACTTCCGTTCCGGTTCGGTCGGTTGGGAGCTGTTCGTGTTCTTAATGAACCAGTAGATCAGCGCCAGCAACACTACGGCAAACAATACGCCGTAAATACCACTACGATCTCGTTTGATAACTTCTACCCGAACGGTACTGAGGGGGGTGTTGTTGGCGTCAAACAAGGTATAGTCGGTTGTTTTTGACGGTTTCACCCAGCCTCGGTTCTGGGGCGACAGCCCTTCGCCTAAATCATCAATCGTAACGGCCAGCAGGTTGGCTACGTCCCAGGAAAGCGTGACTGTTTGCCCGCTGTACACACGAGCGGGCGACGCCGTGAACGAGCGAACAACGGGTGGATTCTCGGGCGGTCGCGTGATCTCAGATCTATAGACCGGCGCGGGCTGAGTGATGGATACGACCGTCTCGGGCGCTGGTTTTGAGGCCGGCGGTTCGGGTTGCCGGATGGGTTCCGGCTCGGGAACGGGCGTGGGTTCGGGATCAGGAATAACGGGTTCCGGTTCCGGCGTGACCGGCTCGGCCGGAGCCGGTTTTTCTTCGCTAACAGATTTTGCCGGAGCCGATACCAGAGTCTGCTGCTGAAGCACGGTCGGTACCCACCGATTCCGAACGAAATCGGGGGAGAGATTCAGCGACGTAGCCGCGTTGAGGATCTGATGAAGATCCTGCTCGATCAGGTGGCTGCGTGAGGGTTGGGCCAGCCGGGCAATGCGCGCCCGGATATTGTCATAGAGTAGACTGTTGTTGGCAACCTCCTGGCTAATCTCCGCGGCTCGTTTCAGCGCTGATGCCAGAGGAATGCCTGCGGCCTGTGCATCCTGAAGGTAACTGGTACGCTGCCAGGCATCGGGACCATCCAGTACGATGGTTTCTCGGAGTCGGTCAGTGAGTTCAGTTTCCGTCATGGGTTGCGTTCATTGGTAAGAGGTTGCGTTATCGGGGAATCTGCAAAACAAACACCCTATCCGATAAACACCAAAGTTCAGTCGAACGTCACCACGTTTCGGCGGTAATCCACTGAAATTTTACCGAATTGCGACAGGGCCGACTGACCCAGCAGGAGCGGAGCCTGCGCGCTGCCGACGATGTTGGCGTTTACATTCTCCAGTACCCGGTCGCCAATCCGCACCGATTTCAGGCGAACAATGGCCCCCGGTGAGATGTCGCCTTTTGCATCCTGAAACCGCGACTGACCAATAATGTCCGACTCGCTGATGGCCCCCTGACGGTACAGTTTTTCCGCTTCGGTTGATGACATGGAAATCAGGCTGGCCCCCGTGTCGAGAATAAACTTCATCGGTACGCCATTCACCGTAACGGGCACTTTGTATACACCGTTTTCTTTCTCCATCGCTACCTCGGTCGGTCCGTCGCCGATCTGCGTCAGCGTGGGGCTGGTCGATGCGGGTGGGGTGGTTGCCGATTCACGAACTGGCTGTTCCGTGCGCGTCCGCTTGCCCCGGCGGGGCTGGTGACTGCCCGATCGCGAGCAGCCCGAACAGCCGGCGAGATAAAGCATAACGAACAAGGAAAGCAACGCCAGCAGCTTATTCATAGCGAATCAGGGCTTTGGTTTTCACGCGCCATACGCCATTTTCCAGGACTGCTTCTCCGTCCCGGCGCATGATGATTCGGGTGTGCGACGACGAATAACTGTTTTCGCTGTCGCAGGCGGGTTCGATCATGTAATTCCGGTACGTCAGAAACCGGGCGACCCGACCCGGTTCGGCTTCAAACCGGAAGGCTGCTACGGCTGGTTTATCCGCACTAACGCTGAACCGGTAAGCTGACTCAGGCGATAACGTAGCGGATTTCTGATTACTATCGAACTGCCCGTTTGGGTCCGGCGGTGGACAGTAAAATACTTCGTTCTTCGCAATCACTGGCGTAGAAGCAACTGGCGTCATGGGGGCCATTGGCTCCATTGGGGGCATAGCCTGCAGCTGGGAAGGCGGGGGTGCAACTGGCTCGGGAATGGGCTCAACGAGTGACTCGTTTGAACGGGGTAGCTTAGGAGCTGGGGATACTGGGGCTGGTGTAGCCTGCATTTTTAGTTGCCGGATAGCAGCAACCGGGTCCGAATTTGTACCTAGTTCGGTCAGCATGGCATTGTACGTAGCCAGGTTCTGCTTAATCTGAGGGCTGAGTTCTGAACCCGAATGGCGAACCGTGTTGCCCCCTCCTTTACGGAGCTTATCGTTCTCCCGGCTGAGCTGATCCGTCTGGTGTTTCAGATCCTCAATTTCGGCTTTTGATCGGCGACCCAGCAGCAGAAAGGTAGCAGCGGCTCCTGCCAGAAGCCCAATAATGGCGCTTATAATACTCATCCAGCGTTGTTTTTCCTGTTCGTCTTTCACCGCCCGTTCCAACTGGCTGATGCGCAGATCCGCGGGGGCAATTACGTTTTCTTCCTCTGTCTGGGCAGCCACTGTGCCCTGGGCGTCTGGAGTCACCTGAGCTGGAGCTTCGGCCGTAGCTGCTGCCGGAGGGAGCAGGGCGTCGACTTTAGCCAGAATCGCTGACTGAACCGCTGGACTCAACGGAGCGCCGTAATTCCGGTCGTTTTTGTAACGGGAATAGAACCGGGCAAATTCTTGCCGGATAGCCTTGTTGGCATCGGCAGGTGACATTGTCAGAAAAGGAGCCGTACTTTTCAGGACGCTTAACTCTTCCATCTTTACCCCAACGGCGTCCCAGCCGCCTACGCTACGGATAATCTGCTGCGCATCACAGTTGTCGCCACAGTCCTGAAGCTGGTTGAAAATAACCTGTGCCTTCGGCTGACTGATTCGGGAGAAGACGGCCTTGGCAACGTCTTTCGTCAGCGTATCGACCGCCTGTACATTTGGATTGGGTGTCTGCGCCGTTACGAGCGACGCAGACAAGAGCAATCCAAGAGCTACCGGAATAATCGCATGAGGTTGTGTCCGCATAATTACGCCAGCGCGTTGGCCAGTTTATTAATCGCTCCGATGAGCGGATAGAAAAACAGCGTTTCTTCAATCGGCGCAGCCAGGGCGTCGGCCATGCCGGTGTATTCGGCAGCAACGTCGCTTTCTTTGCGCTGAATACCGTCCATCAGCGACGTGTCCAGATGTGTCCGTAATTCCTGCTGCGCAATAGCCAGCGACCGGGCCGATACGTTCAGGTTCCGGATAAAGCTGAACTGCTGATTCAGCGAGAAGAAGAAATCGATGAACCCATTTGTCTCTTTGAGCAGCGAATCAACGACTTCCGGTTTGCGCAGATCGGCGTAGGTCAGCGCCGGAAACTCATCCTCGAACGTAGCGGGGTAGATGTAGCTGATCGCTTCCGTGTCGACCGGGCGACTGTTGCCGGGCTGCATCAGGGCTCCCTTGCAGGTTACTTCTTTCGGCCCTTTCCGTTCGTAGAACAGGGTCAAACCACTCAGATCGTATGGTTGGTCGTATACTTTCTCGAAGACAGCGCGCGCCAGTTTCCCCAGCATCTGATCGTCGGAGCTGATGATCGTCAGCAGCTTCGATCCGGTTCCGCTGAATGTAATGGCACCCGGCAGACCGATGTTTTTGTGCTTCATCAGGCGCGCTACGTGGTATAGCAGCGCGGTGTAGAATAGTACAAAAACGATCTTCATGTCTTCGTCCTTCGCCAGCATGCCGTTGAACGACAGCATACTTTTCGCCTTGACGTCGTTGCTCTTCTCGATCGAGAACCAGAACGCCATGATGTCTTCCGAGCGGTTGGTTTCCAGTATGCGTCGGTTGTTGTCGCTGAGGTTGCCCAGGCTCTGGCTATCCAGCAACGTCTGAATTCGGTCGGCGTATTTTCTGACGAACCCGTTGTGACTGGCAGCCCCGTACTCGCTGAACGCATCGCCGTAAATGGCGTTACCGGCGAACCGGAACGAGGTCAGCAGGCGGGGTTCGTTTCGTTCGTAGACCACTACGTCCGACGTGCCTCCGCCAATATCGACGTTGATCACCGGCCGGGCCGATGCGCTGAGCGTGGGGTTCTGCTTGTAATAATAGAACGGCGCGACGGACTCCGAGACTTCACGTAGTCGACCGGCCCCCCCGCCGATATAGCGTTCGTACAGACTCTGCCAGTCGCTACGTAGCTGACTGACGCGGCCGGGCGTCATGCTGGCCGGGAAGAACCAGTAGACGGTCGTCTGAGTCAGGTTGCCGCCTTCGGTCAGTACTTTGTTTTTGATCAGCATCAACAGCTCTTCCAGGAAGGCTTCGACCCGTCGTTCGGTCTGGTTATTATCTTTTGCCCACTTCAGATTGGTCGTGATCCGGTTTGAACCGGCGGGTTGCCGCTCCACGTAAAACGGAATATTGAAATCAGCCAGGGCCTGGGTCTGCTGGTTAAAACTCAGGTTCAGTGGCTCGGCAATGGCTGTCCGAGTTGGGAAACTATCGGGCTTGCCGGGACCAATGGTTGGCGGTACAAACTCCAGATCGTAAAGCAGGAACAGCTCGAACAGGGCTGGGTTGTATTGTGCCGGGGCCACCAGTGTAGCGACCTGGGGCGTTACGTCGGCTACGTCAAAAGGACGCGGTGTGCCGCCGTCTACGCTGTACTCGATATGCGTGTTGGTGGTTCCAAAATCGACCGAAAACGAAAACTGCTTGCTGCCACCGTTGTATTCGTTCCAGCGGGGAATGATGATGCCATTCAACTCCTTACCGTCGGCGCGGATGTTCGTCTGGATGTAATCGAACTCCTGACGTAGTACGTCGTACACGCTCGAACCGTCCGTATTCTGCTGGCGAACCGTCCGCTGGTGCGTCGACTCCGGCTTGACAGCTACGTTGTCATGCTCCTGAAAATAGGTCAGTTGATACTGGTTCTGGCTGTCGAAACCGGATTCGATCAACTGCACCCGATAATCGGCGGGTACCGTTACCGAACCCGACCGGACAAACGGGAAGATGTTGATTGTGAACGAGTTTTCCAGAATGATTCCTTCGTTCGTAAGTTCATTTGGCGAGGTTGCGCTGCCAACGACAGGCGCATACACTCGCTCGAACGTAACAAACTGATTGCCCGGCTGACCGGGGGCCGTTACGGGAATGTCGAGCGTTACGTTGATGCCGTTTCCCTGCGGGATCATCCGTAGACGGACTTTACCCGTTAGTAGATCGTCGACGTCGAAAAAGTCGAAGAAATCTTTCTTCAGCGGCAGCAAAAAGCCTTTGTCTGTAGCAGGCGTTTGCAGGTTGCCATCGTAGAAACGGCCCCGATCCGTGGGGAACGGTAGTCGAATCAGGTAAGGCTCCAGAAAATCACTGACCGTCAACCAGGGGTAGTTGCCCGGTTGCCCCGGCAGCGACCGCAGGTTCTCCTTCCAGGACTCGCGTACGTAGTACGGCACCGACGTATTCGGATTCCACTGCGTCTGCGGTACATACGTAAACTGCCGGAAAAAACGGTTCTGCAACGCCATCGGGCGCGGCTGATTCGGGTGCAACCGCGCGTACTTATCCGATTTGATAATGAAATCGCTGACCTGATCGATGGCTCGTACGTCGGATTTCTTCTTGCGCAGGGGGAAACCCAGCACTTCAACGATGTCGCCGGGGCCAGTTGTTAGTTCATCGAAGTCAGCGTCGAATTTCTCGCGGGTCAGCAGGGGCTGTCCGTTCGGTAATTCGATGTGCTCGTAGAAAAGGGTAGGGTTGTGCTGTTGTAACAGCGCCCGGCTGCGGTTCAGGTAGTCGTCTACTTCCCGGAAACGCTCCCGGAAGTTCGGCATGAACTGCTTGATCGCGTACCAGAACTTCTGGTACTCAATATCCCGCTGGTACAGGGGCGTTGTTGCCTGATCGAACAAACGGTCGTTACCCATCGATACATCGACCCAGCTCAGGTCATTCCCCGAACTGAAAAACAGGGTTTTGGGCGACGTACCGCCCACCACGCGACCCCGGTAGCTCAGCACGAACAGCCGGTTAATGTCGTTGAAGTTATACTCCGGTGCGTCCTGGTCCAGAAACAATTTTAGGGCATCGCCCAGCCGTCGGTGGCCGGTATTCGATGAATTACGCAGCTGGTCAAGGTTGGTCCGTACGTCGAACGGGGTAATCGTTACGTACGTTTTTAGCTTGTCGTAATTGAAGAAAAGCTCGCCCACGTCCAGACAGTCGGATACCACCCGCTGATCGTTGATGGTACCGCTCAGGTCCGGGCGTAAAGACAAATTCAGAAAGGCCGACCGAACCAGGTCCATGCGCGCAAAGGGGCTGGGAATGGACGTTGGCTGTTTGATGGTCTGGCCGCCCTGCGGGTCGCGGATGGCCGCAATCTGGTCGGTACCCATTGGGCGACTGACGTACCAGTGTAGGCCCGGCGTTGGGTTATGTAAGCTAAGTGTCGTAGGCATAAAGTTGAGCGATGGGGGTTAGTAGTCCATAACTTTCGGCAGGCGTTCGCGTACGAAGCGGTCGGTGCCCTCCGAGAACAGCTGGATGAATTTATCGGGCTCACTAACGTAGGCTTTTCCTTCCGCCGTTTTATTAAGCACCTGATCGAAGTCGTTGACGATGTCCAGCTTTACGTCCGACTCACCACCAAAGATCCCTTTCTTTTTGGGTTCGAAGCCGCGTACCGTATGGCCCAGGTTGCCCGCGTCAAGCAGGAACGGCTCGAAACCCCGTTTATTAGCGCCCATCTCCGACAGCCATTGCCGAAAGCCCGTATCGAAGTTTTTGACGCTGTTGAAAAACGACGAGTTAACGAAGGATGTCGAAATAGGCGGATTGGCTTTGGCCCACTGTACACTCCCGGCTGCCGACTTGAGCCTCTGGCTTAGGTATGTACTGAACAAGGCCATCTTGGCCAGTGGTAGGTTGATGATCTGCCGGGTTGCGGCCGCCAGATTACCGAGCTGGAAGGTCGTGCCGTCCTGTTCCACGCCGAATTCTTTGAAGACCGGGTTGTTAGGGCGGCCGTTGCTAACGGCTAGTTCGCTGTCGCTCATGTTCATAAAATCGACCATGGCCAGCGCTGAGGCCATTTCGACAAAATGCGCTTCGTTTTTCTGGCCGCCCGCGCCGGGATCGTAGGCGTAGGCTTTGGTCTGATCGTCGCCGATATAATATAGCGCGTTGACCGACGGGTTAACACCTTTCTGGTAGTAATTCAGTGCGGCTTTGGTCTTGGCGATAAACGAGGCCGGGTCAATCAACTTGTTGTCGTTGGTCGTCAGGCTGAAATACGGCATCACCGTAACGGCTCCAATTTTAGCGTCGCGCAGGAAGGCCGGGTTTGAGATCTGGCCGATGGACTGAGCCGCCCGAATATTTTTGAGCAGAATCGGGAAACCGGCCGCGCCAGTTCCCCCGAAAATCGAACTGATGATGAAGATGCGGTCGTTAGCGCCGAAATTCTCAGCAAAGGCCTGAAACACATCCGAATACCGAAACTGGTTCAGGACCGTACTGCCGATATTGGGGTTGCCGACGAAACCGATGTCCATCTTCGTTTCCAGATTTTCTTCCGAAAACAAGAGCCCGGCCAAGGCCTTTGCTGGAGCGTCCAGGCCTTCGTAGTTGATGTAATCCCGGAATTTCTCCTGCTGCACCCCCTGAAGTTCAAAGACGTACGTATCGGCGATGGTTGCGTTACCACCAATTGCCCGATTCAGCGTTTTAATTTCGGTGCTGAAAAAGCCTTCAGTCGGCTTCGTTTGCAGCCCCGCCCGAATGTTACCGTACTCACGAAGTAATTCTTTGGTACGCAACAGATCATCGTTCGTGGCATGGGGGTCCAGCACGATAGGGATGATCTCGTCGGTGTTGTTCATTTTAACGCCCGACGCCAGCAGCATCGTTAGTGCTTTCAGCACCCGCGAGCCGGTTCCGCCGATGGCGAACACAAATAATTTAGCCATAAGTTTTTGGTTTGTGTGGTTTACCCCACGGCAGCG
Source organism: Spirosoma sp. KUDC1026 (assembly GCF_013375035.1). Classification (NCBI taxonomy): domain Bacteria; kingdom Pseudomonadati; phylum Bacteroidota; class Cytophagia; order Cytophagales; family Cytophagaceae; genus Spirosoma; species Spirosoma sp. KUDC1026. The sequence continues at coordinate 5,219,137 of NZ_CP056032.1, read as the reverse complement.
GTCCTTTCCATTTTCCGCCAGTTACCACCCCCTGCCCCCTCCTAAAACAGGAGGGGGTTGTCAGAGCAAAGCCCCTACAAGATTAGGTTCGGGCGATCCGCCGTCGCGGCAGGGCCAGAAGTGAGATTAATATTATTTCGATGGCCACAGCATAGGCCGGTGTTTGGCATTTTTGCTGAAGTTTTTCATAATCATCGAGATCACGAAGAAGATGATTGCCGTCAGTAGCGCCATTTCAAAAGAAAAACTCAGGAACGTACTGACCCCCTGGTCAAACAGATAACCCTGTTCCGGATCGGCTTCGTCGCGCGGAATCTCCTGACCAGCCTTTTGATAGCAGGTGACGAGCGTAATGATGAACAGCAAAACGGCGCTCACGCCCATCATGGTCAGCCAGTGCTGAAGACCACTGAAGCTAACCCGGTTGAATGGCCAGATGTAAAAGGCAAAGGCGACAACAAACGCCAGTCCGATTGCGGTCCAGGTCAGGGGCGACAGCAGTTCTTCCTGATACAGATCTTCCAGCAGGCTGCTGTTTACGAACAGGTTATAAAAATTATAGAGCGATTCTTCCATGAGTGAGAATGAGTGAATGAGTAATTGAGCGAATGAGTGAATAATTGGCTGACGCAAAACATTCACTCAATCGCTCAATCACTCATTCTAAATTGAGTGTTAGCGTGAAATATTCGGTTTGGTTGTTGGGGTTGTAGGCGCGTTCGACGCCCTGTAAGAGGTTTTGCAGGCCAAAGGTAGAATTGGCGTCGGGGGCGGCATCATTAGTTGTCGTGGTGTTCGCAATCCACTTTGGTGGAAACTGCCGACGCAGGCGGATTGTCGCGGTACGTTTGCCGCGAGCGGGCTGCGACGAGGTGAGCAGCAGTTTGTGCGTCGTGCCGTTCGCGCCCGAATACGTTTGTACCGACGATACCTTGAAATTGTCTTTACCTTCGACTACGTACTGGCTCGCATCAGTCAGCAGCGAAGCGGGCAGACGTAACGCCGACAAATCGACGGCGACGGGAATGGCCAGTTGCTTATCGGACACGTCGGGTTGTACATCATCCAGCGAGTGAATCGCCTTCGCTTTCTCCCGCACTTCTTCGCTGGATTTTTTAAAGCGGCCCTTCTTCGCTGGATCGCTAACCAGGACGGTGTAGTAGGGCGTGGTTGCTTTCGTATCCCGACCGAAAAACCAGGAATTTTCGTAATCCGGCAGCCGGTCGAACTGGCGAATGGTCTGGTAAGCCGGATCGCTATAGAATTTCTGCATGGCTTCGTTACGGCCGATCAGGCAGAGATAATACGGCCGCTGCCCTTTGTAGGGATGCTTGGCGTTATTTGAACTGTAATACACCCCGTCAAAATCAGCGGTTAGTTTCAGAACCAGCATCGAATGGGTATTGGCGAAGGGCGTAAAGACCGTTGTCAGCAGCGAACTGGCCGCATCGAGCGTTTTCTGGGCGCTCATCCCGGTCAAGCTTGGGTCGGAGTAAATCAGGTCCGACGCCAGCACACTCAGGTCGCTGCCCGACGTTTCGGTCAGAATCGTCCGGAAGATTTTCTCGAAGTCGGTACTCGTCGTTTTTCCTTTGGTTTTGGCAACCGTGAAGATGTTTTTCTCTTTGAAAAACTGCGGCAAGGATAGGCCCAGCGGGTTTACTTCGGTATTAACGACGAAGAGCTTGCCCTGGTAGGGGGCGGTGGCCTCAAAGTCGGTCAATACGTCGTTGAGCGCCCGTTTGAACGTACCGTTGCCACCCGGTGCATCGTAAGGGAACATACTGCCGCTGGCTTCGAGGTACAGCCGCAACCGCAGGGGTTCGCTCACGGCAACGGCACCCGACAAAGCAATAGTGGGTTCTTTACCTTCTTTGGCCAGCTTGCGATACGTCCGGTTGCGTTTGACAAAAGCGATCAGCGCCGACTCATCAATCTTGCCGTCGGGCGTTAGCAGAGCCTTGGTTTTCTTATCGTCAACGAGGGCGTCCGTTTCCTGCTCGATGTATACCCGGAGCGCGTCGGCTTCGTCCTTGTCAATGTTTTCATCATCGAGAGCATCGCTGACCTGAGTATCCAGTTTTTCGGCGGGACTGGAACAGCTCGTCAGCCAGACGGCGGAAGAGATCAGGAGTGAAAAAAGATAAAAGCGGACGCGGAGCATGAATGGTTTTGGGGTAATAACGGGTTGGTTATGCAGTGACAGATACCGTGGATTTACTCATTCACAACTGACTTGAGCGCCAATAGGCCTGTCGGGTACCTTAAATTTTCCTAAATTTCTTTCTAAACGTAACGAAAGGCATACCCATTTTATGACAGCCGGTACAGTTTAACGATGAACGGACGTTTACCTTTGTAGCCTTAGTGTACCTGATATGACGTTCCGCCATTTCTTTTTTAGTCTTCTCTTTGCCCTTCCGATCCTGCTACAGAACTGCGCGCAGGTAGCCCAGCCGCCCGGTGGGAAAAAAGATACGCTTGCCCCAAAGCTCGTGAGTAGTATTCCTAAAATGCGCCAGTTGAACTACGAGGGAAAAATTGTGGAGCTGGAGTTTGATGAGTACGTTAATACCGAAAACCTCCAGCAGAAGGTTACAGTGACGCCCCAGGACAGCAATACGTTCATTGCAAAGTCGCTGCCGCAGGGTGTTCGACTCACGTTTTCCCGACCGTTTCAGAAGAACACGACCTACACCATCAACTTTGCCGATGGGATCAAAGACATTACGGAGCGCAACATCGCTAAAGACACTAAAATCGTCTTTAGTACGGGGGGAACAATTGACTCACTCAACTTAAGCGGCAACGTAGTGGATGACGAAACCCGGCGGCCGTTGCTGAATTTTCTGGTAGGGCTATTTGCGTCGACGGATACGTTACCCATTACCCGCAAACGACCGCAGTATTTCGCCCGGACGGACAGCAACGGAAACTATCGCATTGAGAACATCAAAGCAGGGCTGTACAAAGTATACGGCTTTGACGACAAAGACCTGAATCTGGTGAATAATACGCCAAACGAGCGGGTCGCCTTCCGGGATAGTGTCCTGAACCTCAATCGAAACTACACGGACGTTAACATGGTGGCGTTCCGGGGGTCAACCAAACCCCGGGTAACCCGGCGCGAACGTACCGACGAAACCCTTGGCCTGGAACTCAACAGCGGGATTGCTTCATACCGGCTGACGTATCCCGGCAAAAGCGCGGCTTCCTCCACTGACAGTACAAAATCGACAACAGCCGCCGTGGATTCGGCCGCGGTGGACTCGGCGGCCGGGTCCACGGCGGCAACCGTGAAGAATAGTGGCGATACGTTGATTTCGTTTCTGGAGTCACCCAAGATGATACGTATTTTCCGGCCCGCCACCCGGGCTGCCAACGATACGATCAATATCGTCATCGTAGCCGTCGATTCAGTAGGGAACCGGACGGATCTGAAAGAACGTGTTTATTTCTCCCCGCTGAAAACGCGGGAAAAAGATCGTAAACCGCTGAACGTTCAGGTCCTGCCGCAAACCCGAGAGCCCATCGACAATAACCTGGACTTCACGCTGACCTTCACTAAACCCGTTCTGCGATTCGACCCGGAAAGAATCATCATCGGCCCGGATAGTACCAAACCACTTCAGCTAACGGCCGAGGACTTGAAATGGACCAACAATTTCTCGCAGCTGTCGATCAGGCGATCGACGAATTTAAAGGATACATTGCTATTCAAGCTGGGAAAAGGTGCCTTTATTAGCGTGCAGGGCGATACGTTGGCCGCTTACGTCGCTAAATACACGATAGCCGAAGAAGATACATACAGCCAGATTGCGGGTAAGATTAATCCGTCGGCGGCTATTCCGCCCGGAGCGAATATCATTGTTGAACTGCTGGACGAAAAATATATCGTACTACGTACATCCAGAGGAGCGTCGAGCTATGACTTTTCCCGACTTAAACCTGGTAAGTACCGCGTTCGGTTGATTGTTGATGCCAACAAGAACGGCAAACGGGACATCGGTAATGTGCAGAAAGGTATCCAGCCCGAAGTGATCATCTACCAGCCTGGTAGCGAAGAAGACGGAACCATCCGACTTCGGCAAAACTTCGAGCTAACTGATATTGATTTTTAGTTCGAATCGACCCGTACCTTTGCGCTCAAATTTAACGCGCCCGTATTGTGTCTGTAAAACCTAAAAAAGAACTTGGTCAGCATTTTCTGACTGATCTCAGCATTTCCCAGCGTATTGCTGATCTGCTGACGGGGCATCCCACCGTCGAGGGGCAGGCCTATACCAAAGTGCTGGAAATCGGTCCGGGCATGGGCGTCCTGACGCAGTTTCTGCTTCAGGATAAACGATTCGAAACCTACGTTATCGAAATCGACCGGGAATCCGTCGATTACCTGAACCAGAATTTTCCCGCCCTCGAAGGCCGTATTCTGGCGTCTGATTTTCTGAACATCCGTACCGATCTGCTGCCGACAAAACAAGTTAGTACCGAGCCGTTTGCCGTGATCGGCAACTTCCCGTACAATATCTCTACCCAGATTCTGTTCCGGGTACTGGACATCCGCGAGCGGGTGCCGGAAGTGGTGGGTATGTTTCAGCGGGAAGTAGCGCAGCGGATCGCGTCGGGGCCGGGCAATAAAGACTACGGTATCCTGAGCGTGCTGCTCCAGGCCTGGTACGATATCAAATACGAGTTTACGGTACCGCCGGACGTATTCAACCCTCCACCAAAAGTGTTTTCGGGCGTGATTTCACTACGTCGGAACAACGTAACCGACCTGGGGTGCGACGAGCGGAAGTTTATGCAGGTCGTTAAACACGGCTTTGGGCAACGCCGGAAAACGTTACGTAATTCGCTGAAACCGCTGAACCCATCAGAGGCTGCGCTGGCCAGTCGGTTCATGGACAAACGCGCCGAACAACTTAGCGTAGCCGAATTCGTTGAACTAACGAAATTGATGGAAGAAAAAGAATAAAAAGGAGGAGGGGGAACGGTACGCCGTAGCGGGAGAGGGAAGAAAGGGAAAGCAACTAGAACCTTTCCTCCTTTCCTGCTTCCTCCCCTTTCCTCCTGTCCTCCTTTCCCAATGACATTCGAACTGACTAAAGAATATCTTGAGCAACTCCAGACTGCCATCGAAGCGGGTGATGATACCCAGCTTCGGGCGGAGATGGAAGAGCTTTATCCGGCCGATATTTCGGAAATTCTCTACGAACTGGAACCGCAGTCCGCTCATTACTTACTGAGTTTACTTGACCGGTCGGTAGGGGCGGAGATTCTGGCGAATCTCGATCCCACCGACCGGACCAGTCTGCTGAAAACCTTTACGTCCGAAGAACTGGCGCCGTTTATCAACCAGATGGATTCGGATGACGCCGTAGACGTATTGAATGAACAACCCATTCAGATTCGGGAGGAGGTCATCGGGCTGCTCGAAGACCGCGAACAGGCCCGCTTTATTCTTGACTTACTCCATTACGACGACAGCGTAGCGGGTGGGTTGATGCAGAAAGAGCTGATCAAAATCAACGTTAATTTAACCGTCAATGCCTGCATCGAGGAGATCCGCCAGCAGGCCGAAGACGTTGAGAATGTCTACGCCGTTTACGTGGTCGACGACCAGGGAAAACTGCTAGGGCTAGTGTCGCTGAAAAAGATCGTGCTTGCCCGTAAGACAACCAAGATCGCCGATATTTACGAAGACGACATTGTCTTTGTCGAAACGTACCGTCCGGTCAATGAAGTTGCCGAGGTGATGCGACGGTATGACCTGGACACTGTTCCGGTGGTAAACATTCAGCAGCGGCTGCTGGGCCGGATCACGATTGATGACATTGTCGACGTCATTACTGAGCAGGCCGAAGAAGACTTTCAGGTGATTTCCGGTTTGTCGGGCGAGGTCGAAGAAGATGACAGCGTCTGGGCGCGGTCAAAAGTGCAGCTTCCCTGGCTCGTTGCCGGGGCGGTGGGAAGTCTCTTAGCGGCTACGGTAATCAACGGTTTTCAGAGCGAACTGGGTAAAGTTGCCGCACTGGCCGCGTTCATTCCCATCATTGGCTCAACGGGCGGAAACGTTGGTATTCAGACCTCTTCGCTGATTTTACAGAGCCTGGCCGATACGGCGGGACTGAGTACGACGCTGGGCCGACGGCTGTTCCGGACCCTGCTGGTGGCCATCATCAACGGCATGGTCGTCGGGTTAATTGCTGGTACGTACACCTTCCTGATCGGCGAGCCCCGGCTATTTTTTGTCGTCGCTACGTCCCTGCTGGCCGTAGTGCTGCTGGCCTCCTTCATGGGAACCGTAACGCCCCTGCTGCTCAACAAAATAGGGATAAACCCCGCCGTAGCCTCCGGTCCGTTTATCACAACAGCAAATGATCTGATCGGCATCGGCGTCTATTTCATGATTGCGCAGGCACTCCTGTCGGAGTTGTAAATGAGCGCACCAGCGCCGATATACCCTTGTTTCTAGGGTTGAATTGAAGCGGTCAAGCGTTTCTAGTTATTATACTTGCTCCGAAACAGACAAAAAAATCTCAGTATTGCCCGATTTTATGTGAGTCGAAATTAAACTCTACGTACCTTTCGCCTATCTATGGTACGGGCGTTAGCTACGTGCCGAATAACCTGATCATCTCACATGAATAACAAGTCTAAAATTACCCGCCAGGAGTTTCTGCGCCTGGGTGCCCTGGCTGCTTCAGTGGCTATGCTACCGTCTGCGAATGTATTTGCCGCGGCTCCCAAACAGGTTGGTCTACAGCTCTATACACTGCGCGAAGCCATGGGCAAAGACCCGGATGGCACACTGAAAAAAGTAGCTGAGATCGGTTACAAGGAAGTGGAACCATTTGGCTATAACGACGGCAAGTTCTTTGGAAAAACGCCGAAAGAGTTCTCGGCGCTTCTGAAAGATCTGGGCCTGAAAGCGCCAAGTGGACACTACACGTCGGGCAAAACGATGCCGAACATGAAAGGCAGCCTGACAAACGACTGGCAGCGGGCCGTTGACGATGCGGCAGCTATTAGTCAGAAATACATGGTTTGCGCCTACCTGTTCCCGCAGGAACGTACCAAACTGGACGATTACAAGATGTTCGCCGAGCTGTTCAACAAATCGGCCGAGACGTGTAAGAAAGCCGGTATCCAGTTCTGCTACCACAACCACGATTTCGAATTCCAGGAAATGGACGGTCAACTGCCTTACGACATCCTGGCTAAGGGCACCGACTCGAAACTGGTGCAGTTCGAGTTGGATCTGTACTGGGCTACGTTTGCCAAGCAGGACCCCGTTGAACTGTTCAAGAAGCACCCTGGCCGGTTCCCGCTATGGCACGTAAAAGACATGGAAAAAACGGCCGAACGGGCGTTTGCGCCGGTGGGAACGGGCTCTATCGATTTCCAGCGCATTTTCGACGCGAAGAAAACGGCGGGTATGACCCATTACTTTGTGGAGCAGGATGTCTGCAAACTTCCTCCACTAGAGTCAATTGCGATCAGCTACAAGAACATTGAGAAGCTGAAAGTGTAGCTGTAGACGGGCGTTCGCCATCAGTTTTTGTCATCCCAAACGAAGGAGGGATCTTAAAGCGGCCTAGCTTGAGAGTTAGGAAGCGTTAAGATCCCTCCTTCGTTTGGGATGACAAAACAGTATGTATTGTTTTGATAAATAGAGGCACTTGCGTTTAATACCGTCCGAACCGCTCGTGCGCCTGCCGTTCCAGCGCTTCGCGGTGGTCGGGGTGAGCGATGTTGATAAGAGCACGGGCGCGCTGACGTAGGTTCTGCCCGTACAGATCGGCGATGCCGTATTCGGTGACGATGTAATGCACGTGGGCGCGGGTGGTCGTTACGCCAGCTCCCTCTTTTAGGAAGGGAACAATCTTGCTCTGACCAGTTCTTGTGGACGAAGCCAGCGCAATGATTGGTTTGCCGCCTTCCGACAGCGATGCGCCCCGCACAAAATCCATCTGACCGCCAACGCCCGAGTACTGGTACGTACCAATGGTGTCGGCGCAGACCTGACCGGTCAGGTCTATCTCAATGGCCGAGTTGATTGCCGTTACTTTTGGGTTACGCCGGATGATGGCCGTATCGTTGGTATAGCTCACCTGTTTCATCGTGACCATCGGGTTATCGTCGACGAAGTCATACACCCGCTTACTACCCATGACAAAGGTGGAAACAATCCGGTGGGGTAATACGGCTTTGTGCTCCCCGGTGATAACACCCCGCTCAACCAGATCGAGCACCCCGTCGGAGAACATCTCCGTATGAATTCCCAGCCCTTTGTGGTGGACCAGTTCGGCCAGCGTTGCGTTCGGAATCCCGCCGATACCGAGCTGCAGCGTAGCGCCGTCGTCGACCAGGCTGGCTACATACTGGCCAATTTTACGATCCGTAGCCGTAATCTGCGGCAGGGATACCTCGTAGATCGGCTCATCTACTTCGATGGCTGCATGAAGCATCGACACCGGAATCAGGCCGTCGCCGTGAGTACGGGGTACGTTGGGATTGATCTGCGCCACCACGTACTTGGCCGTCTGAATAGCCGCCAGCGAAATATCGACCGACGGTCCCAGTGAACAGTAGCCGTGTTGGTCGGGGGGCGATACCTGAATCAGTGCTACGTCAATCGGCAGGATATTGCGCCGGAACAACAAAGGAATTTCACTTAGAAACACAGGCACGTAATCGCCGATACCCTGATTGAGCTGCTTCCGCATGTTAGCTCCGATAAAGAACGAGTTGGGCTTAAATGAACCCTGATATTGTTCTTCCAGGTAAGGGAGTGGCCCCTCGGTATGCATGTGGCAGATTTCAACGTCGCGTAGCTCACCAGCCCGCGCGACCATTGCCCGGATCAGGACATGGGGCGTTTGGGCGACACTATGAATAAAAACCCGGTTGCCGGACTGAATACTAGAAACGGCCTCTTCGGGCGTGGTAATGGGTAGGTGTATCATGAAAGAGGAGCGTAATAAAAAAGTGTAAACCGGAGTGGGTCAGCCTACGCCGAAACCCGCTCCGATTTACACAAAAATTGACTGCTGCCTATTGAGGGGCGTTCTGTGATGACAGGACGCTATCAAACAGTGGCGCGTAATCGTCCGACAGGGTAATCTTGATTTTGTGCAGCTCGCCTTCAGTAACCATCGGACCGAAGACCTGCATGAACTGATGCGTGTACTGCTTACCGGTTTCATTGTCGACGCCCAGTTTGTCGGCAACCCGTTCGTAAAACTCGGTTAATTTGAACCGTTCGCCCTGGTCACGGTCTTCGGGACTAACCTCGCGAATAATATCGAGGAGCGGAGCGGGTAGTTGAGCACCTAGATTATCGGCCGCATTGCCAGCCAGGTGTTCGGTAAGCGTGTGCAGAAAAGCGCGGGTTATATCCAGTACTTCCTGTTCGGTCTGAACGCCCAGTTTTTCTTTGGCTGCATGAATAAATTCGGGATACTGCATAACGTTGATCAACTTAGTTGGTTCGTATGCAGACAACTCCCTGATCAGGAAAGGGGTTTGGAAAATCAGGTTAAAGTTGGGCAGGCTAGTACTCAATTGCCGCTGATTCCGGCGTTATCAGCAACTGCCGAAACCACTGCCCCGATGCCTTGACGATACGTTGCTGCGTTCGGAAGTTGACGTACACCAGCCCGAACCGAGGCCGGTATCCTTCGGCCCATTCGAAATTATCCAGGAAGGTCCAGACGAAATAGCCCGCCACGGGAATGCCATCCTGCTGGGCGCGTAGTACCTGATGCAGACATTGCCGGTGGTAGTCCGTTCGGGCGGGATCGTGGACGACGCCGTTCTGCACCGTATCGTAAAAAGCAGCCCCGCTCTCGGCGATGTACAGCTTTTTGATACCATCGTAACGGGCAAACTGCTGAATAATCTGGTACATACTTTCCGGGTTCACTTCCCAGCCCATTTCGGTAATTTTCTCAATGCCCCGCCGGAGGGGCGATACGTCTTTGGCCCATAGATAAGGCATGAAGTAGGACGACTCGACAACGGCTCGGAAATAATGCTGTAAGCCGATGAAATCGAAGTCGAAGGCCAGTTTCTCCATATCACCGGGTTTCGCTACTCTTTTCGGAATACCAGCCAGGAACGGCAGATCCTTGTCCGGATAACCCAGGCCGAGCGACGGCTCGATGAATAGCCGATTCAGCAGCGCATCGACACGAATAGCAGCCGCCTGATCGCGGGCCGAATCGGTAAACGGGTGTACTGGCGAACAGGAGAACGTAGTGCCTACCTGCGCATCAGGTACGTTCTGCCGGACAAGTCGGCCCCCTTCAGCCTGCGCCATAGCCGTGTGGTGAATGGCCGGAAGCAGACTCCGGAAACTACGTCGGCCGGGCGCGTGCTGCCCCGTAAAATAACCCAGCACCGAAAAGGCCAGCGGTTCGTTCAGCACGATCCAGTTCTTTACCTTATGCCCAAAAGCTTTAGTGACAATGTCGACGTATTCGGCAAACCAGACCAGGATCTGGCGGTTCGGCCAACCGCCCTTATCCTCCAGTGCCTGCGGCAGGTCCCAGTGATAGAGCGTAATCCAGGGGGTCATGCCCAGCGCCAGGCAGTGGTCGATCAGACGGTCGTAAAAAGCCAGCCCCGCTTCGTTGAGCCGCCCGCCCTGCTGGGGACCAATCCCGTCGGGCAAAATTCGGGACCAGGATACGGAAAACCGGAACGCATCAAACCCTAACGACTTATGGAGTTGTAGATCTGATTCGTAGCGGTCGTAGAACTCGCAGGCCTGATCGGCATGTTCACCCGTTTTTACTCGTCCTTTCTGGTGGCAGAACGTATCCCAGACAGAAGGGCCCCGACCGTCGCGATCCACGGCCCCTTCGATCTGATAAGCCGCCGTGGCCGTTCCCCACACAAAATTCTCCCCGAACGCATGGCGGTCAAAAACGGGCGTGTCAACTAACATACGTATTCTGTCAGGTAAACTAACTACTGATGACTAGGTCAAAAGTAAGCCCCGGAACAAAAAAGGCCGGGGTTTGTGAAATAAATTAACATTTACTTCACAAACCCCGACCAGCGTTATTTTACGTTAGCTCCAATAGGCAACTTAATATCCCCGACGACCGTAGCTGTAAGCGTTATTACGTCGGTTGTTTTGTTGCAGAGCGAACAAGCGCTCACGTTGCGATCTGGTCAGCACCGACAGGAACTCGGTACGTTTCTGCTCGTTGAACCGGCGGTAGCCTTCGGGCGTCATCCGCGTGCGGGCCATTTGTTGATCGTAACGATCTTCGATTCGGTGTAACTCACGTTCCTGTTTGCGGCTCAGGCCGACCAGGGCATTCAGGCGTTCGATTTTCATTTCGTCCTGGAATTGATCCCGGTCGTAAGCGTAGCTGCCTCCGCGAGGGCCACGGTTATCGAAAGGGGCAGAATATACACGTTGCGCCATGGTTGCGCTGGTGGTCATCAGAACAAATGCAAAGGCGGCAATGATTGTCTTTTTCATGATCGGCATTGTTTAGTGTTTACTGGTTGTTAGAGGCAAAACCGCCCTCAGCGTTTAATCAGGCCTGTTAATTATCCGCTAAATGCCCATTTGCTCCTGACGAATGGATAAAAGAAGGGGCCGAATGCCTTGGTCAAATACCAATGCTGGTAGAGGCTTTGTTACGTTTATTGGCGAAAAGACTGGTCAATAACTGGACCTGTTGCCGTGTTGCGAACTGCCACTGAACGCTCCATCGGCACGATTAAAGGAGACACTAGTTCTGCCGGTTAGTTGATTTCTGCCGGTTTAAATTGAAAAAATAGCGAAACCGAATGGTTGCGCGTATATTTGCAACCATTCGGTTTCGCTAGGTGAATTGTAAACAAGATGAGACGAGATATTTTTCAGGCTATAGCCGATCCCACAAGGCGGGCAATCATTACCCTGATTGCCGTGCAGGCGATGACACCCAGCGCTATTGCTGACAACTTCAATACGACCCGCCAATCGGTTTCCAAACACCTGCGCATACTCACTGAATGTGAACTGGTGAAACAGGAACAGCAAGGCCGGGAGATCTACTACTCACTCGAAGTCGAAAAAATAAAAGAGGTGGATCAGTGGGTAAACCAGTTCAGAAACATGTGGGAAACCCGTTTTAATCAACTTGACGACGTATTATCAACACTTAAAACAGGATAAAAATGAATGATTTCGCCGTTGACAGAAAAACAAAAACAGTAACCTTTTCCCGCGAATTTAATGCGGGTCTTTCGCTGGTATGGGATGCATACACCAGGCCGGAAATTCTGGATCAATGGTGGGCACCCAAACCCTGGACCTCAAAAACGAAATTTATGGATTTCGAAGTGGGCGGCCGACGGTTTTATGCCATGGTAAGCCCCGGCGGAGAAGAGCATTGGTCAATTCAGAAGTATACGTCCATTAGCCCGAAAACCAACTTCAAATTGTTGAATGCGTTTGCGGACAAAGATGAAAATCCAGAGTTACCCGGCTCTGAGTGGGATTTAACGTTCAGCGAGCAAAACGGGAAGACAACCGTCCGTATCAGCATTTATAATGAATCGCTTGACCGCCTGGATAAAATGCTTGCCATGGGCTTCAAAGAGGGAACGGCTATGACGCTGAGAAACCTTGAAGAGCTATTGGCCATTTTATTGCAACAAAGTGAAAAGCATGCCAATGGTTGAGTTTGTCTAGGATACAATACGAACTCTCCCCTGTGTTGGGGGGCACTGCGAATGCCGGTTATCACATCATTTTTGGTAATGGTGAAACGGAAAAGTCACTTTTGCCTGGGGCAGGCGTTTACGTGGAGTTTGGGCAGCGATAACGAGACTAAAATAAAACTTGAACAACCATAGCTAACCAGCTGGCTATGGTTGTTCAAGCAGTAATTCACAAAATGCTATTCCAAGAAGCCCTTTTCTGTACATTTACAGGTAGTACTGATAATTACTTTAGCTGGGTATCCGCTTGCCGATAACCCTTTGTTAACGAATGACATTTGCCGAGTATCTAACGCAGAAGAAGATTGATGCCGACCGGTTTAAACAGGCCGAACCGGACCGATACACACAGTGGGAGCGGGAGTTTGAGCAGGTACATCCAGAAAGTTTTACCGTTCAAAAAAAATTTCTCATTAACGATACCCGTAGAAAATATCTTGTGCGACAATAAGTCTGTTAGACGGTAGGTTTCAGACCCGTTTAATCATCAGTTTCAGTTAACATTCTAAATGTCTTGTCCATGAGCGTTACACTGGGGGAACTTCGGGGATTAACGGATTCGGTTCTGAAAATGCTGAAAAAACAGGGGATTATCGATACTGCTGCTCTGTTGGAAGCCACCCGCACTCCTCGACGACGTGACGAGCTGGCGGCTGATACGGGGTTGAGCGTCGCCCTGCTGCTACAGTTGGCCCGCCGGGCTGATCTGACCCGCATTAAGGGCGTTGGACGGGTGTACAGCGACCTGCTGGAAGAGATACAGGTGAACAAGGTGAACGACCTGGCTAGGCAGGACGCCAACGAGCTTCATCCGCAGTTGATCAAGGTCAACGCGGTCCGGCAATTTACGCAGCGGCCACCGTCGCTGGAGCAGATCCGCGACTTTGTGGCGCAGGCAAAAGCACTGCCCGACGTACTGGAGGAGTAAACGCAGCGCCTAACGTCTGTTTTCGCGGAGGTAATTCTCCAGCCGGTTTTCCAGCTCGGTCAGCGACAGGTTGGCGTGCAGTTCTCCGTTTGTCGCCAGCGACAGACGTCCGCTTTCTTCTGAGATCGCAATAATAGCCGCGTCTGTAGCCTCGCTCATACCCAGCGCGGCCCGGTGCCGGAAACCCATCGCGGGTGGCAAATCGTCGTCTTCCGAAACGGGCAGAATGCAGCGGGCAGCCAGAATTTTTCCGCCACTGACGATAACGGCCCCGTCGTGAAGGGGGCTATATTGACTGAAAATAGCCAATAGCAGCAGTTTTGATACGTTGGCATTGACGACCTCACCCGACTGAATGAATTTTTCCAGATCGTCGTTCCGCTGAAGCACCAAGAGTCCGCCCGAGAACTCGGCACTGAGCGTTTTACAGGTTTCCAGCAGGGGTTTCAGGGGGGTCTTGGAGTCGCCCGTATGGGGCTTGCGCAGAACCAGCCGTCGAATCCAGCGATTGTTGACAAAGTTGGTCGATTTGCCAACGAACAGCAGAAAGCGCCGGATTTCGTGCTGAAAAATAATGATCAGCGCCAGGGCTCCCACGCTGATAAAGTACTCCAGAATAGTCGTGAGCAGATGCAGACCTAATGCTTTAACCAGCAAATAGGTGAAATAAACCAGTAGGTAACCAATAAAAACCCGGCTCGCAACGCTACCCCGGACGAGGTTATAAATCTGATAAATAAGCAGGGCAACTAATCCAATATCGATCAGGTCAAGCCAGCCGATATCCAAAAACCCCAGGCGAAAAGCCAGCATGCATCAATGGGTAATGTTCGGCGGTAAATATACAGATATATCCGGCCTGTCTACTCGGTTACTCTATCCACTGGTATTGGGGAATTAACCGTTCATCGCAGGTTCCCCTGATCAGACCGCCCAGGTCTCACCCTCAACGGCCAGGTACGTTTCCGGAAAAACCGACCGGGCCTCGTCCACGAAGTTATCAAACGCCTTATAGCGTGACGAAAAATGACCGATCAGCAGCCGTTCGACTTGGGCCTGGGCCGCCAGTGTTGCCGCCTGTCGGGCCGTGCTGTGGTAGACCTCAGCGGCCCGCTGGGCATTATCTTCCAGAAAAGTAGCTTCGTGATACAGCAGGCTGACCCCGTGCAGTAAGGGAGCCAGTTCCGCTACGTAGCGCGTATCGGAGCAGAAAGCGTAGGAGCGGGGCGGTAGGGCAGGTTCGGTAAACTCATCCGCCTTGTACAGAATCTGACCGTCAGCGTCCAGAATATCCTGCCCGTTTTTGAGTTGTTTCAGGTAATGAACCGGTACGTCGTCGGGGAGTTTTTCTCGCAGCAGGTGCGGCTTGTGAGGCTTCTCCCGAAACAGATAACCGCTGCAGGCAATCCGGTGCTGGAGCGGAATGGACGTGGCGGTGAACAGCGGATGATCGAGCAGGAACGTCGATTCTACCGGATCGACCGCCTGAAAATGCAGCTTGTAACCCAGCCGCGAGTCAGACACCCGGAAGATCGTCGTTAGCACTTCATCGAGCCCCTGCGGACCAAAGAGGTACAGATCTTCCGTGCGCCCCCCCAGATTCATGGTCGACAGGAGGGGAGCCAGGCCGAAATAGTGGTCGCCGTGGAGGTGACTGATGAAAATATACCGTAACCGACTCGTCCGGATTCGCTTTTCCAGCAAACGCAGCTGAGTCCCCTCGCCACAGTCAATCAGGATGTAATCATTACCCACCGTCAGTAACTGGGCAGTTGGATGAAGCTGCAGCGTAGGCGTAGCAGAGCCAGCCCCCAGAATGGTGAGGGAAAACGGCTGGTTCGTGGTACGTTGATTATCGGGTTCGTGAGCGGCCATTACTAACAAACTTAATCGTGACCAAAGGCGCTGCCGGTATCAAACTCGTCATCGCTTTCGCTCCGGAAATCATTTTCCAATTCATTCATAAAGACGGCGTCAACCGCTTCCTCAACCGTGGGCAGAATAGTCAGATCGCCCAGGTTTGACGCATCAATCTCATCGATCAGATCTTCGTTTTTCGTGACCAGAATTAGCAGCCCTTCTTCGTTGGTACACTGGCGGTTAACCTTGCGTATGGCGCTGATACCCGATTCATCGATGGTTTCGACCGAGGCCGCATCCACGATGATATTGCTGTAGCCCTCCCGAAACAATGAGCGACTCAGGGTTTCAAACGTCGTGGGAATCTCGCTTTCAAACGCTGATTCGGCCAGCCGGACGAGCGCATACTGTTCGTTTTTTTCAATTGTATAGTTCATAGTTTCTCAGATGTAGATCAGGCTCCGGCCGGACTAGCAAAAGAAGTATTCAGGTTTGATAAACATGAATACTTCAGGCCGCTTCAATAGCCTTTATTGTCGAACCCTAATTTGTCGTTAGAGTTTTAAGAACGTTGGATTCAATCCGTTGGAGTGGGTCCGTATCCTCAGCGGGCTGGAATGTTTTTCCCGTTACGGTTTCGTATAATTCAATGTACCGGGCTGAAATCTGATTCAGCCATTCGTCGGACATAGTAGGAACGGTCTGTCCCGTCTTTCCCTGAAACCCGTTGGCAATAAGCCACTCCCGGACAAACTCTTTCGAAAGCTGTTTCTGCTGTTCCTGCGCCTGCTGCTTTTCGGCATACGTATTGGCATAAAAATAGCGTGACGAATCAGGCGTGTGTACTTCGTCGATCAGGTAAATTTTACCGTCCAGTTTGCCGAATTCATACTTGGTATCCACCAGAATCAGTCCCCGTTCGGCAGCCATGTCGGTACCCCGAGCAAAGAGCGCCAGCGCATAATTTTCCAGTTGACTATACTCGTCTTCACTGACAATACCCTGCCGCAGAATTTCTTCCCGACTGATGTCCTCGTCGTGGCCTTCGTGCGCTTTGGTGGTCGGCGTAATAATGGGCTGAGGAAGCCGGTCGTTTTCGTGCAGCCCGTCGGGTAGGGAAACGCCACACAGGGTCCGGTGTCCGTCGCGGTACTGACGCCAGGCATGACCCGCTAAATAACCACGAACAACCATCTCGACGGCAAAGGGCTCGCAACGCAGGCCAACGCTGACGTTTGGATCCGGTACGTTCAGCAGCCAATTGGGAACAATGTCGGCCGTCGCTTTCAGGAAATGCTGGGCCGTCTGGTTCAGCACCTGGCCTTTGAACGGAATTGGCCGGGGCAGAACAACGTCAAAAGCCGAAATCCGGTCCGAAGCGATCATGATCAGTTTGTCGGGGAACGAATAAACATCCCGGACTTTACCCCGATAAAAAGCAGTCTGACCAGGAAATTGAAAATTTGTCTCAGAAATTGGCACGAGTAAAGAGGTTATAGTTTTTCAATGACAATGGCCGACGCACCTCCGCCACCATTGCAGATCCCTGCTACACCATAGCGGGCGTTGTGTTGACTCAATACGGTTGTGAGTGTGGTTACAATCCGGGCTCCGGAAGCACCCAGCGGATGCCCCAGCGCCACGGCCCCGCCCAGAACGTTTAGTTTCTCCTGCGGTACGTTCAGGATATGACTGAATGCCAGCGGCACGACGGCAAAAGCTTCGTTTACTTCAAAAAAATCAATGTCGGCTAGCGTCAAACCCACCCGTGCCAGCGCCAGCGGTACGGCTTTCGCCGGGGTCGTTGTGAACCACTGCGGTTCCTGCTCGGCGTCGGCATAGGCCAGAATCCGGGCCAGCGGTTTCAGCCCCAGTTCGTCGGATTTCCGGCGACTCATCAGCACCAGCGCCGACGCGCCATCGCTGATGGGCGACGAACTGGCGGCCGTTACGGTACCATCGCTCGAAAAAGCGGGTTTGAGTTTTGGTACCTTATCATACACCACGTTTGTGTATTCTTCGTCCTCGCTCACCGTAACAGTTCCCTTACGACCGACTACGTCGACCGGCACAATTTCTGCACCAAACTGGCCCGACTGCGTACTGGCTTCGGCGCGTCGGTAGGACTGGACCGTAAAGGCATCCTGCGTTTCGCGGCTGATACCATATTCCAGAGCGGTACGATCGGCAAATACACCCATTGCGCACTGATCGTAGACATCAACGAGGCCATCACGAGCGAGTCCGTCAACCAGTTCAGCATTGCCGTATTTATAACCGAAACGAGCCTGGGGTACGTAATACGGTACGTTCGACATGCTTTCCATGCCCCCGGCCACAATTACGTCGGCCTGCCCCAACTGGATTGTCTGAGCCGCCAGCATGATCGCTTTGGCACCCGACGCGCAAACTTTATTGATCGTCGTGCAGGGAATGGTAACCGGCAAACCCGCTTTGAGGGCGGCCTGCCGGGCGGGGGCCTGACCAAGATTGGCCGACACAACATTACCCATATAGAGTTCCTGAACCTGCTCTGGTTGAACCCCCGCCCGATTCAACGCCCCGCGAATGGCAAAGGCTCCCAGATCAATGGCGGAGAGGGGAGACAGGGCGCCCCCGAAACTTCCGATGGGAGTTCTGACGGCCGAAACAATGACAACTTCATTCATAATCTTTCTGTCGTTGAGTCTACCAGCGGTTCTGACCCGCCGGGGAGGTGGTTGTTGCGGGCCGGGCCGAACGCGTCAGGGCGTAAGGCAGGTCGTCGTTCTGCATGGCGTCAAGGAGTTGCAGAGCCTGGGCTTCGCTCAGGTTCAGCCGCTGAAACCGACGTAACAACTCATCCTGCTCGTCGGATCGTTCGACCTGCTGCTGACTCATCGACTGGGTCGAACTGGCCTGTTGCTGCTGCCGGCTGGCGGGCTGCTGTCTGGGTTTCCCGGCTAGCCCTTTTCCGGAAAACGTCTTCTTTACCAGTTCAAAGTTATAGCGCGCCGGTTCATTGTTGGCATCTTCGAGCAGAGCCTGCTGAAACAGAATCAACGCCGTAGCACTATCCTCCTGAATGCAGGCAATAACACCGAGCTGGGTAGCCGCCACAGAACGTAACCCCGTTTTAGCCGAACGCAGTAAAGCCTCGTATTGGGGCCGGGCCTTGTGGTACTGCTTCAGCTGGAAATACGTATGACCCATATTGAGCCGCACCGCCGGATCGAGAGTCGTTGTCCGGATCAGCGAGGTGTATAGCGTTAACGCTTCCTGATAGTAGCCCGCATCATAGGCTTTCTGCGCCTGTTGCCGTGCCTGGTTATTGCGCGAAATCTGGTTCGATAACAGTGGGTTTGTTAACCAGGACCAGGCAGCGATGAACAGATAAATCATACACACATAAACGGACAAGTCGTCAAAATTAAGCGGAATCGCTGAGAAGCGCTCACAATCGGAACGTCCGGAAGGTAACCAAAAGGTCGATTATGATCAGACCCAGCGCGATCAAGAGAAAATAATAGTATTTATTCGTCGAAATAGCGATCTCCTGTTGGTTGGTAAACGGCCCTTGTAGGGAGCGTAGTACACTGGCCAGCTCATAGACGTAACGCCCGTCGGCATCCGCTTCAAGGTAACGTCCCCGGCTGTCGCGCGCCAGGTTCTGCAGAAAAGAGCGGTTCAGATGGCTGTGTACAACCTGATTGTCGTCGTCCCGGACGAAATCGAGCCCATCCCGAATCGACGCACCAGCGTCGGTGCCGACCCCCACCGTTATCAGCGGAATATTATCCTGCCGCAGACGATTCAATTCGGTACGTTCGCAGGGGCCAAAGTTTTCGCCATCACTGAACAGGATGAGTGCTTTGGTGCTCTGCCGGGTCGTGGAGTCAGTGACGAACTTCTGCCGGGCCAGCGCAATGGCACTGCACAGGTCCGTTCCCCCCGACGAGGCTGGGTTAGGCTGAATATGCTGAACAAACTGTTTGAGTGCACTATGATCAGCCGTGAGGGGCGACAGCACAAAGGGCTCCGTCGCGGTTAGGATTAGCCCAAACCGGTCGGCAAGCAACGTATCACTTAGTTGCTGCACGTCATACTTAACCCGTTCGAGCCGGGTGGGTACTACGTCATTGGCGGCCATTGACCGCGATACGTCCACGATCATAAAGACATCGCGGGCGGTGGTGTCGAGTTTTTCGCTGGCTTCTCCGAAGGACGGACCTAACAGCGCGATAAGCAAAAGGACCAGGTAGCTGCCCCGCAGAAAAAATTTAGGGACTACGCCCCAGGCCGACGTATTGAGCTGCCGGGCCACCCAGAAAACGCGTGCTATATACAGTACGTAGAGCAGCAGGAAAAGGCCAATAAAAATAAATTCGGTGGTTGAAAATTGATAAAGCCAGTTCATACAAATGCTAACCAGACTGAGACAGAACCAGATGCTGATCCTGGCGCGATGCGTTGCCGGGGCAAAAATACGGCTTCGAAAAAGATTTTAGAACTTACCTCTTGACGAAAACGATGAATCGCCCTATCTTTGTGTCCCAGTCGTCCGGAAGCGGGCTATTGATCTGGAGAGATGCCTGAGAGGCCGAAAGGAACAGTTTGCTAAACTGTCGTACTGGTAACGGTACCGAGGGTTCGAATCCCTCTCTCTCCGCCGGGAAACTTGAAAAAAGTTTTTCATGAGTCATTAGGAATATCAAAAAAAATGATTACCTTTGCACTCACAAAATTCGGGGTGTAGCGTAGCCCGGTATCGCGCCTGCTTTGGGAGCAGGAGGTCGTAGGTTCGAATCCTGCCACCCCGACATCAAAACCGTCAAGTCTACTTTTTGATTTGACGGTTTTGTAATTTAAAGGAATGGTCCCGTAGCTCAGCTGGATAGAGCATCTGCCTTTAAGTTAGGAGCCATAGGATGGGAAACTGCCTATGGGATGTTGTCAAAGTCGGCGAACTCTTTCACATGACAACGCCGAGCCAAGCCCAGTTTCTGTTGGGAAGGTGTAGAGACTAGACGGCAACCACCTACGTTTCTGGTTACCGGAAATACGGTGAAGACATAGTCCAGACCACGAATGCATAAAATAATTCATGCAGCAGTGAAAACTGTAGTTGGTACGCTAAGCAGACGGTCAAGCGTTCGAATCGCTTCGGGATCACACTGATTAATAAAGGGTTACGTCTTGGTTTAGACGTAACCCTTTATTCGTTGAGGTGGTTTTAGGGTATGTATAGTTAGGAAACGACAAGAGCTTTCGCTGCTCCTAAAACAGTCTGAAAGTTACACATGGTTTTGTGTAGCTCTTTAAGATAGTCAGAGTAATCTTAATAGCCTCTGAACGTCGTCTGCATACTGGTAAAATCAGAAATTTTACTGTCAATCGCAGTCCTGCCTCCTGGCAGGATGAATACCAACCACTCAGGCAATATGGCGTTGATAATAAATAGACTGACCAGAAGCCGAACTGCTGTTCGTTGGCACTCGGCGACCGTTACCAATTAATTTACTGTTAAACTGGCTGAATCTAAAACCCTTATAGATAGACACCGAGTTATGGTGCTGGTTAGACTATCCTAACCTCTTAACAAATAACTCAAAGTCATGAAAAAAGTAATCATGCTGGGAACGATGCTGGTTGGTATCGCCACCTTCAGCGCTCAGGCGCAAACAACAACGGGCTCTACCAACAGTGGCAGTAACTCGAGCAGAACTACAAGTTCTTCGACTATGCAAAACGGGACTTCGACTAACAATCGCAGTTCAAGATCAACCATGAGCTCGGGTACTACCAACTCCGGCTCGATGAACAACACACAGATGGGCAAAGGTCAATCTGGCTCGATGAATAGCAACTCGTCTTCAAGCAACGGAAACACGATGAAGACCGATGGCAGCATGCCTACCCAGGGAGGGTCCATGAACCGGAGTAGCAAGCAGAGCAAAACCACAAAAATGAAATCGACTACGTCTAAATAGCCTGGCTGATTTTCTGACAGTCAGTATTTTATTAGTAGGTAGTTCCTAAGTGATTAAACCAAGAGTCGACTAAAGAATTTAGTCGACTCTTGGTTTACTGAGTATTGAGACTGATCCGCGCTGTAAGACTCACCTCCGGAAAGAACGTTTCCAGCGGCTTAATGATGATGTTATACGCCTTCAACGTCCAGTGTACTTTTTGCCCCTCAATAGGTTTGCTCGCCGAAGCAGCAAGCATACTGAATTTGCGGCATTTAACGGGTTACTCTCTTCGGTTCGCTTTTATAGCCACTGCTTAACTACAGGAGCGATAGCCTGCTGATACTGTTCGCTCGTGAAGGGTTTAGTAATAAAACCGTCAGCCTGCAACTTAGCCGCTTGCTGCTTATCACTCTCCTGATCGGAAGTAGTTAGGATAACCACCGGCAAATCAGCGTAGCGCTCATTCTGCCGAATTCGTTCCAGTGCTTCCAGGCCGTTCATAATAGGCATATTCAGATCCAGTAACACCAACCGGGGTAAAACGCTGGCCTGATTGAGCGCATCGATCAAGGCCATACCGTTACCTATGGTCTTAAACTTATATTGGGGCGCTTCGCGCTCAAGCGCTAGCTGGGTTAGAAAGCAGTCGTCTTCGTCATCGTCTACCAAAAAGACGTAGTCAGTCGTTTGAGGCTTCATGTAGCGTTATTGATTCACGGTACTAACACCTCATTAGGGGCAGGGGTTCGCTAGCCGCCTGTATAGGCGTCAAGTAATGAGCAAAAGTGCCACTGGCACGATCAGTCATCCTCGGTGAATCGGTTAGGGTGTAGACAACTTGACCAATAGTTAACGATAGCAGATAACTGCGTTCTAATTTCGGCTATACTCTCTTTCTTCTCAAAATAACCCTGAATCGTTAAGTTGTAAGCTTCCTCTACCTGCCGACGATAGATGGGGTGCGTGAAGAAGATAAATGGAATGGCTCGTTTGCGAAGCTGTGGGTCATCTTCAATTTGCCGTCGAAGCTCGATACCAGTCATACGGTGCAAGCTCACCTCGGAGATAATTAGAAAGGGACGCTCCTCGGTCGTTCGTAAATAGTCGATGGCAGCTTCGCCGTCCGAAAAGAAGCGTATTGTACTGTCCGGGGCTAACTCATGAAGAATCGGGGTTAGCAAAAGTTGATCATCTTCATCGTCATCAATAAAGATAATAGGTCCATTCACTTCCATGTTG
The DNA here is from genome assembly GCF_013375035.1 of Spirosoma sp. KUDC1026. NCBI lineage: Bacteria > Pseudomonadati > Bacteroidota > Cytophagia > Cytophagales > Cytophagaceae > Spirosoma > Spirosoma sp. KUDC1026. The sequence goes on along the minus strand of NZ_CP056032.1, from coordinate 5,196,427 downwards.
CTTTTAGGTTGTATGGAAGGCTAACAGCCGAGGACGCCAATAGTAACCAAAGTTTATCGAACGGGCGTACTCAGGACACGCTCAAGCCGATTCTCTGATAAGCTGTATCAGAGTAAAATGTCCAATTACTGGTAAAGTCAGCGATCTCGTCAATGGATGCATTCATTGATTTCCAATTGATCAGCCTGGCAGTGTATTACCTGGGAATCGATACGTCACGCGAGGGAAATGGCGCCTGGAAGTCGACAGATAGAAAAAATCAATCGGTCAGAATACGTGTATCTAACTGCTCTATAAAAGGAGCCAAACGCTGTTTGGTATCTTCTCATTGAAAGGGTAAAAATACCGAGAAGGTAGCCCCCAGACCGGGTTCGCTATTTGCCGTGATAGCTCCACCGTGATTCTCAACCACGCGTTGACAAATGGCCAGACCAATGCCTGTTCCTGCGTACTCATTCTTACCATGTAGTCGCTGAAACACCCGAAAGATGCGATCTCTGTACTTTGACTCAAAACCAATACCGTTGTCGATCACCTCTATCCGATAGTAGTGAGTTGACATTCGGGAGGGCACTACGTCCTGTGGTAAGGTGGATGCTGCCACCACCTCGCAACGGATGACGATAAGCGGGGCTGTCGCTGCTCGTCGAAACTTAAGGGCGTTGCTCAACAGGTTTTGAAACAACTGGCCTAGTTGCGTTGCATCCCCTTTTATACGGGGGAGCACGGGGATTTCAACCTGGGCTCCGGCCTGGTCAATAGCCAGATCCAGCGTGTCCAGTACTCGGGCCATGATCTGCTGCAGCGACACCTCGTCAAAGGTTTCCTGTTGGGTTTTGATCCGTGAGAACGTCAGTAGATCGCTGACCAGCCTGGACATGCGGCTACCGGCATCCACCATGCGTTGAAGCAGGTAACTGCTTTGCTCATCAAGCGGCTGGGTAGGTTGTTGCAGCAGCAAATCCCCGAACTGCTGAATCTTGCGCAGGGGCTCCTGTAGGTCGTGACTGGCCACGTAGGCAAATTGCTGCAAATTATCATTGGAGCGCCGGAGGTCCTCGTTAGCCTGCGTTAACTCCTGGGTCCGCTGGTCCACCCGATGCTCTAACTCCTCCGACAGAAGCCGGTAGCGTTGCTCACTTTGCAGGAGGGCCTGTTCGGCCTCCGCCCGGTCAACAGCAATGATCAGTCTGGCGCATACCTCATCCAGCAATGTCAATTCATCAGCGGTCCAGGCATGAGGCTGCTGATAATGGATAAACAGTACGGTCTTAGTTCCAGTGGTGGTTACCAAAGATCTGCTGGCTGTGGCAGCTAGTCCTAGTGCTCGATGAGCTTCCTTCTGCTCAGCGGTGAGTGCTGGGTCACTGACCACATCAGCGCGAGCGGTATTCCCTTCTGCCAGAAGATCCGCCAGTAGGTTTCCATACTCAGTAGAGCAGTGTTGCCCCTGCCAGTCAGCTACGCCATTGGTGTAATTAGGCAGTACCACAATCGTTTCCCCGTCGCGTTGCTGCTGGGCGTAGCTTACCCGGTTAGCGCCTAAATAGGTACCCAGTTGACCGGCAACGGTATGGTAGATCGCTGTGGGACTGCTCAACGCGCGGAGCTGGTCAGTTAGCTCCAGCAGAAAGGTTTTTTGCGCTTCGCTACGTTGAATGAGCTGTTGAGCCAGTACCTGCTGGGTAACGTTCGTTGCCATGACCAGAACAGCGTAGACGTCTCCCGGCTCGTTAAACAACGGCTTGGCCGTGAAATCAACGTAGTAGGTTCCTGGTAAGCCGCCAATCAGCAAGTCAGCCCGGGCACCCTGAGCAGAGTAGGTCACACCTGTATCAAACAGATCCTGCAGGATAGCCGGGAACGGTTGGTTTTTTAATTCGGGCAGCGCTTCGAGCAGGGGCAGACCGATTACCTGCTGGCCCTGTTGGAAAACGGCCAAGATGGATGCGTTAGCTACCTCGATCCGCAGGTCACGACCCATCAGCAAACAGGTGGCTACCGGCGCTTCTTCAATCAAGGCCCGAAAACGGACTTCACTGCGTTGCAGTTGCCGGAGCGCCAGCACCTCCTTGGTAACGTCGGTAGCCGTATTGATGAGTCCGATCAGGGTGCCGTCCTGGGTATAAACCGGATTGTAGGAAAAGTTAAACCAGGCATCCTGCCACTGCCGATCCACCATCACCCCCGTTTTGGGCCCATGACTGTGGTAGGCTTCACCGGTATCATAAACGCGCTGTAAGAGGTCCTGCAATGGCTGGTTCACCAGCTCGGGAAGTACTTGATAAAGCGATTGACCCATCACGGACTCGTCCTTACCCCATATTTCGAGCATCGGTCCGTTGACGGCGTCAATAACCAGTTCCCGGCCCACAAAGAGAACCGTGGGGGTAGGAGAGTTGAGTACGATACTGCGAAAGCGAGCCTTACTTACTTCTAGCTGTTGATGCAGCTGCACCTGAACGGTGATGTCACGGGCTACCCCCGACAGGCGGTAAGCGGCCCCAACAACGTCGACATAAGCCCGGCCCTGGCAGTGCAGCCAGCGGACCTGTCCATCCTGTGCTCCGGTGGTGCGAAACTGCATGTCGTAGTAGCCCGCCGAGGAGGGATCGAAGGCGTCCCTCAATGCCCTGTCCACACGCTCCCAGTCCTCCTCGTGTACCAGCGAAAGAAACTGGCTATAGGCAATCGTATCACCACCCCGGAAACCGTAGAGTTCCTGGCAACGCTCATCCCACCACACCTGCTGTTGGCCAATGTCGAGGTGCCAGGTACCTACCTGGGCTGCCTGGATGGCATACCGTAGGCGTTCCTGCTCGGCTTGATTACCAAGTGAGAATGGGAAGTATGTTGATGAATCAGTCATGAATGGGAATTACTCAATGCATCACTCACTACATAAACGATCTGCAGAGTAGTTTAATCCCCTTTCTGCGAAAATTAGTTGACAAGTGGCCTTTTAAGTGTACTCGCGAAAACGCCAACCGTTATTCGTCGGTTGCCTGGCGGTGGTTAACGTCGAAAAAGCGTTTAAGCATCCGTAATATAACTGGCCGGTCAGGATCGTGGGACGCTTCCCCGTCAATAATATCCGCTACCTCTTCATACTGCCGGGTAGTCAGCGTCTCATAGCCCATAAACCAGTGATCAAACAGCCGCTGGGCAATGTGATGGCTGATGACGGTTCGTACGTTAGTGTGGCGGGGGTCAATCTGGATGCTCTTATACAAACCTTCTACGGCTTCCTGCTGGCCCTCGAGCACTTGAACGATGTTGCCGTTGACGTATAACAGCACACCGGTGATACCCAATCGGGCGTTCTTATTCCGACTAAACTCCACAATGTCGAAAATGTCGTGTTCGGAGGTTGACTCAACGGCCGTACTGAAATAAGTGATGCAGTAATCCATGCTTACGCTAGGGGGGGACTAATAAAGAAACAAAGTTACAACTCAGGTTTATTGGAAAAAATCAGCCGGGCTAATAGCAGTTTTTTTGATCAGGCAGGTACGGTAAGCTTCATGGAGTGGGTAGGTACCTTAAAACACGGCGATGCTATAAGTTTGTTTTATTCGGCCAACAGCCGGGTTCTGTTGCCGCAGACCGGCCCCGCCAGCCAAACCCAATTTTCGACCACAGTTCTTAGTGAATGCTTGATGCAATTCGTTGGATAATACATTAGTTATAAGCGAGTTATATAACTTTCTGTCGATGCCCGAGCGGGATACACGGCCGAGTGCGCTGGCGACGGCCTACTCGTACCTATCGGCCTTTTTGAGCGAAGACGTGAACAAAGCGACCAGTACGTCGACGCTGTCGCTGGAGGATTTTCGGGACGGGAAACCGATGACGATCTACTTGATCCTGCCGCCCGATAAGCTGATCTCGCACCGGGCGCTGATCAAGCTTTGGATAGGAGTGCTGCTGAAAACCATTACCAGCCGTCAGACTATTCCTCATCAGCAGACGCTGTTCCTGCTCGACGAAGCAGGGCAACTGGGGCACTTTGCGTATCTCTACAGCATCATTACGCTCTGCCGCGGCTATGGCCTGAAATGCTGGACTATCTGGCAGGACTTTCAGCAACTCGAAGCCAACTACCCGAACGACTGGCAGACGCTGATGAACAACTGCGGGATGGTGCAGTATTTTGGCGGGAAGAATTACCAGATTGCCCGCAAAGTGGAGTCCATTACGGGCATACCGGCGGCCCGGCTTATGCAGATGGATGCCGACCAGCAATTGCTGATGATGGATGGACTAACCTTCCTGTCCCGTAAACTGGACTATCTGACCGACGGGCAGTACAAAGATCGGTTCGACCCTAATCCGTTCTATCCCAAATGTTCCTCAGCGGATGGGCCGGGCGTACGTTGAAAGCTCAGTTGACGAACAAAAAACGGGCCTGCTTCACGTAGAAGCGGGCCCGCTATGATTAAGCCTGATTTATGCCAAAGCTGGCGCGTCAAAACCAGTTGAAGTGGTTACGTTTTTCCAGGTAGTCATCTCCTGTTGTAACGCAGTAATTTTTCCCGTGGCCGTATCGAAGGCATCCTGACCCAGGAACAGATGCAGGGGCGGATTTGGCTCGTCGGCCAGGCGGATCAGAATGGCAACGGCTTTCTCGGGATCACCCGGCTGATTGCCATTGATCTGCTCCTGGTGTGCCTGCTGCGATTCCCGAACGGACTGGTAGGCGTCGATGGGATTGGCGGGCGTGCCGAGGGAACCCGATGTAAGAAACTCGGTCCGGAAATAGCCAGGGGAAACGATCGTTACGTGGATGCCAAAGGCTTTCGCTTCGGCCGCCAGCGCTTCAGAGAAGCCTTCTACCGCAAACTTAGTCGCACAGTAGACGCCAAATCCGGGGAAGTTACCGACGAAACCGCCGATGGACGAGAGGTTGATAATATACCCTGACTGCTGGCTACGTAACTGCGGCATGACGTGTCGGATGACGTTGAGCGGACCAAAAACATTTACGTCAAAGTTAGTCCGGGCTTCGGCGTCGCTCAATTCTTCGAGACTGCCGAGCTGCCCGTACCCCGCATTGTTGACGACAACATCGATCCGGCCAAACTGCTCGATGGTCTGATTGATGGCCTGCGCTACGCTGCTTTCGGTCGTCAGGTCAACGGCGAGTGGTAAGAAATTATCAGCTGTACCTACGGCCCGGCTCAGGTCATCGAGCCGGCGGGAGGTAGCCGCTACGTTGTGCCCAGCGGCCAGCAATTGTTTAACCAGCGATAGGCCAAGGCCTTTAGACGCACCGGTAACGAACCATACTTTTTGTGTACTCATTGTTGTTGAGAATCTGTTGTGGAAGAAATGGACTAGGCGGAGAAATCAGTGGATTTCGTCAGCGTCTCGTTGGCCGTAAACTCATCGCGCAGCCGCTCGACTTTGTTCATGGCCCGTTTGTAGGCATCGCTGCCCAGCAGTAAATACAGGGGTGGATTCGGGGCCTCACTGATCTGGATCATCGCAGCCGCGGCTTTCTCCGGATCGCCGATCTGGTTACCGTTCATGTGCTCGTACTTACTGTGTGACGCCCGAACGTCGGTGTACGCGTCGATGGGATTTTGGGCCAGCACCAGCGATTCGGGCGTGAGAAAGCTGGTGCGGAATGCACCCGGTGCCACCACCGTCACGTGAATTCCGAACTGCTTCACATCGTCGGCCAGCACTTCCGAGAGGCCCACAATAGCGTATTTGGTGGCTCCGTAAATGGCCCAGCCGGTATTGGCCGAAATGCCCGCAATAGAGGAGATGTTAATGATATGTCCCGATCCTTGGGTGCGCAGATGGGGCATGGCGTGCCGGATGACGTTGAGCGTTCCAAAGACGTTCACGTCAAAACTAATGCGAGTCTCTTCGTCGGTCAGCTCCTCAATACTGCCGCCAATGCCGTAGCCTGCGTTATTGACTAGTACGTCAAGCCGACCGAAGGTTGACAGCGTTTGATCGATGGCTTGCTTAACACTTTGCTCGTTGGCGAGATCGACTTGTAAGGCTAAAAAATTAGGGGTTGTCTGGCCAACGGCCTGGTTAAGATCCGTTACGTTTCGGGAGGTGGCGGCTACGTAATGTCCCGCTGCCAGCAGCTGATTGACCAGCGACAGGCCCAGGCCTTTGGATGCGCCAGTAATAAACCATACTTTTTTGTTGTCCATACGTCTGTTCGTTTTGGTACGACAAAAGTAGCGGGACAAGAGCGGGCAGGGCTTGCGTCAGACAAACTGATACTTGCAAAATTCAAACAGTTCGGTAGGCAGTAGGGGTAAGCTGGGTCTGTTTCTTGAAGAAGTTGTTGAAATGGGCTGGTTCTTCGAAGCCGAGGCTATAGCTGATCTGGGCAACGTTCCAGTCTGTATGCTTGAGCAACGCTTTGGCTTCGCTCAGGAGACGCCCGGCAATGTGGTCGGTGGTGGTACGGCCGGTCGTTTCCCGGATGGAGCGGTTGAGGTGGTTGACGTGCACGGACAGATGATCCGCGAAATCTTTTGCCGACCGCATCATAAAACGCTGACTGGGCGATTCAATCGGAAACTGCCGTTCCAGTAGCTCCGTAAAGACCGCTGTCATCCGTGACTTGGCGTCAGGATGCTGGTATAGCGTTTCCGACGGTCGCATTTTTAGCGCGCTGTGGATTAGCTCGGTGAGATAGCTCTGCAAGAGGTCATACTTGTAGCGATACTCCGAATTGATCTCATCCAGCATTTTCTGGAACAACTGACTGATCTGCTCATCCTGCTCCTGGGTGAGCGAGTACGCTGGCTTGCCTCCGGGCAGAAACATGGGCAGCTCATGTAAGCTGCCCCGCATCCGCTCATTGAAGAAAGCCTCCCGGAAAATGCAGAAAAAACCTGTTTTGTCGTCAGACAGCGATGCCCAGGTGTAAGGCACCTGCGGATTAAAGAAAATCAGCGTAGAACCTTCGATCTCGATGCTTTTGTCGGCATAATGATACACGTTTTTCCCCCGGATCAGCGAGATTTTGTAGTAATCCCGGCGACTGTAATTCATGGGCGGTGCTCCCGGTACAAAGCAGTCTTCCAGCCGGAACACGTTGAAGTGTGACAGATCGTACTGAAGGTTATCCGGCATCCAGTTGAACTTCTTCTGGTAAAACTCTTCGATCGACTCGGTGCTTATCATGGCGTAAAGTTACGAAATTCAAAGAAATCAGCGCGTGGGCTCGCCAGTACGTCGGGCAGAGGAAAGGTGGTCGTAAACAAAGACCGCATTGAAACGCTTACAATAAAAGCACTCCTGACCTCAAACGAAACCGGGAGGGCGCATCGTTAGGAAGGCAATCTGTCCGTAATTCAACCCTGTATGGCCAATCAGTCCGGTGGCTGGCTCCGGAAGTTGGGTGACCTGCTTGTTCCCCCCAGCCAGACAACGGCGGCCCCCGCGCCAGCCGTTACCAACACACGTATCTTAAACGAACTCGTTGCCTGTTTCGAGGATTCTATCTCGCAGGAATCGGTAGGGGCAAGTATGCTCTTCAACGCGCATTTTCTGATTATTCTGCACCCGGATGTCTACGAGGATCGATTGAACGCGTTCCCGGTCATTGTCAACGAAGCCGTCAGTGCCTTTAATCAGTTTATTGATGCGCACAAAGCCAACTACGGTCGAGTATCTCCGGTTGCGTCGAGCTGGTTTTTTAAATTCGGAGCCGGGCGTGAATTCAATGGCGAAGCGGTCGAACCGGCCGACGTTCGGGTGGTAGGTGCCCTCACCGGGATTCTGTCGGGGAATCAGGCCCTGGCGTCGGGTGCGGCTCCCATGCACGTAACGCAGCGGGTGCAACAAACGAACCGCTACGAGAAAATTGATGTCGACCAGCGGGCGTTTCTGCACATTGATTTTCGCGAGCCGGGTGCGTTTGTGGTTAAGTTCTCGTTCGAGGCACCCGCAAAACCGATCGGTCAGATAAACAGTACCGTAAATCAGCAACCATCACTGCCGCGCAGCCTGGAAGATGGACTCGCGCAGATTCGGTATTACGTATCCGACAAAAATCAGGATGCGACGTACCTGATGCGCGACCGCGAGATTGTGATAGCCCGTAAGGAGGCCGACAACCAACAGTTTTCAAACTATCTGCTGCTGGAATCAGTCTATGTATCGAACCCCCATGCCCGGATTCGGTACAACGAAATAACGCAGGGGTTTGAGCTGGCCTCGTTCAGCCGGAACGAAACCCGTATCAACGAACGCGTGGTGCCCCGGAGCGAACCCGCCAATCCACAGTGGCACGAACTGCCCGATAAAGCGCAGATCCTGCTGAACAGCATGGTCACGCTGCAGTTTAACCGTAACCTGTAAGGTAATGATCGACTTTTTGCTGGTGGGCGTGCTGTTCCTGCTGGTCATCTTCCTGGTGATCCGGCATTTTCAGGACCTGCCCCGTTAACCTAGCGGGTACTGTAACCAACAGATTACCCGATCAACTTTAGCTGTTTCTGCATGCATACACTAACCATCGCCGGCCAGACTGATGTCGGCAAACGTCGTCAGGACAATCAGGATACGTTTATCTGTACTTCGCTTTGGGCAGAAACGAGCGCGCTATTGGTCGTGATTGATGGCGTAGGCGGCTACGCGGGTGGGGAACGGGCATCGGCAATTGCCAAAGAATCCATTCAGCAGTATATGGCAACGCCAAAAGGCGATACGTTGACGATGTTGCGGGAGGCTTTGGTGTTTGCTAATAATCAGATTGATGCCGAGCGCCAGCAACACCTGGAACTGGATCAGATGTGCTGTGTGCTGACGGCTGCCGTGGCCGATGCCGCTGCGGAAAAAGTGTATTACGCACACGTAGGCGATACGAGGCTGTATCGGTACCGAAACGACGAACTGGAGAAAATAACGTTCGATCACTCGCTGGTGGGCGAGCGCGAGGATGCTAACGAACTCTCCGAAGCAGAGGCTATGGAGCATCCGCACCGAAACGTAGTACTGCGAACCGTCGGCTCCGAACCCCATCGCGTCGACGACGAAGATTTTATTGAGTCGAACGAAACGGATTTCCTGCCGGGCGACCTGTTACTGCTATGCAGTGACGGTCTGACCGACATGCTGACCCGGTCGCAGATTCGGGGGATTTTGAACCGTCCGCTGTCGCCCGAAGAGCAGATTCGGGATCTGATTCAGCTGGCTAACCAGCAGGGTGGAAAGGATAATATTACGGTCGTTGTGGCGAGGCAGTCGGGCGAAGAAACCGGATCGATCACAACGGGAGCGACTTCCGTACCCGACAAGCAACCTAATCCAGTCGTGAGCGCGTCGACAACACCGATGATCGCCAGTAAACCAGACGTAGACGATAAAGGTACGTCTGGTTCTGGCCGGTGGGGGCTAGGGCTGGGCGCGCTGGTAGCCATTGCACTGATTGTGGCGCTGATCTGGTACCAGAATCAACCCGATAGCCGACCCCCACGTCCTGTTGCGGTCGACAGTATTAAAATCAGTAACGAAGGCATCGCCCGCGTGACCGGATTCACAGCGGTGACGCCCACGGATGCGGCCTTTACGGCGGCCGATACGTTACTGGACTCGCTCAAACTAGCCGCTTACGGACGTACCGATCATCGATTAGTGCTCCCGGCCGATACGTTTCGGCTTCGGGAACCGTTACTGCTGACAGATTCGATGCTGGCCGTCATTGGCGACGGCCAGCTTACGGTGCTGATGCCGATCGACTCAACGAAGGCTGCGCTGGCCGTGCAAATCAACCGATCGGGAGCCGTTCGCCTGGAAAATCTGGTGATCAGCGGTTTTAAAACCGGCATCGAAGCGGCTAGTGGCGGGCAGCTTATTGCCAAGAAACTGTACTTCGCCGACGTGGAGAAACCAATGCTGGCTACGGTGCAACAAGATAGTATTTCGAATGCGGTGATTTCCCTGACGGTCAAAGAATCAGTGGTTGCACCCGTTAAATCAAAACGTTCACGATGACCACCGTTCCATTTAGTACGTTATTTCCGGGCTATGAAATTCTGGGCGAACTCGGACGTAGTAATGCCCGGGTGCTGAAAGCCCGGCATCTGGCAACGGGCGATCTGGTGGCAATCAAACACTTTGCCCTCAATACTGACGCCGAAACGCTCCGGCGGTTTCAGCGCGAATCGGAGATTATGACCGGTATTCAGCACCCCAACGTCGTAAAAGTGCGCGAGGTGCAGCTGGAAGCCGAGATGCCGTATATTGTGATGGAGCTGATCGAGGGCGGCAGCGTACGGAATCTGTTACAGCAGCAGGAACGACTCGACCATGCCACGGTAATTCGGCTGGGCTTGCAAATGGCGAGTTCGTTCAAAGCCATTCACGCGGCTGGTATTATTCACCGCGATATCAAACCGGAAAATATTCTCTACCGACTGCTCCCCAGTGGCGAGCTGCATTTTCTGTTGACCGATTTTGGGGTCGCCCGGCTGCATGAACAGTCCAGCACCATTACGGGTCAGTCACTGCTGACCTACGAGTATGCATCGCCCGAGCAGTTCAACAACCCAAAGAGCGTTGGCTTGGCCACCGACTACTACTCGCTGGGCGTCGTACTGTACGAATGTCTGACGGGACGGGTGCCGTTCAGCATGGCCGAACATGCGGGTATCGTTACGTTCATGACGCAGGTGTTAACCGAAACACCCGTACCGCTGGCAACGGTCGATTCATCACTAGCGCCCTTCACGAACGCGGTTGAGCCGCTGCTGGTGAAAGATGCCAACGCCCGGCTCCGCGACGCCGATGAACTGACCTGGCTGCTCAAACAAACCGAACTGGCCCTGTTGCAGGCCCGGCGTGCGCCCGTAGCGACGATGCCAGTAGCGGAGAACGTAACCCAGGTTGCGCCAGTGAGAACGGCCGCTGCCGGTCCCGAACCAAGACAGGCCACCACATCGGTAAATACGGTCAATGAAGCACCGCCATTCTGGACTACGTCAAAATTGATTGTCCTGACGCTGGCGGTGTTGCTGGGTGTCGCTGGGGTATACTATGCCTTCAAGTCAGCCGACAAGACTGAAACGGGAACGCTCATGAGTGGCCCGGTGAACGACGACCTGGTGACCAGTGATGCCGTCGCCGATTCGATACGTCGGGCGGAAGAGGAAGCCGAAGAACAGGAAAGATTACGTCAGGAAGCTATGGCGGCCGCGAAAAGCCTGTCCGTCAAAGCGACGGATTTTAAGGTGGGATTCTTTGGCGGTATCAAGGATGTGCAGCTTCAACTGAGCAACCCCAGCCGAATTGCTTTTACTTACGTGCTGGTGCGGGTGGACTACATCAAAGACCAGGGGGGCATCTATAAGTCCGAAAAAGTTTATTTCAACAACGTAGAGCCGAATTCATCGCCTATGCGTGCTGCTCCCAACAGCGACCGGGGAACGAAGATCAGATGCAAAATTATTGATTACAGGTCGCCGAGTATTCCCCAGCCGCTCGATGAGCTGACGGTGCCCGATGTTGATAGTGAAGTACCCACTGATACCAGTGTATCGACCGACTCAACCGCTAAGACTGATACCACCGAGGAAACGGGTTTACTGCACTGAGCGGCCCCACTAACGTTCATCAAACTTAATTATCTGGTTTGCCCACGAATTCACCCCCGACGTCCAACCGCGTTTACCTGCTCGCCGTAACGGCTGTGTTGTTACTGCTGTTTGGCCGTTTATACATCAATTTACTACCTGAGTTGCAGAAAGCCCGTGAGGCCGTGGCAAGTGGTCAGGCGCTGATTCTGGAACCGGGCCTTAAACCTGAAGCCATCCAGCGGTTGCTGCAGACAGGTAATTATTATACCGACCCCCGCGACGCCCGGCTGGTTGCTGATTCGCTGGCTGCCAAACTGAATCAAAACGACGCGCCGGATAATTTGGGCGCGATTAACAAACGACAGTTTTCCATTGTGACACCCCTTGCCTGGCGTAGTACCATCGGCGGGGCCGATTTCCAAAGTCGGCTGCAGGTATCGCGCGAGCAGATGGGGTTCGACTCGGTGCTGTACGTCCGGGAGCGCAAGAATCCCCGAGCCTACGGGAGTAACGTTAGCGCTGGTTCGGGGGATGCGGAAATCTCGGGACGGGTGCAGAACAATGACGAGCCGATGGCGGACGTACTGGTGCAGCTGAAACGCCACCCGGCAACGGCCCAGCCCGATACGTTACCCGACCTGCTGACCTATGCCCGTACAGATGCCGAGGGGAAGTTTTCGTTTACCGGCTTAACGGAAGAGGCTGGCTATAGCGTGGTGCCGCTCAAACCGGGTTTTGAGTTCGGGAGCCGACGGGGAACAAGTAAACTATCGGGTAGCGAAACCTACACCTTTACCGCGCGGCCCCACCAGATCCGGCTTATTGGAACAACGGTTTACAGCCAGCTTAAAACAGATCACGCATTGCTGGTTCGGTCGCCGGGGGCGTTTACCTGGCGGTTCTGGGGCATCGTCGCCTTGTTTACAGGACTCTTCTGGGCGGTACAGGGCTTCTGGTCGTTACGTCGTTTTCAAACCGATCCGTTGCTTTTGCCCATTCTAATGCTGCTGACGGGCTTGTCGGTGCTGACCCTGCTTGCCATCCAGAACCCGTTACAGGATATTCTGTACGCGAGTCAGACCATACAGGGCGTTGCCCTTGGATTAGTGGGAATGGCGCTTGTATCGCAGCTGAATATTGGCCGTTTCTACGCGGACTGGCGTTTTGACTGGCTCGCTACGTACCGAACCCGTAATTCGGTTGGCCTGTCGGGCTGGACCTGGCTGGTACTGGCCATCGGACTGGCGCTACTGACGCTGCTGGCGGGCACAGGCCCGGAGGGCAGTGGCGTACGGGTAAACCTGTCGATCCTGGGGCTGACGTTCCAACCGAGCGAAATCACAAAATATCTGCTGCTCTTCTTTTTTGCGGGTTTCTTTGCTGCCAATGAGCAACAGATTCGCCAGTTGCCCGACCTGCGCTGGCGCTTTGCGGTCAGCTTTGGCGCGCTGGCAGGGGCGGGGCTGCTGATGCTGCTCTACCTGCTACTAGGCGACATGGGACCAGCGCTGGTCGTATGCTTTACGTTTCTCCTCTTCTATAGCATTGCCCGGGGAAATCTGGCCGTAACGCTGGCGACGGGGCTGGGGTATGGGCTGGCGTTGTGGCTGTTGCCGGGTGCTATCGCTACGTTAGCTGCCTTGCTGGTATTGATTGGCTATTTATACTTCACCGGGCAGGCTCGCTCCCAGTCAGGACTAGGCTGGGCGGCTCTGCTTACCGAAGCGCCCGTCCTGCTTTTGCTCGTCATGGCCATGTTTGCCTTCGGTGATTTGCTGCCGTTTGTGGGTGACCGGCTAGCTGATCGGAAAGCCATGTGGCTGAGCCCCTGGAACAATGATGTGTACGGCGGAGATCACCTGGCGCACGGGTTCTGGACGCTCTCGTCGGGGGGCTGGACGGGACAGGGGCTGGGAAAAGGATTTGCCAGCGCCATGCCTGCCGCGCATACCGATATGATTCTGCCGAGTATGGGCGAAGAACTGGGCGGCTTGGGCGTGGTCTGCGTGTTTCTGCTGATGGGTATCCTGCTGCATCGTACCTTTCTGCACGCCCGGCGGGCCGGTCAGCCGTTCAGCTTTTTTCTGGTGGCCGGGATTGCCATTGCCACGGGTGTCCAGTTCCTGATTATTGCGGGTGGTTCTATTGGTCTGTTGCCCTTAACAGGGATCAGCGTTCCGTTTCTGAGCTACGGAAAAATCTCGCTGATCGTTAATCTCGTGGCCATGGGTATCGTATTTGGCGTGGCCAGTCGACCGGGGCAGGCCGCTCAACGCGAGTACCTGGAAAAACATTACGATCTGGTACTAATGGCTGGTATTGCCGGTTTCCTGATCGGCGTAGCGGTGCTGATTGGCCGGCTGTTGCCCATTATCGGCTGGAAAGGCAGCGAATACATCGTTCGTCCGGCGCGGGTTATCACCCGAAACGGCGATCCAGTGTATAGCTACAATCCCCGTATCGGGCGACTAGTACGCGAATTAGCCGCTGGTACGATCTACGACCGCAATGGGCTGGTGCTGGCTACTAGTACGCCGGGCGAGGTTACGAAACAAGCAACTAAACTGCGTGAGAGTGGCTTGAAAGCGGCTGACCTGACGACGCTTACGCAGAAACGGCAGCAGCGGTACTACCCGTTTGGTGAGCAGATGTTTTTTTGGGTGGGCGACCTGAATACGCAGCTTTTCTGGGGGCAGAGCAACGGCTACTACGCCGAGGCAACGCATTTGAGCGAACTGCGGGGTTTCAACAGCCGACCGCGCAAAAGTGAACTGGTAGCGACGGACTACCGGGCTGATCGATTTAGTCCGTCGGTAGAGCAGACCCGAACGCTGGCGATCTATGACTATAGCGAACTGGCCCCAGCCCTGCGGGCCGGACTCGATAGCAAGGAGGTGGCCCAGCGAAAAGCGCAGAACCGGGACATGAAGCTGAGCGTCAACGCCGAACTCCAGGTAGCGCTGCAGCAGGGGTTGGCCCGGTCCGAGTACCGAAACAAACGTATGTCGGTGGTGGTGATGGATGCCAGATCGGGCGATTTGCTGGCGTCGGCCATGTACCCGCTGCCAAACCTGAAAACTCCGGAAGCCATGCTGCTGCCCGACCGCGACCGGCAGAAACTATCGTACCTGGTAACCGAGCGGGATCTGGGGATGACGTACCCAACCGCACCCGGCTCAACGGCGAAAATCCTGACGGCTATGGCGGCTCTGAACAAAGAAGGCATTGCCGCGGCTCAAACCAGCTATCAGATTGGCTGCGACGAGATCATTCGGCGGGGTGCCCGCGAGTCGGAGCCTTGTAACGAGTCGGTTGATATGCGGAAAGCCATCGTTCGGTCCAGCAATGTCTATTTCATCCGGCTGGCCAATGAAGAAAAACTCGATACCCAACTGGCGGACCTGTATCTGGCTACGGGGATGAACATCGATTTTGTGGGCGGTTATTCGTTTTCGGATACGCACACCGACGAAGAGCAGTTGAAAATTCGTAAGCACTGGCAGGATTCTGCTTTCGCCGTTCGGCGACAACTGTATAAAAGTACCCAGTACCCACGCCGATACCGGAGTGAGTTTTCGGGCCTGGCCTGGGGGCAGGGGCAATTAACGGCGACTCCGGCATCGCTGGCCCGGATGGCTGGGGTAATTGCCAATAATGGCCTGTTGCAGCCTTCCCGTTACGTATTGAGTCTGGCCGGGAAAGCGCAACCGATTGCACCGGGAGAGCGGCTGGCCCGACAGCCTGCCTACGCCGAGGAACTGACCGATTTTATGATCGATCAGTCAAACACGGGCCGATCGAAAATCAGTGTAGCTCGGGTGGCTGGTAAGACCGGCACCCCCGAACGGATGGTACGTGGCGTCCGGCGTAACGATGGCTGGTACGTTTTCTTTGCACCCACGCCCGATGGTCGCTCCCGAACGGTAGTCAGCATCCGTATCGAACTTGGCGAATCGTCGGTTGATGCGGTTCAGCTGGCTAATACTATTGTGGCTCCAATTCTGAGGGAGCGCGGCTATCTGGGGAGCTTTTAACACCTTGACTAGAGAAGAAAATGGGTATTCTGGATAAACTTAAAGAGGCTTTTGGCTTTACACCCGCCGACGCTTCCCGCGACCAAAAAATAGCTGAACCGACCCCAACAGCCGAGACTAGTTCAACAAAACGTCCATCTGTAGAGACTCGGTCAGAAGAGACTCGGTCAGAAGAGACTCGGTCGGAACAATCGAAAGAAAAACTGAGTCCTAATCCGGGACCATCCAGTCCGGGACCATCCAGTCTGGGACCACCGCCAGCGGCTCTGCGACGCGATGCGGTGCTTCGGTTCGTGGTCGAAAAACTGCGGCCTTACCAGAATGAGTCGGCCACGGCGGTGATTGGCTTACGGTTGTTTGTTGCCTATCAGAGTCCTGAAGAAGCTGACGAATACAGCGTGGCGTTGTGGGAGAATCAGCCGGGCCGGTTCCAGCAGGAACTGAACCGGCTGCTGCTGGATAATTACATTACGCTGCCCAGCAACTGGTCGCTGACCTGTACGTTGGTAGCCGGAGTGCTTCCACCAGCCACCTATCAACAGACTAATCTGGGTTTGACCATCGTCCGGGATGATACGCCCGCCGACGGTCCGGCTCCAGTGGCCCGGCTGAAAGCGGTGAAAGGTCAGCTGGCCCAGGAAGAATATCGGCTTGATCCAGCCGAAAAAAGCAGCTTCTGCATTGGCCGGGGGAGAACGACCGAAACGACTTCGGGCCGGGTACGAACGAACGATATTGTAATTTTGAATCCTGACGATCCTGGGTTTAATCCGGAGCGGGGTGGTACTAACGGAGCCGTCAGCCGGGCGCACGCAACAATACGCTACGATGCTGCTAAACGACGCTACGTACTACTCGTCGATCCAGGTGGTTTGCCGGCCAGCGGGAATAAAACCAAACTCTTTCACGCCAATGATCAGATGGAGCGGGCCGACATTGCTGGCTTGAGTTACCCGCTGCTGGATGGCGATCAGATTGAACTGGGGGGAGCTGTCAGTCTGCTGTTCTCGCTGGATTAAGCGGGCAGATAAACTGAGAACGTAGCGCCCTCGCCGGGTTCGCTCGTGGCCAAAATCATGCCGTTGTGATTATCGACAACCTTCTGCACAATGGCGAGTCCTATGCCCGTGCCGGCGTATTGACTGCGGTTGTGCAACCGCTGGAAGACCTGAAAGATGCGACTTCGGTACTGTTCATCGAAGCCAATGCCATTGTCTGATACCTGAATTCGGTAATATGAAGCCACCGGGCGCGCTGGTCGTCCAACAGCGGGAAGTTCGTCGCCGGTAACCTGGTCAACCTTGATCGATATAACGGGTGGCTGACCATTACGGCGGAACTTAATGGCATTCGACAACAGGTTTTGAAACAACTGCCGGAGCTGCGATTCGTCGCCGGTCACGGTGGGCAGGGGAGGCCGGTTGATTGTTGCCCCCGACTCCAGAATGGCTACGTCCAGGTCGCTCATAACCCAGCTTATGACCTGATCCAGCGCGACAGGCCGCTGAATCTTCTGGTCGCTGGTTAGCCGAGAATAGGCCAGCAGATCTTTGATCAGAATGGCCATCCGCGTTGAGGCACTCTGCATCCGGCCCAGCAGATCGACGCCCGTTTCGGAAAGTGTATCAGCGTACTGGTCTTTCAGAATATTGCCAAAGGATTCAATCTTTCGCAGGGGTTCCTGCAGATCATGGCTGGCTACGTAGGCAAACTGCTGCAGGTTCTCATTGGAACGTCGTAAATCCAGGTTCAGCGCTTCCAGCTTTAACTGCGCCTGCTTTAGTTCTGTAATATCCAGGAACGATAATACGATAAACCCATCTTCGCGAACGCCCTGTACCTCATACCAGATGTCGTATCCTTCATGCACGTAGTGGTTCTGAAAGCGCAGGCTGTTGCCGTTCTCGCTTTCCGCCAATGCTTTGTACTGCAGCCAGAGACCGCTGGCGGCAATGCCGGGAAAAACCTGATGCATGGTTCTACCGATCAATTCTTCCGAGCGTCGCCCCGTCAGGCGGAGGGCCATCTGGTTCATCAGCTCGTACCGGAGATCGATTACGTCGCCAGTTGCTTCGTCACGAACGATTGAGTACAGGCTAATGGCTGTCAGGGCGCTGTCGGTAACGAGTCGTAATTGTTCGGCCTGCTGGTTGACCCGGTCTGTTGCCTGCTGCAAGTCCTGAGTCCGGGTCCTGACCTGCTGTTCCAGCTCCTGTTCCGTTCGACGCTGGCTGGTTACTTCCTGGGTCGTACCCATGATGGCGTAGGCAGTACCTTTCTCGTCAAACAGCACTTGTCCCCGCGAATGCATGATCCGATCGAGACCTGACCGGCGGTTCTTGAGTTCGTATTCGATGTCCAGCAGGTTCGGTTGGGCCGGATTCGCATTGCTGATAAACTGGGTAAACCAATCGTGGTCAGGTACACTTTGAAACAGGTCTTCGAGACTGACTGGATCATCGGGCTGGACCCCGAGCCATTCTTTGATGCGTTCAGAAACTACCCACTCTTCGGCAATTAGACTGAAACGCCAGGTGCCGAGCTGAGCCAGGTCGACGGCCATGCGAAGACTTTCTTCGGTTTCTTTTAATTCCTGACGGGCCTGCACTTCGGCCGTAATGTCCTGAATAATACTGATCAGGCAGTTGGGCGTACCGTCGGGATTCCAGACGATAGCCGAGTTGAGTCGCGCCCAGATAATAGTGCCGTCCTTGCGGATGTAGCGTTTGTCCAGTACGTAAGACGGGATGTCCCGGTTCCGGAGCTGTTCGATTAGTTGCTTGTTGAGCGCTAATTCATCAGGATGGCTTATAACCGAAAAATGCACGCCGGTTAGCTCGGCTGGTTGATAGCCAACCATATCGCCAAACTTCCTGTTCACCAGCTGAATAGTGGCCGTAGGGTCGAGAACTGCTACCCCAACGGAAGCGTTGTCGAACGCTACCTGATAACGCCGACTATCGCTGTGCAGGGCTTCCTGCTGCTCCTTTTCTACGGTGATATCCTTTTTTATGCCTGCAAACCGGTAAGCTGTATGATGCTGATTAAAGTCGGCTTTTCCCTGGGCATGAATCCACCGCAACTGACCCGTCTGCTGATGAATAATTCGGTAATCAATGTTGAAATAGGCTTGTTTGTCGGGGTTCAATGCATCCTGAAATGCACTGAAAAAAGCGCTTCTGTCCGCTGCATGAACACAGGACAAAATAACATCCGTTGTGATAGACAAACCGGCAGAGAGACCAAACATGGCCCGGCAACTGCTATCCCAGTGCATGATGTTGTCAATCGGGTAGAAGAACCAGGTGCCAAACCCCGTGCCCTCAAGAGCCTGCTCCCGCTCCAGTTGATGCTGGTTTGAAACGTCAGTCATGGAGCCAATCAGCCGGGTCGTATTGCCGTGCCGAACGGACAGGTAAGCCTGCGTATGAACGGGCGAATATGTACCATCTGCCCGCCGAAATCGATACTCTGCAGACCAGTTTGGGGCGCCCTCCTTAATTTTCTGCTGAACCGCAGTCAGAATCCGGTCCCGGTCGTCCGGATGAATACGGGAAGACCAGGCGTTGATCCCGGCCGTTTCCACGTCGGCCGTTTCCACGTCGGCCGCTTCCACGTCGGCCGCTGTCTCCCAGGAGATGGAGCCAAATTGATGATAAAAATTGTCATTCCACCAGATCGTGTCATTAACCAGGTCCCACTCCCAGATCACGTCGTGAGTGGCTTTGGCTACTAACGCAAATCGTTCATTAGCTAAAGCCAGATCTGCGTCTAATGAATTGGTGTCACTTGTCATGTTGGTTGCTTCGTCGAACGAAAAGCAAATATCTTACTTTCGTAAAGGGAAGCAGTGCCGTTTGCGCGAATTGCGGCTATAGAGCCGTAAATTATGCGGTCTTCTGGCCGGCGGTCAGTATCGATTGCTGATGATAGGATTGCCTGCCTGCTGGCGAATGACTAACTCAGGATTCGTGGCCTCGTAGTGCATGATCGCCCTGTGGCCTGCTTCGGCCAGTTCATAGCGGATGGTTGCTGTATCGACCGTAGCGACAATCAATTGATTACTAAGTAAAAAGTGAAGATAACTCTTAATCATCGGGTGCTGGAAGCCCGTGACTAGGTCCAACTGATCGGCTGTCATAAGCTGACGAATCGCAATCAGAACCCTGTATTGCCCAAAAGTGAGTGTTTTCGTGAGTGAATTCGGCATTTTTGAATGCTGGTAGGATTTCTCCGAGTTAAACAGATCCAAACAGAACGCTCAACCAGATACTATCTTATTTGTCGTACAGATCATATAAAAGTAGGATTGATTATACATTTATGGTAAACCTTTATCGTACTTGGCAAGTATTGGACCAAACTCATTAGTACAGGAATTAACTGCAATATTCCGATCAGGTAATCCCGCTTGTCGGGAAGTTTTCCTGGCTTTCTGGAGTAGCGTTGATGAGATTGTTTTATTGGTTAAGCGATACTGCGATTCAACTGGTTGCCGTCCATCATGAACAGGCCCGTCGTTGATGCCTGCTTCGTTATGAAGAGAAATCAAAATGCATACCAATTGAGCAATGTTTACTAATTGTTACTCTAATGTGTTATTTGGTATCAGTGCTATGGATCGGCAGAATCCTTCCGTTACGGGGCGGTAAAAAGCCAGTTTTTAGGTAGGGGAATAGTAGTCTGGTGACGATGCCTATTATTTTATGGGTGTATTTTTAGTGCATTCTGATCGTAAACCACTAGCGGTATGATAGGATGTAACTACATTGATTAATTGTCTGTAAGTAGATTTGCAGGCATTATTGGGGAATTGTGCACCGAACGAATAATTAGTATAATATTTTCGGAGAAACAGTAAAAAATAGGGTGAAGACTATTATCGACAGATAGAAATATTTGTTTGCCCCTTTATATTTGCTGAGTATATCAAATACAATCTAGATAAATAGATAACTCACCCGTACATCATGGCAAAGTCGAAGTTAGAGTACATTTGGCTCGATGGGTATAAACCCACGCAAAGTCTGCGTTCCAAAACTAAAATCGAAGACGATTTCTCTGGGAGCCTTGAAGATTGCCCAATGTGGTCGTTTGACGGTTCGTCAACCGAACAGGCTCCAGGTGGCTCATCTGACTGTTTGTTGAAACCTGTTTTTATCTGCCCTGATCCGCAGCGTAAAAATGCTTATCTGGTTATGTGTGAGGTGCTTAACTCAGATGGTACCGCTCACCCGACGAACGGTCGGGCAACCATTGAGGATGACGATAACGATTTCTGGTTTGGTTTTGAACAGGAATACTTCCTGTGGGATATGGAAATTGACAAGCCACTTGGTTTCCCGGCTGAAGGTTTCCCTACCCGTCCACAAGGTCCTTACTACTGCTCGGTTGGCGCCCAGAATGCCTTTGGCCGAAATATTGTAGAAGAGCACCTCGACGCCTGCCTCGATGCTGGTTTGAACGTTGAAGGTATCAACGCTGAAGTAGCTACCGGCCAGTGGGAATTCCAGATTTTTGCCAAAGGTGCTAAAGAAGCTGGCGACCAGATCTGGGTTGCTCGCTATATGCTGGAACGTATTGGCGAATCGTACGGTGTGTCGATCAACTGGCACTGCAAACCACTGGGCGACACCGACTGGAACGGCTCGGGTATGCACGCTAACTTCTCGAACACGGCTCTGCGTACGGCTGGTAACAAAGCAACCTATGACACGATCTGCCAGGCATTTGGCAGCTCGCCTGAGGTTATCAAAGCGCACATCGATGTGTATGGTGCCGATAACGAAATGCGTTTGACGGGTAAACACGAAACCCAGTCGATCGACCAGTTCTCGTACGGTATATCTGACCGCGGTGCGTCGATCCGTATCCCAATCGCTACGGTTGAGCGGGGCTGGAAAGGCTGGCTGGAAGATCGTCGTCCCAACTCGGCGGCTGATCCCTACAAAGTAGCAGCCCAGATCATCAAAACGGTTAAATCGGCTGACATTGCTGAAACGGTAGCGTAAGCAACGATTAGCTCTTTATAAAGAAAGCCTGTCTGCGTCATCGTAGGCAGGCTTTTTCTGTTTGGAGGATACCCCGGAAAGCAAAAGTGGGGTCAGCAGCCAAGTTTGTAGCCCTATCCTATGGCACACGATTTCTGTCATTCATTGGGGAATAAGCCGTAGCTTTGTCGTATGGCAAACTACAAGAACGAAGGATTTGATCCTAAAGAAATAAATGAGCTGAAGGAAGAATGCCGTCAGGAAGGGCAGTCGTTCATCTATGTAGAAGACGAAGACCTGGACGTGCTCGAATCGGGGGAATGTGTTCATATCCAGTTCCCCGGAACGTACGAAGGTCAGGAAGTTATCTATGACGCACTGGTCTATACGTTACGGTTGCACCACAGCAGCCTGGTGTATGAGATGGCGCTGGAGCAGGTTCGGAAAACGTTTCCAACCTACGTTCCGCCCGAAGATCGTGAGCTTGGCTACACTATTGCTCCTGAGCTGGAAGAAGAAGCTGAAACGGCATTAACCGAAATAATCGAAGAGATTGAAGAAACCGAAACCGTTAAGGTGAAGGAAAACATCGACGTTGATACCGACTTTGAATACGGCATCAGCCTGGATGTGTGCATCAATGTCGAAGAAATCACGGACGACGTTGTGGAAGAGTTCGTTCAGGGCTTCAACAACAACACGCTGTCGCTGGACGATACGTTATATTCGTTCACGAGCGAAGACGAAGAAAATTAAAACCGGCTAGCCCGGACGAGTTTACCAAACGTTCGGTGGGGCAACCTGCCGGACGTTTGGTAAACTCTTCTTTATTATTTTATGCAGCTATTAAAAGCTATTTGTGACCAAGATTCTAAATAGTCAAAGTTCTCATTTAGTTCTGATATAGATGCCCATTGGCCATCCATCTTATCTATTTCAATTACGTCAACATCAGATGTATGCGATTCAACTCTGAACAGCAAGCCTAGGTGCACTTTCCCTACTTCTGATATATCATCGTTTATAAATCCAAGAAAAACGGGAGGTTCGAAAGAAACAATTCTTACTTCTTCGTGTAACTCTCTTAATAAGCCCCCTAATATTATATCTTTTTCTTTATTGTAATCAATAGGGTTTATGTGTCCACCAACTCCTATTGACATCTTATTATGAAGTCTAGCCTCTGTCTGCTTTGTTTTCCTTTTTAGTAATAAATATTTCTCTTGATAAGTAATTAGAATGTATGGGATAATTTGTTTAAAAGACTCATCATTCTCTGCCGAGGCTCTGTTAACCTCAGTACAACTATTTAATATTAGATCGTACATTTGACTAGACTTCTCATCGAAAAAGCCAAATGGTTGTTTATCTAACAAAAACTGAATTTTCTTTCTGGGAACAGCAATAATTATTTCGTCTGTCATAGAGTGGTTATGGGAGTTGGATTGTAGGCTTGTTTGCATTTTGATACTTACCGTTATAGGCATTTACGTGCTTAGTTGAAGATTTCAATAAGAAGAGTGAACCTACTTTCTGTCGAGCAAGTATTCTTATTCTCATATCCGAAAGATTGCAAATTTCGAACGTAATTTTTCCTGAGAATCCAGGGTCTATTTGTGAATCACTGCAGTGAAGTGAAACGAAAAGCCTTGCTAGAGAGCCTTTCGTTTGTAACATTCCGAAATATCCTATTGGGATATTTATAGTTTCATAAGAACAAGCTAAAATAGATTGATGGGGCTCTAATATTACACCTGATTGCGTGTCAATTATCTCTTCTTGAATCCAAGATTTTGGAATGGGGTTTCCGTACGTAACGATAGAATTATCAGTAGGAATAATTCTTATAATATTGCAGTCAAGAGTTAAACATATAGATGTTTGATCAAAGCTGTTCTCCGACCCAATAACAATATTATGTTGCCTTATTAAAGCCTCTAAATTTTCACCTACTATTATCATTTTTTGTAGAGTCTACTTTTGGATTACTCTGTTCAACTTGATACAATATAAAGTTTCTGTTTGTTACACCTATTGAAACAGATACTAGTACAGATAGTAGTATGCTTACAATAGATATTACAATGGGTAGCCAGTCTTTATTTGCTTTGACATATGATATTATTTTTTGTTTTCTATTTGTGTAAGTATTATTAACCTGAGTATTATTGTCATAATCTTTTAATGGATTAGTTTTATTAGATTCCATTTGAAAAAATACACAAGAACATAAAGGTTGTCCTTTCTTTATGAGAATCTTCTTTCTGCTACCATTGTATAAGCCAATATTTAATTTTCCTTGAAATCCAGGATTGATTTTGCCTGATGAAATAAATGTACCTTGATATATTTGATGGCCTTTTCCAATGACTATTCCAAAAACATTTAGAGGTAAACAAATTCTTTGTTCTGTTTCTATAAGTATCGCGCTAAAAGGTTCGATATATACTCCATCTTCAGGCATAATGTAATATTTACCACTATCCTGAAATAAAAACTTGTTTCCTACTGATAAATCCAACGATGAAGGACCATCTTCGATATTATCAATATGAGGAGAGATATATATAAGACTGTCACTAGATTTTAAGTTACTATTGTATATCTTCCAGTCTTTTGTAAGCCTTGTTTCTAAGTCAACTACTGCCATAAATAATTTATAAAGTAATTAAAGAGGGCTTCTTCAGTGCAAAAGTAATGTAAGTCAACTTATAATTGATAGATTTATTACATATGAAATTTTAGATTTCTTTTTATCTTCTTTACTCAATGCAGCACTACCAATTCACCGCCCTTGACCGCTTCCTGCGGTACGTTCAAATCGATACGCAGTCGGATCCGCAGTCGGCAACGAACCCCAGTACCGAAAAGCAGAAAGATCTGAGCCGGATGCTGGTTCAGGAATTGATCGACATGGGTATCGAGGATGCCGAACTGGACGAGTGGGGCTACGTGTACGCAACTATTCCGGCAAACACGGATAAGACTAACGTGCCGACCATCTGCTTCTGCTCCCATGTCGATACGTCGCCGGATGTAACGGGCGCGGGGGTAAAACCTATGATTCATACCGAGTGGGCCGGTGATGATATTATTCTGCCCGACGATCCGGCGCAGATCATCCGGGTCGCCGATCATCCTGATCTGCTGGAGCAAGTAGGTAACGACATCATCACGGCCAGCGGGACAACGCTGCTGGGAGCTGACAACAAGGCCGGCGTTGCCGAGATTATGGACGCGGCCCATTATCTGCTCACTCACCCAGAGGTGAAGCACGGTAAAATTCGATTGCTTTTTACGCCCGACGAAGAGGTAGGACGAGGAACCGAGAAAGTCAATATTGCGAAGCTAAACGCCGATTTCGGCTACACCATCGATGGGGAAGCGTTGGGGACGCTGGAGGATGAAACCTTCTCCGCCGACGGCGTAACGATCACGATTCAGGGTGTCAGTACACACCCCGGTTTTGCGAAAGGCAAGCTGGAAAACGCGATCAAAATTGCCGCCGATCTGCTGGCGCTGCTGCCTAAAAACGCTATCTCTCCCGAAACGACCGATCAGAAAGATGGTTTTATCCACCCAACCCGGCTGGAAGGTAATCAGGATCAGGCGGTGCTGGACTTTATCATCCGCGACTTCAACGAGGGCGGGTTGCACGAAAAGGAAACGTACCTGGAAAATCAGCTTAATGACGTATTGAAAAACTATCCTGGTTCGTCGGCGCAACTGGTGGTAAAGGAGCAATACCGGAACATGAAAGAAGTCCTGGATCTGCATCCGGCGGTGGTCGATAATGCGCTCGAAGCGATCCGTCGATCGGGACTGAATGCCGAACGGCGTAGCATCCGGGGTGGTACGGACGGTTCTCGATTGTCGTTTATGGGGTTGCCCTGTCCCAACATTTTTGCCGGTGAACATGCCTTTCACTCGCGGCTCGAATGGGTATCAGTACAGGACATGCAGAAAGCCGTGGAAGTGATTGTTAACGTAGCGCAGGTCTGGGAAGAACGTAGCTAGTGCGCGCTGAGCCTTTGAAAGGGATGCTGAACAATCTATTGTTTTGGTAGGTTGAATGGCAAACTAATCTCAACGCGCATGGAAAGTCAACTTGAACTCGATACACCAGTAGGAACAGGTCTGTCGTCACCGTACGATGTCACGGCTGACGTAGCCGGCCTGAAAACGTTGTTTGTTAACGTATTCTTTATCGGCGAACCGGGTCCGGGAAATCCCTGGGTATTAGTTGATGCTGGTTTCTTTGGCTACGCTGACTCAATCCGGAAAAAAGCGGAAGAACTGTTTGGGGCTGGTACCCGGCCCAAAGCTATTGTGTTGACGCACGGCCACGCCGACCACGTTGGTAGCCTGAAAACGCTCCTGGAAACTTGGGATGTACCGGTCTACGCACATCCGCTTGAGCTGCCTTACTTACAGGGTAAGTCAAGTTATCCGCCACCTGATCCTGGTATTGGTGGGGGCGGCATGGCCTACATGTCCTGGGTATTCCCAATTGGTCCAATGGATTTTGGGGATAAGATTAAAGTGATTGCCAGCAACGGACAAATTCCGGAACTACCCGACTGGCGGGTGATTCATACGCCGGGGCATGCGCCGGGCCATATTTCGCTGTTCCGCGATCGGGACCGTACGCTCATTGCCGGTGACGCCTTTGTAACGACAAACCAGAACGCAATTACGGCCGTTGCCACGCAGAGCGAAGAGTTTCATGGACCGCCGGCTTACTTTACCTGCGATTGGGAAGCGGCTCAGAAGTCGGTTGAGTTGCTGAATAACTTAAATCCCAAAGCCGCTGGTACGGGGCATGGCGTGTCTGTACGGGGGCTTGACCTCGAATTAGGCTTGAACAGGTTGGCGCACGACTTCAAGAACTTATCGATTCCGTCGGAGGGACGTTACGTAAAGCAACCCGCCATAACTGACGAAACAGGTATCGTAGACATGCCTACGCCAACGTCTTACAACGTAGCGAGGGCTATTGGTGTTGGTATGGTTCTTAGCCTGGTGGCCTTTTTCTTCTGGCCGAACAAGCGATAAAACAACGTAATAAACGAAATTACTGAGCGGGCTAACTCACAAGTTAGCCCGCTCAGTGCGTAAGGAGCGGCAAGGTCCCAGCCCGACCGAAGCCAAAGGGAAAGCATCCGATCCGGCAAATAGTCGTTACTTTTGCGGAAAAACGGAAGAAATGGCTGCGAAGAAACCCAAGTTTTATGTTGTCTGGAAAGGTCGGGAAACAGGCGTTTACGATTCCTGGGCCGACTGTCAGCGGCAAACGGCGGGTTTCGACGGGGCATTGTTCAAAGCGTTCGACAGCAAGCCCGCTGCCGTCAAAGCATTCAAGGAAAAGCCCCATATGCACATCGGTCAGGGACCGAAACCCGCTGGTAAACAAGGGAAAATTTCGGAGTTGGTTGGCCAGCCCATCGAAGACAGCCTGGTTGTCGATGCCGCCTGGAACACGGCGACCGGCGATATGGAATACCAGGGCATATACCTGGCTACCCGGCAGAAACTCTTTCTGAAAGGGCCTTACGCCGATGGAACGAATAACATTGGGGAGTTTCTGGCGATCGTTCACGCACTGGCCCTTTTGCATCAGAAGAGCAGCAATATTCCCATTTATTCCGATTCGCGCACGGCGATCAGCTGGGTAAAAAACAAGCGGGCCAACACGAAACTCGAAGAAACAGGACGTAATGCCGAGCTGTTCGACCTGCTCGAGCGGGCCGAAACCTGGCTGAAATCGCATCGCTATGCCAACCCGATTCTGAAATGGGAAACAACCGTCTGGGGCGAAAACCCAGCGGATTTTGGTAGGAAATAATGTTCCGGTTCAAACAATTCACTATTCGGCAGGAGCGTACGGCCATGAAAGTTTGTACAGATGCCTGCGTGCTGGGTGCCTGGGCTGCCATTGACGACGTACCAAACGCCCGAATTCTTGACATCGGTACCGGAACGGGCCTGCTGGCGCTGATGGCCGCGCAACGAAACGTAACAGCGTTGATTGATGCCGTCGAGGTCGACCCGGCCGCAGCCGGACAAGCCACGGAAAACGTAGCGGCTAGTCCGTTCGCTGATCGGGTGACGGTATACAACACCCGCATTCAAGATTTTGAATCAGCACAGCGCTACGATCACATCCTGACGAATCCGCCGTTTTATACCAATCATCTGCGTTCACCCGATGCCGCCGTGAACCGGGCCCTGCATACCGACGATTTACCGTTTTCTGAACTGCTGGAAGCCGTGAATCGACTGCTGAAACCCGGCGGGGAATGGTGGGTCTTGCTGCCGCCTTACGAAGCAACCAAATTGGCCGAACTAGCTGCCCCGTATGCGTTGTTACCGGTTCGTAGGCTGGCGTTGCAGCATAATGCCCAGAAACCGGTTTTTCGAGTGCTGACGGGTTTTGCCTATGGGCAGGCGCCTTGTCGGGATGAAACACTGGTTATTTACGAACCGGATGGGCGAACATACACAGCTGCCTTCCAAAGTCTGCTTCGTGCGTTTTACCTGATATTCTGAATACCTTTGTGCCTGCCCCGCCGTTACTTACCAGAGATTGAGTAACCTGAGGAAACGGTATCACTTTTCATGACTGAATCGATTCAATTAACCGTTCTGATCCCCCTCTACAACGAAGACGAGTCGCTGCCCGAACTGCATGACTGGATTGTGCGGGTGGTGACGGAACAGAACTACACCTACGAAATCCTGTTCGTGGACGACGGCAGTACCGATGATTCCTGGAACGTTATTGAACGTCTGTCGGTACGTAATTCGCACGTACGCGGAATTCGCTTCACCCGCAACTATGGCAAGACGACGGCGCTGCAAACCGGATTTCAGGCCTGTCGGGGTCAAGTAATCATTACGATGGACGCCGACTTACAGGACAGTCCCGATGAGATTCCCGAACTCTACCGGATGATTACCGAAGACAAATACGATCTGGTGTCGGGCTGGAAGCAGAAACGTTACGATCCGATTACAAAGACCCTGCCGACTAAATTGTTCAACGCCGTGTCGCGCTGGATTTCGGGCGTACAACTGCACGATTTCAACTGCGGCCTGAAAGCATACCGGCAGAAAGTAGTGAAAACCATCGCGCCCTCGCTCTACGGCGACATGCACCGGAACCTGCCTATTGTGGCAAACTGGAACGGTTTTAGTAGGATTGGTGAGAAGGTGGTGCAGCACCGGGCGCGCAAATATGGTACAACCAAGTTCGGGCTGGAGCGTTTTGTAAATGGCTTCCTGGACGTATTGGTCATCGGCTTCGTGCATCGGTTCAGTAAGCGGCCCATGCACTTCTTCGGTACGCTCGGTACGTTGTCGTTTTTCATTGGCTCGGTGCTGGCCATCTGGTTGATTGTTGAGAAACTGATCAATATTTCGCAGGGTGTCAAGTTTAGAAATGCGACCGATAACCCCCTGTTTTTCTTTGGCTTGGTAGCGATCATTCTGGGGGTCCAGCTCTTTCTGGCGGGCTTCATTGGCGAGATGCTTGTCCGGCAGAGTATGCACCATTCGGGCGAGCACCAGATAGCCGAACGAATCGGATTTTCGGGCCCCGTGTCCGTTTAAGCGAAAAAATACAGACTGTAGTTTTCAACGTGTATATTTACAACCGTTCCGTTTTTTCTGCTGCGTTTCTGATGACAGAGCAGCAGAAAAAACGGAATCATTATTTTATCTGTCATCGACTGGATTATTCCAGGTTTTTCTTTTACTTGTATGCAAGCTTTTTCCGAGCCAACTCAATCTGACCAAATGGCAAAGACTCCTTCTAAAGCACACCCCTGGCATGGCATTTCGCCGGGTGAACATGCGCCCGATATCATTACTGCGTTCATTGAAATCGTACCGACCGACACGGTAAAGTACGAAATTGATAAAGAGACCGGATATCTGAAAATCGACCGGCCACAGCAGTACTCCAACATCATTCCTGCCCTATACGGCTTTATTCCCCGTACGTTCTGTGGGGATGAAATTGCGAAACTGGCGTCGGAACGGGCTGGGCGGGAAATTCCGGAAGGTGATGGCGATCCGCTGGATATCTGTGTGCTGACCGAGCGCGAGATTACCCACGGTGACATCCTGCTACAGGCTATCCCCATTGGTGGTTTCCGCCTGATCGATAAAGGTGAGGCCGACGACAAGATCATTGCCGTGCTGAAAGGTGATGCCATGTACGGTCAATTCCGTGAACTGGCTGACCTGCCCGAAGGCATCGTAAAACGCCTGCGTCACTACTTCCTGACCTACAAAACGCTGCCCGATGAGCCTGCCGTCATGGAACTGGCTGCTATTTATGGCCGCGAAGAAGCCTGCGAAGTTATCCAGGCATCGATGAATGATTATGACGCAATGCCTCGCTAGTCGACGTGCTGACAATTAATAGGAACGACCCGGCTGAGCCGGGTCGTTTTGTTATACGACCACTTATCCGGTCATTGGCGCATTTAACATTTATCGAACCCGGTCGCCCCGGTTTCGGTGTAAATTTGTTTATCGTGTATTGATACACCCAAGTCCTGTGACTCATGCGACAGTTTTTTAAATATGTTCTGGCCACTATCGTTGGCTTAGTGTTGTTTTCGGTCATCTGGTTTTTCCTGTTGATTGGGTTTAGTGCCGCGGTGTCATCGACGTCAAACCGCTCAACGCAGGTCAAAAGCAACTCGGTACTGAAACTTGATCTTGATGATCCGATCGAAGAGCGCAGCAGCGAAAATCCGTTCGCTGAGATTGGCGCCTTTAGCGGTCCAAGTAATGCAGTTGGTCTGGTTGAACTGAAAAAGGCCCTGCTGAAAGCCAAAACCGACGACAACATTCAGGGTATTTACCTGAAAAGTGAACATCCCCAGGCGGGATGGGCCTCGGTTGAAGAGATTCGTAACGCCCTGATCGACTTCAAACAGTCGAAGAAGTTCATCTATTCCTACGCCGAAACAATGGACGAAAAAGGCTACTACCTGGCGTCGGTTGCCGATAAGGTGTATCTCAATCCGGCGGGGGATATGGAATGGAACGGGCTGGATGCCGAGTTAACGTTCTTCAAGGGAACATTGGATAAACTGGGCCTGAAACCGGAGATTTTCCGCGTAGGTGAATTCAAAAGCGCTGTTGAGCCGTTCATCCGCGAAAACATGAGCGAACCCAACAAACGGCAGGTGACATCGTTTCTGAATTCTATCAACGATCACATGCTCGTTCGGATCGCGCAGAGCCGTAACCTGCGGGTTGACTCGCTGAAACGCTACGCCGACAATCTGACAATTGAGCAGCCGAAGGACGCCCTGCGTACAAAACTGGTTACGAACGTAGCGTACGAGGACGAACTGGACGCCCTGCTGCATAAACAACTGGACGTTGATGCCAAAAAGAAGATTAACTACGTATCGCTGAAAGATTATCAGGATGCTGAGGATACGAGCGAAACGGACAACAGCAGTAAAAATCGGATTGCCGTGATTGTTGCTTCCGGTGATATTGTATCGGGCAAAGGGGGCGAGAACAACATCGGCTCAGAAACGATTGTAGAGGAACTGAAAAAGGCTCGTCTGGACAATAATGTAAAAGCCATTGTGCTGCGCGTAAACTCGGGTGGGGGCAGTGCGCTGGCGTCGGATGTAATGTACCGCGAAGTAGAACTGGCCCGCAAAGCGAAACCAGTAATTGGTTCGATGTCTGATTACGCTGCGTCGGGGGGCTATTACATGCTGATGGGCTGCGACAAAATCGTAGCGCAACCCAATACCATCACGGGGTCTATCGGTGTCTTTTCTCTTTTGTTCAACACCGAAAACTTCTTCAAAGACAAATTAGGCGTCAGCTTTGATCGGGTGAAAACGAACGAAAACGCTGATTTTCCGTCGACAACGCACGAAATGACCCCGTTCCAGAAACAGTCGCTGCAACGGCGGACCGAGCAGATCTACGCGGAATTTACGAGCAAGGCTGCAGCCGGACGCAAAATTCCCGTTGATAGTATCCGTGCCATTGCCGGAGGCCGGGTCTGGACGGGATCGCAGGGTAAAGCCATTGGCCTGGTCGATCAACTGGGTGGGCTGGACGATGCCGTTAAACTGGCAGCCCGGTCGGCTAAACTGAAGGAGGGTGATTATCGCCTGAAATACCAGCCGCGTAAAAAACCGTTTATCGAGCAAATCATTACGTCGCTGACGGGCGGTGAAGAAACCAAAATTCAGGCGCAGCTTGGCGAGCTGGCTCCGTACGTAACCTATCTGAAAAAGCTCAAAACCCTGGAAGGAATCCAGGCTCGTCTACCGTTCGAGATAAAAATTCGGTAATCATTGGCAGGACCGATTTAAGGAAAAAGTATGAATTTGCCTGATTAGTAATGGGTTAATTCCTGCTTTCCTTACCAAAGGGTTTCTGCCTGGCAAAAGTTGGTTTGTAGTCTATCAGGCCTGCGCAGTTTCTGTGCAGGCCTTTTTTATGTACCCTTTCTAACCGGATAATTCGCCGGGCAACTGCTGTGTTGCAGTTAATACAGAGCGCAAAAAAAGGGGATGCGAAAACCGCATCCCCTTCGCCATATAAGCAACTTTGTTTCTTACAGGAATTTCTTGTATTCCCCTTCAGAGATTTTTTCCAGCATCGCTTCCGAAATGGATTCGGCGCGATCTTTCCGGGTAGCCGCTGAATCTTTCGATTCTACGCGTACGCTGAAAATGTGGTTGATGTACAGCACGTGCATCGTACCCGTGTTAGCATCCCACACCGCTTTGTCGCCCAGGCCCGTAACTGCAGCAAACCGACCTGTATTAACGGCTGGTTCGGCCATTGGCGTTGGCAGCGATACCGAGTCAGATTCGGTTGCTCCGTCTGCCGATGCATCCGTTTTTGCATCAGCACTGGCTGTAGCTGTTTGCTCTGGGTTTTCCATCGCTACGGGTTCCGGCTTCTCAATAGGAGCCTCTGCCGCCTTAGGTTTGTTCTGATAACGAACGTCGAACTCGTATTCAGCGCGGAAAATCGATTCAAACGGACGCTGGCCCACAAAGGATAAATCTACTTTGTTACCAGCCCACTCGAACGAACAACCTTCTTCTTCGTGCCCTTCGGTGATCGCAACATCCTCTGCTACACCAAAGGCGCCCCGGATGTATTCTTCACCCAGCATGTGGCAAGGCTCCTGGTAATAGCCTTCTGTACTCAGGATTTGAACACCGACTACGCGTCTCGCCAGTTCGGGGCTTCCTGTACCGGCTGCGTCGTTGGCGTCATCAGTATTGCTGCTCGTTCCACAGGCCAGACAAAGAGCGGGTAAAACCAGTAATAGAGTTTTAATTTTCATGATGTATCGTCGAAAACCCAAAATTAGTATTTCATTAGATACAAACTTCGCCGGTTGGATGTTTAGACGCGTTATATTTTGACCGACTGGGCTACCAGACCTTAAATTCAAAAGATCGCTAGCCAGCGGGCGTGCTAGCATCCCGATCGCTCCGTAAGTTTGTGGCTGATTATTTTGCTGCATGTCCACAATTGACACCATTCCGCTGGCTTCCGGCCAGAAAGCGTATTTCGCATCCGATTTTCACCTGGGTGCCCCATCGCCCGAACAAAGCCGTATTCGTGAACAGGCAGTTGTTGCCTGGCTGAATCAGGTCAGTGCCGATGCCGGGGTCATTTTTCTGGTGGGCGACGTATTCGATTTCTGGTTTGAGTACAAACGCAGCATTCCCAAGGGGTTTATCCGGTTGCAGGGCAAGCTGGCCGAACTGACCGACGCCGGTATACGTATCGAGCTGTTTACGGGCAATCACGATATGTGGATGAGTGATTATTTCACCAAGGAAATGGGCATTCCGGTCTATCGCGAACCCAGAGCGTATAAAATCGGAAATAAGCAGTTTCTGGTTGGGCACGGCGATGGTCTTGGACCTGGCGATTACACCTACAAACGCTTAAAACGCGTATTTGAAAGTGGTCTGGCTCGTCGACTGTTCCGCTACGTTCACCCGGATTGGGGCATTGGACTAGCCCAGGCCTGGTCGCGCCGGAGCCGGATCAGCAACGAAGAAAAAGGAGAGGAATTTCTGGGCGAAGACCGCGAGTGGCTCATGCTGTACTGTCACGAAGTTGAGGCCGTTCAACACCATGACTACTATGTATTCGGGCACCGGCATTTACCGCTTGATCTGGCCGTTTCTTCCACAAGCCGGTACATTAACCTGGGCGAATGGGTACATGCCAAAACGTACGGCGTTTTTGACGGAAATAAGCTTGCCCTCAAAACCTGGTCGTCTGCGTCCATATAAAAACACAAAGAGGTCGCCTGAAACGAGCGACCTCTTTGTGTTTTTATAAAACTACGCTATCAGTTGCTATCCTGTAGCAAAATATCTTTTCGGGATACGTTCTCGCGGGGGGCCTTGTTGAGTTCACTTCGCCATTCCTTGTTTTTCAGATCACCTCGCTTAACGGATCGAATGAAATTGGCCCACGCAAACGGGTTCGTGAAGGCAAACGTAGGGACCTGGCTACGTCCAATGATGGATTCGCGCCCAAAGAATTGATTGTTGACAAAGTTCTGGTGATTAGCCAAGGCGCCCATCGGCATCGTAGCGGCCTGCCGCATTATGGCGGCCGGGTCCATGTTTTTAGCCAGGTTCTGCCGCTCTTTTTCGTCGGGCAGAGTCAAATTAACGAAGGCTTCCTTAAATAGTTCTTCGGTGGCATAAGGATAAACTTTTACCTCGGCCAGTGTTTTCACGTCCTCCTGCAAGGCTACGACGGCCGAGTATGTCTGATCGCTTATTCGGCGGGGAATGATGTGATACTGTGTCCGGAATCCCACATAGCTGAAAATGACACTGTCGCCGGGAAAAACGGGCAGCGCAAAATACCCGTTGGGCGCCGATAAGACGCCACGTCCAGCTTTGGGAATGTAGATATAAGCACCGGGCAGGGCTTCGTTTGACTTACCTCCCGTGATAAACCCCGTAAACGTTATCTGCCGCTCCTGGCCCTGTGCGCGGGTTTTGGTGAACATACCCGCCAACAGCAACAGGCTCAGCCCCAGCAGTACATAAATTCGTATTTGCTTCATGCCGACCGACCTGGAAACAGGCCCTTTTCTACTTAACCACACAAAATAACGAATGATTTACAGGTCAGCCGCATTTACCTCAATAATTTAAGAATAATTAAAGGAGCGGGCCGAGAGGTTAAGCGACGTTACCACTGCTGAGTAACGACAGAATAGCCGCCAAAATAGGCCATTTGATAGCCTTTTTTTGTTTATAAATATAACTATTTTTATCTAGTTGACTCTTTGCTACTTTAGCAAAGCCTTCTAGCTATAATAGTATCACGCACCTTAAACCGTTTACACAATGACTATTGATTCGATATTCTACCTGAATAAGTTCAGGTTAGGGTTCTATACGTCGCTGCTTTTATCAGGGCTGTTTGCCCATGCTGCGATGGCCCAGACAAAACAGTCGCAAACGTTTACCCTGATGGGGGAGGTTCTTCCATCTGTAACCGGAACTGTGTATTTGCTTAAGCAAAATGACGTAGCGATTGACTCTACCCGTATCAGGCAGGGACAGTTTACGTTCAAAGGAGCTTTGGAAGATCCCGGGTTGTACTGGATCAGGATAAATACTGACGATCTGAGCTACCCCGTCTTTTTAGAAGCGTCACCAATCCGCATGAAATTGAAAGACAAAGGGACCGCTCAGGTATCTGGCTCCAAGCTGCATGATCAATGGGAAAGCTACAACTCGGGATTCATCGACCCGATTCGAGAGCAGTTAATCACGCTCTTCGAGCAGCGGAAGGCAGCGACCCAAAAAGGCGATACGGTGCTATTTAATCGGTTAATGAAACAGAATGACTCGGTAAGCATCTCTTATGGCACTCGATATCGGAAAATAATTGAACAGAAGCCCTACACTTTTTTTAATTTACACCTATTGCAGGAATCGGGTATGGATGATGCCTATGTCGTGAATATGCTCAATGAGTTCAGACCTCAACTGGCTACGTATCGTACGTTTCAGGCGCTGGAACAGGAAATGGCAAAACGGGCAGCAGGGCGGGAAAAAACAGCTATTGGTGTAGATGCCCCACTGTTCGTACTGCCAACAAGTAAAGGAGGAACCAGTAGTCTGGATTCGGTTCGTAAAAGCAATAAACTAGTACTGCTCGATTTTTGGGCGAGCTGGTGTGGTCCCTGCATCAAAGAATTGCCTTCATTGAAAGCACTTTACAACCAGTATGCAAAGGAAGGGCTGGAAGTCATTAGCGTTTCTCTAGACAAAGACCCCGCTCAGTGGCAGCAGGCGATTAGGCGGCATAGTCCGCCTGGTCTTCAATTATTGGCGACAGACCAAAGCCAGATAATGGAGAAGTACGCTGTTATTGGGATTCCACACACTTTTTTGATAGACCAATCAGGTAAAATTCAAGGTGATAATCTCCATGGGGAAGAACTAACCAAGAAAGTTGCTGAGTTGCTCGGCGAAAAGCGCTGAGCAAATAAAACGGGTTCTTGTTGACGCCAACAAGAACCCGTTTTTGTACAAGGTCAAATCAGGCGAATAGCTTCAGGAACGTAATGATGAAGGGAGCGGCCAGCAGGAGCCCATCGAAGCGATCGAGGAAACCCCCGTGACCGGGAATGCTGCTGCCCGAATCCTTGATCGCGATGCTACGCTTGAAAAGTGATTCGACCAGGTCGCCGTAGGTGCCCGTCACGACGATAATGCCGCCCACGCAGTACCACTGCCAGGGCCGTAGCTCGGGGGCATAGAAGGCAAGGCCCAGCGCAATCAGGCCCGCAGCGGCCGCGCCACCCAGCGCCCCTTCCCAGGATTTCTTGGGCGATACCCGCTCAAACAGCTTTCGGCGACCAAAGTACGTACCGGCAAAATAGGCCCCAATATCGCTGGCCCATAGCAGGAGCAGACAGCCCGTAATGATCATGGGGTGAAATGAGCTATTGCGGAGTGCCAGAATGATCAGCAGCGCGAACGGCATCGCAACGTAAATAATGCCCAGGAAGGTGAAGCCAATGTTGGTGAACGGCTTCATATCGCGTTTTTTATACAGCTTGATCAGGAAGATCATCGACGAGGCCGGGCAAATCAGAAAGTAATTGCCCATACTAATCTGATCCGTTTCAATGAAATAGGCCAGGACGCAGATCATGACGCCAACCAACGTACCGTAGGCGGTTAGCGGCTCAAAGCCGTCCAGGCCCAGCAGCCGATAAAATTCCCGCTGGGTGAGGGCACTGATGACGCAGAACAGGAGCGCAAAGGTCCAGGCATCATACCAGATCATAAACAGAATAAACGGAACCCCCACAATGGCCGCAATGACCCGTTGCTGGAGGTTACTCATACTAGCTAAACGTTGCTTCATTCTCCAGAATTACTTTGGCCAGAATGGCATCCTTGCCCATGACGTGTACTTCACTTTTACCTAATCCTACTGCCGGGTAACTACTGCTCTGCCGGTTGATCACAACGGCGGGAATGTCGTGTTCCAGCAGCAGCGCTTTCGCCAGCTCGGCCCGGTGAGGGAGAGGGGTCGTATAAATTGATTCCCAGTTTTCAGTCATTGATGATTGCACGTAATTCGGTCAGTTTAGAAAAGGAAACTCTGCGCCATCAGGGGTTGGCTGATGAATGAACCTTATCTTTCTGATTAAGTTGGCGAAAATAATAGAGCAGGCCAGCCGTGAGCGCCAGCGACGCCAGCGCCGTAGCAATCGGCACCGTATCAGGGCTCTCGATATCCATCGAAATTAGTTTCTGCTGGTACAGATAAACCATCAGCACCGTGAACCCATTGTTGACAAAGTGAGCCAGAATAGGCACCCAGAGATTGCCCGACCAGAGGTAGAGGTAGCCGAACAACGCGCCTAGGAGCATCCGGGGAACAAAGCCCAGAAACTGGACGTGGATCGCACTGAACAGGGCGGCCGCAATCCAGATACCGGCGTGGGCGTTGCCTGTCCAGTACGTCAGGTTACGCTGCAGAATACCCCGAAAAAGCGTTTCTTCACCAATGGCTGGGATAACGGCAATGACCAGTACTGCAATCAGCAGCTGGCCGGGATTGTTGAACGTCGTAAGGTATTTGGTAACGCCTTCCAGGCTTTTTTCCTTGTCCCGAATCCACTGCTCCAGCGGGGCCATCGTCTGGGGGAGGTGCACATTCTGATTCCAGTCGATGATGAGCCCGTCGAAGGGCATAAAAGCCACCACAATAACGGCTACG
This sequence comes from Spirosoma sp. KUDC1026, assembly GCF_013375035.1. NCBI lineage: Bacteria > Pseudomonadati > Bacteroidota > Cytophagia > Cytophagales > Cytophagaceae > Spirosoma > Spirosoma sp. KUDC1026. Next base: position 5,158,552 of record NZ_CP056032.1, on the reverse strand, counting down.
ACGGCCAGAACCGTTAGACTAGTGACCGGGTGTGGGTTGAAAACCGACCAGGTCTGGCGCTCAACGGCATACCAATAGAGCAGGGAGGGAAGCAGAAATGTACCCAGGTGATTGACGGCCTGGAGCATCATGAGTGTGTACCACCCGTCTTTTATGGAAACCGGATTGGCCGCCAACGTTGTGATGTAGTCTCTGGCTTCGGCGGGCCCAAAGCCCTGACTGACCATAATCAGCAGTAGAATCAGTAAAGTACTGAGCACCCCGCCGATTAGTACGAAACCAATGAGCATGATCAACCCGCCAAGGGTTGGGGGCTGCGGAGAGGTATGATTTGGTACGTAGATTGATGGCATATTTGGCGTAAATTTACTGAAGCATTCCCATAATCCGCAAAAAGGAACTATTTGGCTCTTGGGATTGTGCTAAAACCTTAGCGTCAGGGACGGGATAACCGACCACTATTCGTTCGCAACGTATCTGACTGAAAGCATTATGGTTAAAATTGGCAATATAGAACTACCGGATTTCCCGCTATTGCTGGCCCCTATGGAGGATGTCAGCGATCCGCCCTTCCGGGCGGTTTGCAAGGCAAATGGGGCCGATTTAATGTATACTGAGTTTATTTCGTCCGAAGGGTTGATCCGGGATGCGGCCAAGAGCGTGCAGAAACTGGACATCTTCGAGTACGAACGTCCCATTGGCATTCAGCTTTTTGGCTCGGACGTAGAAACGATGGGTTCCTGTGCCGAAATTGCCACGCGGGCTAACCCGGACTTGATTGATATTAACTACGGCTGCCCGGTCAAGAACGTAGCCTGCCGGGGAGCGGGAGCGGCCTTATTGCAGGATATACCCAAAATGGTACGTATGACCGACGCCGTTGTGAGGGCTACGCACCTGCCTGTAACGGTGAAAACCCGGCTGGGCTGGGACGACAGTACCAAGAACGTGGAAGATGTAGCCGAACGACTACAGGACATCGGCATTCAGGCGCTGACAATTCACGGCCGGACGCGTGTGCAGATGTACAAAGGCGAGGCCGACTGGACACTCATTGGGCGTATCAAAGACAACCCCCGGATTAAAATCCCCATCTTTGGCAACGGGGATATTGACTCACCCGAAAAAGCGCTGGAATATAAAAATCGCTACGGGGTCGATGGTGTCATGATTGGTCGGGCCAGCATTGGCCACCCCTGGGTTTTTGATGAAATCAAACACTTTGTTCGTACCGGCGAACACCGGGCGGCACCGACCGTTGCGGACCGGGTTGCCGTTTGCCGGCAGCATCTTGATTTTTCAATCCGCTGGAAAGGTGAGATTGTTGGTCTGTTCGAAATGCGTCGTCACTACGCCAACTATTTTAAGGGCTTACCCGATTTCAAACCGTTTCGACAGCGCCTGGTAACAACGGATACCTATGCCGAAACCAGCGCGGTGCTGGACGAGGTGTCAGAACGGTACGCCGAAGTCGTTGCCGTTTAATTGACAGTTGATGTGATAAATCCAGGGCCGTAGTTTCGATCGAAACTACGGCCCTGCCCGTTTATGGTCATCGAGCGCAAAAGGTCAGTAAGCGAATGGTTATGTCGGGAGAGACGTAGCCAATCCCTCGGTTTCCGGTTGAGTGCCTGTTCCGGTTTTCGGCCTTTTCCATATCTTTGCCGCAAAATTCCCTTTCATGACATCGCAAACAAAGTACAAACGGATCCTGCTCAAACTGAGTGGAGAAGCGCTGGCGGGCCCTAGTGGCTACAACATTGACCCAGCCGTATTGGAAAAATACAGCCAGGAAATCAAGCAGGTAGTTGATCTGGGGGTTCAGGTTGCTATTGTCATCGGCGGAGGAAATATTTTCCGGGGAGTTTCGGGCGAACGATCCGGAATCGACCGGGTGCAGGGTGACTACATGGGTATGCTGGCTACGGTTATTAATGCAATGGCTATCCAGAGTTCGCTCGAAAAGCATGGCATGTACACCCGCGTTATGTCGGCGATCAAAATGGAGCAGGTCTGCGAACCATACGTTCGTCGCCGGGCGGTACGTCACCTGGAAAAAGGACGCGTCGTCATCTTCGGGGCCGGTACCGGCAGCCCTTATTTTACGACGGATACGACGGCCAGTCTGCGGGCTATCGAAGTTGAAGCCGATGTTGTCCTGAAAGGAACGAAAGTCGACGGCATCTACACCGCCGACCCGGTGAAAGACAAAACCGCAACGCGCTATACGACAATCTCGTTCGAGGACGTTTACGAGAAGAAGCTGAACGTAATGGACCTGACGGCCTTTACGCTCTGCCAGGAAAACGACCTGCCCATTATCGTTTTCAACATGAACGATTCGGGTAGCCTGATGAAAGTAATTATGGGCGACAGCGAAACCGGAACCCTGGTTTCGTCGAAAAAAGAGCAGTAAAGAGTCCGGGTTATCGAGTTTACCGTTAACCGGCCTTTCGGAAAGCCGGCAATCGTAGACTTTTACGACCATAACCTATCCAGCTTTACAACTCATAACGTTTCAACTGTACAGAAAAATGGAAGAGATCGAGCTATATCTCGACGATGCAAAAGACACGATGGAAAAAGCGCTGAAGCACTTATCCATTGAACTGACCAAAATCCGCGCCGGTAAAGCCAGTACCCAGATGCTGGATGGTATTCAGGTCGAATATTACGGTGTGATGTCGCCCCTGAATCAGGTTGCCTCGGTAACAACGCCCGACGCCCGTACGATTGTGGTGAAACCTTTCGAGCGGAAGCTGATCGGTGAGGTAGAGAAAGCCATCCGTAACTCGAACGTTGGCCTGGCACCCAATAACGACGGCGAACAGATCCGGCTCAGCGTTCCTCCCCTCACCGAAGAGCGTCGTCGTGACCTCGTGAAGCGGGTAAAGCAGGAGGTCGAAGTGGCCAAAGTGAATGTGCGCAACATCCGAAAAGACACCAACGACGGTATCCGTAAACTGACGAAAGACGGCGTATCGGAAGACGCCGTGAAGATTGGTGAAGAGCGCGTCCAGAAACTGACCGATTCGTTTATCGCCCGGGTTGACGAAACATTCGTCGCCAAAGAGAAAGACATTCTTTCGGTCTAACGCGGAAAAAAACTTATTTGCCAGCCGAACCCTGCTAAACGGGGTTCGGCTATTTTTTTATTCGTATTTTACCGCTGGTCTGCCCGGCCTTTTCATTCTCTCAACAGCCCGTACCGTTATGAGTGATTTAAGCGACTTTTTCAGGAAAACGCCCCCGCAGGTTATGTGCCACCAACTCGCACAGAAGAATGCCCAGATTCAGGCGCAGATGCAGGAAATAGGCGATGCGTATGCGGAGGAATTAAAAAAATACCGGCAGCGGCTGCGGGACCGGAATCGGTTACGTCGGCAACTGGACGACCAAACCGACCGGACCAATCTGGAACCGGACGAGGAGATTGAGCGGGAAAAAGCCGTTCAGCAACTGACGAACGCTATTGCCGCCATCGACGTAACGGACCCGCAGAGTTTGAAAATATACTGGGAAAAAAAACAGCTTTTGGCGGAGCAACTGCGCGTCAATGACAGTCAGATCCGTCAGTTCCTGCTGGCGTATGCGCAGACATACCTCAACTAATAGGGCTGGTAACCCCGGCTGAAGCAATCTGGCACCCAACTGCTGCGTTTAGAACTACTAGATAGCCGAAGACGGCTTCCCCCCATTTGCGCGTAAACCTCTATCTTTGGGCTACGTACCAGTTTTTTGTATGAATCAACCAACCCTCTCTCAACCGCATAAGCGGAACAACTTTCTGCCGCACCTGATTGCTGTGCTGGGGCTACTGCTGCTGGCCATTGCTTATTTCTCGCCGGTTATGCAGGGCAAAACTTTGTCCATGGCCGATGTGCAGCAAAGCACCGCGTCGGCCCGCGAAATCCGGGATATTGCCCAGCAAACTGGCGAAAAACCGCTCTGGACCGACGCCGTGTTTAGCGGGATGCCCGGGTACATGATCGATTTTAATTACCCAAACATTTGGGTGTATAAGGCCACAATGGCCGTTATCAACGTATTACCGAATACCGCAAACGTCGTATTCGTGCTGATGCTCAGTACGTATCTGCTGCTGGTTGTGCTGGGTTGTAATCCCTGGCTGTCGGCTATGGGCGCCATTGCCTATGGCTTCGGAACCTTTGGTATCGTCAGCCTCGAAGCGGGGCACATTTCCAAAATCTACGCCATGGCTTATGGATCAGGTATCCTGGCGGGGGTGATATTATGTCTGCGGGGGCGCTACTGGCTCGGCGCTGCATTGACAGGTTATTTCTTCTGTATGGAGCTGGGGGCCAACCACATCCAGATTACGTACTACCTGTTCATGGCCATTGGCCTCTACGTTCTGATCGAAGGCATTGCGCTAGTGAGGGCAGGACAGACCAGGCGGCTGGCGATGGGCCTGACCGTTCTGGTGCTGGCGGGGGTATTAGCGGCTGGTAGTTTCGGTAAACGGCTGCTGATCATGAATCAGTACACCAAAGAAACCATCCGCGGTACATCGGAACTGACCGAAAAGACGACCAACCCCGACGGCAAATCGGCAGGGAACGTAGCGAAAAGCGGTCTGGACAAAGACTATGCGTTCAGCTACAGCTATGGTAAAGCCGAAACGCTGACCCTGCTCGTGCCAAACGCATTTGGTGGTTCGTCGGGCGGTGGTTTGTCAACTGATTCAGAATTTTATAAAACGCTGACCGAAAAAGGGGTTGATCCGGCTTCGGCCAAGCAGTTTGCAGAATTAGGAGCGCCTACCTACTGGGGCGATCAGCCTATGGTAGGTGGACCGGCCTACGCGGGAGCGGTGCTGCTGTTCCTATTTGTTCTCAGCATGTTCGTAATCCGGACGCCCATCCGCTGGTGGCTGCTCAGCGCGGCTGTCCTGATGATTGCGCTGGCGCAGGGAAAAAATCTGGCTATTGTCAACTATACATTGTTCGACTACCTGCCGTATTTCAACAAGTTCCGGGCAATGACCATGGCGCTCTGTCTGGCGCAATTATTCCTCGGTATTGGTGCGGCTCTGGGTATTCAGACAATCGTCAACCAGAAACTGACGTTCGCGCAGATTAAGCAACCGCTGCTGATCAGCTTCGCGCTGACGGGCGGATTGGCGTTGGTATTGATACTGCTGGGCGGTTCGCTGTTCTCGTTTCAGACACCCACTGATCTGGATTCCCTAAGCCGGTATTTCGGCGAGGCTGCTAAAGATTTCCAGACGGCACTGATCCGAGATCGACAGGCGCTGTTACGTAGTGACGCCATCCGGTCGTTTATCTTCATCGTACTGGCCGCCGGGGCCGTCTGGGCCTTTGTAACGAATAAGATCAAAGCGGGGATTTTCTATCCTGTACTGCTGGCGCTGCTGGTCGTCGATCTGTTTGGTGTCGACAAACGGTTCCTGAACAATGCCGACTTCGTATCGAAGACACAAGTTGCCGAAGTGTTCCAGCCAACGCCCGCCGACGAGCAGATTTTGCAGGATAAATCGCTGGGATACCGGGTGTTCGACCAGACGGTTGACTTCATGAACAGCAACCGGACATCGTATTTCCACCGGTCGATTGGTGGGTACCACGCGGCTAAACTGCGCCGGTATCAGGAGCTGGTTACGTACGCCTTCCAGCCGAATACGCTCAATATCCTGAACATGCTGAATGCGAAGTATGTAATTCAGGGAGGCCAGCCCGACCCCGCCAACCCACAGCAGCAGTCGGGACCCGTCGCGCTGCCGAATCCGGAAGTGATGGGGGCAGCCTGGTTTGTGGGTAATGTGCGGCAGGTAAACAACGCCGACGAAGAGATTGCCGCTATGAAAACGCTGAGTACGCGCGATTCTGCCGTAGTTGATAAGCGGTTTGCCACGGAACTGGGTAACCTACCTGCCGTTATGGATCATACTGGCAGCACAATTCAGTTAACCAGCTACCGGCCCGACAAACTGGTGTATCAGGCGAATGCTACCCGAGATGGGCTGGCCGTTTTCTCCGAAATCTATTACCGGGGTAACGAAGACTGGCAGGCAACCATTGATGGCAAACCGGCTCCGCACCTACGAGCCAACTACGTCCTGCGCGCCATGCGGATTCCGGCCGGGAAGCACACGATTGAGTTCACGTTTTCCCCACCGCTGAATACACTCGGTAATACCATTGACCTTATCTTTAACGTACTGCTGATTGCCCTGATCGCGTTCGTGATCTTCCGGGCCACCCGCAATCGACAGACCGAGCCGGAGCTGGTTCCCGAACCGGTTATTCCGTTCGTACCGGAGTCGCCGAAAGCCGGCCCGAAAACAAAAACCCGTTAACAATTCATTTCCCCTGATAGGCCATCGAAAACCTGTCAGGGGAAATTTTTTGCCACATAGGCTTCTCTACTCTGAGTCCCATTACGTACCTCACTCGTCCGTATGCCGTACCGCCATACCGTTCGCCAGAAAAATTACGTATTCAAAGATTTGAAAACGCTACTGGCGCGGGCGACTCCGTTACGGTCGGGGGATCAGTTGGCGGGTGTGGCGGCTGAAACGGCCGAGGAACGGGTAGCGGCCCAGATGGCGCTGGCCGATTTGCCGCTGACAACCTTTCTGAATGAGAGCGTTGTGCCTTACGAGCAGGACGACGTAACGCGGCTGATTATCGATTCGCACGACGCATCAGCTTTTTCACTAGTTCGGCATCAGACGGTCGGCGAACTGCGTAATTTTCTGCTTTCCGAAAAAGCCGATGCCCAGACGCTGACCGGTCTGCAGATGGGCCTGACGCCCGAAATGGCCGCGGCTGTATCGAAGCTGATGCGCAACCAGGATCTGATTACGGTAGCCGCCAAGTGTGAAGTCATTACCCGGTTCCGGAATACGCTGGGGCTGCGCGGCCGCTTGTCAACACGTTTACAGCCAAACCATCCTACTGATGATCTGCGCGGCATCGCGGCCAGTCTGGTCGATGGACTGCTATACGGTTCCGGCGATGCCGTGATTGGCATCAACCCTGCCACCGACCACGTGCAGACGACGGTTCAACTGCTGAATATGCTCGATACCGTGCGGGAGCGATTTGCGATTCCGACGCAGACCTGTGTACTGAGCCACCTAACCACAACCATTCAGGCCATTGAACAGGGCGCTCCCGTCGATCTGGCATTTCAAAGCATCGGCGGGACCGAAGGGGTTAATGCGTCGTTCGGTGTTAGTCTGGCGTTGTTGCAGGAGGGACTAGAAGCGACCCGCTCGCTCAATCGGGGCACCGTTGGGCAGAACGTCATCTACTTCGAAACGGGGCAGGGGAGTGCGCTCTCGGCCAATGCGCACCACGGCATGGACCAGCAAACGGCCGAAACACGCGCTTATGCCGTGGCGCGGGCGTTTGAGCCGTTGCTGGTCAACTCGGTCGTGGGATTCATCGGACCGGAGTATCTCTACGATGGTAAACAGATTATTCGCGCCGGCCTGGAAGACCATTTCTGTGGGAAACTGCTGGGGCTACCAATGGGCGTTGACATTTGTTACACGAACCACGCCGAGGCCGATCAGGACGATATGGATACGCTGCTGACGCTGCTCGGTACGGCTGGCGTTACGTACATTATGGGCGTACCCGGTGCCGACGATGTTATGCTCCACTACCAGAGTACATCCTTCCACGATGCACTTTATCTTCGGAATGTGCTGAACCGTCGACCAGCGCCGGAATTTGAGCAGTGGCTGCTGCAGATGGGCATTATGAATGATCAATTGCAACTCTTGCCAGCTCAATCGGGTCATCGTCTGGTAGAATCTGTATCCTCATTCTAAGTTATGGCTATTATACGAGTACTCACATTGCTCTTGCTTCTGGCTGGTTCAGCCTGCGATAAATCGGTGGATCCTGAAACGCTTACGCTGCAAATCGATAGTCAGTATCAGGATTGTGTGGGGGTAGGGCCGAGAAAATGCCTGCGGGTAAAAGAGAATGACGCATCGAAGTGGCAATTATTCTATGATCCAATAGAAGGGTTCATACATGAACCCGGTTACAGTTATACAATACAGGTAAGTCGGGAGGTTATTCCTGATCCACCAACGGACGGCTCATCGTACCGGTACAAACTGATTCAGGTCGTTAATCAACAAAAGCAATGAGCGAGGCCACCGACAGGCTGGATATGAGCGATCCCTGGGCGTTCCTGAGTCAGCATACGGCGGCCCGTATTGCGCAGGGACGAACCGGTCATAGTCTCACAACCAGCGCCTTGCTTCATTTTCAACTCGATCACGCTCGCGCCCGCGACGCTGTTCATGCCCAGTTGGCTACCGATACGTTACTGACCAGTCTGAACGCCCTGCAAGCTGATGCCCTGCTGCTCCACAGTCAAGCCACTGACCGACAGACATACCTGAAACGCCCTGATTTAGGTCGACAGTTAGCCTATGGGTCGATGATACGGCTGGCCGAGCTGGATAAAAGGCCCGTTGTCGATCTATGTATCGTCATTGCCGATGGCTTATCGGCTTTTGCGATCGAGCAGCATGTTGTTCCCCTGCTGACTAGTTTACTGCCGCTATTCCGGTCGCAGAACTGGCAGGTTGCTCCGCTATGCGTCGTCGAGCAGGGGCGCGTTGCGGTGGGCGACGAAATTGCGCACGCTTTTGGGGCCGAACTACTGCTGGTCCTGATCGGCGAACGTCCGGGGCTGTCCTCGCCCGACAGTCTGGGGGCCTACCTGACGTACCAGGCTCGACCCGGCATGACCGATGAACTGCGGAACTGCGTGTCGAACATACGGCCGGAAGGCTACCCCTATGAGCTGGCTGCTCAGAAACTGCTTTACCTGCTCACCGAAATGAAGTCGCGACGCCTGTCGGGAGTGGCGTTGAAAGACGAGATGCCTACGCATAGACTGGGGCATACGTCTTCCCCGGCAGCGATCGAACAAAGCCCCGAAACTCCAGATTGAGCAGCACCGACGCCAGACGGCTCATCGGAATCTGCGCCTGCCAGCTCAGATCGTCAATGTGCAACGTAGCAGACTGGCGAAGCAAGGCCAGAATCTGACTTTCTTCCTCCGTAATGTCGAGCGGTAAAGCAGGTGGGATGCCTTTGGGCGACGGCTCTGTTACGGGCGCATCCCAGTTCATGGCCTCGATCAGGTCGCGTGGGCTGGTGTAGATCTGAGCTTTATTTTCCCGGATCAGCTTGTTGCAGCCCGCCGAAAATGCCTGGTTTAATTGGCCGGGTACAGCAAACACATCGCGGTGGTAGTTATTGGCGTACTCCGCCGTGATGAGCGCTCCTCCTTTTGCCGCTGCTTCAACTACTACAACGGCGTCGCTGAGCCCGGCGATAATCCGGTTTCGGGCCGGAAACAGATGCGCGTCGGGTTTAGTGCCGGGGGTGCTTTCGGTAAGTAAACCACCCTGGACAAGCATTTCCTGCGCCGTTTTCTGGTGGATATTCGGGTAAATAATATCAAGACCGCTGGCCATAACGCCAATGGTGGGTAACCCGCTGGTCAGGCTAGCCCGGTGCGCGGCAATGTCGATGCCGTAGGCCAGACCGCTAAAAACCGTAACGCCATAAGGAACGAGTGCTTCGATCAGGTCGGCGGTGATCCGTCGGCCATAATCGGTAGCCTGCCGGGTGCCAACCAGGCCAATGGTCCGGGGGGCATTCAGGTCACCAGAGCCGCGGAAATACAGCATGGCGGGCGCATCGTACAGATTTTTCAGCCGGGCCGGGTAGTTTTTGTCGGTGAAGAATAAACTATGGGCATCCAGCTTTTCCAGTTGTTTGATTACCTGCTCGGCGGTAGTCAGTACGTCGGGTTTATGAATGGCACGGGCGGTTACTTCGCCGATTCCCGGAATCTTCAACAACCGACCAAGGGGAGCCTGGAATACGTCGGCGGCTGATCCGCAGTAACTGATTAATTGGCGAATGAGGATACTACCCACGCCGGGAACGAGCGTCAGGGCGACCTGGTGTAAGTTATGAGTCACGAAGCGTACGGTAGGGATTAATGAGCCAGTTTACGTATATTTAGGCACATCATAAAGCGACTTTGTGTTTCAGACTTTATTTTGTTATTAGAAGGTAGGTATAGAAAGTGCCGGTACCAGCAGTGAAGTCGGCAGCGATAGTGTCAACCAGGTCATGCAATTGAAAAAAGTCTGTTTGCCGTCAGTAATGGCGGGTATTTTATTGGGCATTGCTGCCTGTGGCGACCGGGCCGAACCCGGCGTTGTTCAGTCCGATGTTGTGCTCAAGAATCAATCGGTAACGCCCGTGCTGGCGAAACTGATGCCTGGCTTTGAGAACGTTGACCTGTTTTCGCTCATCAGCAGTGACGATACGCTGAAGCAGTCGCCATCGTACGTATTTGGCGGGTCGGCGGATGGCGAAGGACTGCTGAAAAACACTGATGGCACGTATACCATGCTGGTAAATCACGAAGATAACTTCTCCGTGTCACGGCTGATACTGGACAAAACATTCAAACCCGTCAAAGGCGAATACCTGTTGAATTCTGACGGGAGTCAGTGGCGCTTGTGTTCGGCTACAATGGTTACGCCCGAGGTACAGGGTTTTGGACCAACCTTTCTGACCTCTGGCGAAAGCGGAGAAGAGTCACGCATTCACGCGCTTAATCCATACGCTGATGTCAGTACGGCCAGTACGTCCAAAGAGGTAGCGGGCCTGGGGCGGTGGAGTTCCGAAAACGCGGTCCCGCTGCCGCAACTGGCTTTTCCCGGAAAGACTGTCATCATCATCGGTGAAGATAATTCCGACGTGACGGGTGGGCAGGTGGCCATGTATGTATCCAACACTGTCGGTGATCTGGAAAATGGGACGTTGTACATGCTGAAGCGTACCGACGGTAATCAGAAAGAGATGGACATGAAAGTCGGGACGAAATACCCGGTTGAGTTCGTCAAAATCGAGAACCACAAAACGCTGACGGGCAACCAGATCAACGGTCGGGTAAACGAACTGCAGGCACTTAAATTTGGCCGGGTTGAGGATGTTGATTTCCGGAAAGGAAACAAAGCGACCAACGCTCGCGAGGTGTTTTTCACCGTGACGGGGCAGGGCATTGGGGGACCCAACGCCGACTACTCCCGATCCATGTACGGCCGGATTTACCGGATTACGCTGGATGCTGCCGATCCTACAAAAGGTGCGCTCGAGGTGATGCTGGATGGCGACGACCGGAACGGTGTCGCCAAAACGTTTCAGGACCCGGACAACATCACCGTAACAGAGAATTACGCGTACATTCAGGAAGACCCAAACGGGTATGGCAACGAAACGCACGATGCATACCTGTACCAATTTAATCTGAACACGGGCGAACTGAAGCCGGTCTTTATGATCGATCATCGCCGGAACGAAGCTGATGCGGCCAAATACAATGTTGGGGCTCCGTCGCGGATTGGCGGCTGGGAAATCAGCGGTATGATCGACGTATCGGACGTAATTGGCGTCCCTAATACGTTCACCGTCGGTCTGCAGGCGCATACCTGGGTGGGTAATCGCTACCGGGGTGTGGATGGCGGCTCGAAGCGGGCGGGCGAAAACCAGGCTAGCCAGATTATTGTGATCAAAGGGTTACCGCGCTAATTAACTTCCCTTGCCAGGCAAAGCGCTTACGAAGGCTCAGCAGGTTGAGCCTCGGCCTGGGGCAGCTCGTCGAGCGAGTCGCGGAGCTGCTGCAGGAAATCCTTAATTTCAACAAGTTTGGCCGTAACGCGGGCGTTTTCGCGACGACGGACATTACGGTTTTCCAGATATTTCTGCGCTCCCTGCAAGGTCATGCCCTGATTATCAACCAGGTCCAGGATTTCGCGCAGGTGGTCGATGTTCGCCAGCGTGTAGGACCGTTCGCCGGAATCCGGATTTACTTTGGGGCTAAAGGACGGAAACTTCTTTTCGTAGTAACGGACCTTCGACATATTGATGCCGACCATATCGGCTACCTCTTTGATCCCGTAATACAATTTCCCCGACCCATTCATTTGACAAACTTGCTGACGTTCCTCTAAACATGCAAGTTTTGCCGTAATTTTGCGATACACTAATTTTGTTTATTAAGCGGTCGTTTCTGGTGGACTAATGCCTTGACAACCAGGAAACGCTACGCTCTTTTGTTTGCTATGACTTCCCACGAAATACGCCGTCATTTTCTTGAATTTTTCCGATCAAAAGAACACCTGATTGTTGCTTCGGCCCCGCTCGTCGCCAAAAACGACCCGACGCTGATGTTCAATAACTCGGGTATGGCTCAGTTCAAGGATTTTTTTCTGGGCAATGGTACGCCCCCGTCAAAGCGTGTCGCCGATACACAGAAGTGCCTACGGGTATCGGGGAAGCACAATGACCTCGAAGACGTTGGTTTTGATACGTATCACCACACCATGTTCGAAATGCTCGGCAACTGGTCGTTCGGTGATTATTTCAAAAAAGAAGCGATTCAATGGGCCTGGGAATTGCTGACCGAGGTCTACAAATTGCCCAAAGACCGGCTGTATGTATCGGTCTTCCAGGGCGACGAAAAAGACAATGTTCCGTTCGACCAGGAAGCATTTGACCTCTGGGAGCCAATTGTTGGTAAAGACCGGATCATTTACGGCAACAAGAAAGACAACTTCTGGGAAATGGGCGATACGGGGCCCTGCGGTCCCTGCTCAGAAATTCACGTTGACCTGCGCTCTGCCGAAGAGGTAGCCGAAACGCCGGGTAAAGAACTTGTCAACGCCGACCACCCACAGGTCGTTGAGATCTGGAACCTGGTATTTATGCAGTTCAACCGCAAGGCTGATGGGTCGCTGGAGCCGCTGCCAGCCCGCCACGTTGATACGGGTATGGGCTTCGAGCGGTTGTGTATGGCCATCCAGCAAAAAAAATCGAACTATGATACCGACGTTTTCTCGGGCACAATCAACGTCATCGAAGAACTGTCGGGTGTGAATTACTCGGCTGGTACGGGTATGCAGGACGTAGCGATGCGCGTGATTGCCGACCATATCCGGGCTGTGTCGTTCGCCATTGCCGATGGACTGGTGCCGAGCAATAGCAAAGCGGGTTACGTGATCCGGCGGATTCTGCGCCGGGCCATTCGCTATGGCTATTCGTACCTGGGCATGACCGAGCCGTTCATGACCAAGCTGGTGCCAACGCTGGCGATGCAGTTTGCCGACGTTTTTCCCGAACTGAACATTCAGCGCGATTTTGTAGCGACGGTGATTCGGGAAGAGGAAATTGCGTTCCTGCGTACGCTGGGAACGGGCCTGGGTCGTCTGGACCAGATCATTGCGGATACGAAAGCCAGTGGCAGCGAATCGATTGCCGGTGAAACGGTATTTGAACTGAACGATACGTTCGGTTTCCCCGCTGACCTGACGGCGTTGATCGCCCGCGAGAAAGGCCTATCAATCGACGAAGAAGGGTTCCAGAAAGCGTTGCAGGAACAGAAAGTTCGGTCGCGTAAGGATGCTGCCATGTCGGCGGGCGACTGGATCGAACTAACGGAGCTGGACGACAAAGTACAGTTCGTTGGGTATGATCAGCCCGAAGCCTACGCCCAGATTGTGAAGTATCGCAAGATTCAGAACAAACAGGGAACGCAGATTCAGGTCGTGCTGGACAAAACGCCGTTTTACGCTGAATCTGGTGGTCAGGTAGGGGATACGGGTACACTCGAATTATTTGCCAGCTCCGACCAGATTGGTACGTTAACCGTACTGGACACCAAGAAAGAGAACGACTTGGTAATTCATATCGTCCAAGACGTAAGGGGCATTGATGATCTGCTGACCGAAGCCGATTCGGTATACGCCGTAATCAACACCACTCGTCGTGGCCTAACCGCCAGCAACCACTCGGCGACGCACCTGCTGCACTCAGCCCTGCGCGAGGTGCTGGGTACACACGTCGCGCAGAAAGGTTCGTACGTTGGTCCTGATGCTCTGCGGTTCGACTTTTCGCACTTCAGCAAAGTAACCGACGAACAACTGGCCGAGGTAGAACGTATTGTGAACGAGAAAATCCGGGAGGATATTCCGCTGGATGAGAAACGGAACGTCCCCATCGAACAGGCAAAGGGCATGGGTGCTACGGCCCTGTTCGGCGAGAAATACGGTGATTTTGTACGCGTTATAACGTTCGATCCGAACTATTCGGTTGAGCTTTGCGGAGGAACCCACGTCTACCGCACGGGACACATCGGTCTATTCAAATTTACGGGCGAAGGATCGGTATCGACCGGCGTTCGTCGGGTGGAGGCCAAAACGGCGCTGGGTGCTGAAACGCTGGTGAACGAGCAGATGGCGATTGTGTCGGAACTGAAAGAGGTGCTTAAAGCGCCGAAGGACGTCGTGAAAGCCGTACAGGATCTGCTGGCTGAGCGGGCCACCCTGCAAAAGCAGATTGAAGTTCTACAGAACGAAAAAGTACAGCAGGTGAAAAATCAGTTGCTGAATAAGATAGAAACCGTTGAATCGGGTTACTCTCGTCTGATTGAGCGCGTGGACGTACCGTCGGCCGATGCCCTGAAACAACTGGCGTATGACCTGAAAGCGAAAGTTGACAACCTGGCGTTGGTACTGGGGGCCGATATCAACGGCAAACCCCAACTGGCCGTTATGCTGCCTGATACGTTAATTCAGGAACGCAAACTGAACGCGGGTCAGGTGGTGAAAGAACTGGCCAAAAACATCAAAGGTGGTGGCGGTGGGCAGCCGTTCTTCGCTACGGCTGGCGGCTCCGATTCGTCGGGTCTCGATGCGGCCCTGGCGCAGGGAAAAGAAGTGCTGAACTAAAAGGTAACACCAATAACAAATCGCCTGATTTCTGTGAAGGAGTCGGGCGATTTGCGTTTGAAACCAGTTATATTAGTAAAGCTGACTTATTTCAATAACTTTCCAGCCAATCAGTTCGCTCATGTTCTCAGAACTCGCATCCTATTTTCAGCATCAACCCGTCAAACGCGCATACGTGTTTGGGTCAACGGCACGGGTTGAACAGACGCCTGAAAGCGACATCGATATACTTGTCGAGTTAGATTATGAGGACGGGGCTGACTTTTACCGATTTCTGGATATGCAAGAGCAGTTATCCGCATTACTGCACAAAAAAGTTGACCTAGTAAGCGCCAATGGCCTTTCTCCATTCGTCAAGCCATACATCGATCGGGAAAAGCAACTGATTTATGAAAAGAACGCTTGATGACAAAGCCCGCTTATTGCACATTCTTCAGGCGATTGGCTAAGTAGAGGAATTTCTGGCTAACCGCTCCAAAGATACTTTGTACACAGATTCCATGCTTCGGTTCGCCATTGAGCGACAACTGGAAATCATTGGTGAAGCTGCTAACCATTTATCAGAGTCGTTAAAAGGTACTATGCCCGAAGTAGAGTGGCGTAAAATTATTGCCTTTAGAAATTTCGTTACGCACGAATACTTTGGGATTGACTTGGAATTACTATGGGATATTGCTACTAATAAACTTGCTCCGCTTAGGTCAAGCGTCGAACAACTATTAGCAAGGCAGTTTCCATCGTAACAACACCATACTGCTTAGGATGGATTGGATCTCGGTTTTCATTAATAAACTTAACCATCGACCGGAAAGCGCGTCGAGCTTCGGGGAGCCAGGCTAGTAGCATAAAGACGTGAAACATACCGGGATATTCGTCAAGGTGAATAACCTTTCCGGCCTCCCGCATTTTCTGCACAAAATTCCGGGCTTCGTGCACCAGAATGTCCTGCGTACCAATCAAAAGCAGGGTAAGTGGTAATACGTTCACATCGCCGTAGAGGGGCGAAAGTAATGGATTGAGTGGGTCAGACTGCCGGATGTAGGCGTCGCTGACGTACTGCGCAAAAGCCATCGACAAAACCGCATCCGTTACTGGCTGATCGTCGGGGCAGAGTTGACTCAGATTTACCGCTGGCGATAGTAAAACCAGTTTCCGGGGAAGTTGAGCGCCTGCTGCATGAAGAGCGTACGTCACGGAGAGGCAGAGGTTACCACCTGCATTATCGCCTGCTACTACCCAATTACTGGTACTGCCCAGACGTTGCTGATGCTGTAGTTCCTGAATTACGTTTGAAATAGCGTTCAGTGCTGTCGGGAAAGGATAGTCCGGTGCCAGGTTGTAGGGTATAAACAGCACTGCGTATTGCAGCTGCCGACTCAGTTTATTGCACAACTGCCATTGCCGCTTCTGCGGACCGATCACAAAGCCACCGCCGGGTAGATAAATGATAACCCCGTTTGTGCAGTACGCTGGATTTAGCCAGTAGCAACGCACCCCCGCCAGCGTTTCCGGCTGAAAGTTCAGTCGCTTAGGCGTACGAAAATCACCACGCGTATAGAACGGAAAACGGGTTGTGTACAGTGCCAGTTTGGGCAGTCTGACCAGCCGGAATAAGGTCAGGAGCAGCCTGCCCTGCCAGCTACGTTGCTTTGATGTCATAGCACCGGCAAATTAAGGCTTGTCGGCTAGTTCGTGAAACTAATGAAACACGCGATAGCCAGTTTGTCGCTCGATCATTACGTTGCCTGCCCACGTTGACAAAATTGAGCGTGCCTGTAAGCTCCGGTATCTCAGCTGGGAAGACTGTCCGGCATCATCCTTCCTAACAGACGTATAGCCAATTCAGCGCCTGAAAGTCATAACTAACAAAGCCTGTCCAGCTATAAACGCTGTATTAATGAAGCTTCAGAAAACAGGTGGACAGATTAGTTACAATCTTTTACCGATCATTCAGACGCGATCAAACGCGTCGAAACCTATAAAGATAAAATAAGTATAAATGCTTAAGTAAAACAGAGTTGATTAGACGTAGGTGATGTGCTGTAAGTTGTATTATTTAAATATTTAAAAGTTTTATAGTCCGAAAAGGAGGTTTAGTCTATCTATTAGTATACGTGCCAAATGCCTAATAATATCTTATATGAAATTTATCTATGGTACATAAAACTAAGCTTATGGACAGTTGAAGAATAATATTTTACTGATTTTATGTATAGATAAATAAATAATTGTGTAATAATTTCTACACAAAATTTTGAGTTGTGTTTGCGTCCATATACATTTGTTTAAACCTGTTTGACTAAGTAGTTTAAATTTCTAGTATATGACGAAACGTTTACTGTTGAGCTTATTTCTGGTTTGCTCAACCTGGGCATTAAGCTGGGCTCAGGGACGGACAGTTACCGGGAAGGTAACGTCTACTGAAGATGGGAATCCGCTACCGGGCGTATCAGTCGTTGTAAAAGGAACAACGACCGGAGCGGTTACGGATGCCGATGGTAAATACTCGCTAGCCGCGCCAACGAGAGGCAATCTGGTGTTTTCGTTTATTGGGATGCTGACCAAAGAGGTTGAGCTAGGAGGGAGTTCCGTGATAGACGTAAAACTGGTGTCGGATACCAAACAGCTTTCCGAAGTTGTTGTAACCGGGGTAGGGGTTGCTACGGATAAACGGAAAATCGCAATCTCGGTTGAATCGGTTTCGGCTAAAGACCTGCCTCAGACGCCGTCAGCCTCGGTTGACCAGGCGCTGATCGGTAAAATTCCGGGTGCCCAGATCACCAGCCGTGGTGGTACGCCGGGGGCCGACGTGAACATCCTGTTACGTGGTATCAACACCATCAACCGGGGAACGCAGCCAATGATCCTGATCGATGGTATCCAGATGGGAGCGACCAGCCTGCAAACCATTGACCTGAACTCGATCGAGCGTGTTGAAGTCGTGCAGGGCGCTGCTGCTGCTACGATCTACGGGGCACAGGGGGCTAACGGCGTTATTCAGCTGTTTACCAAAAAAGGTAAGAACGGCCAGTTGAACATCGATATTTCGTCCAGCATTGCACAGAACACCTACCTGAACGTTGGGGGAGTAAGCAAAGCGAAATTCCATGCGTTTGCTACTGATGCCAGCAACAACATCATTGGTTCGTCGGGACGACCTATTACGTTCGATGCAACGAATGGTATTTATACGGAGAACGTACAGTATAACTCGACTGATCCAACAGCTACCAACAGCAAAGCGTACGATGCCAACTTACAATACCACGATCACTTCGCTTATTTCTTCAAGCCAGCGAATACGACAAACAACAGCATCGCTATTTCGGGCGGAAGTCAGAAAGCTGACTTTGGTATATCGGTATCCAACAGCCACCAGGAAAGTAACATCCTTAACAATGGCTACTGGGACCGTAGCAACCTCTCGGCGAACATCGGTACGCAATTAGCCAAAGGCCTTTCGCTGCGTTCCATCACGCAGTTGGCGTACACGAAAAGTACGTTGAAATCCAACGACCGGACTATCCTGTACAGCATGTTGAACGCCTATCCGCTGGCTGATTTCTCCCTGCTGACCACCGACGGTTCTATTCCGTATAACATGAACCAGACGATTGGTATCAACGCATCGAACCCATCGTACCGGCAGGCATACACCCGGAATAATGACAACAAAGTTGACATTATCCAGAATCTGAACCTGAATTACAAGTTTCCAAAGTTCGTTGAACTGGACGCTAAATATGGTCTGAACTTCCAGACGCAGAACCGTGATCTGGAGTACATGAACCAGGCCAATAATGCGAACATCAAATACTGGCTGGCCCAGGGAACGGCGACGTACATCTCGAACTACAACTCGAACAACAGCGGTGATCTGACGAAGTATGTCAACAACAAAGTATTCCAGAACTTTCTGGCTACGGCAACGGCTGTTTTTGACCTGAAAGAGGATTTCGCATCGCGTCTGCCCATCAAATCGGTAACGCAGGTTGCTTTCGACTATCGGAACAGCAAGAATAAAGAATATACGAGTGCAGCCCTGGGCCTCCCAGCTGCTTACGCGCCTTATAACGCGGCAAACACTACGTCCTGGCGGGTATATCGTGATTACACCGAACCCTTCATTACGTACGGTTATCTGGTGAACCAACGGCTTGAGTACGGCGACTTTATCGGTATTTCAGGCGGTTTTCGGAGTGATTTCTCGTCGGCCTTCGGCGGAGGTTCCAAGCCATTTACGTTCCCTCGTGGCGATGCATACCTGCGTCTGTCGTCGCTGAAATTCTGGGAAAACAGCCCAGTCAACAACTTTCTGCCAGAACTGAAACTACGGGCGGCTTATGGTCAGGCTGGTATTCAGCCACAACCTTTTGACCGGTACGTAACCATCACGCCAATGACTGTCGGCAACACAACGGCGTTCTACTACGCGAACCAGCAGCCTAACCCAGCGTTAGGAGTAGAAGTATCGGAAGAACTGGAACTGGGTACCGACATGGTATTCAGCCTGTTTAAAGGATCGAGCTGGTTAAATGCCATCGCCCTGTCGGCCACGTACTGGGATCGGAAAACGAAAGATGCGATCTATCAGGTTGACGTAGCCCCTTCGGTTGGTCTGGGTAAATTGACAGACAACGCATTCACGCTAGGATCGAATGGTCTGCAGATGTCGTTGAACTCAACGGTATACAACGGCACGGCGTTCAAATGGAACACGACGGTTAACTTCGGTAAGCAGTCGTCTAAAATTCTGGCGGTTCGGGGCGGAGCGCCCATTGTGGTCACGTCAAATGCGGGTAGCACGAACTACGTTCTGAAAGCCGGCGAGAAAATTGGACAGTTGTATGGCTACAAAACCATTGGTAGCGTTGACGCCCGTGATCCAAATGGGAACTACTTCATCCCAGTAGCCGAGCAGGAAGCCTACACCGTAGCCAGCAACGGTTTCGTGGTGAACAAGGCAACGAAACAGCCTTATTTCACGGCCGATAAATTCAGTTTCGGTGATCCAAACCCGAAATTCAATATGTCGTTCATCAATGACCTGAGCTACAAGAACTTCCTGACATTCAACGTTCAGGTTGACTGGCTGCAGGGTAACCACCTCTACAATCAGACAAAAGAGTGGATGTACCGCGATGGTATCCACAGCGATTACGCCAATCCGTTCACGATCGACGGACAGACGGGTGCCTGGACAGCGTTCTACCGGGGTGTGTACGCCCAGCGTACGGCTAACGGAACGAAAGATTACTTCTACGAAGATGCGTCGTTCGTCCGTCTGCGTAACATTTCGGTCGGTCTCGATTTTGGCAAACTGTTCACCATCCCTGGCGTGAAGCGTCTGCAACTGGTGCTGTCCGGCCGTAACCTCTGGACGCTGACCAAGTACACCGGTTTCGATCCGGAAATCAGCTCGGGTACGTCTAATTCAGCCTGGGACCGCGGAACGGATCACAGTACCATGCCAAACTTCAAGTCGTATCAGGCCGCGTTAAACATTGGATTCTAAGGAAACTTATTACAAAAATTGATCGAATGAATAAGTTAAAACTATATGGATTAGCGCTGGCACTGACCGGACTGCTGGTATCCTGCAAAGACCAGCTGGATGTTCAGAACCCAAACCAGCCTTCGTCGCCGGCACTGAAAACTGAATCGGGATTGATCTCGTTCGGTGAAGGGTTCTATATCACGGGTTTCAAGGATGTGAAATACTACGATGGCGTACCGGGCTATTTCTGGTCGGGTGCTATCGGGAATCACGAACTGATGGGCGACGTCATCGGCACCGATATCGCCAACGTGTTCATCAACCAGATTGGCGCGCCCAACCAGGTTACGCTCGATGACGGTACCGTATTGCTGAACCCGAACTCGCCGAACAAACAGATTGATTTTCTGCGGATTACGGCCAACGTAAACTCGACGGGTTTCCAGAACTCGACCTATTACGAATGGGCGTACATGTACAACATGAACAACGCGGCCAACACCCTGCTGACGAACATCGACGGGGTTACGTTCTCGGGTGAAGCTGAGACGAAGAAAAACGTCTTGAAAGCGTGGGCGTATTGGTGGAAAGGCTACGCCTACGCCCGGATTGGCTCGATGTATTATGCGGGTGTCATCAATGACAAGGCAAACGGCGAAGCCCTGAACGGTACCAATGGCAACTACGTAGCGAAGGAAGCCATGATTGCGGAATCGAACAAAAACTTCGACGCGGCTATTACCGCGCTGAATAGCTTAAGCGTTACCGCCGATTATACGGCAACTATGCAGGGCCTGATTCCAAGCTTTAACCGGGTTGGTAAAGGGGGTGTTCTAACGCCTGCCATGTGGGTACGGAATATCAACACGATGAAAGCCCGGAACATTTTGGTGAACACCCGCGTGGCTGACATGACTGCAGCGCAGTGGGCCAGTATTCTGACGCTGACCAACTCGGGGATCACGGCTTCGGATCTGGTATTCACGGGTCGTTCGAACGCAACCAGCGATTTCCTGTCGCCAACAGCTGGTACCGTATCGGCGAAAACGACGGGAGCGAACAACACCTACAAAATTTCGGAGCGTCTGATCCAGGATTTTAAAACGGGTGATCTTCGGCTGTCGAACAACTTCTCAAGAAGAAGCTCTGCCTACATCGGTGAATCCTCGCGGGGTAATGCCTTCTTCACGCGCTGGACACTCATTAATCGGGGCGCTGCCGGATCGGAAGGGAATGCATCGGTTATTACGTTCTCGAATACGAACGCGGGTGGCTACGAGCAGTACCTGGCCAGTTCGTACGAAGAGAATCAATTAATGAAAGCCGAAGCGCTGATCTACACAAGCAACATCGAAGGTGGCCTGGCGCTGATCGATGAAGTTCGTAAGTACCAGGGCGCTGGCCTGACGGCCGTGGCTGGAACAAGTCTGAGTCTGGCAGCGGCTAAGGAAGAACTGCGTCGCGAGCGCCGGATTGGTCTGCTGTTCCGGGCGCTATCGTTCTACGATGCACGCCGTTGGGGCTTGCTGGAAACAGGTCGGACGGGCGCAGTTGCGCTGAACCGCACCGGTGCTGTCAGCACAAACGCAACAATCAACTATGGCTTCCTGGATTACTGGGATGTGCCGGATAATGAGATCGCTTATAACCCGCCAGCGGCTGGTAGCGCTCCTACGAAGAATCCTAAGCAGTAAACTTAGGGAGCTGTATTAACCCTATTGAACCAACTGGTAAACTCCCGGTTTTGACAGCGCTTCGCTGCGAACCGGGAGTTTCTTTTACGAGAATACGTCTTCCGAAACGATTGCTTTCGAATTGGTGGATCAACCAATCAAGGCTTCTCGATTATACTTCTGCCGGTACTCGATGGGCGACAGACCCGTGATTCGTTTGAACGTACTACGAAAAGCTTTTGGATCGGTATAGCCCACGCCGTACATAACCTCATTGATATTTTCGCGGGACGATTCCAGCCGCATTTTAGCCGCTTCGATCTTAACGCGCTGGATGTATTCAACCACCGAGTTGGCCGTTGCTTTTTTGAAGCGTCGTTCCAGATTCCGGCGGCCAATGGCGAACAGGCTGGCTAACTGATCGACCGTAATACGTTCCTCCAGGTTGTTTTCAATATGTTCCTGCGCCTTCCTGATGGCTTCGTCGCCGTGCTCTTTCTGACCGTGAAAGATGATGAATGGCGACTGGCTGTTCCGTTCGATTTCGATCTGGAAGGCTTTCGACATAAACACCGCTACGTGCCGTCCCGCGTGTTTTTCGATCAGGTATAAAATCAGATTCAGGTAGGAGAAAGCCCCCCCGCTGGAATAGAGCCCCTGTTCGTCGGTGATGATCCGATCTTCGACCAGCTGAACCTCCGGGAATAAATTTTTGAATTGATGGGCTGCCATCCAGTGGGTAGCACACTGACGGCCGTTCAACAAACCGGTTGACGCCAGAAGAAAAGCGCCGACGCAGAGACTGCCTACTTCGGCGCCCCTCTGGTACTGATCAACAATCCAGGGAAGAAACGCCTGATTCGTCTCAATGCTCCTTTGCAGATCGCCGTCCAGGGCAGGAATGATGATGAGGTCGGTCTTCCGAATTGTACTGGTCTGCGCGTCGGTGAACACCGTGTATTTGCCACCGGCCGCCGGTACGGACTCCGTCAGGCCAACCAGTTGTACGTTGAACAACGCTGATTTTCCAACGCTCTTCAGATATTTGTTAACCTCTGTAAGCACCTGGCGAGGCCCTTCGACGCTGCCTAAAACAGCACCCTGCGGGACCAGAATCGATACGTGTTTCATGGAGTGAAAATATAGCAAATACCTGTCGCAAATTACCCGGAAAAGGTCGCAATCTGCCCCATTTACTGCTCGAAAAACGCGCAACTTTGTCAGGTAAACAACGCCGGAATAACAGGTAAATTACCCGGTCAGACTGGCGTTACTCACTACCGTTTATATTCCTTTAACTACCATGGAAACAAGTGCAAATCTACCAAGGGGGCAGTCGGAACAACAAACCGGCATGACACCGAAAACCATCAAAATCGTCTACTGGATCCTGACGATTCTCTTTTCTGTGGCGATGCTGATGGACGGCATAGCGGGTGTTGTCCGCGAGGAAACCGGCCAGCAGGTTATGCGACAACTGGGCTACCCGGTCTACATTCTGACCATTGTGGGCACGGCGAAAATTTTGGGCGTAGTGGCTCTGCTGCAACCCTGGTTTCGGACAATCAAAGAATGGGCGTTCGCCGGTTTTACGATCAACTTCGTCGGGGCCATGGCGTCCTGGGCGGTTGTGAGCGACGACCGGACTACGCTGCTGCCGCCCCTGTTCATGCTGGTTTTCCTGTTCGTACTCTACTATTTCTGGACCAAATACGAGCCGCGATAACTCCTAAACCCATCACTGTTTTTGAGTTAACAAACCTCTAAACAACACTTACAAATGGCTAAGATGATCTTTGTAAACCTGCCCGTTAAAGACCTGAACAGATCGGTCGAGTTTTTTACCAAACTTGGGTACACCTTCAACGCGCAGTTTACGGATGAGAACGCAACCTGCATGGTGCTCAGCGACACGATTTACGTAATGCTGCTGGTTGAGGATTTTTTCAAAACGTTCACCAATAAGGACCTTACGGATGCCACCAAAAGCACGGAGGTCATCCTGAGTCTGTCGGCCGAAAGTCGGGAAGCTGTCGATGAACTGGTTAAAAAGGCCGTTGATGCCGGGGCTACCCTCATCAAAGAACCCATCGACCAGGGATTTATGTACGGCCATGGTTTTCAGGATCTGGATGGCCACCTCTGGGAAACCATGTGGATGGATCCATCGGCTGTTCACTAAAGCGCTGAACTGACACTTCTAAACAGGCCGGCCCGACGAACGTTCGTCGGGCCGGCCTGTTTTAATCGTGCAATTTGTTATTCCGACGAAGCAGAAATCGTAAGCTCTCCTTCGTTGAAGGTCAGGATAGATTAAGATTCATCCTTCGTCGGAATGACAAAAAAGAGCTCAAGCGAGCTTACTTGTCGCTGTTCAAAAATTTGATGTTCGCCAGCGACATGAGTGGCTGAATGGCTTTAGCCTGATCATTCTTGAAAACGAAATAAAGATCATGGACACCTTCGGTCGGCTTCAGCGTTAGGAAGACCGGTGGGCGAGCAAAGGGATTCGCCGGAGCGGGGGCTTTTCCGCCAGCCGCCCCCGGTGCACTGCCCGCGCTGGCGCTGGTGCTGGCTGGCTTGGCACTGTTGCCGGACTCCATCTGAGCCATCAGTTTGGCCATGTCAACCTCAGGGGCCAGTTCAATAACTTTCTCGGCAATGATTGGCCCCGTGGGCGAGTCGATTCTGACTTCAATGGTGCCTCCCGCGCTGCCTTCCCGCCGTTGGGCAGTGGCATCCAGTTGCAGCCGCTTGATCGTGGTCAGATCAAACTGGCGGAAACCCAGGTAGCTTTTGGCGTAGGCCATGATTTTTTCAGCCCGGTCGCTTTTTACATCGACGCCCTGTTTGATGGGCGCAGTTGTTACGTTGACCTGGGGACTCCGCAACACAATCATCTGCTCCGACGTTTGCGAGGGAACTGGTTTGGCGGCTTTCTGAAGCCCACCCCGGTCGGTATAGGCCGCCCGGATCAGTACAGAGCCCTTGCCGTTGTCGCCTTCGGGTAATTTAACGACATAATCTCCCTGCAGGGGAAGGCTGCTGAGGGTTTTCTGGTCAATGTTGAGAATGTAATGAACCAGCGTCTGCGCATCGGCCACCGACATGGCCGGATGCCCTGGCATCGCTACGTCGCCCCAGGTACCTACGCCCCCCTGCCGAATTTTCGTAACCAGCTTATCAACGGCGCTGGTATTGCCCCGATACTTTGCCGCTACCGCCGTGAACGCTGGTCCTACTGATTTAGTCGCAATCTGGTGACAGACTTTGCAGTCGCTCTGGTTGATAAGCGCCTGCGCGACAGCAAACTGCGTGGATGCATCGACGCTACGTTGCGCCTGCATCACTTCGGCGTAGTCGAAACCCTCTGAGGTGTAGTTGATGCTCATCGCCACCCGCGCCGGACTGATCTTGCCGGGAACGCCCTTAGCCGTTGACACCGTTGCGCCGGCCAGACCACCATCTTCCTTGTCGGAAACATTGACCGCGTACTGAATGGGCTGATCCGGGAAGAAGAACGTTCGGTTGCTGCTCAGGTTGAGCGCTACGGCTGGCGCTTCATTACCGGCAATGATACGGATTGACTGGCTGTTGGCCGCTCCGTGCGAGTCGGTAACGGTTAATTGCGCCGAATAAACGCCGGGTTTGTCAAACGTAACAGACGGACTCATGCCCGTCAGAGTACGAGGAGCCATACCGGGGGAGGTAACTTTCCATTGGTAGGTTAGGGCGTCACCATCGTAATCTTTGCTGCCATCGGCGGAAAGAGTTAGTTGCAGGGGTACGTTCCCGCCCTGCCTGCTGGCCGAAGCCTGCACCAGCGGTTTACGATTGCCGCCGTTATACTCGATACGTACCAGCCGGGCGTTGTCGCTCTTGCGGAACCAGTTACTACCGTATTCCAGCACATACAGGTCGCCGTCAGGACCGAATTTCATATCAATCGGCTCAACAGGATGGTAGCTGGGGAGGATGCGTTCCATGCTTTTATAGTTACCGTCGGCATCCATCGTAATAGACATGATCCAGCCCCGGGAAAAATCAGTCGCCAGCCACTTGCCTTCGTAATACGCCGGCCAGGGACGTTTCGCACCTTTAAAATCGGCCTGGTGGTAGATCGGTCCACCCGTTGCCGACCGCGAGCCGGTGCCCACCAGCGGAAACTCCTCCGACGCCCCGTACGGGTAGTAAATAAACGACGGCGCGACGGGTGGCAACTCGGTCAGACCGGTGTTGTTAGGCGAAGAATTAATGGTTTTGTCCGGGTCTTTTTTTGCCAGCGGCTTCTGGGCTGCATAGTCGTAGACCGGAAATGCCTGCCGGTTCCCCACGAACCAGGGCCAGCCGAAGTTACCAGGCTTACGCCCCTGATTCAGCTCATCGTACCCCCGCGGACCAATTTCTGAGTCGTTTGTTGCGTCGGGACCCACCTCGCCCCAGTACAGGTAGCCCGTCTGGCTGTCGATGCTGATGCGCCAGGGGTTCCGGTGGCCCATCGAATAGATTTCGGGCCGGGTTTTGTCCGTGCCTTTGGGAAAGAGATTGCCTTCTGGAATCGTATACGTACCGTTAGCTTCGGGATGAATACGCAGAATTTTTCCGCGTAGATCGTTGGTATTGCCCGCGTGCCCCTGATCGTCCCAGCTACTACGGCCTTCCCGCTCGTCGGTCTGCGCGGCCTGCTGGTTGCCAGTGTTGTTGCCAACCGTCAGGTACAGATTCCCGGTCCGGTCCCACGTCATACCGCCCCCCGTATGGCAGCATACTTCGCGTTGAGTGGGTACTTCCAGTACCACTTTCTGCGACGATTCGACCAGTTTGTCGTCGCGCAGTTCCCAGCGGGTCAGGATGTGTTTTGACTCGGTGGGATGGGCGGAGTAGAGATAAATCCAGTGGTTCTGCTCAAAGTCAGGATCGAGCGATAACCCCATCAATCCCTCTTCGGCCTCCGATACCTTGCCTTCTTTGGATGTATATTTGGTATTGACCGGGATAGTGGCAATCAGGTTAACCGTTTGGGTCGTTGGGTCGTATTTCTTGAGGCCTCCCTTGCGCTCAATGATGTAAGCTGTGCCGTCTTTAGTCACCTCAAACGTCATGGGTTCGTCCAGATCTTCAGCCACAACAACGGGCGTAAAGCGGGTTTCGTCGGGTTTGCCGGATTCGTCCTGCGCCATAAACGAGGCTAAACCGGTGAGCAGCAGCGCAGAGGCTGCCAAAGAGGCCGTATTCCGCCAGCGGGCAGGCCACTTCTCAGATACGTAGTTGTTAGGTTTCATCGTTGTGTCAGGCCAGAATTTTTTTCAGGTTATTGTAGCTCGTTGTGATGCTGGCGATGGGGTCCGCAGCCATGTCCTGTTCAACAAAGAAGTATGTCAGCCCCGCCGTTTTCGCGGCCGCAAATGCCTGTTTAAAATTGACGATACCGTTACCTACTTCGGTAATGGTCTTTCTATCGTCCTTGATGTCTTTGATGTGCCAGAGCGGGAATCGGCCCGGTTGCTCCTTAAACAGGGCAACGGGATCTTTTCCGGCCTTGACGGCCCAGGCCAGGTCTAGCTCCATCTTGACCAGGTCCTTATCGGTTTGCGACAGAATCAGTTCATACGGTGTTTTGGTACTCCCTTCTACTGCATCAAATTCGGTTGCGTGGTTGTGGTACGCAAAACCAATACCTGCCTTCTTGCAGGCTTCGCCGGTTTTCTGGAATACCTCGATGGATTTTTTGATCTCGTCCATCGTGGCGACGGGCGTGCTGGCGCAGACCAGATAGGAGAGTCCCCCCTCGGCCGCCTGATCGACTAACTGCTGATAGTTATCGCGGAGACTAAGCATAGGCGGCATTTTAGAGAAATCCATAGCCGGACGGGCTGGTTGCTGTCCAGCGCCGGCCGGTGGTCCTCCCGCTGGTGGAGTGGCGGCCGGGCGGGGACGGAACGGCGCACCCATAGCGTGGTGGGCCCGCCATTTCATGCCCAGGTCTTCAACCAGCGCCTTAAATTCCTTGGCCGAGTAACCGTAATAGTTCTGGCCGGGTCGCAGACTAAAAGCGGATTCCACTTCCTTGTAGCCCGCAGCGGCAACTTTTCGAAGGGTTTCTTTGGGGTCTTCGTTCATGGCTCCAAACAGCGTGAACAACTGAATGCCAATCGGGTACGTAGCTGTCGGTAAAAGGCCCTCTGCGTTAATGAACTGAGGCAAGGCAAGACCGCCCAGCGTTAGAGCGCTGACCTGATGAATAAATCGACGTCGGGTAGTCATAAAAAGGATAATAAGCTGCTTAGGAACTGGTTCGTACGGCTCGATGGCCGGGCTGTTCCTTAAAGCAACAACCATTTTGTAACCAGAAAAAATGGAATAGATAAAAACGGAGGGAACACCGACAGATTCCTGATTTTAACCGACTAACCAATCTGGACGAGAAGGCCGCTTAGAAGAAATGCAGCCCACCCCTTGCCCGTAAACGTTACAATCATACTCAACACCGACGCCGTAAATGGTCCCGGTTTGCAAACGATAACCCCCTGCTCGAACCCCGGCAGGTTGTGAAGCGCAAAGACCCGGTCAGGCGTGACCCGGTCAGGAAAGATTCGGTCTGGCGTGACCCGGTCTGGCGTGACCTGATCAGGGGGAATAATATCAAACAGCGGATCATTCAGAACGGCTTGGGCGCCCTGTCCGGTTTCTTCGGCGGGCTGGAACAGTAGATAAACCCGGCCCTTGAGGGGTTTCCCGGTCAGTAGTGAGGCAACACGGGCCAGGATAGTGGTGTGCCCATCGTGGCCGCACTTGTGTGAAACACCGGGCTTTGTCGATTGATGGCCGAACGTATTGACCTCCTGAATGGGTAGCGCATCCGTGTCGGCCCGGATCAGTGTAACCGGCCCCGTCGTATCCGTGCCGTACTGCAGTAGCAACCCCGTACCACCGACTTCGCGGATAAAAACGGGATTAAATTGCTGGACAAATGTTTTAATCCGTTGCTGGGTCTCTACTTCCTGACCCGATACGTCCGGGTAGCGGTGTAGCTCCTGCCGAAACCGGATAAACATGTCGCTGCTGCTGGTTACAATCATACGTTGTGCCTCTATGCTATTAAATACGGCCTTTCTTGATTGCCGGGCAAGTCTGTTTAAGCCGTCTGGTACCTGACTCGGCCAGCGCTCTTTGCGTAGGCAGTGGGGAGCGAACCCGATACGTAGCATACCGATACACGTAGCTGAACTGCTGCCCGATCCGGGGGCAGCGTGCTGAGAGGAACACCGGCCCGGCCGGAAAACAAATCTTGAGTATCTTTGCCTGACGAGTCGAGGACGAACACAAAGGCCGGCAGCAGGCCCCGATCAATTTACAGATTTCATGAAAGTCCTTTTGGTTGAAGACGAAGAGCGGTTGGCATCCTTTATTCGCAAGGGCATATCGGCAGAAGGTTATGAAGTCGACGTCGCTTTTGATGGACGTACCGGCCTGTCGCTGTTTCGTCAAAATAGCTACGACATCATCATCCTGGATGTTAATCTGCCGCACATCAATGGCTTTGAGCTGTGTCGGCTGATCCGGGAGGAGAACGAAGCGGTACCGGTGCTGATGCTGACCGCCCTGGATAGTCTGGCCGACAAATCGGATGGCTTCAACGCGGGGGCCGACGACTACCTGGCAAAACCCTTCGAGTTTCAGGAACTGCTACTACGGCTCAGGGCGCTGACGCGCCGAAACGGTTCCCGGCCGAAACAGGTGCTTCAACTGGCTGATCTGGAACTGAATCTGGATGCGAAGACTGTAACGCGGGCCGGCAAACGGATCGACCTGACAACCCGCGAATACGCTCTGATTGAATACCTGATGCTGAATAAGGGTAAAATCATTTCGCGGGTAGACATCGGTGAACGGGTCTGGAGTCTGAATTTTGATAACAACACGAATATTATTGACGTGTATATCAGTTACCTGCGTAAGAAAATCGACAAGGATTTTTCGCCGAAACTGCTGCATACCATTGTCGGTATGGGGTACGTCCTGCGCGAAGATTAGTCGTTTCCTCGGCGGATTGTAACGCGTACCAAAGGCCGCTACTTGCTGTTTCCATGCTTATTCGCAATCGCCTGACGATTATCTTCACCCTGCTGGCTATGGCTATCCAGGTCACGCTGTCGCTGCTGGTGTGGTATTTTTATTCACTCTACCGGCAGGAGGAATTTTACAGTCGGCTGGAAGCTAAAGCCCGGGTTACCGGGCGAGTGCTGATCTCCCGTCGGCACCTGCACGACGATTTCTTCAAGAACATGGTCCGTACCGACCTGCTGTCTATCGTGGAGGAGCAGATCAGTATTTACGATAGTCGGCATAACCTGGTCTTTACCAATCGCACGCTGAAGGACAGCGATTATTACAAAGAGAAGATCGAGAACCTGGTAACCAGTAATTCACTGGTTGAATTCAAAAATGGTCATCTCGAATCGATCATGCTGTTGTTTCAGGATCGGGGTCAGCGGTTCTATATTTTTGCCTCAGGCTACGACCGGATTGGTTTTGCCAAACTGGGGACACTGCAGCAGATTCTGCTGCTCGCTAACCTGCTTGGGTTTGCCTTGATTGTACTGGCTGGCTGGTATTTTTCCGGACGGGTGCTGAAGCCTATTTCGCAGATTGTGGACGAAGTCGAGCAAATTACGGCCACTCGGCTGGATAAGCGTGTCGACGAGCGAAACCGACGCGACGAAATTGCCCAGCTGGCTATGACCTTCAACCAGATGCTGTTTCGACTGGAGGATGCGTTTGTGTCTCAGCGCAGTTTTGTGTCTCATGCGTCTCACGAGTTACGTACGCCACTGACCAACGTTCTGGGAACGCTGGAAACCTCTCTTCGGTATGATCAAAATCCAGCCGACTGGCGTGACAGTATGGAGATCGCCGTCGACGAACTGAAGCGGGTGATTGCTCTGACAAATGGGTTACTGGGCCTCGCCAAGGTTACAGGCAGTACCCTCACGCTGACCAGCACGCAGGTTGACGATTGTTTGTTGACGGCCCTTGGGCAGATTCAGTCAAAATATCCGGGTCGTAACCTGCCGCTTCAATTCGTGACAACTGAAGAAGAGGCATTTACGATAAAAGGGAACATGATGCTGCTGATAACGGCGTTTCTGAACGTACTCGACAACGCCTGTAAGTATTCCGACGATGCGGTTTCCGTGCTTTTGGAAGCAAGGAATGACCAGATTACCGTAGTCGTAACTGATAAGGGAGTGGGCATTGCCGAAACGGACGTTGCCCATATCCTGACTCCGTTGTACCGGGGGAAAAACGTAGGTAGTGTCCCCGGTTATGGCATCGGCCTGGCCGTTACGCAGAAAATCGTAGAGTTACACCAGGGAAGTTTACAGATTGCATCCAGCGTCGACCAGGGAACTACCGTTACCATGATATTGCCGCGTTACAACCAAACTGCCTGATCGAGCAGACTCGTTTGCGGGAAACGTATAACGTATTGCCTGTGCGTCGATGGGTAAGCACTGACTTACCTCTTGGTCTTTAGAAAGGTCAACAGCGGCTGGAAGTAACGGTCGTCCTCCGTCCAAAATGGGACGTGACCTGCTTGCGGATAAAAAGCTAAAGTGGCATTCGGTAAACTTGCCTTCATGCGAGTCATGTCTGTAGCCGTAAGAGCGTGATCCCGACCGCTACCCATTACTAAAACAGGTAACTGGAGCTGGCTTAAGAATGGCCTGAAATCCCAATCATTGATTTCCTGCGACTGCCAAAAGTAGCGGTACACGTCTAGGTTTTTTCCGATCAGTGTATCCGGTGAGGAGTAGAGCGGTTGCAGCGCTGGGGTTACGTCCGATTTGGCTAGGTTAGTGAATTGATTAAACAACTGTCCGGATAAGCTATCGTATCGATTCGCCAGTTGACGAAATATGGCTGACGTACTGTCAATCGACTGCATTTGTTGAGTAATCTGTTGACCTTCAGAGTTATGCGATAGTAAGCTGTCCAGACAGTCGCCTGCATTTTGGATTAAACCAGACCAGCTATCCGTCATGTTGGATACAATAACACCCTGTAACGCGGTTGGATGCTGCTTAGCGTATTCCAGGGCAATCAGGCCACCAAACGAATGGCCTAACAGGTAAAATTTTTTTAAACCTAGCTGCTTACAGACGCTGTCTATATCCCGGATGTAATTTGCTAGATTCCAGTAGTTCGAGTCTTGCGTTCGATCTGATAAGCCACAATCGACCATGTTCAGAATATGGACGCGAACACCCCGCTCAGCCAGGTTATGAAGAAAAGGTACGTATCCCTTATGGCTATCACCGGGTCCGCCGGGCAAAATGAGTAAATCCGTGTCGCCGGTGCCGGCTTCTTCTACCCAAAGCTGATACTTGTTTTCTACAGGTAAGAGCCGCCCCTGTCCTTGTTGCCTTGCCTTACTGAGTAGTGAGTCGGTTACCTGAGCGCTGCTCATGGAGTGGCAGCACAGGATCATAAAGAGGAGCTTTAATAAAGTATTTACGCGGTGTATTGCCACAGGTCAGCCAGTTTACTAAGAAGAAGCTGCAACGAGCCGAAGTTTACTTATTTGAGCTTTAAATAGTACTTTTTAGTTATAGAAGAGGTTTTTGAGCTTGGAAATGGGGGCGGCTATAGTACCTTTTTAACAACTTATAAATTTCCTTCTCACGTCGTTCTAATGTCCTGGTAGTTGATTTGTGTCAGTTAAGATAGACACCAGTATGCAACGCCGGACTTTCCCCTCGATTTTGCTATACAGCTTTGGGCTGGCACTGGCTCTTTCGCTGGTGTTCAATGGGTTTCTATTGTATAAGCAGAGTCATCAGCAGAATATGTATGAGTATGAACTGAGCAGCTCGGCCCAGCCACTCGACCAGATCGTATGGCAGCAGCAGCTTTCGGATTGCCAGCGGACTAATCGACAGCAGGACAGCCTGATCCATCGGCTGGAGCAGGTGTCCAACGCCCCCCCCGGCCAGTCAATCGCCGTTCAGCAGCCTGCTCATTAACCAAAATTTTAACAACTCTACCAGGTAAACGAAGCCAAACCGGAACGAGCTAATGCCAAACACAGCAACCTATTTTACCAATAAACCAACGCGGCTGATGCCCACCGCTTCAACGAAGATGAATCCCAAGAAAATTTTAATGCTCATGAGCTTGTGCGCCCTGGTGAGCGTTACAAGCTGCACAAAACACGAAGAAGAAAAAGAGGAAGAAGCCGTAGAATATCAGGTCACCAGCCCGCTCCTGACCGACACGACGATTACGAAAGAATACGTTGGTCAGGTTCGGTCGATTCGTCACATCGAGATGCGGGCGCAGCAGCGGGGCTATATCCAGAAAATCTTCGTCGATGAAGGACAACTGGTCAGAGAAGGACAGATGATGTTCCAGATCATGCCCAAACTGTACGAAGCTGAACTGCAGAAAGCACAGGCCGAAGCCAATTACGCTGATATTGAGTATCAGAATACCAAAAAACTGGCCGACAGTAAAATCGTGGCGCCAACTGAACTGGCGATGGCCAACGCTAAATTCAACAAAGCCAAAGCCGACGTATCGCTGGCCGAAGCGCATCTGGGCTTCACCAAAATCAAGGCGCCGTTCAGCGGTATCATGGACCATTTCCAGGTGCGGCTGGGTAGCCTGGTCGACGAAGGCGATCTGCTCACCACCCTGTCGGACAACAGTCAGATGTGGGTGTATTTCAATGTGCCGGAAGCCGAATACCTCAACCTGAAGGAAAAAGCAAGTGAGGCCGATCTGAACAACGTCAGCCTGAAAATGGCAAACAATAAGCTGTTCCAGTATCCCGGTAAAGTACAAACCATCGAAGCTGACTTCGACAACGAAACGGGTAACATCGCTTTCCGGGCCACCTTCCCAAACCCCAAAGGGCTGCTGCGGCACGGCGAAACGGGTAACATCGAAATGAAAGTGCCCATCCGGAACGCCATGATCATTCCGCAGAAAGCTACCTTCGAGGTACTGGAAAAGAAATACGTCTACGTGATCGACAAAGACAACAAAGTGCGGTCGCGGGAAATCAAGATTGCCGCCGAAATGCCCCACATTTTCGTGGTCAGTTCCGGTCTGAACAAAGACGACAAGATTCTGCTGGAAGGCTTGCGTCAGGTGAAAGAGAACGAGAAGATTGCTTACAAATTCGAAAAGCCTACTGCGGTTATTTCGAACCTAGGATTGTACGCCGAATAACCAGCCAGTCTAAAACCAAGAAGACATGTTCACAAAATTCATCCGTAGACCTGTATTCGCTATCGTGATCTCGATCATGATCGTCTTTATTGGTGTACTGGCTATCAAGAAATTACCAATTTCTCAATTCCCGGATATTGCGCCGACTACGGTCAATATCTTTATTGACTATCCCGGATCGAGTGCCGACGTACTGGTCAAATCCACGCTGATTACCCTGGAACAGGCCATCAACGGGGTGCAGGACATGCGCTACATCGCTACCGATGCCACCAGTGCCGGTGAGGCCACGCTCCGGATCATTTTCGAACCGGGTACCGACCCCAACGATGCCGTTGTCCGGGTGAAAACACGGGTTGACCAGGTGATGCCGCTGCTGCCCGAACTGGTGCAGCGGGAGGGGGTTATCATTACGCCGATTCAGCCCAGTATGCTGATGTACGTTAACCTCTATTCGAAAGAAAAGAGCATTGACGAGAAATTCCTGTTTAACTACGCTACGGTAAAAATGATCCCCGAAATCCAGCGGACGAAAGGGGTTGCCCGGGCGCAGATCTTAGGTAGCCGCCGGTACGCCATGCGTGTTTGGCTGGACCCAGACCGGATGCGGGCCTACAATGTCTCCGTCGAGGAGGTAATGAAAGCCATGGGTGAGCAAAGTATTATCGGGCGACCGGGTCGACTTGGACAAAGCTCCGGTATTGCGGCTCAGTCACTCGAATACGTGCTTACGTATAAAGGACGATACAGCGACCCGAAAGAATAC
This sequence comes from Spirosoma sp. KUDC1026, assembly GCF_013375035.1. Lineage (NCBI taxonomy): Bacteria > Pseudomonadati > Bacteroidota > Cytophagia > Cytophagales > Cytophagaceae > Spirosoma > Spirosoma sp. KUDC1026. The sequence continues at coordinate 5,123,552 of NZ_CP056032.1, read as the reverse complement.
GAAGGGATCATTATCCGGGCCAACTCGGCAGGGGAAAGCATTCACCTGCGGGATATTGCCCGCGTGGAGTTGGGTAGTGAATTCGTTAACATTTACTCCAACCTGGATGGACACCCATCGGCAGCTATTGTATTGCGGCAGAACTATGGTAGTAACGCCAGCGATGTAATCGAAGAAGTAAAAGAGAAGCTGGAGGTAATGAAAGAGTCGTTCCCGCCGGGGGTGGACTACAAAATCAGCTATGACGTATCACAGTTCCTGGATGCGTCGATCGAGCAGGTAATTGATACGTTGCGCGATGCCTTTATTCTGGTGGCTCTCGTCGTATTTATCTTCCTTGGCGACTGGCGGTCAACGCTGATTCCGATCCTGGCGGTGCCGGTATCGTTGATTGGGGCGTTCTTCGTCATCCAGGCGTTTGGGCTATCCATCAACCTGATTACACTCTTCGCTCTGGTACTTGCTATTGGTATTGTGGTCGATGATGCCATTGTGGTGGTGGAAGCCGTGCACGCCAAGATGGAAGAAAAACCACGGCTAACACCCTTTGGCGCGGTTCGCGAAGTACTGGGTGAGATCAGCGGAGCTATCATCGCGATTACGCTGGTGATGGTGTCGGTATTCCTGCCGATCTCGTTCATGACTGGCCCGGTTGGTACGTTCTATCGGCAGTTCTCGATTACAATGGCTTCTTCCATTGTGATTTCGGCCCTGATCGCCCTAACGCTGACACCGGTGCTGTGTGCCATGCTGCTGAAAAATCACCACGGCCACCCACCGAAGAAAAATATCCTGACCCGCGCAATCGATGGATTCAACCGGGGCTTCGATAAAATGACGGGCTGGTACGTAGGTATCCTGCGCCTGATCGTGAACCGGCGCGTGGTAACGTTCCTGGTACTGGCGGCTTTCTGCGCGGGTATCTTCTTAGAGAACCAGATTCTGCCAGCCGGCTTTATTCCGAACGAAGACCAGAGTACGATTTACGCCATTATCCAGACCCCTCCGGGTACTACGCTGGAAAAAACCAATCAGGTTTCTCAGTCGCTGCAGAAAATATGCGAAGAGGTGCCGGGTATTGAGTCGGTTTCGTCGCTGGCGGGTTATGAAATCATGACCGAAGGCCGGGGTTCGAACGCCGGTACGTGTCTGATCAACCTGAAACCCTGGTCGGAGCGTGACAAGAACGTAAAAGAGATCATGGAAGAACTGGAAGGTAAATCGAGAAATCTCGGCGCGACCGTTGAATTCTTCGAGCCACCAGCCATCCCGGGTTTCGGTACGTCGGGTGGTTTCTCGATGCGTCTGCTGGATAAAAACACCGATACGGATTACAGCGAATTCGATAAGGTCAACAAGCAGTTCATGGAAGATCTGGGCAAACGCCCCGAACTGACCGGTCTGTTCACCTTCTTTGCAGCTAACTATCCGCAGTACGAACTGGAGATCGACAATCAGCTGGCCATGCAGAAGGGCGTATCGATCGGAAAAGCAATGGATAACCTGAACATCCTGATCGGTAGTACGTACGAACAAGGATTTATCAAGTTCAACCAGTTCTTCAAAGTGTACGTGCAGTCCGATCCTGCTTTCAGACGGCTGCCATCGGATATCCTGAATCTTTTTGTCAAGAACGACGCGGGCGAAATGGTACCTTACTCGGCGTTCATGAAGCTGAAAAAAGGACAGGGGCCGAACGAGATTACTCGGTTTAATATGTACAATTCGGCGGCTATCCAGGGGCTTCCTGCCAAGGGATACACAACGGCCGATGCCATCCAGGCTATCCGGGAAGTGGCGGCCAAAACGCTGCCGAAAGGGTACGATATCGCGTTTGAAGGGCTCTCGTACGACGAAGCTATTCGCGGTAACGAATCGCTCTACGTATTCCTGATCGTACTGGCCTTCGTATACATGGTGCTTGCTGCTCAGTACGAAAGCTTTATCATACCGCTGGCCGTTGTTTTCTCGCTGCCTGTTGGGGTATTCGGTTCGTTCTTCATGCTGAAAGCGATGGGACTGGAAAATAACATCTACGCCCAGATCGGACTTATCATGCTGATTGGGCTGCTCGGCAAGAATGCCGTACTGATTGTTGAGTTCGCCGTCCAGAAACGACAGGAGGGCGCCACCATTCTGGAAGCCGCAATCGAAGGGGCCAGAGTCCGTTTCCGCCCGATCCTGATGACCTCGTTTGCCTTCGTAGCCGGTTTGATTCCGCTGATTGTGGCTACGGGGGCCGGAGCTATCGGTAACCGTACTATTGGTGCGTCGGCCCTGGGCGGTATGCTGTTCGGAACCATCTTCGGTGTTGTTATCATCCCTGGCCTCTACTACATATTCGGCAGTCTGGCCGATGGTCGCAAGATGATCAAGGATGAAGAAGAGGGATCACTAACCGAAGAGCTGGTTCATTCTGTAGACAGTTTCCCCCACCTAGAAGAAAGTGAAATCAATGAGAAGTAAACAAATCGTCACTTGGTTAGGGGTTACCTTGTCGATCACCCTAATCAATACCGCCTGCAAAACCCCGGCTTTAGTCACCAAAACAGAGAACAGAACGGTTCCGGCTGCTTACGTCAACACGACGGACACAGCCCGTACGAATGGTCCGGTTGCCTGGTCGGAGTTTTTTACCGACCCCAACCTGGATACGCTGATTGCCACGGCCCTGCGAAACAACCAGGAACTGAACATCACCACGCAGGAAATTGCCATCACGCGTAACGAAATTCAGGCTCGCCAGGGGGAATACCTCCCCTTTGTGGGCTTGCGGGGCGAAGCCGGGCTGGACCGGCCGGGGCGGTATACGCTTCAGGGAGCAACGGAAGAGGCTGTTACTATTAAAGAACGCCGGACACCCGATCCGTTGCCCAACTTTCTGGTCGGCGCTTTTGCCAGCTGGGAAGTCGATATCTGGCGGAGACTACGTAACGCCAAGCAGGCAGCGGTGCTCCGGTATCAGTCCAGCACCGAAGGGCGGAACTTCATGATCACGAATCTGGTCGGTGAAATCGCTACTTCGTACTATGAACTGCTGGCCTATGACAACCAACTGTCGATTCTGAAAGAGAACATCGATATTCAGAACAATGCCCTGCGGATCGTGCGGCTGCAGAAAGAATCGGCCCGGGTGACCGAACTGGCGGTGCGCCGATTCGAAGCCCAGGTGCTGCACACCCGCGAGATGCAGTACTCGGTTCAGCAACGTATCGTGGAAACCGAAAACCGGATCAACTTCCTGGTAGGTCGGTATCCGCAGCCTGTCGTTCGGAATTCGCAGTCGTTCGTTACGTTGACCCCGGCGGTTGTTCGCGCCGGTGTGCCATCGCAGCTGCTGGCCAACCGCCCCGACATCAAACGGGCGGAGCTGGATCTGGCCGCTGCCAAGCTGGACGTACAGGTGGCCCGGGCTAACTTTTATCCACGACTGGATATTACGGCCGGCGCTGGTTTCGAAGCCTTCAATCCGATGTTTCTACTATCGACTCCCCAATCCATTCTGTACTCACTGGCGGGGGGGCTGACTGCACCGCTGGTGAATCGGTTGGGCATAAAATCTGCCTATTCCAGCGCCAACGCCCGGCAGACGCAGGCCGTCTACAACTACGAACGGACGATCCTGAATGCTTACGTAGAAGTGGCTAATCAGCTCGCGAACATCAGCAACCTGGAAAACAGCTACAACCTGAAAACACAGGAAGTAACAGCCCTGACACAGTCGACCGATATTGCCAATACGCTGTTCGGCAATGCGCGGGCTGATTACATGGAAGTTTTGCTAACGCAGCGGGATGCACTGGAAGCGCGTTTCGATCTGGTTGAAACAAAGATGCAACAGATCAATGCTACGGTAAATATTTACCGTGCCTTAGGGGGCGGCTGGAAATAACCGAAAGCTATTCACTGCACGTACCGTATATCGGTGCCGAGATACCGCCAGGTGACCATTGGGTTGCCTGGCGGTCTTCGTTTTTAGGCGAAGAAATAACTGACATTGGGCCAGAAAACAGAATTGTTCTTAGTCAAGCGCTTTCCTGCTGGTTGCCTTCTCCTTATTTTAGCCACGAATACAATCCTGTGAATCGTACCCATGAAAAAACTTGTCCTGTTCTTGCTGCTGGGCGGCTGTTCGACCTATGCTCAGTCACTGACCAAACCCGAATCAACGCTGGTGGCAACGGTGAAAAAACAGATGCCGGAAACCGAAGCGTTTCTGGAAAAGGTCGTCAACATCAACAGTGGCTCGCTCAATAAAGAAGGCGTTCGGCAGGTGGGCAACCTGATGGGGGACGAATTCAAAAAGCTGGGCTTTACCGTCGAGTGGGTTACGTTACCGGATTCGCTCAACCGGGCGGGGCACCTGGTGGCTACCCGGCAGGGCAAGAAAGGGAAAAAGCTTTTTCTGATTGGTCACTTAGATACGGTGTTTGAGAAGAGTCTGCCGATGGAGCCGTATACGCACACCAGCGACTCGACAATAACGGGGCAGGGCGTGAACGACATAAAGGGTGGTGATGTCATGATCATTGCCGCGCTAAAAGCCATGCAGCAGCAGCAATTGCTGGATGACACCAATATCACAGTCTATTTGACGGGTGATGAAGAAAGTGGAGGGGGCATGGCAAGCCGCCTGGATTTTATCGAGCGGGCTAAAAGGTGCGATCTGGCGCTAGCCTTCGAAACGGCGCAGGGCCTTAATCTCGTCACGACTGGTCGGCGGGGATCGAGTAGCTGGACATTGGATGTACGAGCGCGCTCAGGCCACTCGTCGCGGATTTTCAGTGACCTGGGCTACGGAGCCATCTACGAAGCTGCCCGAATTCTGACCGAGTTTCGGCGGGTGTTGGGGCAGGAGCAGTACCTGACCTTTAACCCCGGCCTGATCGTGGGTGGGGCCGACGTAAAATACGACGACAAAACGGCCGAAGCGCGTGCTGTCGGCAAAACGAATATTATTGCTGGCTCAGCGCTGGTAAAAGGCGATTTACGGTTTCTGGGCGAAGCGCAGAAAGAAAAGGCGCGTGTCCGGATGCACGAAATCGTGAGCAAAAGCCTGCCGCTGACTGGTTCGAAAATTACGTTCGTGGATGGTATTCCGTCGATGGAGCCAACTGCCGCCAACGACAAGCTGCGTCTGGAGGTGGATAAAGTTAGCCGGGACATGGGGCTTGGTCCCGTTGCTGCTGGGGATCCGGGTTCGCGCGGGGCGGGTGACGTATCGTTTATCGCCGAATACCTGCCCTGCATTGATGGTTTGGGTGCATCGGGCAAAGGGGCGCACAGCATTGAAGAAACCATGAACAGCAAGGAGTACCCGCTCCTGATTCAACGTACCGCCGTGCTGCTGTACCGCCTGACGCGGTAAGGTATGCCGTTTCTCTCCGGTCCACAGCTATCTGGGCTGGAGAGAAATTAATGTATTAAACAGATTGAATCAGCTCATTGTAACGTTCGTTACCTATCTGTTCACGGATGGCGTCAAGAGCTTTTTGGACGGTCTTAATGCTTGGAGATTTAAGTTGTTTAAATAATTCAAGCGCTCTTTTTAAAGAACTGATAGCTCTTTTAATGTCTTGACCCCAATCAAGATAAAGATCACCAATATTTAATAATGCTGTCGCCATACCGCTCTTATTATCTATTTGCTGGTTTATTTCTAGACTTTGCTGGAAATATTTTAAAGCGTTTTCATAGTTTTCGTAGGTATAGTGAATTAATCCAATGTTATTTAAATTGGATCCTATTCCTTTTTTGTCTCCTATACGCTGCCTAATAATAAGGCTTTCATGAAGACAGGCCAAAGCGTTTGTATAATCTCCTTGAGAGGTATAGACTTGACTAATATTATTAAGAGCTAGACCTTGACCACGTAAGTTTCTGCTGGCTATCTGAATATTTAAACTGTGTTGGAAAATTTCTAATGCTTTGTCGTATTCCCCAAGATGTGTATAAATATTACCAATATTACTTAGCGTTACACCTTCTTTCTCTTTATCTTGAGTTAAAGATAAACTTCTCTCCAAATATTCTAACGCAGTGTTATAATCTCCCCACACGTAGTATATTTGGCCAATGTTGTTTAGTATGCTTGCCTCTAAGTCACTATCTCCAATATCGTCCTGTAACGCCAAACTTTGTTGAAGATAACTCAAGGCCAAATCGTAATTGCCTATTGCATCATGAATTTGACTTATATTGTTGAGAAGTATACATTCCTCAAATGTATTTCCTATTTTTCGAAAAATAGTAAGACTTTTTTGATAATATTCGTTTGCTTCTGTATAATCAAATAAATCATAAAAAATTCTTCCTATCTGGAATAAATTAGACGCAAGTAGGAAATCGTTTTCTGAATATATAGTATCTATTTGTTGAAGAAGTCTATTGATTTCTGTCTGTTTTTCTTCTTTCGTTTGTCCTCCTAAAGACGACATTTCCTCTAAATAAGCAGGTTGAAATGAGCCTACCTCTTCTAGCTTATCTCGATGAAAATCCAATTCAAGAGAACGTAATGACCACCAATCAGGAACTTTATAGGGAACTTGAGCAAATTCATTAGGTTCGATAAAGCAGACAAAAGCAATATTCAAACGGGCAAAGGCATCACGACGCTGATTGAAGGCAACGCAGGTATCTTCATTACCTGACTGAAATAGCCAGCCAAAATCAGGAATAAGGATAATGCCATCTTTTACCCCCGTAATGTCGTCAGCTATTTGTCGGTACTCTTTACCTGTCAACCGTAAGACTGTGGTGCGGATTGGATACAAAGACTCTATTCGGGCGGCAATCTCTTTGTAGAGACTATAGCGGTTGTGGCCGATCAGAATAAAACGGAAGGTTTCCTGCCGGAGCGCATTTGTCAGTAGACGTAAATCGTCATCAAATTGAGCTTCCATCAGACTTGATCGAGTACGCGGTGTTGATACAATTTTGAAGTTTCTAGTAGTGGGTTTACACGTTTGTAGGTCCCATCGTTGTATTCGAAAATAATTTCTTTCTCCAGCAAATTTTGAATCGAACTATCGAACCCAATTGGGTGACCAGCTTCCAGATCAGCTCTTAATTTCTTCAATAATTCAAAATCAGTAGTTTCTAAGTAACGAGCAGTGGCATTACCGAGCTTCTCAATAGCGCGCTCCATATTCTCGCGGGTTATTTTTCCAATAGAGATATCCGCTAACCAGCCAGCCTGCTCAATGATGCGAAGTAACTGACGGGGTGACCCACCACTATAACGAATAGCAAGATGAACTGTATCCATAGAGTCAAAAAGTGCTTCGTTGACTCGTTTACAGACGAATTCTTCAAATCGCTCAATCGCTGCTGTTATTTCACTGCCATCCCGGTCTACGATTTTAATAAATGGAAACGTAATGATTTCGCTGAAGTTGCGAATACGCTGTTCCTCTTTCATCAGTTCGATGGGTAGGGTAAACAGCGTATTAGCCCTGATCTGACGAATTCGGTTTGACTCATCCATAATGATGGCCCGTCGAGTTTCGGCACTCATGGTTTTTTCCAGACCATCAACGATAAACAAAATCTCCTGTCCTTTCCCCTCGCGACGGAGTTGCTCATTAACCTGCTCGATAAACGTATTGAACTTAAGCGAAAAGTCTGGGAAACGATTCTTAATGTTAGTCCGAATAGCCATAGCTCGCTCGTAGCTACCAGACAACCCTAATTTTAGTTTTGTGGTTACGCCAATCAGCTTACCGAGCAGACTGGTAATACTAAATGAGTCGTCGTTGCCAACTTCTAACTCTACATTACCTTCTGCTTTTAGATTGCGGTTAATTTCATTGACCCGTTCTTGAAACCAAACATTCATGCTATCGAGAATGGTATCGTCGATAGCTAAATCAACATCAGCCGCTTTAGAAAGCAATTTTTCTAACTGGAAGATGAGAATGTCCATGTACTGTACTTTGTCCATGTCCAGTTCTTCGTCTACGTTACAGGTGACGACAAAAAAGCATTCAGGCGAATTAAGCTGCTGTGCGTATTTTGCCAGTTCTGATGTTTTCCCTGAACCACGCATACCTGCTAAAAAAAGCAGTGTCTTGTTATTACGGTTAGGCTGATAATTAAAATAGTAATGACCATTGCGGGGTGTTACGTTTAGAATACGTGTTACATCCCGCGATTGGAAATCACCTCTTAAATGTTCAAAATTGACGTAGAAAGCATCTTCCGGCGTAACTGGCTCAAATTTGTTAACGGCGGCATCAATTTCGTCTAACTGGTTTGCTTTCTGCATATGTTCACTAACAAGCTTACAGTGCAAAATTACCTGATTTATTATTTACCTAGACAGAATCAAACAGGCAGATGTTCGTTTTGGTGTATCAGTCCTTCGCCGGCTTAGCCCCCGGCAGGCGGCTTTTGAGCCAGGTGATCTGGCCCCGGTGGTTCGATTCGTGTTCGCAGACGTGAAACCACTTCCAGTATGTATTAACCGGTTGTTGTTTCGACCAGACTGGGTCAAGGGCCAGCAGCCAGGCATCGTCTTTGGTTTTGAGTTTGGCCAGGGTCTCTTCCCGAACGGCCGTGATCTTGTCGATGTAATATTGAGCGTCGTGCCCTTTGATTTCTTTGCGGCCGGCCTCATTCAGTTCCATGGCTGCGCCCCATTCCTTCTTTTCGGCCGCGTTCATCTCCTGCCGACCTTCGAACGTATTGATCTGGTAGAACTTATCTGTCGCGCCGAGGTGCATCACCAGCGCGCCAATGGTATTGGCGTGCCCGTCGAACAGAAAATCGAGCTGGGCAACGGTCAGATTCTTGATAGTATTGATGATTGTCTCACGATTATAGCGCAGCATCGAAACCAGCGTACCAATCATAGGCGAATAGCCTTCTACCGGACCAACGACGAGTAGGTTGTTTTCGGGAGGGAAGCCGGTTGCCAGAGCAGGAGCGGGCAGAATACCTGATACGGCCAGGCCAGTGGCAGCTGTCAAACTGCTGTTCATGAATTGACGCCGGGAGAGGGAATTTTTCATGTTGTACGGAAATAAGGATGAAGGAAGTAGGCAAATCGAAGGTACCCTTTTCAATCGTGATTGGAGAACCTCTGGGCTTACTTTTATTCAATGGACAGCTACTAGCCGTGAACCCAACCGGCTAGTAGCTGAGTTAGTAAGACAATGATTTATAGCCAGCTGCTGGCTCGTTAGCGGCACTTTCAGTTTTATGCATCAACCCATTGGCGTATTTGACTCGGGCTACGGCGGTCTGACCATTCTGCGCGAGATTGTCCGAAAACTACCCGAATACGACTACATGTACCTGGGCGACAACGCCCGTACCCCCTATGGTACCCGCTCGTTTGAGACTGTGTATCAATACACACTCGAATGTGTGCGACATCTGTTCGCGCGGGGCTGTCGGCTGGTGGTGCTGGCCTGCAACACGGCATCGGCTAAGGCGCTGCGTAATATTCAGCAGCTCGACCTGCCCCTAATGACCGAAATGGGACCTGACGGGCCAGATCGGCGCGTCCTGGGTGTAATCCGACCCACAACGGAGGTGATTGGCAACTATTCGCAGAGCGGACACGTTGGTATATTAGCGACCCGCGGTACCGTTACGTCGGAATCGTATGTCGTAGAAATCGAGAAATTCTTTCCAGGACTGAACGTATTTCAGGAAGCCTGCCCCATGTGGGTGCCGCTGGTTGAGAACGGCGAGTTTGCCAGTCCGGGTGCTGATTACTTCGTGAAGCAACATATCAATCGGCTGATCGATAAGTCACCAATCATTGATACGCTGTTGCTGGCCTGCACGCATTACCCATTGCTGATTGACAAGATCAGACAGGCTGCTCCGGTAGGAGTGACGATCGTTAGTCAGGGCGAGATCATAGCGGATAGTCTGACGGATTATCTGCAACGGCACCCGATCCTGGAGGAACAATGCAGTAAACATGGCCAGCGGACGTTCCTGACGACCGATTCAACCGTCGATTTTGACCGCCAGGCGGCCATCTTTTACGGGGAGTCCATTCGCTCGGTGCAACTGACGCTCTAGGCATCCCCGTAAGAATTTCGTACCTTTGTATTACTAATCTAGAACAGAAATCACCTAATGATCAACGTATCCAACGTCTCGCTCCGCTATGGTAAGCGGGTGCTGTTTGACGATGTTACCATAAAATTTACCTCGGGCAACTGTTACGGTGTCATTGGCGCTAACGGTGCGGGTAAATCAACGTTTCTGAAAATCCTTTCGGGCGAAATTGAACCACAAACCGGCTCGGTCAGCATGACCCCCGGCGAACGGATGTCGGTGCTGAATCAGAACCAGTTTGCCTACGACGAATATCCCGTTCTGCAAACGGTCATCATGGGCAACAAACGCCTGTACGATATCATGCAGGAAAAAGACGTGCTCTACGCGAAAACGGACTTTACGGATGCCGATGGCGAACGGGCCGCTGAACTTGAATCCGAATTTGCCGAAATGAACGGCTGGGATGCTGAGTCGGATGCCGCCAGCCTGTTGTCGGGTCTGGGTATTAAAGAAGACCTGCACTACTCGCTGATGAGCGACCTGAACGGCTCCGAGAAAGTGCGGGTACTGCTGGCACAGGCGCTGTTCGGTAACCCCGACGTACTGCTGCTTGACGAGCCGACCAACAACCTCGACGTAGAGTCGGTTAGCTGGCTCGAAAACTTCCTGGCGAACTTCAACAACACGGTGATTGTAGTAAGCCACGACCGGCACTTCCTGGATCAGGTCTGCACGCAGATTGTAGATGTTGATTTCAGCAAAGTGAAGCTATTTGCTGGTAACTACTCGTTCTGGTATGAATCAAGCCAACTGGCTCTGAAACAACGCCAGGATCAGAACAAAAAGACCGAAGACAAACGGAAAGAACTCGAAGAATTCATCCGTCGTTTCTCGGCCAACGCGTCTAAGTCGAAACAGGCAACTAGCCGCGCCAAACTGCTGGAGAAACTCACGATTGATGACATTCAGCCGTCGTCGCGGAAATACCCGTACGTTCACTTCAAACCCGAACGTGAACCCGGTGATCAGATTCTGACGGTCGAAAACCTGACGTATACGTCGGAAGACGGTACGAAGTTGTTCGAGAATCTATCGTTTACGGTGAACAAAAACGACAAAATCTTCCTCTACAGCCGCGATGGACTGGCTGTTTCAGCGCTGCTGGATATTCTGGCGGGTGAGCGGAAAGCCGATTCTGGTACGTTCCGCTGGGGGATTACGATTACGATGTCGTACTTCCCGAACGATACTGAGAAAGACAAGTTCTTCCAAACCGACCTGAACCTGGTTGACTGGCTGCGTCAGTACTCGGAAGAGAAAGACGAAAGCTTTATCCGGGGTTTCCTGGGCCGGATGCTGTTCTCGGGCGAAGAATCACTGAAGAAAGCTACGGTCCTGAGCGGGGGCGAAAAAGTACGTTGTATGCTGTCGAAAATGATGCTGTCGGGCGCGAATGCCCTGATGCTCGATGAGCCAACCAACCACCTTGATCTGGAGTCGATCGAATCGCTGAACAACGGCATGATTGATTTTAAAGGCCCCATCCTGTTTACATCGCATGACCACCAGTTCGTACAAACGGTTGCTAACCGGATTATCGAATTAACGCCAGCCGGTATTCTCGACAAACTGATGACCTACGACGAGTTCCTGACCGACGACCGCGTTAAGCAGCAGCGGGAAGAACTCTACGCGGCTGTGGCCTAATTAGATAAATGCTTATGCAGACGTTCACTATTCGGGTAACTAACCCACATACTGTTAGGCTAATTGAAGAATTAGCCGCGCTACAGCTATTGGAATTAGTGGAGACACCAGACCGTAAGGACTCGCGTAAACTATCAGAACGGATGGTTGGGAGTATTACGCCCGAACAGGCTGAGCAGATGCGCAAAGAATTAGCTGAGAGCCGGGACGGATGGGAGCGAAATTTCTGATTGATACGAATGCAATCATTGATTTTTCTGAAGGTAGACTGTCAGAATTAGGACGTAGTTTTCTGATTAGAATCATTGAAGACGAGCCCTGTATTTCGGCTATTACGAAGATTGAATTACTTGGTTTCTCTAGCGTTAGTCAGGCCATTATCGATTTCACGGATGTGGCTGTGGTTTATGGATTGACCGATGCTGTAGTGGATCGAACAATCGAACTGTGTAAGAAACATAGAATCAAACTGCCAGATGCCATTATAGCAGCTACTGCCTTAATTTATGAGATGACCCTTATTAGTCGAAATGGAAAAGACTTTCAGTCAATAGACCAACTGACTTGTCTTGATCTGCATAAATTATAGTTGAAGATAGTACGAAGCTATAGCCCAATCAGTTTTTATGCATTCGCAAACCACCGTTTACTACCTTCGCGGGTACGAACGGTGGTTTTTTATTGGACAAACCAGTATGAGAAATTTACGGGTAAACGGACGAATCTGGCTCGAAGCCGACGAGCGGTTTATGGGCATTGGTCGGCTCGAACTGCTGGATCATATTGCCAGCACGGGTTCGATCAACCAGGCAGCCAAAGCCATGCAAATGTCGTACAAGCGAGCCTGGGAACTGGTGCAGTCTATGAACACCCAAGCCGATAAACCGCTGGTGAGTACACAAACGGGTGGCGAAAGGGGGGGAGGTACGGTGATAACACCCGAAGGCGAACGCTATCTGACGTATTATCGGAACTTACAGGCGCGTTTTCAGCAGTTTCTGCAAACTGAAACGCAGTCGCTGGCCACACTGGTGTCTGACTAATTGGTATCATACCTGTACGCAGCGGTAGAAGTAAAGCGCAAAATCAGTTTTTTTAGCCAAGCAGCAACAGAATTGGTTACATCTATAAATTGCCTTCGCTTCTCGTATTTATGCAGACATTTGACGTTGTGATTATTGGTACCGGTTCGGCGGGAAAACAGGTCGCTGAAACGGCGCGGGCCGCTGGAAAATCCGTAGCTATTATTGATAAATTGCCTTTTGGCGGGACCTGCTCGCAACGAGGCTGTGATCCTAAGAAAGTACTGGTTGGCGCGGCCGAGATTGTGGCTCGTTCGACCGATCTGAAGGGGAAAGGTATTACCGAAAAGGCCGTAATCGACTGGTCTGATCTAATGGCCTTCAAAAAGACGTTTACCGACTCTATTCCTGACAGCACAGAAAAGAAGTTTGCCGACCAGGGCATCGCCCAGTTTCACGGCGTAGCATCGTTTACCGCAAAGAATCAGTTAAAAGTTGGCGACGAAACGCTGGAAGCTACGCATTTTGTGATTGCGGCCGGAGCAGCCCCGCAACCGCTCAACATTCCTGGCGAGGACAAACTAATCGACAGTACAGGTTTCCTTGAGTTATCTCAGCTACCCGACGAAATTGTAATGATTGGCGGGGGATACATTGCCTTCGAATTTGCCCACATTGCCGCCCGGGCTGGTGCTAACGTAACCATCATTCACCAGGGAAAACGACCGCTTGAACAGTTCGATGCCGACTTAATTTCCCTGCTTACAACAGCTACCGAAGACATTGGCGTTCGTGTACTGCTGGATGCTAAGGTAACAGAAATCGATGGTAACGGCGACCAACTGACGGTACGGTATGAACAGGATCATCAGCAACTATCTGTAACAACAAAACTGGTCGTGCATGCTGCCGGCCGGGTTGCCGATGTCGCCGATATTGGGCTTGATAAAGCAGGAGTTGAGGTGAGCAAAAAAGGCGTAGTGGTTAACGAGTACCTACAGTCGGTGTCCAACCCGGCTATCTATGCCTGCGGTGATGTTTCTGATAAAGGCAAACCACTCACTCCTCTGGCATCATACGAAGGCGGCATTGTTGGAAGCAATATCCTGTCCGAAAAATCGAAGAAGTACACCGATAATCCAGTACCATCAGCCGTCTTTACCTTGCCCCCACTGGCCGCTGTCGGACTAACCGAGGAACAGGCTACTGAGCAGGGCCTGGACGTTACCGTAACGTATCAGGAAACGAAAGACTGGTACACATCAAAGCGCATCAACGAACCCGTTTCAGCCTTCAAAACACTGGTCGATAAAAAGAGCGGACTAATTGTAGGGGCTCACGTCTTAGGAGCGGGGAGTGACGAGCTGATCAACGTTTTCACACTAGCCATGAAATATAAGATTTCTGCGAAAGAGCTGGCAGGCACGTTGATGGCTTACCCAACACATGCGTCAAATTTGTCGTCGATGTTGCCAGATGAGTAACCCGGAAACCCTGGCAAAGCTGTCAGCCTTGCCAGGGTTTAACTGAATCCGTTTTTACTTCCCCCACTCGGCTGGGTTCTGGCGCCAGGTCGATAAGGAGTCCAGCGCGTTGGCAGGGATGTAGTTCAGGGCCTGGGCTTCGTTGAGTAACTCATCGTAGTTGCTCAGACAAACCAGTTCGACTTTACGGTCGGCGAAGTTCTGATCGGCAATCGGAAAGCCGTAGGTGAAAATAGCCGCCATCCCCAGTACCTCGGCACCTGCTTTGCGCAGCGCGTCGACTACCTTCAGCGAACTGCCGCCGGTCGAAATCAGGTCTTCAATTACAACTACTTTCTGGCCTGCATCCAACTGCCCTTCGATCTGTTTGCCCATGCCGTGTGCTTTGGGCTCGGGACGAACGTAGCAGTAGGGGAGGTTTAGTACATCAGCGACCAGAACGCCTTGTGGGATACCGGCCGTAGCTACGCCCGCAATGGCTTCTACGTCCGGAAAACGCTCCCGAATGGCAGCAGCCAGTGCGTTTTTAATAAATGTACGAACGTCAGGATAGGCCAGTGTAACGCGGTTGTCGCAATAGATGGGCGATTTCCAGCCCGAACTCCAGGTAAACGGACTATCGGGTTGGAGCCGTACGGCTTTTACGGTGAGCAGATGCCGGGCAACGGCCTGTTGGGTAGTCAAATGATCCACAGTAGTGCTAGAAAGCGGATCGGTATGCAGATCTTAGTCCGGTTGTCTGCCTGTAAAGTTCACCCGGACTGTGTCGATACGCGTACCGTCCATCGAAATAATAGTAAACGTAAACGGAGAAAATTCAATCACATCGCTAACGCGGGGTAAATCCTCGTTGGCGGCCAGAATAAGCCCCCCCAGGGTATCATAATTACCTTCGGGAATGTTCCAGCCATATTTTTCATTCAGGTCATCAATCTCGTGCCGGGCACTCAACAGCCAGGTATGGTCGTCCAGTTTTCGCTCTACCCAGTCTTCGTTGGTATCAAACTCGTCCTGAATTTCGCCGAATATCTGCTCAACAATATCTTCCACGCTAACCAGTCCCGATGTGCCGCCGAATTCATCTACTACCAGCGCCAGACTTTTGCGTTCGGCCAGAAACCGGAGCAACAGATCCTGGGCGAGCATCGTCTCCGGAATAACGATCATGGGTGTGATGATCGATTCGATGCTGGTTGGTTTCTGGAAAAGCGCCAGTGCATGGCAGTAACCAAGCACATCGTCGATGGTATCCCGATACACAATGATCTTGGAGTGTCCACTCTGCTGAAACGCCTGCTGGAGTTCGTCAATCGAATCGTCGATAGCGACGGCGGCAATCTCCGTTCGGGGTACCTGACAATCGCGGACACGTACCTCCCGAAATTCGATGGCATTGTTGAAAATGCGCGAATCGACTTCGACTTCCTCGGACGGATCTGCCGTCTGGTTAAACTCCTGGAGATACTGATTAAGATCAGTCAGGCCGAAAACGGGACGGATTTCCGGGTTTTTCTTGCCCAGCACGTACCGGATAATGAACCGGGCCGTACGAACCAGCAACCGGACAATGGGAGCAATACCTTTGTAAAGCACCCAGAGCGGCACGGCCAGTTTTTCAAGAAAACGGTCGGGGTGAATCAGCGCCAGGCTTTTGGGCAGGTAATCGGCCAGGGGCATGAAAACAACCGTCAATAAAACTGTTTCGATGACGATCAGCCAGAACGGATGCGTATACGAATCGGGCAGCAGATCAATCAGAATTGGATTGAGAATCAGGACGCCGAGCACCCCGTATAATACCAGAAACAGCGTATTGCCGCTGAGGGTCGTACCAATAAACAGAATCGGGTTTTTAAGGAAACTGGAAACCAGTTTCTCGCCCAATGGGCCCTGCTTGCCGTGCAGCTCGAAATACAGCCGGTTAACGGAGAGATACGCCATTTCGACGGCCGAGAAGAACCCGGCCAGGACCAGGGTCAGCAGAGCTCCGAAAAGAAGGGCGTAGGCTTCCAAATGGCGGAATGATTAGTTGACAGATACGGACGAATACGTCAGCTTATTTTTTCTTCTTTTTCTGGCGATCGGCCGCCATTTGTTTGATCGTTGGCGAAACCTCTTTGCTGCGTTCAATACGCCGGTTACGAATAAACTGGAACAGCAGCAGAAACGCCAGACATAACATTAGCAGCCAGTAGCTGTCTGCGAACGTAGTACGCTGGTACTCCGCAATCCAGAGAATGAGAAAACCGACCGCAGCGGCCAGCGTAAGCGTTTCAGGAAGCTTCATAAGCGAGTAAGCCGAACGGCTGACGTAAACCGGCTACGTCAGCCGTTCAGTAGTCTGATTCAATTAAGCCAGACCCTTTTGTTTCATTTTCGAGAAGTCGCGGTACCGTCGGATGGTAGCCATCAGGAAACCAATAATCACCAGAAGCGTACCAATCCAGAGAATATTGATCAGCGGCTTTTCGTATGCTTTCAGAACAATATAATCGCGCTTCGTCTGGTTGACGGCAAAGGTAAATTTACCGCTTGCCGGGTCGATTGCGTTCAATTGAATCCGAACCCCCAGTTCATCGCTCGTATCGGCCCGGCGACCCACCATCCGATCTTTAATGATGAACGCCGGTTTCAGAATATGTTCACCGTTTTTATCCAGCACACGGATGTGTGCGCGAACGGCGGCATCATTGGGACCGATTTCCATGCCTTCAACATCGTTGGTCCGGATTACATTGTCCAGAATGGCGACGTAGTCGTTCAGGAAGAACGTATCTTTAACTGCTATTGTGTAGTTTTCCGTCTTACCCCAGCTTCTCTCTGAACTTGGATCTGGGACCGATGATACAAACGTATACATATCGCGGTCCATTTTGTGACGAATGTCCGGCGAGGCTAACAGACCCATTCGATCATTCGCCTGCGCCCGTGGGTAGAGCGTAAAGATCTTGCCGCTGGGCTCCCGATACTCGACTTCATAGTACGTATTCTCTGGATACAGCGCCAGCGTATCCCCCTTTTTGTAGTACAGTTTGCCGTTCTGCTCGATGTCCTGCTGGGCAATACCGTGGAAATCGCCGTCTATTACCGACACCGCTTTCTGGGGAAGATACCCCGGCACGTCACGGGCTTCGATCCGGCGGCCCCGGTACGTGAGCTGATAGGGACCCATTTGCTCGCCCTGATTCAGCCACAGTAGCTTATTTTCTTTATTCTCTTTGTTGTCGTTCTTGGTGAACTCCTCCTGATTCGAGATCGCCAGGCCGCTGTTATTGATCGAAATGATCCGCGAATAACCCGCCGAGTAAAGAACGCCCAGCAGCATCAGCGCCATGCCAATGTGGGCAACAGCCCCCCCCGACAGACGATAATTACCGCGAATAACCCCCAGAACGATGGTTGTATTAGCCACCAGTGCAAACACCGCGGCTACCAATAACGCCATGTAAACAGGATTGGTGATCGATCCAAAGGCGATAATACCTGCGCTGATCAGCAACGTAATGATAGCCGGCGTAGTGAGTGCGTCCCACTTCTTGTTGTCCAGCTTACGCCACCACATATACTGGCCGACGCCCGTGAGCAACGCAATAACAATGAAAAACCAGATCTGGAATTTACTGTAGTGCGCCACCTGATCGGCGGGGAGAGCCAGATTTGATACTTTACCGAACGATTCGAGAATCTTGTTGTACACTGGAATCGACGTAGTAGCTGTTACCTGAAAAGCGGCCAGACAGAGTACTGTAGCGCCGATAAACAGCCAGAACTCTTTAGTGTATACCGATGCTTCCTGCTCATCGCTGGGTATAAATTTCCACTTACTAACCGCCAACGCGACTGAGAGCACTAAGAACGCTAGCATGTAAACCAGCAGTTGCCCCGAGAGACCTAGATCAGTGAACGAGTGTACCGATGCGTTACCAAGAATACCGCTCCGCGACAGGAAAGTTGAGTAGAGAATCAGAAGGAACGTAGCAATCGTCAGGATAATCGCAGTTTTCAGACCCGTTGAGCTCTTCTTTGCGATCAGCATAGTGTGCAGCGCACCAACCAGCACCAGCCAGGGTACGTAGACCGAGTTCTCGACGGGGTCCCAGTTCCAGTAGCCGCCAAAGTTCAGAGTTTCGTAAGCCCAGTAGCCGCCCATCATAATAGCTGTACCTAGAATCATACCACCGGCCAGCGTCCAGGGGAGGGCAGGACGAATCCATTCGAGGGGTTGGTTGCGCCACAGACCGGCGATGCAGTACGAGAAAGGAACCAGCGTTAAGGCGTAGCCCAGGAACGTCGTGGGGGGGTGGATAACCATCCAGTAGTTCTGCAGCAGCGGGTTCAGGCCGTTGCCGTCTTTCGGGACGTAGTCAGGATTCATCGTGAAGATAGGCGCATCGGGCATTGCTTCTTTCAGCAGCAGGAACGGCGAGGAACCAATCTTAAGCCAATCCCCGAATACAACTCCCAGAATCATCGACGCCAGGAAAGCCTGTACCAGCGCAAAGATGGTCATCATGGGGGCTTCCCATTTACTACCACTGGTTTGAATCAGAATACCGCCCAAGACCGCATTCCAGAACAGCCAGAGCAGGAAAGAACCTTCCTGACCTTCCCAGAAGCACGAAATCATGTAGTGCACCGGCAGCGCCAGCGACGAGTGACTCCAGGCGTAATGGTACTCGAAATAGTGATTGTAGATAATGTAAAACAGCGAAGCCGCAATACCAACTACAGCCGCGCCGTGGATGTAGAACGCCCAACGGGCCAGCGTCCGCCAGTCGTCTTTCGTGGCTGCTGTCGCATTGGCCTTTTCGCCCGTCGATACGTTCCGGCGGGTTTTGGGCTTCTGCACGGTGAGCGTATCTCCCGATTCGTATTCCAGAACCGCTTCTTCGCTCCGCTCAGCGGTGGGTTGTGCCGCCAGCGCCCGGCGCAAACCGAGTGACGACAGGAAATAAGCCACCGTTGCCACCAATGCCGTAACAAACGACAGAATGACGAAAAAATGGCCGAGTTGACCGATTGTAGTGTGTATCATTGACTAATTATTCTATCGTATTCTGAATGATGACCAATCCAGAACCAGACAAAAACATTTTCTTCGGGCTGGATAGCTAATGCGCGATAATTTTCTCCGACTCGTACGGACCAGAACTGCTTTCTTCCTCCCAAACATTTAAAATGCAACGATGGATGAAAAGGGTCATTCTCCAACAACTCGTAATTCTTGTCTGCTAGTTTTTTAATTGCTGCTGGCAGTTGTTCATAACGCTTCCAGAAACGATCGAAAGTTCTGTGCGTCATAACGGCTTGGTTAAGCCTTGCTTGTATTCATGCGTTAGTTCGTCAATAAGGGCGTCGAAACGACCATTTTTTAAATCTGCTTCGATCTGCTGATCCCAACGATCCTGAATAAAATCAGAAAGCCGACTCAAAAGGCTATCTAGCTCTTCACTGGGCAGTTCTTTTGCGGCTGCTTCGATTTCCTGAACGCTCATAGTTGTGCCGTTTTGACTTCGTGTTCGGTGGTTTCCAGCTTACCGTCCTGGTATTTGGATGGACATTTCAGCAGGATCTTGTTGCACTTGAAGTGATCACCTTCCATGTTGCCGACTACCACGATCTGCTCAGAACGATCGAAGTCCTGTGGTTTAGGACTGTTGTACACGACCCGCTCCGAATGATTATCGTTATCGATGAGCGTGAACTCAAAGTAGTTCGGGTCGATTTGAGGGTTGTAGACGACATCCGTTACGTGTCCCTGAGCGTCTTTAGGCGCTTTGCCGACAATGTGAATTAGTTTGTCGTTGCCGTCCTTTGCCAGCTCAGATGCCTGCTTGAAGTTGACATACGCACTAGCGTCACCGGCTGTTGAGACAATGATGCCAATGGCAATCGCGATGACGATGATACCGAGGATATGGGTAATTTTCATTGGAGTACGGAAAGGACAAGTTTGATTAACTAATACCCTGCGCTTTACGACGCGTATTGCTGGTATGAGAAGCTACTTCTTTTTCCAGCTTGCCGAGCTGGCTGTCGAGCCGGATCAGGTAAATGATAATACCCGCAAAGACGGCCGCAATCACAGCGACCACAACCCAGATTTTACCATCGGCCCGCAGTTGATCGGCCATAGCGACGCCTTCTTCAACGGGTTGCTGTAAGGCAGTCAGGACATTCGTAAATAAACTCATTGGCTTTAGCTAGGTCAGGTTAGTCAGCCCTGACGTTCGCGGGCGGACTAAGTAATAAAGTAACGAAAAATAATACTAAATCATTCCTCCAGGGCCGCCCGAAGACGACGCATCCGAACGCGTAGTTCGGTAATCCAGACGCCCAGTAGCGTGAAACCGATGACGGCCGGGTAAAATACCATGCGCATCCGGCTGTCCATGTCGTACTTCCCGAAAGCTGGGTTACCACCGTTGCCGGGATGCAGCGAATCGGTCAGGCGGGGGACGATGAAAATAAGCGGAATGAAAACAGCAAAGGCAAAAATGTTATAGACGGCCGAGATTCGCGCCCGGCGCTGCTCGTCGTCGAATGAGCCGCGCAGAATTAGGTAAGCGAAATAAAGCAGCATGCCTACAGCGACGCTGTTCAGTTTTGGGTCATTTGGCCAAGGCTCTCCCCAGGTAAAATTAGCCCAGAGCGAGCCCGTCAGGCAGCCCAGCAGCCCGAACAGAATCGACGTATTGGCAAATTCAACCGCAATCAGATCATCGTCAAACTTGCCCGAGCGCAGGTATTTGATTGAATAAATAGCCGAGGTCAGCAGGAGAACAATCATACCAAACCAGAGCGGTACATGAAAATACACGTTCCGGATACTCTCGTTCAGAATGGGTTGCCGGGGTACGGTACCCAGCAGACCCTGCAGAATAACGTAGCTTAGAATCAGGACGGCGAGGGCCTTCCACCAGTTTTTTTTCATAGCAGTGCGCCGGTTGCCCGGCAATCATATTGGTTGGACAGTACGTCCGGAAAATCGTTTAACTCCGCCACAGAAACGGAAACAGCAACCAGGACAGGGTGAGTACAATGGCATCAATCGCCAGCACAATCCCGGCTTCGTCCCAGCTCACGCTTCGGTCGAGTCCGTCCATGGCATTCTTGGAGATTTCCAGCAGCATCAGCAACAGCGGCAGAATGATCGGAAAGCTCAGGACCGCCATCAGCGTCGCCGGGTTTTCGGCTTTGCTGGCAATACCCGAAACCAGGGTCAGCGACGACGAGAAGCCGATAGCGCCCAGCACAAGACTGACCAGGTAAAGGCCAATGTCTTCTACCGGATTGCCCAGTACGAAAGCATACACCCCAAAGCCCAGCAGTGCCAGAACCAGCATCAGAATCGTGTTGTAGGCGATTTTAGCCAGGATGATCTGCTGCGGACTCGCCAGGGTATAGTAATACAGCTGGCGACCGGCGCGTTCCTGCACAAAGCTCTTAGCAATAGCATTAATCGCGCTGAATAACAGGATGATCCAGAACAGCGTGTTCCAGACGATAGGCGTTAGTTTACCGCTACGGGCGTTGAAACTCAGGTAACAAACAAACACCGACCCGACGATATACAGCAGCATGCCGTTGAGCGCGTAGCGTTGCCGCCACTCCAGCAGAAATTCCTTCCGCATCAAAGCACCCATCTGACGTACTGATTCCACGAGATTAGTTTGTTTCAGACCGCAAATTTACATCAGAACCCGGAAAGAGTAAGGAAAAGGACTGAACAGTTTTTGGTTACTTTTGCCGCCAATGGATTATGAGTTGATTGGTACGCTTTGTGGCTTTGCGTTTGTGGCCGGGTTTATTGACGCGATTATCGGTGGGGGCGGGTTAATTCAAACGCCAGCTATATTATTCAGCCTGCCGCAGTATCCGGTCCCGGCGCTGATTGGCACGACAAAAATTCCGTCGCTGGCGGGGAGTACAATGGGCGCTTTTCAGTATAGCCGACGCGTAGCGGTTGTCGGGCGCTTTATCGGCCCCATGATGGCGATTGCGTTTGGGGCGTCCTGGCTGGGTTCACTTACCCTGACGCTCGTGCCCAACTACTTTATGAAACCGCTGGCGCTGGTTATCCTGATCGGGGTTTTTATCTACACGCTCACCAAGAAAGACTTTGGCCAGATGCCCCTGCGCGTAGTATCGCCCCGGCAACAACAGATACGGATGTGGCTAATGGGAGCTATCATCGGTTTCTACGATGGCTTTTTCGGTCCGGGAACGGGGAGTTTTCTGGTGCTGGGATTTATTGCGCTGATTGGCTTCGATTTTCTGAAAGCCAGCGCCCATGCCAAGCTGGTCAACGCGTCGACCAATCTGGCCAGCCTGCTGTTTTTTGTCAACAAGGGCGTGATTCTCTACTCGGTTGCTATCCCGATGGCCGTCGCCAATCTGACGGGGGCGTTCCTGGGTGCCCGGCTGGCCATTCTGAAGGGCAACTCATTTATCCGAATCTTCTTCCTGATCGTCATTGCGGTTACGATCCTGCGCTTCGCCTGGGATTTGTGGCGCTGACTGGCCCCTGATTCATCGCGCGTACGAATCGCTCAAACTGGGTTCGCTACGAATCAAGAAGTACATAAGTTATCTCGAATGTTGTCTCTGAAAGCGGCCGAAGACAGGCTGGGATGATTTAGATTTACGTTGTTATAATCGCCCGTACTTGTCTGTTCGTGATAAAAAAGACCCAGGCCGTCGTTAGGGTTGATTATTAAGATGGCTATCTGCGACGGATCGATATACTAAAGTACAGCTCGACAAAAGAGCCGCCAATAATCTCCCTGAATAGGCGTTTTTTGAAACGGTATTTTGCATGAAGTTTGTACTTTGGCTAACATAACATCACTTATACAACAGTAATCATGTCGAAACTTCCTTACGCAAAGTATCTATTCAGCATTTGGGTAGTAGCCATAACGCTAGCCTTGGTAGCCAAGTTTATCACCGCAAATGCGCTTGTTTTGATTCCCTTGTCACTGGGTCTGTATTGGATTTTTGTACGAGGCTTCGCCAAAATAAAGGGCCTTCACTAAGCACAGGATATCAGTTTATTCCCTTTACATAAAGTTAGTTATAGAACGAGTCTGGGAAATGTACAATGCTTGAGTGTAGATCAAAATAGTCATACGTTGTACTTTTTGAAGCGATGTTGTATTTACTTAGAAGGTTTCGTAAGTAAAGGTTATTTGAGCAGTAATCTTTCGCCCACCATCTGAAAAGTCAGTTTGTTGAACAGGTAAGCCTTGACTGTTGTACTTATATCGACTGGGAAATATTTGTGTGACATATTTTGTTTCTGTGACGTTGTTTCGACTGTATTGCTGAACCGCCCAGCGATAACCTTCAAGCTGGCCTCCAGATGATGTTGCCAAGCTATACGGTGTTATCAAGCCGTAGTAAGGATTTGGCTTATCATCATACGTATAAAAATATGGATAATTAATCCGGGATGGGGGGCCTGGAGCTTCAGTGGTAATATTATCGCCGGTGTATTCGTAACTGAAATATCCGCCAACGAATCCATCGAGCGCTGCCCTCTGGATCAGGGTTAACTGATTCGTTGCATCAAAGAAGTAGTGTCTATAGTAAGCGAAGGACTCAACCCCATTTGGAAAAAAATACGTCACGGTGGTAAAATCCTTACTGTTTGGCTTGAAAAGAAAATCGACGCGTTGGGCATAGCTGTTGCGAAGGGGGGTAGACGTGGAAGGTCCGGGTCGATACTCAAACTGCTTATAGCGATTCTGGTCATCATACAGCACTGACCCTACACTGCCGTCTTCGCGGGTGAAGGAGACGAATCGGTTGTGGACATCATAGTTATACTCAACCCTACTCCCCGATACACTATCATTGGTCGCTTTTAAGCGAAATCGTAAGGGTGATGTGGGTGGTTGCAGTTGATGATCAGAGCACGTAGCCAGAACAAAGCCTAACAGTATTAATCCTACTAAATTACCAAGTGCTTGATAGCTCACCTTAGAATCAGATAAATTATACACAATAGTACAATAATTATACTGTATTGATAAGTATTTTGAATACCTAATCATTTATATGCGATTAATATCGTTGCCTTAAACGGGTAGTCATTACTGTTGTATAAGTGCCATTACGTTGGTCAAAGTACGTTTTTACTTATACGTTGGCAATCTCAAAAAAACCTCCTTTAGAGAAACACAAATCATCCCGAACGCTTGCCGTCCACCCATGGAGACAAGATTCGGGATGATTTGTGTTTTTGACTAACGAATAAACGGTTTACTGCCGAATAATTTTTACTGTTTTCTGCTGCATATCGGTACCAACGTACAGTAGGTAAATACCTGGCGAATGCCCGACAGAAACCCGCTGGCGACTGGTGCTGTCGTTCGTTTTAACATACTGGTCGCTAATCAATGCCCCCCGGCTATCCAGTACGCGGAGTTGCAGCGATGGACCTTGTACACCCGTTACATTAAATTCGACGAACTCGCTTGCCGTTGGGTTTTCCAGGACGATGACCTGCAACGTGACGTCGGCTGCGGCTAAGCGGGCACCCGCTGAGCAGGGGGCCGGGCGTACCCACTCCAGCGTTACCTCCGACGCTGGTTCGCCAACGTAGCGGGCCCGCAGCGTGAACGGCTTGACATCACCGGCGGTGCGCAGGTCTTCGTTAAACGGATGGGTCGGGTTGGTGCTCCAGCCCGTGATTCCCGGCACCGAGTAATATTCTACCGTTTTTCCCGGCGCTACGTTGACCACCTGAAAGGTAAAGATGCCCGTTGCGCAGTTATAAGCTGGTTCAACTAGTCTGAAATTGCCGTTGGTAGCGCCACAGGCACCCGGTAGGTCGAAGGTGTAGCTGACCGTTGTGCCGCTTTGTGTAGCCTGGATAACAATCGGTTTGGGGTCGGCCCGCAGTTCGGCTTCAACAATACCAGATGCATCCGCGGGGGTAGTGCGGGCAATGCCGATGGCGAAATACGTTACAGGCGTGCCATCACCTTCAACGGTCCGGAACGTAATGGCGCCTGTTCCGCAGTCATATAACGGAGCAATGAGCGCCAGCGGACGCGTGTTCCCGTTGGGGGCTACCGTCAGGGTAAACATCGCCTGCGCCGATAGATTCCCGGCGTCAGTAGCCACGATGGTTACGGGGAATGTTCCGGCCTGCGTAGGTGTGCCGCTGATCCGTCGGTTGGCAGCGTCGAATGTCAAACCGTCGAGCAGACCTGTAGCCGTGTACGTCAGCACGTCGTTGTTGGGGTCTGAGAAGGTATTGGCTGGGAACTGGTACGCGAAATACGTGCCGCGCTGGGCAAACTGGTTTTCGATAGGGATAGCCAGTACGGGCGGCTGGTTGCCGTTGCTGCCCTGGCAGTATGCCCGGAAATCAAACAAATACGTCACTTCGCGACCGCTCTGCCGTGCTTTCAATAACACCGTTTTTGAGTTTTGATCGGCCAGGACGGGCGCGTCCAGAAACTGGTTCGGGTTTGGATTCCAATCGGTAATGCCGATGCCCTGATACTCAATGCGGGAGCCGTCTCCGCCGGTTGTCTGGTACGTCAGGGCACCCGTCTGACAATTAAATAAAGGCTGTACCAGCGCCAGCGGCTGACCAGTCGCGATGGCTTGAATGGCCTGGTCGGCCTGCACAAAACCGTAGCCGGTCCGGTAATCAAAGCCTACGTCAAAACCAGGCGTGAGCGGGTCGTCCATGTCCAGCGCCGTTTCTTCCAGCAGACTTAGTACGCTGCTAGGAGCGAGGCTATTTCCGGCGCGTTCCTGTAGCAGCGCAGCAACGGCCGCAACGTGGGGGGCCGAAGCCGACGTACCGAAGAAGTTAGGAAAGCCGTCGCCTTCAAAGTCGTCGCCAAAAAAGGTGTTATTGCCGCCATTAGGGCCGGTAAGTTCCGGTTTACGCCGGGTGATTCCCGTAATCCCGTTGATCCGAGCACCCGTCGTGGTAAACAGCGTTGGTGTGCCCCCCGCCGACGAAAAATCTTCGACAAGCGCCGTGGTGAGCGAAGAATTGAAGGCGGGGGTGTTTGTGTAGCGAGCGGCCGCCACGGCAATGGCCCGGCTGGCGTTGCTGTGGCCGAACGTGGTTGAACTCTGGGTATCGTATTCAACATCAACGGTACTGCCGAAGTTGATCCATTTGATCAGCCCTGGATCGGGACCTTCGTATTTGACGAGGACAAGGTCGATGCTGATCGGGGCGTTTGAGGTATTAGCGTACCCCGTAATCTCAACCGGGTCGCCCCCAATGTTGGCGTTCGCTGCCGACAAAAACGGAATCAGCATGCCGTTGTAATACACCAGCAGATCCATGTCGGTACGTGCTCCGGCCCCGCCACTGACCGACGCGAAGGGATCATCCCATTGAAAACCAATAATGACCTGACCA
The DNA here is from genome assembly GCF_013375035.1 of Spirosoma sp. KUDC1026. NCBI lineage: Bacteria > Pseudomonadati > Bacteroidota > Cytophagia > Cytophagales > Cytophagaceae > Spirosoma > Spirosoma sp. KUDC1026. The sequence continues at coordinate 5,096,919 of NZ_CP056032.1, read as the reverse complement.
CCGGCCGGAATCGTAATACGCTGGTAAATGTCTCCTCCGCCGAAATTATGGGCGTTGCCCAGCAGGCCATAGGTTGGATGAGTTAACTGACCACCGTTCCGGTACGTGCTCTGGTAGGACGATCGCCCGGAGTTGCCTGCCGAGGAGAAATACGTTACGTTGTTATTCGTCACGACGTCATCGACGGCCTGCGCAATAACGCCATCCTGAAAAAACGGCTCCGCAAAGTAGCTGACGTCGTCAACAATAATGTTGCAACCCGCTGCGGCCAGGTTCCTGATGCCCTGCGCAAATCCAGCCTGACCCGTAAACGCAGTATTGAACGCAATAGCGGCTCCCTGTGCTACGTCGTGGACGATCTCGGCCATCGCCCGGCCTTCATCGGATGCGTCGGGTTCCCGATACTCTTCCAGTACCTGAACAGTGGCAGGCAGATCGCCCGAGGCAACCCCCGCAGCCGCACCACCCCGTGCGTCATACGAATCGGAGAGAATCCCAATTTTAGACCGGGTTCCTGTCAGGCCATACCGTTGCCGGGCAAGATCGGATTTCTGGGCCTTGTCGCCCTGCGATGTAACGCGCCCTGCGCTATGGACTGGCTTATAAGCAGGCCGGACAAACCGTAGTGCGGGAATCGTTTTGAGGATATTTAACTGATTTATCGGTATGTATCCGAAAACCAGCTGGTTATACGCTCGTCCGTCCGTTAGCCCCAGCCCCTGCAACGCCTGTAGGAGGGAATTAGCGTCCCAGCCAGGAGCGGCCACCGCTTCGATGGCAATACGATCTCCCCGCATCTGAAAACGGGTCAGTTTGTCGAGCCCCCGAACCTCGGAAGGAACAGTAGCCGAGTTACCACCAGGAACGTTTAACAGGTCGGTGGTGAGCCGGGCTGTTTGGGCTGCTGCCTTACCAGGAGGCTGGGCCTGAACACTACTGACCAGAAGAATGAACAGGAAAAAGGAAAGGCGCTGTAGTGGTTGTAGCATAGATTGATAAACGTGACTGCGTAAGAAGGAGTGAACTACAAAAGTAATCGGAATAGAAGACGGGCGGAGGGGAGAAAGGATTGCGTCCGGATTCACCTAGCCAATGGTCCGGGCAGCCAGCTTTTTTGCGAAAATGTTTGCTCCGACAAATTTTCTGGCGTAATCTTGTGTTAATTAAATTGAATCTAAATAAGGCGCGGGTCGAGGTCTGCCGGTCAGAAGCCAGTATATGAGTAAGCGTAGCGTAGCTGATTTAAAAATTGGAGAACGGGCCACTATTCAGTCGTTCAGCGATCAGATTATGTCCCTGAAACTGCTGGAAATGGGCTGTCTGCCCGGGGCTGAAATCTGTCTGCAATGCAAAGCTCCATTGGGAGATCCACTCTGCCTGGACGTATCAGGCTACTGCCTGTCGATGCGCAAATCAGAAGCCGCTACGATTCTGATTGAGAATTAACCGTTTGCTGTTGTACTGTTTGCTCAGTTCCAAACCGGTAAACGGTGCGCTGTAAACCGTAAAGTAAATTGAAATCGTCGCCTACCATCGCCCTCATTGGTAATCCCAATGCGGGAAAATCGTCTTTATTTAACCAACTGACGGGCCTGCGTCAGAAAACAGGAAACTTCCCCGGCGTCACCATGGACCGCAAGTCCGGTACGTGGGCGGTGAATGAACAGATCAGCACGACCGTTGTCGATTTTCCCGGTATCTATTCCGTTTACCCCAAGTCTCTCGACGAACAGCTCGTAACGGACATCCTGGCCAATCCAGGTCATCCTGATTATCCGGACGTTATCATCGTTGTCGTTGACGCATCAAACCTGCACCGAAACCTGTTGCTGTTTACGCAGGTTGCCGATCTGGGCGTGCCGACGGTACTGGCCCTGAACATGCTCGATGTAGCCAGGGAACAGGAGAAAGACGTCAACGCGACCCGGCTGGCCATGCGCTTGGGCGTGCCGGTCGCCCGGATCAACGCCCGGACCGGAGAGGGGGTCGATTCGCTGAAAAAAGCGGTGCAGGGACAATTAACCGAGCCCATCTACGCTGAGAAACTATTTTTTGATCCTGCCGACGAAGCCCGTTCGCTGATCGAGGAAACCCGCGAATCCTATCATCTGGATAACAACTATCTGACCCTGCAGTATCTGATTCAGCACGACGGTTTTACGTTCCTGAATCAAGAGCAACGGGTAGGTTTGGACGCTCTTATCGACCGGCACCAGTTTCAGGAAACGCCGTTTCAGGCTAACGAAACCATTACGCGCTACAAACGTATTGCCACTATTGTTGCCGAGGCTGTTACTGAAAAGCGACCGCGTAACCAGGTCACCTGGACCCAGAAACTGGATCGGGTGCTGCTGCATCCGGTCTGGGGCTACGCTATTTTCGCGCTGATCCTGCTGCTGATCTTTCAGGCAATCTTTGCCTGGGCCGAACCGTTCATGGATGCCATCGATTCAGGCGTAGCCTGGCTGAACGGCGAGCTAAAATCCCGGCTTCCCGGTGGCCCGCTGACCGATCTGTTAACCGACGGAATCCTGGCGGGGATAGGCGGTATTCTGGTATTTATCCCGCAGATTGCTTTTCTGTTTCTGCTGGTCTCGCTGCTCGAAGAGTCGGGCTATATGTCGCGGGTGATGGTAATCATGGACCGGATCATGCGCAAATTTGGTCTGAATGGACGTAGTGTAGTGCCGCTGATTTCGGGTGTGGCCTGCGCCGTCCCCGCTATTATGACAACCCGGAGCATCGGTACCCGGCGCGACCGACTCATTACGATCCTGGTTACGCCACTTATGAGCTGCTCGGCCCGACTGCCGATCTACACGATCTTTATCGCGCTGGTAGTACCAAACCAGCGGGTGCTGGGTATTTTTAACCTGCAGGGCTTTGCCTTGATGGGGCTGTACCTGCTGGGCCTAGTGAGTGCCCTGCTGTCTGCGGCTGTTCTGAAACTGATCCTGCGTACTAAAGAACGGAGTTTCTTCATTATGGAGCTGCCTACGTTCAAGCTGCCCCGCTGGAACCATGTCGGCATTACGGTCTGGGACAGCGTTCGCTCGTTTGTCTGGGAAGCAGGTCGGGTCATTCTGGCGATTTCTATCGTCCTGTGGGTCCTGGCGAGCTACGGTCCTGGCAATTCGATGCAACAGGCCGAAGATCGGGTACGGCAGGAAAATAAAACGCTGGCTGACGAAGATTTACAGAATTACATTGCCTCGGAGCGGCTGGAGTCGTCCTACGCCGGTCGGTTTGGGCACTTTATCGAACCAGTTATCAAACCACTGGGTTACGACTGGAAAATCGGTATCGCCCTGCTCAGTTCTTTTGCCGCCCGCGAGGTGTTTGTCGGCACTATGTCCACTATCTATAGCATTGGCGACGGCGATGAGGAAGGCGTCACGATCCGTGAGCGACTTAAACAGGAACGTAATCCGGAAACTGGTGGACCGATGTACACTACCGCTGTGGCCTGGTCACTGCTTATTTTCTACGTTTTTGCCATGATGTGCATGAGCACGCTGGCCGCTACCCAGCGTGAGACCCGTAGCTGGACCTGGCCAGCCGTGCAGCTGGCATTTATGATGGTTCTGGCTTATGTATCAGCCTTCGCTACGTACCAGATTCTTCGTTAACTGAACTTCATATACGTAATAAAGCCCGCTGGTTATGGCCAGCGGGCTTTATTACTAAACAGTATAACTGATTTACCAGAGCAGCCCTTTCGAGATGAGCGGGTAAATAAAATGGTAGGTAATGTAGGTTAGCAGAGCAATCGTCAGGCCGCCAATAACTGATGTCTGATCAAGACTAAAACGATTCTGGCGAGATGACCGGACGGTACGCCAATCCCGTTGTGCAGTAGGTTTCATAGGATACGTAGAAAAACAGGATAAGTGTGTCTACCACGTAAACAAATTTGAGACCGCGTTACGTATAGTGCCGTTTAATAAACATCTGGTTATCAGAAATAGCCCAAGAGTCTGATTAGTCGATCCTTAATAAAAAGCAAGTGCTGAAAACTGAATAGGTCAATAGGGTAAAAAATCAACAGAAGTGTGGCAGAATATCTACACTACGGCTATAGAGATCATGCGCTAATTCCAGCGTAAGGCGTCAACAATATCCGAGGCTGTCATACCGATCTGGCCGTGCTGGCTCGCTACCCGGTCTCCTGCCAGCCCGTGTGCATACACGCCCAGCACTGCCGCTTCAACTGGGTCGTATCCCTGCGCTAACAAAGCTGTCAATACGCCCGTTAAGACGTCGCCAGTGCCACCTGTGCTCAGGCCAGGATTACCCGTGCTATTGAAATGCACTTCACCATTGGGCGTAGCAACGGCTGTATGGGCGCCTTTCAGCACAACTACGACCTTGTATTTCTGCGCAAACTCGCGCAGCATGGCCAGTTTCTGATAATCGTCTGTCCAGGTGCTAGTCAGACGTTCGAATTCTTTGGGGTGGGGGGTCAGTATGCTGTTGGGCGGAAGCTGCTCCAGCATTTCCCGGTTCTTCGACAGCAGGTTCAGCGCATCGGCATCAACAACCATTGGCTTTTTCAGACCGGGCAGCAGCTCACGGAGCATCGCTAACGTTTCATCGGCGGTTCCAATGCCGGGGCCAATGCCTACCGTTGTGTAGTCAGCCGGGGGGGGAGTGTCTACTTCACTGGCCCCCGTCAGGACATGCTCGTTCGTGTCGGGGCGGCACATAGCTTCCGGAACGGCCGTTTGCAGGACGGAATAACCACAACCCGGCGTCTGGACCGTAAGTAAACCAACCCCCGAACGCAGGCAGGCCCGAGCCGAGAGAACAGCCGCTCCTATCTTTCCGTAACTCCCCACAAAAAGCAGCGCTTTACCAAACGAACCTTTGTTCGAGTAGCGGTCGCGTTTGTGGAGCAATAGCCTGGCTTCGTGCGGTTGGGTATAAAAATAAGGCGTGGGGGCCAGGTCGATGTAGCGTTTATGCAATCGGATATCGACCGTATGCCAGTCGCCAACATACTTACCGTTCGATGGCAGCAGAAAGGCCAGCTTGGGCAGCTGAAACGTAACGGTATGGTCGGGTTCAATAATCGTATCACCCTTTGCGTTGGGTTTGTCAGTATACAGGCCGCTGGCAATATCAACCGACACGACCATCGCTGGCGCCCGGTTAATGGCTTCGATCGTGTACTTGACGATGCCTTCGGTGGGGCGGGATAAACCAGAACCCAGGATCGCATCGATGATGACGTCGTTATGACGAATGGGTGGAATGTCGCGCGAGTATTCCAGGTAATGAACGTTCTCTGTAATGAGCTTGAGCCGCCGGTGGTTATGCATGAAGTCGTCGGACTCGCGCGGGGCGTAACGAACCACAAAAACGTCGACGGGGTATTCCCGCTCCAGCAGCAGACGGGCAATCGCCAGGCCATCCCCCCCGTTATTTCCTAGGCCGCAGAAGATCTTGGTGGCGGTGGTGCTGGGGAAGTTACTGACGAACCAATCGACAAAAGCGAGGGCAGCCCGCTCCATTAAATTCAGGGGGGCAATGGGTTCATTTTTGATGGTCGATTGATCGAGCGCGTGAATCTGGTCGACATTGAGGATTTTCATACAGGAAAGCGCGATTTACATAACGTAATTTTGCAAAAGTATTTTCTCCCACCGAGAAGTTTGCTATCTTTGCGGCTCATTTCGCAAATAGTTTTCCGGCGATATATATAAGGTCATGAGCGAGTTAATTAAATTAGTGGAGGCAGACAACGCGCAGCGTCGCGCCGAACTGCCTAATTTCCGGGCGGGCGATACGGTGAACGTTCACGTCAAAATCCGCGAAGGAAATAAAGAGCGTATTCAGGTATTTACGGGCACGGTTATTCAGCGCCGGAACCCAAGCAGCGGTGGCGAAACGTTCACCGTGCGGAAAGTATCGAACGGTGTTGGTGTGGAGCGGATTTTCCCGCTGCTGTCGCCAAACGTTGACAAAGTTGAAGTTGTACGGATGGGTAAAGTTCGCCGGGCTCGGTTGTTCTTCCTACGTGGCCGTCAGGGTAAAGCTGCTCGTCTGAAAGAGCGTAAGCCAAAAGTTAAAGTAGCAGCAGCGGCTTAAGCGCCCGTACCCGCAAAAAAAATCGAAAAGCTGTCTGAGAAGACGGCTTTTTTTGTGTCTATTGGTGTTGCAACTTTGTAACTCTACCATAAGCTTGCTCCAACGTGACTGTTGATTTCTTCAAATACCAGGGTACCGGCAACGATTTCGTCATGATCGATGACCGCGGGAACCGTTTTCCCGAACATGATCAGGCGCTGATCGAACGGTTATGCCACCGGCGGTTTGGTATCGGTGCCGATGGGCTCATTCTGCTACGTAATGATCCGGACTACGATTTCCGGATGATCTACTTCAACGCCGACGGGGCCGAGGGCAGCATGTGTGGTAACGGCGGCCGGTGCATAGTTCGGTTTGCGTACGATCTGGGGCTGTTCTCGGAGAAAACACGCTTCATCGCCGTCGACGGTGAGCACACCGCCACTGTTTCCGACGATGAGGTGTTCTTGAAAATGAGCGACGTCAGCGGGATTACTCCACGCGATGGCAAGACGTTTCTGAATACGGGCTCACCCCACGTGGTAGAGTTTGTGAGTGATCTCGATTCGCTGGACGTAGTGAAAGAAGGCAGGGCGATCCGCTACAGCGATACGTTTGCGCCCGGAGGAACCAACGTCAACTTCGTCGAACCTTTGGCGGACGGAACGCTTTACGTTAGAACCTATGAGCGGGGCGTTGAGGACGAAACCTATTCCTGTGGAACGGGGGTAACGGCCGTAGCGCTGGCCGCCAGCCAGCAACTGGCTGTAGCAGGGCCGGTCGCTATCAAAACGATTGGCGGGAATCTGCGGGTGTCCTTTGCTAGGCTGGCTGATACGCAGTTCAATGATATTGAGTTGATTGGTCCGGCAAAACGAGTGTTCACGGGACAAATAAACCTGTAACGCATTCGTTCTTTAAAAGATCTACACCAAACCCCGCCTGAGGTGACTGCCTTGGCTCCCCTGCATGATCACCTATAGAAAGACCGACTGGATCAAAGCAATCTGGTATTTCCACACCGGAGAAACGATCATTTCGCTGCTGAAGCGGCTTCTTATCGTGCTGGTGTACGTCACTTTTGTGACTGTATTTGAAATCTCCTATTTGCACCAGCGGTTAACCAACACGCCTACCGAGTTCTTCTCAGCTCTGGGGATTCTGTTGAGTCTGCTGCTCATTTTCCGTACGAACACGGCGTACGATCGCTTTTACGAAGGCCGAACGGCCTGGGGAAGTCTGGTAAACAATTGCCGGAACCTGGCTGTGGCCATTGATGCCATACTACCGGCTAACCGGCAGGCCGAGCGGTATTTCTTTACGAAGACAATTGCCAATTTTCCCTTCGCGCTGAAAAATCACCTGCGCGACAACCGGATAATTGAAGAACTGGAAGTTACCGACAGCTTCGACGAGATCAAACGGTTTGATCATTTGCCCAATGCGGTGGTGGTACAACTCCGGAAACGGGTAGAAGGTCTCTATCGGGAGGGGGTCATTACCGACGCTCAGCTGATTAACCTGAGTGATATGCTGCTGACCTTTCTGAACGTAGCGGGGATCTGCGAGCGGATCAAAAGCACACCCATTCCATTCTCCTACAGCTTCTTCATCAAGCTCTTTATCCTGATCTTCGTCACGTTGCTGCCGTTTTCCATTCTGGAAGTGTACGGATACATCACCATCCCGGCCGTACTGGTCATGTCATACGTACTGATTGGGCTGGAAATGATCGGAGAAGAAATTGAAGAACCTTTTGGCACTGAGCAGAACGACTTGCCTCTGGACCAAATCTCCCGGAACATCCGGATTAACGTACACGAAATCTTTAATGTTGCCCTGCCCAAGCAGGATAAGGCCCCCCAGCGTAACTTTACAATCGTTACGTAATTAGTCTTCGGCTTCGATGATGCCGCCCCGCAGGTGGTAAATTTTCTTGTTCTGCAAATGGGGCTGGCGCAGAAAATCTTTGGCTGCTACCCGACTGCGGACGCCGTTGGTGCAGATCGCAATCAGCGTATTGTAATCCTGAAACTCCGCGCTCCGGTTTCGTATGTCGGAAAGGGGAATGTTCAGGCCACCAATGTTGAATTCCTCGAACTCCCATTCGTCACGCACGTCGATAACGACCGTATTGGGTTGCTGGCGAAGCTGTTCCAGCTCAGGTAGAGAAATGTCGGTGTACGAATGAGTAAGCATACATTGGTACAACAGCCGTAGTCTGCTCCCCGTTCGGTCTTTTGTGCAGGAAGTCTGCCGAATCAGGAAGGGTTGCAGGGCGGATGAGATTTTAACTCTGTCAATGTGTCAGCCGGGAGGTATCTGGAACAGGATTTGTCCAAGGGCTACTACTAACCAATTCCTTTCTAAGTCATAGCTATGGAAGCCGTACAAAGCGAAAAGGGGCAGATCTCGATCCATACCGAGAATATTTTCCCGATCATTAAAAAATTCCTGTATTCAGACCACGAAATTTTCCTGCGTGAGCTGGTCTCCAATGCGGTCGATGCTACGCAAAAACTGCGTCAGCTGGCGTCGTTTGGCGAGTTCAACGGCGAACTGGGCGATCTGAAAGTAACCGTTTCGCTCAACGAAGAAGCCAAAACGATTACGATCAGTGACAATGGCGTCGGGATGACGGCTGATGAAATCAAGAAATACATCAACCAGATTGCCTTCTCCGGCGCCACCGATTTCCTGGAGAAATATAAGGACAAAACCGACGATAAGGGGCAGATCATCGGCCACTTCGGACTAGGTTTCTACTCGGCGTTTATGGTGGCCAGTGAAGTGGAAATCGTCACTAAATCATACCGGGAAAACGCTGAGGCCGCTCGTTGGGTGTGCGACGGATCGACGGAGTTTGAGCTGACGCCAGCCGAACGTACCGAACGGGGCACCGACATTATTCTGCACGTTGCCGAGGATTCTGAAGAGTTTCTGAATAAAGCTCGTCTGCGGGGTATCCTAGACAAATATGCCCGGTTCCTGCCCGTAGCCATCGAGTTCGACGGCGAAACGATCAATAATACGGCCCCCATCTGGACCAAATCGCCGTCTGATCTAACCGACGAAGATTACAAAAACTTCTACCGGGAACTATACCCGATGAGCGAAGAGCCGCTGTTCTGGATTCACCTGAACGTGGACTATCCGTTCAACCTAACTGGGATTCTGTATTTCCCCCGCGTTAAAAACGAACTGCGTTTCCAGCGGGAGAAAATCCAGCTCTATAGCCGCCAGGTATTCATTACCGATGAGGTGAAGGACGTAGTGCCCGACTTCCTGATGATGCTGCACGGCGTAATCGACTCGCCCGATATCCCGCTGAACGTATCGCGGAGCTTCCTGCAGGCCGACTCGAACGTTAAAAAAATCAATGGATACATCACCCGGAAAGTCGCCGATAAACTGAACGACCTGTTCAATCAGGACCGCAAAGCGTTCGAAGAGAAGTTCGACGACATTGGTTTGTTCATCAAATATGGTATTCTGAGCGACGAAAAATTCTGGGAGAAAGCCAAAAACTTCGTACTGCTCAAAAACACGGAAGGGGAGTTCAGTACACTGGACGAATACCGCGAAAAAACGCAGGCCAACCAGACGGATAAAAACGATACACTGACCCTGCTTTACACCACCGACCGGAAACATCAGGACGCTTATATCGAATCGGCGCGTCGCCGAGGGTACGATGTGCTGCTGATGGATAACGTGATTGATGCACACTTCATCAACGCCCTCGAGTCGAAGCTGGAGAAAGTACGTTTCCAGCGCGTTGATGCTGATACGCTCGACAAACTGATCGACAAAGGACTGGCGAACGAAAGCGTTCTATCGGAAGAGGATAAAACGAAGCTGAAAACGGTATTCGACGAAGTACTCAATGATAAAATGCTGACCGTAAGCGTTGAAGCGCAACCCACCGACGAACTGCCCGTAACCATTACGTTGCCCGAGTTCATGCGCCGGATGAAGGACATGTCGGCCCTGTCGGGTGAGCAGTCGTTCTACGGCAACCTGCCGCTGGGCTACAACGTCGTTGTAAACGCCAATCACCCGCTGATCGGAAAAGTCTTGGCCGAGCCAGAAGGTGATTCACAAAAGGCGCTGGTAAAACAACTGTACGATCTGGCCCTGCTGTCGCAGAATATGCTGACTGGCTCCGACCTGACCGCCTTCGTGCGTCGGACGGTCGCTACGTTGTAGTTGAATAGAGTATTCGAACGAACGCAGAAGCCCCATCAGATTTTCTGATGGGGCTTCTGCGTTTTTATTTGTCATTCCAGCGCCAGGAACGGGCTACCGGGGGGATATACACTAGTTGTGGATACAGGTCATGCTTACTAGTGATCTGGCTGAGCGCTTTAGTCTGACATATCACCAGTAAAAGCATCTTGCCTTGAACTTGGAGCCGATGCGGTGAACTGACAACAGTTTTTTGCCTTCATGCCCGCTACTGAGCAGGTAGCTAAGTCAGCAACCACTCTGGCCGATTCAAGGAGTAATACAAAAAAGCGGGACTACTATAGTAGAGGATCGGGCAGCTTGTATTATAGTATGAAGTGAGGACATGCCAATTATGGCAGCGCTGATGGTTACTATGTTGTAAGCGGCTTCTCTAAAAGCGGTGATCTATACGATACCGCACTTAAAATTAATGTTGGGGCACGGCCATGACCAAAATTAATTTTCTTCAAATTGGGCTTGTTTGTCTATGTTTTTTTTTGTTCGGTTGTCCTTCCGACAAAGCCAAACTGTACACACTTGCTGGCGGTACACGAGGTACCTGGGAATGGATCAAAACAACAAGCCCTACCCGAACAAATACACCACAAACTCAAGGCTACAGTCAGCAGTTATCGATTGGGACCGATCAGAAGGGTAATGTAGCCGTCTTCTTTAGGAACGATTCGATTCAACGACTACTATACGAGACACAAACTGACATCAACCATGTTTCAGCGGACATCAACGACCAGAGTTTGATAATTCAATACGGGCAGGTAGGGTCTATTAAATACGTAGTTCCTAATGGCCAAAACTCGACAACTCTTTTTGTTGGGGAAGTATTGAACCCATACACCGCGCAGGCTGATACTATTCAACACCTGTACCAAAAGTCGAATAAAAAGCTTTATCCTTTCTAGCTCATGCTAACAGGGTCAGAAGGCAGTGAGACAAAGTAAAAACGTCTCCCGTTATATCTATGATGCGTCATACATTGTCTATACGTCGGCACGATTAAGAACAGTCAATGTCAGTTAAGATTCGTTGGGCTGCGGGGGACGTTCGTAAATGTACCCGCTCCCCGTTTGCCGCGTGTGAACCAGACTTTGCGTTTTGCGGCCAGCTGGCTAATAACAAACACGAGGAGTATACCGATAACGGCGGCAGCAATCAACGGGAGCAGGATCGTTAAAATAGACAGAATAACCGAAGCGGCATTCTCTCCAGTAGCCAGTACCGAATTCGCAACGCCCCCGGTTGTAGCGGTTGACCCCAGGCGTAACAAACTGGTGCCGGCCTGCACAATCCCGGCCGAGCCACCCCCAACGATCAGCCCCAGCCCCCACTGAATAACCGGCGAGTCGATGAAGAGAAAGGACGAACTGAGAATTGTACCGGCGATGATCGACGCGGGCGTCGCCAGCGTATCCAGGAAATTGTCGAGCCAGGGAATGTAATACGAACCAACCTCGAAAATCGTCGCTACAGACAGACCCACCAGCGCTGGCCAGCCACTGAGCCACTCAAATCCGGCCATCGTGTGAACAATACCCAGCTTGGTAGCGAGACTGGCCAGAAGCAGGGGGACAAATACCCGAAAGCCGCAGCAGGCCGCCAAACCAACGCCAATACAGGCGCTCATAATCCAGTCGATAGACATACCAAAATCGTTGTGTATAACCCTACCTCTAACTGGTTTTTGCGCCCAACGGTTTTAACCAAAAAACTGCTGATTGAAATTCATCAGGTAAGCTTCGTCCGTAGCGCGGGTCAGGGCCGTATACAGCCAACGCACGAATTCATTGTTGACCTGGCCATCGGGCAGGAAGCCCTGATCGATAAAGACCGCGTTCCACTGACCACCCTGCGCCTTGTGGCAGGTCAGCGCATAGGCAAACTTCACCTGTAACGCATTGAGGTACGGATCCCGACGGAGAGCTTCCGTTCGTTCTTTCTTGCTCTTGATGTAGAAATAATCACGCTGCACGCTTTCGTAGAGTGCCTTGTACTGATCTGACGTCAGCGACGGGACAGGTGAGTACAACGTATCGAGCAGAATCTTGGCGTCGAAATCCGGCTGATCTTCGTAGTCGACCAGACGCAGCGTAACGGTGGCAAAGCGGAAACCGTGCATTTCTTCCTTGTTCCGAATCTTCAGCACCTCGGCAAATTCACCATTGGCCAGAAAACCCGCGGGCGAATCGTCGTCCAGTACCGTATAGTTGTTCCGGGCAATCATCAGCATATCGCCGGTGTCGAGCTCGTCTTCGCACTGGTCGATCATACGCCGGATAAACTGGTTATACTGTACCGCCGTTTTATTTGACCGACACAGAATGACGGTGTTTTCGCGGCCGTATTTATTGTAAGCGTACTGAATGCCGTCTTCAAGCTTGTTCAGCGGCATTTTATAGATGTCCCCAAAAGAACGCACGTTCAGTCGGATGTCGGGCGCGTCGAGCTCAGGTACCGTTGGCCTGTCGTTCAGCAGGGCGTCGAAGCCCACGGCTTTAGGAGTCGCGTCGCTACGCTCGGCATCGCCCAATAGGACGCGCAGTTCCGTAGCGTTATAGAGAATGCCCGATTCTTCATCCTGGCGCATAACTTCAGTCAGCTCCTGTTCGAAGACGGTCATGTCGAACGAGCTAGCCAGGAAACCACGATCCAGCGCGGGGCTGAGTTCACGGCCAACGGGGGGGAGCTGCGCCGTATCGCCCACCAGCATCAGTTTATTACCGGGGTTTTCGAATACGTAATCAATCAGGTCGGTCAGAAGACCTTTGCCACCAAAGTCGGCTTCGTCGGAGATCATGGATGCCTCGTCGACAATAAAGAGCGTGTCTTCGTGGTAGTTTTTCTGCCGCTGAAACGCCAGCGTACCCGAACCCGGATCGGCCACCTGCCGATAAATTTTGCGGTGAATGGTCTGGGCGGGTTTTTTGGCGTAGTTCGACATCACCTTGGCGGCCCGACCCGTAGGCGCCAACAGGATGGATTTGTAGCCAAAGCGGGGCAGTACTTTAATGAGGGTACCAACCAGCGTCGTCTTACCGGTACCGGCGTAGCCACGTAGCAAAAAGCAATCCCGGTATCGCTCCTGCTCCTCCGGTGTGATGAACGTACTAATCTGATCAAAGAATTGTAACTGTCCGGGAGTGGGTTTGAAAGGAAAGCGTTTGGCCAGTAACTGAGCCGCCGACAGAGTATCGTTCATGCATCTAAGTTACGAAAAAAGGGGCAGAATATGAAGGATATCTGATACTATCAGAAGCAGGATCGCGCAAAGAAAAAAAGTGGATACCCGTGTTTTTTGTATTTCCTTTTGTCTACTTTCACTTTTTATAAACCTTTAATAATCAACGAATATACGTCAAATTCTACAGGCTAAATCTGTAAATGCACTTTACTCGGTGTCATCCCGACAGACCGTATTGGCCGCCCTTGAGTTAATGGCGGAAAAAAACATCGGGGCCGTACTGGTTGTCGATGCCGGCAAACTAACCGGAATCTTCTCCGAACGCGATTACGCCCGCAAAGTGATCCTGAAGGGACGCCACTCAAACGACACCCTGATCGAGGACGTAATGACCCGCCAGGTGATCACGATTGAGCCCCAGCAGCGGCTGGAGGAATGTATGGTCATTATGTCGGAGAAGCACATTCGCCACCTGCCCGTTATGGAAGAAGGCGAACTGCAGGGAATAATATCCATCAACGACGTTGTGGCTGCCATTATCCGGGATCAGAAAATCCGGATCGAATCGCTCGAAAGTTACATTTCGGGCAGTCCATACTAGTTCGGATCGCTCTGGCAGTCCCCGTTTTCACGGGGCAGTCACCTGGTGCACGCAGCCGAATACACGATTCCCATACGCCCAACGTCGTAAAACCGCTACCTTTGCAGTTCTAACTAGTGACGTAACTGTGACGAAGGTACTTGACAAGCCCCGGGAAGAGGTGTTGAAACTATATGGTAATCGGCTTCGGCTGCGTGTGTGTGGCCTATACTGTGAAGACGATAAACTGCTGATGGTACGCCATCGCGGTATCAATCCTTCTGACACTTTCTGGTGTCCGCCGGGGGGCGGGGCACAGTTTGGCGAAAAGGCACCCGACGCGCTGGTCCGGGAGTTTTCCGAAGAAACCGGCCTAGACGTAGAAGTCGGGGAGATGCTCTTCGTCAACGAGTTTATGTTGCCCCCGCTGCATGCGCTGGAGTTGTTTTTTACCGTCCGGGCGGTGGGCGGTTCCCTGCGGATGGGCCTCGATCCCGAAATGGGCATCGACGAGCAGATCATCGAAGAAGTGCGGTTGATGACGTTTGATGAAATTAAGCAGCTGCCGGCTGAAGAAGCACACGCCTTGTTTCAGTACTGCAATTCGCTGGATGATGTTTTTCGGCTGCGGGGTTACCTGGGGCATTAATTCTTTTGGTCGTTTCTGCTTTTTAAGTAGCTTGCCTGCTTCGTTCGAAAGTCAACCCCCTGCCGCCCCGTCGTGAAAACCGCAGATATGCTCACCCCGACCATACTAATTCGTGCTGACTCCTTTGAGCCGACTCAGGTTGGGCAGTCGGTGCTATGCCTGGAAATTGGGCGCGACCGGTTGCGGTTCATGGTGCAGAACAAACAGCGGGAGGTGGGGTATCTGGAAGAATACACCTTTCCGTCGATGCTGACCGAGCGTCCGCTCACGGAAGTATTGCCCGAGGTCTTCCAGAATCATCCGGTGCTATCCGCCGGGCCGTGGCAGGAGATCCGGATTTCGCTGAATTCCCCTTCGTTTACGCTGGTCCCTCAGCCATTATACCGAAAAGAGTATGCCGGTAGCTACTTGGCGCTGATGCGGGGGAGCGCTTTACCCGCTCACGAGTTTGCGCAGGCGCATTTGCACGAAAACGAAGGATTTTTGTCGGTATTCAACCTGTCGCACCCGCTGGCTGACTATTTCGCGGAGATCTATCCGCTGCAGCCGCTTCGGTTCGTGCACCAGACCAGCGCCCTGATTCAGGCGACGGCCGATCTGGACAAACGCTCGCTGACCCCGCAGGGTGTATGGCTATATTTCGAGGATGAGTTTGTCACGGTCATCTGCCGTCAGGACCACAAGCTGCATTTCTGTAATCGCTTTGGGTATAAGAACCCGCAGGATCTAACGTATTACATCCTGTATGTACTGGACGAGCAGCAGATGAATCCAGCGGAAGTGCCTGTTACGTTATACGGCGAGATTACGCCCTTTGCCGATTCTTTCGCTGAGTTAAGTCGTTTTCTGGCCCACCTGTCGTTTGGGCAGACACCACCCAGCCTGCGTCTGGACAGTGCGTTCGACGACGTACCCGAACACCGCTACCTGAGTATGTACGGGCTGACACTGCTGACAACCTAGCTGCCAACCGAAGAAAGTAAGCGAGAAACGAACGAAGCC